>CAYYOT010000017.1:0-71290 GCA_964473255.1 uncultured Myxococcales bacterium | reverse complement strand
GCCGCTCGAGATGCAGGCAAAACTTCTCCGGGCGTTGGAGGATGGCTCCGAGCGCCCGGTCGGCGGCTTCGGCGAAGTCCAGTTCGATGCGCGGGTCGTGGCCGCGACCAACAAGGACCTGGAGAGCGAAATCGAGGAGGGGAACTTTCGGGAAGACTTATTCTACCGGCTCAACGTAGTGCATGTGCGTTTGCCGCCTCTCCGGGCTCGAGGAAACGACATACTGCTGCTGGCCCAGAGCTTCGTGGAGGCCAACGCTCAGCGTCAGGGGCGCGACGTAACGGGCATCTCGGGCCCAGCCGGTGAACGGCTGCTGCGGTACGACTGGCCAGGGAACGTGCGCGAGCTTTCGAATTGCATCGAACGTGCGGTCGCGTTGACCCGCTTCTCGGAGATCACGGTCGAAGACCTTCCGGAACGATTGCGCGACTATCAGGTGGGCCATCACGTGCTGGACGCCGTGCCGGAAATGGTGTCGCTCGAGGAAGTCGAGCGACACCACATCCAGCGGGTCCTAACCGCCATGGACGGCAACAAGACGCAGGCGGCGTCGGTGTTGGGAATCGACCGCCGCACCTTGTATCGAAAGATGGAGCGATACGGGATCGAGTCCGATCAGCGTTCGAGTAGCTGATTGATCCGCTTGGCGGCCGACTCGGTGAACTTGTCGGCCGAATCGGACAGAGTCTGCCTCAAGGCCTCGACGTTCTTCTGCAGCTCTTCCGTCTTCTCTCGAGCGGTGGCGGCTGACTCCGCCCGCAGCCGATGAATCTCCGCTTCCCACTGGTTGATCTTTGCTTTCGCTCGTTGTTCGAGCTCGTCTCTGTTCGACAGCATGGGACGGGAAGATGCAGCGACCGTGCCAGCCCCCAACGACCGTATGATGCCGACGCATCGTTGGCTCCGACACCACATTTTTGCCCGTATGGGGCGATATGCGTCAGGGACCTCCTCTACGCTTCACCTCTCAGAGGGCTGGCATCAACTTTGCGAACCCTCCCGCCATGAGTACCAAAGTTCTGACCATCGACACGCTCTTCGCGTCCCAGCTGATGCACACGCTGGCCGATACGGCGACGCGTCGTTTCAACGTGCTCGTCCGAGCGCAGCGCGCCTCGGACCTCGACCCTTTTCGCCGCCGGTTCCCGGTTCAACAGTCTCGACCGCTGCCTGGCTTGGGGCGGTGCACCCTGTTCGGGGAGGGCCTCGTCGCCGGCTTCGAAAAGGATGAATCCCTCGTAGACTACCTGCACCGCATTGGCTTCGACGATGTGGATGCCCTGCAGATTCAAACGGAAGCGATGCACGGGCAGTCCATCTTCTTCGTCCGCAGCTTCCTGCCGCAAGACCAAGACCTTGAAGCCGATGTCTTCGACTCGGAGGATGTCGGTGTGTACGTCGCAGATGGGGCAAGCGATGTAGCCGCCCCGAACGCGGTTATCTAGGCGACGGATGAGGGTGAGCATGCCCCGGCGGCGAGGTCCCGGGGCATGCTCGATGTCTTGTTTATCCGGTGGGTGCGGTGCGAAGCCCGGAGCGGTACACGCCGGCGTCCACGACCCACTGGGCAATGTCATGCCGGGTCGGTAGCTGCCGAACGAGGCTTCGCGTCCCGTTCGCTTCGGACAGGCGCTGGGTCAAGTCGCCGACGCTACGCCGGGCCAGGGCGGCCACGGTCGTGACCCCAGCCTCTTCCAAGAGCCGCGCATAGTCTGGCCCGATCCCATCGATCCGCATGAGGTCGGCCATCCGGGCCCAGCGCAAGAGACGCTCCGCCGAGATGCCGGTATCCTGGGCCACCGCTCGTCGACCGGCCGGTGTCGCGCACCGCTCGAGAAGCTCATCCGTCGTCCGAATGTTCGCCTGTTCGAGGTGCGCGCCGTAGGTCCGACCGATTCCTCGGATTTCCTCGACCAGGTACGGCGCGATCGGCTCGGCCACGACCATCGGCTCAGGAAGCCTGCCGGCTCTTCAAGTACGCCCCGACGGCAAGCGCACCCGCCGCTCCGATCGTCGTCGCGGCGATGGTGACTTTCGGGTTGTCCTGAACCGCCGACCAGGCGCTCCTACTGGTTTGCTTCACGGCATTCCGCGTCTTTTCTGCCGCTTCACCGAGCGAGTTCGCCATTTCGGCGCGCTTCCGGGAGTCGAGAACCGTGCCTCGTCGGTCGATGTTGATCTGGACGAGTGGCTTTTTGTTTTTCGTCATGGGCCGCCACAGAGAGCAGGAGTCGTGCCAGCGTTCAGATCGTATGGCGGCCCGTCCAGAAGGCCCGAGCGGGGGGAGCATGTCGCTCGGGGCGGCCCAGCGTCGTAGACGATCGTCTCGCCGTGACAGTCTGCCTCGGGGCTAGCCCTACTCCGGCTGGAGTCGGTCGCGCGACGCCACAAGAGCAAGGCGAACGCGGCACAACGCGGTCGCGCGACGCCACAAGAGCAAGGCGAACGCGGCAAGTTGGACCAAGGCGGGGACAGGGCGGGAACGAGGAGATCGGGGGTCGAGACGCTCGACCCCCGATGCGGGCAGCTCAGTTGGGGAGAATGACGGTGTCCACGACGTGGATGACGCCGTTGCTGGCACCGACGTCCGCCTTGACCACGGTGGCGTCGTTGATCTTCACCATACCGTCCTTCGTCGAGATGTTCAGCGGCTTGCCGAGCAGGGTATCAGCCGAGCTCAGGCTGGTCACGTCGGCAGCCATCACCTTTCCGGCCACGACGTGGTACTTCAGAATATCCTGAAGCTGGCCCACGTTCTCGGGCTCGAGGAGGGTGTCGAGCGTTCCGTCCGGCAGCGCCGCGAACGCCTCATCGGTCGGGGCGAAGACGGTGAAAGGACCGTCGCCCTTCAGGGCGTCGACGAGGCCGGCGGCCTGGAGGGCCGCAACCAGTGTTTCGAATGAGCCCGCCCCAACCGCGACATCCACGATGTCGCCGGTGGCGGCGGCCGCGGCCGCGGCCGGCTGCGATGCAGCAGCCTTCGAACCGTTGTCCGCCGAGCCCGAGCTGGCGCAAGCGCTGGCGAACGCCGCAAGAGCGGCGGTGACGTATAGTTTCTTCATCATTTTTCGTTTCTCCTTTGGAGCCCGCGGTGGGGCTGACACCGCCTCCTTTCGTTCGCCAGTCGGCTTCGGATGCACCGAGCAGTCGTTCGTCTCGGTTTCGCCGACGATTTCGCGGAAGCGATGGTCAGTCGATAGTTCTTTGTTTTCAGCTGCCTCGAGGCCATGTCCTCCTCGCCATCATGCGTCGAGCGATCGTTTGGTTCCGCAACGACCTTCGCCTCCACGACCACGGCCCGCTGGACGCGGCGGTCTCGGGCTTCGACCAAGTGGTTCCGGTCTTCGTCCTGGATCCGCGAATCTGGGGTGGGGACCGCATCACCGGTCGTGCTCGTCTCGGAGCTCATCGGGCGCGCTTCTGGCTGGAGAGCATCGAGGGACTGCGAGAAGAGCTCCGCGCCCGAGGCAGCGACTTGCTGATTCGAGTCGGGCGACCGGACGAGGTCTTGCCGCAACTTGCCGCGGAGTACCACGCCACGGAGGTCCTCTTCCATCGCGAAACCTGTGACGAGGAGGTCAAGGACGAGACTTCGGTCGAGGCGGCGTTGGCCGACCAGGGTCGCGGGTCGCGGGGGTGGCTCGAGTGCACGCTGGTCCACCTCGAAGACCTCCCCTTTCCCGTCGCCGAGCTCCCGAACGGATTCAGCTCCTTCCGACGAAAGGTGGAGAAGAAGTGGCGAGTTCGCGAGCCGCTGGCGGCGCCAGCCCATGTCGAGAGTCCAGCTTTCGCCGACCCGGGCTCGATACCCACTGTCAGCGAGCTCGGGGTCGAGGAGTGCGCCGTCGATCGACGAGTCATCCTGTCTTTTCGAGGGGGCGAAGCCTCCGGGCTGGCTCGCGTCGAGTCGTACATGTTCGAGGCCGACGCCCTTCGACACTACAAAGATACGCGCAACGGCCTGCTGGAGCCCAATGAATCGTCCAAGCTTTCCCCGTGGCTCGCCCTCGGCTGCGTCTCTCCGCGGAAGGTCTACGCCGAGCTGCGACGCTACGAGCAGGAGCGTATCAGCAACGATTCGACCTACTGGCTCGTGTTCGAGCTTCTGTGGAGGGACTACTTCAAGTTCCTGGCTCTGCGCGAGGGGCCGAATCTTTTTCGCTTGGCGGGCGTCGGGCGGCGTTCGCGCCGCTGGAAGCGCGACCGGGACGCTTTCGAGACCTGGACCCGGGGAGAGACTGGATTCCCGTTCGTGGATGCCTTCATGCGGGAGCTGGCTGCGACCGGCTTCATGTCGAATCGCGGCCGACAGAACGTCGCGTCGTTTTTAGCCAAGACCATGGGTATCGACTGGCGCTGGGGAGCGGCCTACTTCGAGGCTCAGCTCATCGACTATGACCCGGCTTCCAACTGGGGGAACTGGCAGTACGTCGCCGGCGTGGGCACGGACCCGCGCGACCGAGTCTTCAACGTGGTCAAGCAGGGGCGCGACTACGATCCGGACGGAATTTTCGTGAAGCGCTGGCTGCCCGAACTCGCTTTCCTCACCGACGGCCGGGTCCACACGCCGTGGCTTTCCGCGGAACCCGTATACCCAGACCCCATCGTGCCACCTCCGACGCGGACGTCTCGCTGATGGCTCGTCTCCGCTACATGTTCGCGCGCGCCACGTGGTACGACCGGAACGTGCCGCTGGCGTATCGTATGCTGCTGGCTCTCGCGCTGGGCACTTTCCCGCTCGGGCTCGCCAATGCGCAGAGCACGGTCCGAGACTTTCGTCTGGGCGGCAGCGCTTCGTTGATCAGCGAGAGCTGCATACGGCTCACCCCCGACCGTCCGTACGTGAGCGGGTCTGCCTGGTTCAAGCGTCCCATCGACCTGGCCCGTTCCTTCGAAATGAGGCTGGACCTGGTCCTCGGCGAGAAGGACGAAGAGGGAGCCGACGGGATCGTGTTCGTCTTCCATCCGACCGTGCAAACCGGGTTTCGCGGTGAGGGCATGGGTTTCGCTGGCCTCGTTCCCTCTTTGGGCATCGAGTTCGATACGTACCGCAATGCGCACATCAACGATCCAGCGGCCGACCACATGGCGCTGCTGCGGGACGGAGACCCGTACCACCGGCAGAGCGATGCCCGCATCGTCGAGCTGGACAACCTAGAGGACGGAGAGCGCCACCCTCTGCGCATCACGTGGGAACCCGCGGATGGACAGCTGAAGATTTTCCTCGACGGCGCTCCGAAGGCCTCGTACTCGGCGAAGATCGTCAGCGACATCTTCGGCGGCCAGTCGGTCGTCTACTGGGGCATGACCGCGGGGACCGGCCGCCTCAGCAACAACCAGGACGTATGTATCGAAAAGCTCTACCTCGCGCGACGGCCGAGCGAAGTGCGCTAGAATTCTGACTCACCCGGAGCCAGGGAGACGGTGTGCGAGGCAAAGTGGCTCGTCAAGTCGTGAGCGCCTCCGGAGCGGTCAGCATCGATGACGATCCGACCGTGCGGTGATGCGATAGCGAAGACATGGGTCGCCTCCGTATGAGGTGGCTCCGTCGAAGGTCATGCCCACCTTCTCCAGCACGCGAATGGAAGCCAGATTCTCGGGAAGGACCAACCCGATGATCGACTTCAGTCGCAGCCCGTCCAGACCGAAGCCAACGCAGGCCGAAGCGGCTTCGGTCGCGAGGCCCCGCCCCCAGAACTCGGGAAGCAGCCGGTAGCCGAGGTCGACCTCGCCGAGCTCCTCCAGCACCTTGAGTCCGGCGAAGCCGATTACGCGGCTGCTCTTCTTTTCTACGCAAAGCCATCGACCGTAGCCGTGACGTTCGAAGTCGGGGTAGGCGGCAAGCATGTCTCGGACGTCCTTCACCGACCTCGGCATGGGTTCGCCGGTGTAGCGCATGACCTCCGGATGAGTGTTGAACGCGAAGACGGCTTCCGCGTCGGCCGGCGTCGCTGCCCGGAGAACGAGGCGTTCGGTTTCCGGCCCTCGATCGTATCGTCGCATGCCTGAACTCCTGACTCGCGCTCCGGGGGTCGCCGGGGAAATAGGGTCTTGATGCCGAGGCTACAGCGTCGTCTGGTCGAAGTCAGCCGCCAGCCGAACGCGATGATGATCCAGCGAGGGGATCTCTTTGGCCAGAGCGAGACCGCTCCGAGCGTTGTCGAACTTGGAATCGTAGCGGGCGGTGAGCTCCCGGCGCTTGATCGCCTCCAGGCATCGCCGTAGATCCTCTCGCGTCTCGAGGATTAGACCGGGAACTTCGGCACTCGAACCGTCTTCGTTCTTGGCGACCATCCAGAAGTAGCTGGTGTTGGTGTGCCTCACCTCCGACGTCGACACGTCTTCGGCATCGACGTGGATTCCCACGAGCATCGACGTTTGTCCGACATAGTTCACGGAGGCTCGCATCGATACGAGATTCCCCACCTCCACGGGAGCGCGGAAGTGGACCCCGTGGATGCTGACCGTCACGCAGTAGGTGCCCGCGTGTTTGGATGCGGTCGCGTAGGCGACCTGGTCCATCAGGCGCAATAGGATGCCTCCGTGCACCTTTCCTCCGAAGTTCGCGTAACTCGGGACCATGAGCTCGGTCATCGTCGTTCGCGAGCGACTTACGGGCCTCCACTGCTTCCTCTCGCTTGGCACAGGCTTCGACTACCACGGTGGGAGCGAGGCGCGCACCCGACATGCCCCCCTCCGCCCAGGTACCACATGCGCGTACGGACGGTTGCCGGGCCGCATGGGCCGTCAATTTCGAGCCGGTAATCCGTCCGTGGTACATCGAAGGTATGGCGGCGAGTGCGGACCTCGAGCACCTGCGGAGTGCTCGAGAAAAACGACTCAGTCTCGTCATGGTGCTGGTCGCGGCGGCGGGATGGTTGACCTTGGTCGTCGTCACTTTGGGGTTGGGACTCATCCCGGTGGTGGCGGTGGCATTGGGCATCACGATGGGACAGGCGATCCTCATCGCAAACCTGCGAGCGGAAGGCGTCCGTCTGGGCCCTCAACAGTATCCCGAGTTATACCAGAAGGTGCTGGATGCGAGCGCGCGCTTGGGAATGGAGCGTCCGCCCGCGGCGTATCTGCTCAACGAGCGCGGAGTCTTGAATGCGTTCGCGACGCGGTACGCGGGTCGTAACTTCATCGTCCTCTACACCGAGATCGTGGAGGGCTGTGAAGGTCATCCCGGCGCGTTGGACTTCGTCATCGGGCACGAGCTTGGCCACGTGGCGCTCGGCCATCTGCGCTGGATGCCTTTTCTTCTCCCCGCTCGACTCGTGCCGCTGCTGGGGCCCGCCTTCTCCCGCGCTTGTGAGTACTCGTGTGATCGCACCGGCCGCCATGCGGCGCAGGACTTGGCCGGTGCCCTTCGCGGCCTCTCCGTGCTGGCCAGCGGCGGGCGCCTCGCCGGACGATTCAACGTGAAGGCGTACGCGGAGCAGGCTCGAGAGCTGGGGCGTTTTTGGCCGGCCGTCGTCGAGCTGAACCGAAGTCACCCCTTCACGCCGAAGCGGATCGCGGCGCTGGCCGTCGGTTCCGAGCGGATCGGTGTCCGGCCGCCCAACCGTAATCCCTTGGCTTATCCCTTCGCTCCCCTGATGGGCTTCGCCGGCGGGCTCGTCGGGCCCGGCGTGTTCGTCACGGTGGCCATCGCGGGCATCTTGGGTGCGGTCGCGGTGCCAAACTTCGTGCGGTATCGAGAGCAGGCGGCCGCCGAGGCCAACGGGCTCGAAGCTCTCGAAGGGTTGGGAGCCGAACCTCGATTCGCAGACGGACCTATTCCAGCGGATCAGCTGGAAGCATTCCAAGAGCAACTCGAGGAGGTATGGGGTGAGCTGCCGGCGGAGACCGAGAGCCCTCCGACCGAGCCGTGACGAAGTCGACTGTCACTGCGGGCACGGTGCTGGGGTCGCGCTGGCTGCTGGAGAAGCCGCTCGGTCGAGGCGGCATGGCCTCCGTGTACCTCGCGATGGACCTCGAGACCCCGGGACCCCGAGTCGCGGTGAAGATCCTGGAACTCGCCGGCGAAGAGAACGCCCGACGATTCGAACGCGAGGCGCGGATGGCCCTGCGTCTCGACCATCCCCGCTGTGTGCGCGTACTCGACGCGGGCCACGATCCCGCGACGCAAGTTTCATACTTGGTGATGGAGCTGATGCCGGGCGCATCGCTCGCCGACCGACTGGTGAACGACCCGCGGGTCAACTTGGAAGCCGCGCTGTCGGTCGCGGCCCATCTCGCCGAAGCGCTGGCGCACGCCGCTTCCCTCGGGATCGTGCATCGGGACGTGAAGCCGGCCAACTTCCTGTTCGGGGATGAGACGTTCGCCGATGGTCGTCTCGCCGACTTCGGTCTGGCTCGGACCTACCTTCCCGAAGGCACGGCCCCGCTGACGGCTCAAGGCCAGATCATGGGTACGCCGGCGTACATGGCGCCGGAGCAGGCTCGAGGCGAAGCAGTGGAGGCGGCAGCCGATGTCTTCGCGTGGGGAGCCACGGTCTACCAGCTGCTCGCCGGCACTTTGCCGGACCCGGCGCCGACGCCCGTCGAGCAGGTCATCCGTCGAGCATCCGGGGAGCCGATCGTGCCACTTCTGCACCGTGCACCTCGGATCGACCCCGAGCTCGCGCGCCTGGTGATGCAGGCACTCGAGCTCGATCCGGAACGCCGTCCGTCGGCCCACCAGATCGTCGAGCGGGTGCTGGGATTCGGCGCCCCGACCGAGCGGGACGAGCCAGCGGTCGACCCCACGGTGGTCTCGGCGGGCGCCCGTCGGGACGCCAACCTTCCGCGCGAGGTGGGCGACTGGCAGCTGGACGCCGTGATCGGTCAGGGGGCTCACGGCATCGTCTACCGAGCGCGACACCGCGCGCTGAATCGAGATTTCGCGATCAAGGCCCTTCGGCCCGAGCACAGCCGAGATGAGCGAAGTCAGGCTCGACTCGCCCGCGAAGCGAGGATCCTCGCCGACCTCAGTCACCCGAACCTCGTCTCCATCGAACCGCCCTTCACCCACGAGGGACAGCTGTTCGTGCCCATGGAACTGCTTGAGGGCTCGGCGCTGGACGTGGCTCTGAACGGCGAGGGCTCGTGGATATCGGAGGACGTCATCGAGCTCGGTCGTCAGATCGCCGACGCGCTAACGCTGGCGCATGAGCGCGGCGTCCTGCACCGCGATCTCAAGCCCAGCAACCTCTTCGTCACCGGCCGCTCACCGATGCGGATCAAGGTCCTCGATTTTGGCGTGGCGCGCCTCGCGGGCGACGCTACCATGACCAAGACCGGCGATGTCTTGGGCACGCCGCTGTACCTGGCGCCCGAGCTGCTCGCCGGAGCTGGAGCGAGTGCGGCGACCGACCTGTTCGCTTTGGGCGTCGTCCTCTACGAGGCGTGCACCGGCCGGTTCCCCTTTGCTATTTCGAAAGAACTCGGACCGTGGCCCATGATCGCGGCTCTGGCCCGCGCGCAAAAAGCGGGGCCGGAGCCGATATCGCCCACGGTGCATCCGCAGCTTCGTCAGCTCATCCTTCGCTGCCTGTCGGTCGATCCGACGCAGCGTCCGCCGAGCGCTCGGAGCCTGGCCGCCGAGCTGAAGGCCCTCTCCCGCGGGCGGTCACCCGACGAGGTCTCGACCCGGGCCAGTCGCTGCCAAGACTGCGGAGCTCTTCATTTCGAGGCCAGCTGCCCTCGCTGTCGGGAACGCCGCGGTCCGGCGAAGAGGAAGTCGGGCTGGAGTATGCCGGCGCTGGGGCCCTGGGCCGCCATCGCGCTCATCGGTGTCGTCGGCATCGGTCTGCGGCTCGTCGCCGGAGCGTACTCCGAGTCCTCGAGTCGCGCCGAAGCGAGCGTCATGCAGCAAGCGTCCGTGAAGGCGGCTCCGAGCACTGCTCCCGCCTCTACGCCGACCCCGTCCCTCGGAAGTGACGCTACTCGACGAAAGCAGCGCCCCCCACCGGCCTCGGGCGCCCGCCGCGAAAACGGGGAATCGTTTCAAGAGCACAGAGACGACGCTCTTCGGCCTGCAGCTTCGCCGACGGGACCCTCGAAGGAAGGGATGACGCGGTATGAGCTCATGGCCCGGAGCGCGGAGGCCCGCCAGTTCCTGGCTGCGATCCGCGTCGGACAAGAACAGTTCCGCGCCGAAATGGACTTCTACGCGGCCATCAAAGCCGATGGACCGGGTGGTTCGGAGCCGGAGTATTTCGATAATCGAGACTGCAGTCGTCGCTGCTACTCGAGGTCGCCGACCGCTTGTGACGAGTTCTCGTGCATCGGAGTGCGGCCGAACGGTCGCATGTTCTACAGATACGCGTGCGAGACCATCGAACCAGGAAGCCGGCGCACGGCCGAGTTCACGTGCGCCGCGGTCGCCGACCTGGACGGGGACGGGCGCCCCAAGATGTTCGTCTACGGGACGGCGAACTCGGGTCGATACATCAAGGCCCCGATTCCAAGAATCGGGCCCACGGGGTCCTGCCGGGAGGGCCACACCCACTCCGGCGAGATCGTCGATTGCGACCCCGACGAGTGGTAGCTACTTCCGACGTCTCCGCGGCCGCCTTCGCTTGGCTTTGCTCTTCGACGCCCCGCTGCTCGGCGCCGGCATGCTGTACGAGCTCTGCCAGCTCATCTTGAAGACCGGCCGCTTCCGCACGAAGTCGGCTCGGAGATAGCGGAGGTCTCCGTGGAGCTCGAGCAGGACGATGCCGTCGAAGACCGCCAGCACGCGAGCGTGCGGGCCGAGGTCATCGTCCACGACGAGCTCGTACTCGCCCGGCTCGCAAACCCCGAGCGCGTCATCGATCGTCACCGTCGCGTAGGGTTCGCCGTCCGAATCCACGCTGGTATCCAGGAGCTCGAACCCCATGAAGGAAACCTCTGTGGGCTCCCCCCAGCTACCGGTCTGCACGATGTCGATGTAGTGGGTACCCGGACGAACCATCCGGAGCTGGTACTCACGGGTCGACGCATTGGTCGCTCGATCGTCGTCGGTGCCGAACAATCGGCACTCGTCGTCTTCCACCTGCGCATCAGCCGCGCTCGAGGTCGAGACCGAGGGAACGTCGGCGTCTTGGGCGAAGCCGAGGGGACTCAACAGCAACGACCCGGCGAGGAACGCACTGCTTCTCAGGGTTAAGCCTGAGATGTTGGGGCCATGCGGCATCGAGCCGAAGCTAGCAGCGCAGCCCTCAGTTTCAAGGAAGTTCGTATCCGTTCTTCGGTCGATGACCGCGATCCCGTCCGTCGGAGCCCCGAGAGCCGCCGGGGCCGCTACGCCAGGTTGGTGAATACCTTCTGCACGTCGTCGTCGTTCTCTAGCCGCTCGATCAAGGCGACCACTTCCTCTTCCTGCTCGTCGGTGAGCTCGGTGGTGGTCTTGGGTACCCAGTCGATCGAAGACGAAATCGGCTCGATGCCTTTCGCCTCGAGCGCGGCCTGCATGGCTCCGAATCCATCGCGGGCGCACCGAACCAGGAGCGTGGCGCGTCCCTCGTCGTCGGTCGCGTCGAGCAGCTCTTCGAGCCCGTGGTCGATCAGCTCGAGCTCGAGCTCGTCGCGGTCGACGCCCTCCGGCTCGAGGTGAAAGTGCCCGAAGCGGTCGAAAAGGAAAGAGACGCTCCCCGACGTGCCGAGGTTGCCGTTGCCTTTACGGAAGGCGAAGCGAACGTTGGCGACCGTCCGCTGGGTGTTGTCGGTCGCGGCCTCGACGAGCAGGGCGATCCCGTGAGGCCCGTACCCTTCGTACAGGATGTCCTGGTAGTCCTCGGAATCGGAGGCGCCCGCCGCCTTGTCGATCGCGGCCTGAATGCGATCCTTGGGCATGTTCACGGCGCGGGCGTTCTGCACGGCCCGACGAAGCGCAGGGTTCGCGTCGGGGTCGGGTCCGCCGGACTTGACGGCCATGCTGATCTGGCGTCCGGCGCGGGTGAAGGCTTTGGCGTCCCGGTCGCCGCGTTTGGCCATGGCCTGCTTTCGGTTTTCGAAGGTCCGACCCATGGCCCCCTTACGTTGCACAAGGGCCGGCGCCAGCAAAGTGCGAGTTAGGTCGCCGAGAGGCGATCTCCGCATCGCCGGCAGTAGTTGGAATCGGACTGGTGTCCCTCGAGCTGGCATCGCTCGCATCTTCGGGCTGCCGCCGCCTCGCGTCCGGCGGCCGCGATCTCGGCCGAGACGATCCCGGTCGGAACCGCGATGATGCCGTACCCGATTATCATGGCCGCCGCGGCGAGCAGCCGCCCCAAGGGGGTTGAGGGCGCAAAGTCGCCATAGCCCACCGTCGTCAGGGTGACGATGGCCCAGTACATGCCTTCCGGGATGTTGGAGAAGCCGTTGGCTGGACCCTCGATGATGTACATCGCGGTACCCAGAATCAGGACACCAGCGAGGACCGCGCCGAGGAAGACCGTGACCTTGAACCGGGAAGCGGAGAGGGCCCTCAGGAGTATCTCACCCTCGCCCAAGAAACGTCCGAGTTTCAGGACCCGGAACACTCGGAGCAATCTCAAACCACGGATGACGACCAGCGAGTCGCTCCCCTGGAAGACCAGCCCGAGGTAGCTGGGCAAGACCGAAAAGAGATCCACCAACCCGAAGAAGCTCGTGGCATACCCGGCGGGCCGCGGCGAAACGAACAGCCGCACGGCGTACTCGATGGTGAAGAGAATCGTGAAGACCCACTCGATCGCGTCGAGCTCGGAGCCGTAGCGGATCGCTATCGAATCCACGCTCTCCAGGATCACGGCCAGGATCGAACCCACGATCGCCAGGAGGAGCAGCACGTCGAAGAGCTTTCCCGTCGGCGTCTCGGCCTCGAAGATGATCCGGTATAGTCGCTCCTTGGTCGACCGCATGGCTCCCGTATCGCCCGAAGCGGAACGGTCGACACCCCCACACCCGAAAAATGTGGCCTAGCTGACGGCGGCGCGGAGCTCGACGGGAGAAAGGCCGAACATGCGCCGGAATTCGCGGCTGAATTGAGAAGCGCTCCCGTACCCGACTTCGAAAGCGGTCTCGCTCGCACCTCGGCCGGCCAGCAGAAGCGTTCGGGCATGATGCAGACGCATCTTCTTGACGTACTGCATCGGCGTCATCGTTGTCGCCTGCTTGAAGTGCTTGTGGAGCGCCGACGGACTCATGGCCGCCTGCCGAGCGATCTCCTCGACGTCGAGCGATCGATGGAAGTTCTCCTCGATGAAGCGAATGACGTGCGGAACCCGGGCCGAGCTCCCTTCGCGAGCGACGCAGTCACGGAGAACGTGTCCGTGGGGACCGCGCAGCACTTCGTAGACCGCCTCCCGAATCAGACTCGGACCGAGGACCCGACGATCGACCGGGCGGTCCGCAACCTCGACTAGGCGATGGACGACCCGTACGAGCCCGAAGCTGACCGGGCTCGAAGCGATCGCCGGCATCGTCAGTGCGGGCGGACGCGGAGGCTCGTCCATTTCGAGGAGGAGCTGGCCAACGACGGCGGGCTCGACATCGATGATGATACCGAGGAACGGACGACGTGCGCTCGCTCGCGGAATCTCGCTCTCGATGGGGAGGGTGAGCGAACAGATGAGGTAGTGGCCAGCGTCGTAGCGATGAGGGCGCTCCCCGAGGTGGGCCATCTTCTGCCCCTGGGCCACCACACAGATCGAGGTCCCGTACACTACCGGCGTACGGGGCATGGGATTGGACATCCGCACCAAGGTGAGAGCGGACAGCCCGGTTCGATTGGCGCCATCCTCGGAACATCGGGACGCGACAAGCTGGACGAGGTCGTCGATCATCGTGCTCGGTTCCTGCCTCCGAACTAGCACGAGCCCTATGAGGATTGCTGGAATCCTCATAGGGCCCTGGAGGATCAGGCAAGAACCGGCCAGGATCGAGCCGACGCTCCAGGAGCGACCAACCTACGAGGCTCGCCGACCAGCCTCGGGTCGTGATGGGCGTTCACTTCACCTTCTCGAAGAAGTACGCGGTGGCTCCGCCGCCCCCAAAGGGATTGACGGTCAGGGTGAAGCCGTCCAGCTCTAACTGTACGTGGACGCGCATCCTCTCCCCGTAGAGGACGTCGACCATGTCCCCGTAGCCGGAGTCACCGACGAGGGCGACCAAGAAGAGGTAGTGGGCGGTGGGGCTCACGATCTCGGCTGCCATCTCCAAGTAGCTCGGCAGCTGCTGCACCTGAACGGTCGCGACCGCCTCGGCGCCTTGGAGATCGCCGACGAACTTGAAGCCAGGCGTGCTGCCGTCGGGGGGGCCCGACCCGTCGGGTCCGGGGTCATCGGGCGAGCCGGAACCACCGTCTCCGCCGGAGCTCCCTTCGCCGTCATCCACATCGGGGCCGAACGGGCCCATGCTGACCCCATCCCCGTCGTCTGGGGCGTCGTCGTCACCGAACAGTAGGCCGCCGCGGCCGGAGCGCTCGGCTTCGTTGACATCGCCTTCATCGCGGCGTCGGTCCTGCTGCTCCTGGTCGTCGTCTTCGGAGCCCCCGCAGCCTCCGGCGCTCATGCCGGTCGTGACGGTGAAGAGGGCGATCAGAATCAGTAGTCTCGACATTGCACGTCTCCTCGCGACCGAAGGGCCGCATGAGCGCGTGCAGTGCACGGTGCGTGCCGGACGCAGAGCGACCAGAGAAGCCGGTCGTTGGGCCCGAGGAAGTGTCACCCGGGACGTCACGCCGTCACAGTGCAGCCAGCTTCACGAACGTGCGTGACGCGATGGTCGTGCGGCGGGATTTTGGCGTCAGGTCGTGATACCCCGCACGCAGGTCGTGCTCCGTGGTTCCGAAGCTCCAAGCGAGCGCCCTGGTCGCTACGTTCGGTGGTGACAAGCTCTTCGGACCCATCGACGTCTCGCTCGGCATCGGGGAGTGGGTGGGCCTCGTCGGACCGTCCGGCGCGGGCAAGACCACGCTCCTCCGCATGCTGGCCGGCTTGATCCCCGCGGGTGGCGGGCGAGTTCGGCTCGACGGACGAGGACCCGACGAGCTCGGCTGGCCGCGGTACCGTCGCCGTGTGGTGTACGTTGCCCAGACCCCCGAGTTCGTGACGACGACCGTCGAGGAAGCGCTCGCGCTGCCGTTTTCCTACGGTTCATCGACGGCGTCGTTCGACCGTGCATCCGCCGTCCGTGCCCTCGAGGAGCTAGGTCTGCAGGCGACTATCATGGGCCGGCCCGTCGACCGATTGTCGGTGGGCGAAAGGCAGAGGGTCTCGCTCGTGCGCGCGCTGCTGCTAAAACCATCGGTCCTGCTGCTCGACGAGCCCACGAGCGCTCTCGATTCCGCATCGACCGACCGCGTGCACCGGCGTCTTCGCGCGCTGACCGAAGAGAGAGAAGCATCGGTGCTCCTCGTCAGTCACGACCGTGGCCTCGCCCGCGAGGCTTGCACCCGCTCACTCGAGCTGGGGCGGTGAGGCGAGCGGTGACGCCTTCCACCATCGAGCTATCCGCGGTCGACTTGGCCATCTCCGCCGGACTGGTGGTGCTCGCGGGAGCGATCAGCGTCGCTCTCCACTTGAATCTGGAGCGGAGACTGGCCTGGGCCTCGATTCGTACCGTCCTGCAGCTCCTTCTGATCGGCCAGGTGCTTCGATTCGTCTTTGGAATCGATCAGCCATCCGCCGTGGTCGGGGTCGTCGTCATCATGACGGCCGCAGCCGGGCGGGCCGCGGTGACGCGACCGGCGTATACCTTTCCCGGGGCCTTCGGGCAGGGCTTCTTCACGTTGGCGCTCACCGGGCTCGTCACCACGTTTGCCGTGACGGGCGCCGTGGTCGGCGTCGAACCCTGGTACGAACCCCGCTACGTCATTCCTTTTTGCGGGATGGTGTTGGGCAATACGCTCACTGGAATCTCGCTCTGCTTGGATGAACTGCTCGGGTCTCTGCATGGCGACTGGCGACGCGTGGAGATGGAGCTCGCGCACGGTGCCTCCCGGTGGGAGGCGGCCCGTCGACCGGTCACGGCTGCGGTCCGTCGCGGCATGATACCGATCATCAACGCGATGAGCGTCGTCGGCATCGTGTCTCTTCCCGGAGTCATGACCGGTCAGATCCTGGCCGGAGCCGACCCGTGGGTGGCGGTCAAATACCAGATCGTCGTGATGTTCATGGTCGCAGGTGGCACGACCCTGGGCTGCATAACCATCGCCCTCCTGGTCTATCGAAGGTTCTTCGGACCGGAGCATCGGCTCGACGTCGAGGCGATCCGGAGGCGTGCCGACGGACCGACGTGACGGCCCCGCTGCTGTGCCGTCAGCGGTCAGCGGTCAGCGGTCAGCGGTCAGCGGTCAGCGGTCGGATCGCGCGGGGGACCCCGACGTCTCCTTTCGACGCAGCGCATCGCTGCTCGGGTTCGAGGGCCGGTCGACGGTCCCGCGACCATCGGGCCTTTCCTGGGCGGATTGACCGGTCTTCCGTCGGACTTCTACCGTCCCGGCTCGCCACTCGAGTGGAAGGAGCTACGCATGAGCCAAGGACAGAACCTTTGGTACGACCTGATGACGAACGACGTCGACGGAGCGATCCGTTTTTACACCGAGACGATCGGTTGGAAGGCGCAGCCCTGGGAGGGCGCCGACCCCAGCAATCCGTATACGGTTTTCTACGTGGGAGAGACCGGCGTTGCCGGTGTCATGGCTCTACCCGACGATGCCAAGCAGAGCGGTGTGCCGCCGCACTGGATGTCGTATACCCATGTGGCCGACGTCGATGCCACGACGACCGCGGTGCAGTCCAACGGAGGCACGGTCTATCGGTCGGGCTGGGACATTCCGGAAGTCGGACGCATCGGCGTGTACGGCGATCCGCAGGGCGCGGTCTTCTCCGCGTTTACGCCTTCGACCTACGAGGCGCCGCCGAGCGGCGACGAGCCTGGGACGTTCAGCTGGACCGAGCTGAACACCACCGACCATGAGGCGGCATGGACGTTCTACAGCCGTCTCTTCGGATGGCAGGAAACCGAGAAGATGGATATGGGCGACAGCGGCGTCTACTTCATGTTCCAGGACCCGACCGGCGCGACCAAGGGCGGCATTTCCAACATGGCGAAGTTCATGAACTTTCCGCCCAGCTGGATCCATTATGTGACCGTCCGCGACATCGAGGCGACGGTCGGGCGCATCAACCAGAACGGCGGTTCGGTGATGATGGGCCCCCGAGAGATTCCGGGTGGCGACCTCATCGCTCATTGCGTCGATCCTCAGGGGGCAGCCTTCGCCATCTTCGCGACGAAGAACACCTGACCGCTTCTCTCGCTGAACCCGCGACACTTCATGGATGCGGCGGCTGAACCTTCGACGTCCCTAGCCTGGGGGTTCGCCGCGCTGTCCCTGCTGGTCGCGGCCGGCTTCGTCTTCGAGGTTGCCTGGGCGAGCCGTCGGTCCGGTGCCGATGGGGCCGCGACCCGCCGGCGCTCGGCGACGGCAGCACTCGGCGTTTGCGCATGGCTGCTCGTCACCGGCGGCGCAGCCGCCATGGGTTGGCTATGGTTTTGGCCACCGCCGCCTACGATGTTCGTGCTCTTGTTCGTGCTCGTGACTCTGGCCGTCGTCGTGGTCCGTTCCCCGCTGGGGGCTCTGCTCGCCGCGTGGTTGCCGCTTTGGTGGCTGGTCGGCCATCAGGCCTTTCGGATTCCGGTCGAACTGCTTCTGCATGCCGCCTATGAGGAGGGCGTGATCGGCGTGCAGATGACCTACCTCGGTCGGAACTTCGACATCGCGACCGGCCTGACCGCCCTGTTGCTCGGCGCCGCCGAAGCGATTCGGCCGCTACCGCGATGGGTGCTCCAGGCATGGAACTGGGTCGGACTCGCGTTGCTCGTCAATATCGTAACGGTCGCGATCCTTTCGGCGCCCGTGCCCTTTCGCCGCTTTACGATTGGTCCGCCCAACGTATTCGTCACGCAGCTGCCGTTCGTCTGGCTTCCGGCGGTTCTCGTCCTGACGGCTTTGCTGGGACACCTCCTGGTTTTCCGGCGACTCCGGGCCGCGGCCTGAGAACGTTCGCCGCCGCATCCAGTTCCAGAGCTTCAGCGAAAGCAGGATAGCCTGCGGTGCACGATGAGGAGGACGGCCATGACGATCGCGGTGGTGCTTGGAGTTCTTGCCCTGGGTCTCGTAGGCTGGTGGTGGCGCGTGAGCAACGTCGAAACCCCAAAGTACACGGTCGTTTCCACGGACGGTCCGATCGAAGTCCGCGACTATCCGCGACTGGTCGCGGCCGAAATCGAAGGACAGGGAGGCCGTGGTGAGGCGGTCAGCCGCTCGTTCATGCCGCTCGCTGGGTACATCTTCGCGAAGGAGCGGACGGGGCCCAAGATCGCGATGACCGCCCCGGTGACGCAGCAGCGAAAGCTCGACGAAGCGCTCATGGTGCCACCGTCCGAAAAGGGGCCTTGGCGCGTCCGTTTCATCATGCCCGCGGCCTACGAGCGCAGCGCGCTGCCCGAGCCCGCGCGCGCCGACATCGAGCTGGTCGAAGTTCCAGCGATGCGCGCAGCTGCGATCCGATTCAGCGGCGTGGCGACGGACGAGCTGATCCGTGAACAGCAGGACCGCCTGGTCGCGTGGCTGTCGGCTCGGGGTCTACGGGCTTCGGCTCCTCCGACCTACGCGTACTACAACGATCCCTTCACGCCCGGTTTCCTGCGTCGCAATGAAGTGATCATCCCGGTCGAGCGGTAGCGAACAGACCATTCTCCGCGCTCGGCTTTACGCCGGCTCACGTGGGTTGTAGCTCACGTCACAAACGGCCCGCGCCTTGGGCTGCGGGCGACGCCGAGACAGGAGATCCGCCATGCCGAGCGCCGTTCATTTCGGAGAAGACGTCCTCAGCCAGCTTGCTGCCGCCCTCAGAGCGCGTCAGGCGCGTCGGGTCTTCCTGATCACGGGTCCTAGCCGGCGCTTCGTAGACGAAGTTCGCGCCGCCCTCGAGCCGGTCGACCTTCTCGTTTTCGACCAGGCGAAGGTTCATGTGCCGGTCGAGGTGGTCGAAGCCGCCGAGACGGCGTTCGCCGAGTTTCGACCCGACGCCGTGGTCGCTCTCGGCGGAGGCGCAGCCACCGGCTTGGGCAAGGTCCTACGGGTGCGCCACGGCGGGCCGCTGTTCGCAGTTCCCACGACCTACTCCGGCTCGGAGATGACCGCGATTTATGGCCTGACTCGCGCCGGCACCAAGGAGACCGAGCGCGATGACCGAGCTCGGCCCGACGGCGTCTTCTATGGCCCCCAGTTCACGGCCGAACTTCCGCTTTCCGTGAAGATGAAGAGTCTCTTCAACGCCCTCGCTCATTCGGTCTCGGCCTTATCCGCGGGGTCGCTGGACGACGAGGGCCGGTCCCGGGCGCTGGAGGCGATCACGATGCTCGCCGGGGCCGCCTCGCAGCTCGCGGAAACGCCGACCGGACGGCAAGCCCAGGTCGAGGCGCTGCGCGGGGCTTCTCTGTCCGGTGCGGTTCTGGATCGGGGTCATCTCGGCCTCCATCATCGTCTCGCCCACGACCTCGGCGGACGCTTTGCTCTCGAACACAGCGGGCTCCACGCCGTCCTGCTTTCGCATACGCTGCGGTTGCTCGCGGACGAGCAGCCCGACACGTATGCGGCGGTCGAGACGGCGGGTGGCGTTCCCGACCTGCCGGGGCAGCTTTTCGATCTGCTCCGGCGGGTGGGCGCCGAGACCTCGCTGAAGCAGCTCGGCGTGTCGTGGGCGGGGCTGCAGGAGTTTTTGGAATCAGACCCCGAACGACCGGCCGGTGCACTCGAGGCGGCGTTCCATGGGCGTCGTCCATCGCGGCGCCAGGCCCAAGCTGACTGGGGACTGAGGCAGCCGGTGGTGGTCGCGGGGGCGGACCTGGCTGCGGCGACGACCGTCGTCGTGGCCGTGCACGGAAGAGGAAGCACGGCGGAGTCGATCGTCGGCCGGGTGTTCGAAGTCGCCGGTCATGAACCGAGCCTGAGCATCGTCGCACCGCAGGCCGTGAACAACGCCTGGTACGAGAACTCGTATCGCGATGCACTGGAAACGATTGGGTCGCCGGGCCAGACCGCGATCGATGAAGTCCGCCAAGTCGTGGAGCGCGTGAGGGCCGACGCCCCGAGCGCTCGGATCGTCCTCTTCGGCTTCTCGCAGGGCTCCTGCGTGGCGCTGGAGTGTGCGGCGCGGAGCGATCTCTCGGTCGATGCCGTCGTGGCGTTCGCGGGGGCTCGGTTGGGTCCGTCCGCGGACTACGCGCCGGCCCCGTCCGCGTGGGACGGGCAACCCATTCTGCTCGGCGTGGCCGCCGGCGACGACTGGGTCGACGGCACCGATGTCCGCGCTACGGCGGCCTGGTTCGAGGCTGCCCAGGCTCGGCCGGAGCTCCTCATGGAGCCGGGCGAGACCCACGAGATGTTCGGGCGTCAGCGGGTTCGCGCCCGTGAAGTCATCCTCGGCCGATCCATTCGGCAGGGAGATCGCGGCTACGGCAATGCTCATGAATCGGAGGCGCTTCCCGGTGCCTTGCCTCGTCGGATGAACAGTCCCCGACGGGTTCGCTACGGGCTGTACGCCGAGCAGATCAACGGGACCGGCTTCGTTGCCGCTCGTCACGAAAACTTCCGATCCTGGATGTATCGGGTGAGGCCGTCGGCGCAGCACGGCGCCTTTCAGCGGATCGAGCACCCGACGTTTCGGGCAAACTTCGGGTCGACGCCGGCCGACCCAACCCTGCGAGGATACGCTCCGATCGCCATGCCGGAATCACCGACCGACTTCGTCGATGGTCTGAAGACGTTCGGCGGAGCCGGTCGTCCTGAGCTTCGTCGCGGTTTCGCCATCCACCTCTATGTGGCCAACCGCAGCATGGACCATCGGTGCCTTTACAACAGCGACGGCGACTTTCTGATCGTCCCTCAAGAAGGAAAACTCGAGCTGCTCACCGAGATGGGCGTGCTCGATGTCCCGCCCGGCCACGTGGCGCTCATCCCGCGCGGCATCAAGTTCTCGGTCCTCCTCGACGCACCGGAGGCGCGGGGATACGTGGCCGAAGTCTATGGACGGCATTTCGAGCTGCCGGAGCGAGGCCCGGTTGGGGCCAACGGACTGACGGAGCCGCGTCATTTCGTGAGTCCGACGGCCTGGTACGAGGATCGACTCGATCCCGGCTACCGGGTCGCGAGTAAGTTCGCCGGGGAGATCTTCGAGGCTACTCAGGACTACTCTCCGTACGATGTCGTCGCGTGGCACGGAAACTACACGCCGTACGTCTACGACCTTCTGGACTTTGGTCCGGTCAGCAACGTGCGTTTCGACCACCCCGACCCCTCGATCTATACCGTACTCTCGGCACCGATGGACGAGCAGGGCGCGAACACGCTGGATTTCGTGTTCTTTCCTCCGCGCTGGGACGCGACCGAAGGTACGTTTCGCCCTCCGTTCTTCCATCGCAACGCCACCACCGAATTCAATGGGATCATCAAGGATCCACAGGGCGATCGCCCGCCATTCTATGCCGGGGGATACTTTTTGACGCCGAGCATGACGGCCCACGGCGTACGCGCTACGGCAACCCAGCGCGCGATGATGCGCCGCGAAGATCCCCCGCCACACCGCTTCTCCGAGCGCTCGATGTGGTTTCAGTTCGAGTCTGCGCTACCGATCGGTTTGACGCCGTGGGCTCTCGAGTCGGCGAATCGCATGACCGACTGGCTCGATGTGTGGGGCACGTATCGTACCCACTTCTCGCCGTTCGAACCGACCGACGTCAGCGGCTGAGCGTAGGTGACCTTCGGGCGGGCTCGCCATCATCCGCCCTCCAGCATCCAAGCCAGTGCTTTGCAGAGCTGGTCTTTGGGTGAAGGCTGGCCTTCGAACGGGGCCAGAGGTCGGCCGTGCGCCATGAGCACCCGATCGAAGTCCCAAGTCAGGACCGTCCGTCCCGAGTTCGCGAAAGCAGCGCGGTCCTTCACGCTACGTCGAAGGAGTCGGCTCTGCGCCAGCCGGCGATAGGCGCCGGCCATCCGGAAGACCAGGGGCGAAAGCAGCCCTTTGCACTCGTAAACGTTGAACACCAGGTCGGTCACGATAAGGGTCGTGCTGGGCCGATGAAAGAACACGACCTCGTTCACCCACGGCGCACCGCCCACCACGTGCTGTTCAAGGACCGATGACCAGAACTGGGGGGCGTCCGCGGTCAACTTGTCCGTGAACGCGATGTCCTTCCGCTTCTTGTAGAGGCCGGGCGCACCCCAAACGCGAGCCTCCGGGTAGCGGGCCATGGCTGCCGGGACATGGAGGTGATGGACCTTGTTGGGGGCTACGATGTGCCGCACCGGGCCGAGCGCATCGAGCTCGTGAGCCAAGTCGTCGTCGATCGGAATCGGGGAGTGGAGCCATAGCTCCCCCTCGCCCGGGAGCCGAACGACCGTCATGCGCCCCGGAAAGTGAATCCCGCCGGGAAGAAAGAGGTCGTAATCATGAAACCAGACGTCGGGTCCAAAAGGCTGAAGCATGCTCGATTCTCCTGCGCTTGCTCAGGGATTTGTGACGCGGTTTGTCAAGTGCGGCTGACGGTCAACGCCGGCCGCTACCTTCGTTGACAGCACTACCCGGGGCTCCTCAGCATGGACGTATGGCCCGCGGCGGTGCTCTCGCAGGTATCGCTTTGCTCGCGGCCTGTCAGGAGTCGACGACGTTCGTCGCTCCGGTGCTCGAGGACGGCAGTGCGGTTGCGCTCGTCAAGACGACCGAGGATGAATCGAACGGACACACTTCGCTCGACGTCTATTGGTTCGTGCGGTCGAGTCCTACGGCCCGGGGAGTCCGGGACGACGTGCTCGTCTCGATGCCGGCCACGGCGGGTCCAAACCTCCAAGCCGAGACCGACGACGGGACGGTCCACGCGGAAGTGCATCGCGACCGCATCACGGGGCGTTGGCATGCCGGTCAACGCTCCGGCGAATTCGTCGCCCACCGGCTTCCGGCCACGGACCCATCCGACCTGTACGTGTCGCGGGAAGAAGACATCCCGTGCTCGTTCGTCCTTCTGCTCGTCGACCGGCATGGCCGCTTCGAGGTCCACGGCAGCCTCTGCGACGCCCAGCTGCGGCGGGCGCCGGCTTCCGTGCTGTCGCTCGACGCCCAACGACGCCATCTGCTGGCGACCAGCGGGACCGCAACCGTGACCCTTCACCGCGTCGACCGACTGCGGATCGCTCGAGCCTCTCGATAGAGACGTTCTCCTTCGTCTACAGCGGCGTTATTAGCGTCTTGGGTATGACCGTGAGCGCTTTGTCGTCGGAAGCCTCGGGCACGATGGGCGGAGCCTTCCCCGCTCGATGGGCCTGCAGCCATCGAGCGGCGCACACGCACCAGCGGTCGCCAGGTTTCAGGCCGGGAAAGCGGTGGTCGGGCGACGGTGTTACGA
This sequence comes from uncultured Myxococcales bacterium, assembly GCA_964473255.1. Classification (GTDB taxonomy): domain Bacteria; phylum Myxococcota; class Kuafuiibacteriia; order Kuafuiibacteriales; family Kuafuiibacteriaceae; genus Kuafuiihalomonas. The sequence continues at coordinate 47,893 of CAYYOT010000017.1, read as the reverse complement.
GGTCGTTGCCCTGCTCACGGCTGTACTGCAGAAACACTTCGGTGACCGAGGCGCAGACGACGTGCAGTCCGCGGTCCCGCTCGTCGGTCCGGCAGTAGCCGTCGCGAAACCAGCCGGTCAGCGGGTCCTTGGAGCACACCTGCAGCTCCTTCCCGAGCACGCTCTGCGGCTCGGGGGTTCCGGTGGCGGCAGCGAGGACGACGGCGAGCCAGAGCATGACTGAATCGTCGCTCGGGCCGGCCGCGTCTTCGAGGAAAAGCCGCACTTGGCTCCGATATTCGTCGGATTGGCCGACTCGAGAACCGCTGCTACGATTCCGTGGTGCACAGGCTCATCACGGGGGCGGTGGCCGTCGTCGGGTTGCTGGGGGCGTTCGGCTGCCGTAGCGCGGACGGTACGCGAGACGACGACTTGGTCGAGGTTGCCTTCCAAATTGGAGCGGTGGAGTTCTCGGCTGGGGACAGCATTCGGATCGACGGGGTCTTCGGCGATCGCCCCGAGCTGGAGCCGGGAGGTCGCTACGTCGTTCGCGGCGCGTACATCCTGGAATCGCGCTCCGAGGCCAACCTTCTCCTGTCGGTCACGGCTCATGAGGATGCACCGCAGTCGCGCGGCTCGTCCTTGGCACTCACGCGCGGTCGAGGCACCTTCGAGCTCACGATGGACCTCAACGGCAGCGGATGGCCGCATCTCACCATGTACGACCTGGAGACGGGAAAGCCGTTTTCGGGCATGTACTTTGGTTTGGGCTCCACGCTGCTGGTCGAAAAGTCCTGGCGCTACGACTCCAGGCCCTGACCCGGGCGCGAGTCGGCCCGGTAGACCTTTCGATTCGCCGGAATGCGAGGTCCGTTGGTATGGAGCGACGTGGCTGAACGCTCGATCGCCATCGTCCTCGTGCCGCTGATGGCCGCAGCCATGGGGTGCAGCTCCGATGCGGACGACGTCGGTCGTCTGTCCGATGCGACGCTCGGGCGCGACGCCTCGCTACGGTTCGATGCTGCTTCGACTGACGGAGGGATACCGAGTTCGTTTTCCGCCGTCTTCACGTGGAACCCCATCACGTTCGCGTCGGCCGTCGACCACGGTCACGTCGCGCGACCCGTTCCGGAGGCGGAGCGGATCGAGTCCGGAGCCGTTCGGCTCCGCGAAGTCGCCCTCGAGGCGGGGCTGGCCGACGCGATCGCGGGGGGCAACCAGCACGGGGTGGGCGTAGGTTTCATCGACGTCGACGGCGACGGCTTCGAGGACATCTTCATCGCCAACGGTCTACGCGGTGAGCGGATTCCGTCCCAGCTCTGGCTCAACGATGGGGACGGAACGTTCACCGACGCAACCCGAGAATCGGGTGTTCGTGCCGTCCTCGAGGGGCGCGACACCTACTCGGTGGCGGCGGCCGACTACGACGCCGACGGGGACCTCGACCTGTACGTCGGCACGCATCCCCGCGACGTTCTGCTGAAAAACGACGGGACCGGCCGATTCGCCGATGCGACCGCGGCCGCAGGGGCCGGCGGACCGCCGTCTTCCGAGCGAAGGGCCGCGGACGGCCGGAGCAAGATCGCCTCGTGGGGCGACTTCGACGGCGATGGTTGGCTCGACGTCGTGGTGGCGTCCAACGCTTTCGAATCTCAGGATGCGCGCCTGTACCTCCTCAAGAACCTGGGCGACGGCACGTTTCGCGACGTGACCGAAGCTACCCGTGCCGCGGCATCCCCGACCGGCAATCCGTGTGCGGTCTTCTGGAGCGACTACGACAATGATGGCGATCAGGACCTGTGGGTCTGGAACGACCGCGGGGACAATCAGCTGAACCGCGTACTCCTGCAGAACGATCCCGGCCCAACCTTCGTCGACGTCAGGGCGTCGGCGGACCTCTCGAATCCAGTGGGTCATCCGATGGGGATCGACGCCGCCGACATCAACCGTGACGGCTTCCTGGACTACTACGTGTCCAACATCGGAAACAACCCGCTCTATCTCGGGGGCGCGGACGGTGTGTTCGTCAACATTACGCGGCGCGCGGGTACGGAGGGGACCTACGGCTGGGGTCTGGGATTCGAGGACTTCAACGCCGATGCGTGGCCCGACATCTTCGTGGCGCAGGAAGACAACCGCCCCTACCTCTCCTTTACACATCGACGAACCTTACCGCCCGAGTTCGATGAGCAGGCTTGGCCCCATGCGAACGTCAACGGACGCTTTGCCCACAACGTGGCCGTTGCTTTTGCCGACTACGACCACGATGGCGCCGTCGATGTCGTCACCGGAACGACCGACGGTTCACGGATCAACCTCTATCGAAACGAAACGCCTTTCGGCACGAACCGATGGCTCGAAGTACGCATCCCCGAGACCCCTCGGACCGGCGAGAAGGGAGGCGTATCGGCTCGCGTCGTGGTGAAGACGGGCGGGGTCGTTCAGTTTCGGGACATCAACGGCGGGTCGAGCCGCGCCTCGCAAAATGCAACTTCGGTTCGGTTCGGCCTCGGGCAATGGACGGGTGCAGAATGGGTTGCGGCAATCTGGCCCGATGGCCGCGAGCTCTCGGCGATCAACGTCGAAGGCAACCGCACGCTCGAACTCCGCTGACTTCGTTCACTCGATTTCGGCTTCGAGACCTACGATCAGCTCATGGCGTACGCCGTCCATCTCCACGGTCAAGACCAGTGCTCCCGCATGATCGCCGAGGCGCTCGCGCCGGGTGAAGTGGACCCGGAGTTCAAGTGTCTCCCCGGGAAGCAGCATCGTCGGAGCGAAGGGGTCGACGTCGAAGTACCTGTCGTCTGCCTCCAGCTGGACCGCCTCGATCGAAGCGGGCACCGACTCGGGATTTCGTACCGAGACGGTGGCGGTGACGACGGGCTCAAAGACCTGCCCAAAGTCGAGGTGCGGGGGCGACGATGCCAGCCAGATTGCGCTGGCGGTGGCGGTCACGGCGAAGGCGTTGAACGGACTATCGGGATTGCTCATGCCGAAAGACCCCAGGCAGCGCTCGGCCCCCGCGTCGGTCGGGTCGAAGGACACGGCGAGGGTAAGACTTGCATTCGGGGACAGCAGAAGTGAGTCGAAGGGCTCGGCCAGCGCCATCGTCGATGAGCACTCTTCGGCCAACGACGGCTGAGAAACCAAACAGGCCCCCGTTCCTACGTTTTCGATGGTGAAGGCCCGGCGCGATGCCGACCCGACCCGCGTGCGTCCGAGCCGTAAGGGGCGGTCGCCGGAGACCTCGAACCGGCATGCGCTGCTCACCACGCACTCTCCCCGGAGCCGAACTTCCACTTCTGGTTCGTCGGGGTCGTTCGAGCGGATCAGCATCCCGCTTTCGACCCGTCCATCATCGGGCGGAGAAAACTCGATGGTCACGACGTGGGCTCCGCCCGGGGCGACGGTCGCGGGAGCCGCGTCGGGGGAGACGAAGGCGTCCGTACCCGCGGTATCGACGACGATCTCCTGAATGACGAGGTCTTCGAAGCCGACGTTCGCGACCAGCACCGTCCGGCGGGACGGCGCGACCGTGGAGCTACAGCCGAAGTCGAGCTGAGCAGGAATGACCTCGATGTCGGTGTCCAAGGATGCCGTACCCAGCCCGCGGAGAGCGATCGTCTCCCGCTGAAAGAGCAGGTCGCCCCAACGGATCTCCATTTGCTCGCTGGAGCTCGTCGCCTCCTCCGGACGGAAGGTCAGCGAGAGCGTTTCGCTCGCACCGGGCCGAAGCGGGAGCTCGTCGACCGGTCCGAGGCTCGAATCGAGGCAGAAGACCGCGTCGGACGTGCACCGGGGTAGGTCGATCGTCACATCGACCGTCTGGGCGCATGATGAGGTCAGGGTCAGGGCTTCACCGCCCGTCTCACCGAGCAGCACCGGCCCGAAGTCGACGTCGATCCGATCGAGGTCCACCCGTGCACAGAGGTCGTCGAGGCCCGAGTCGAACCTGGCTCCGCCGCCCGCATCGGGACGAGCGCCGGTTCCGGGATCGTCGGAGCAGGCGGCGGCCAGAGCGAGGGCTGCTACGGGCCAGGCCTTCATCGCCGATGAGTGTCCTTCATCCGATCGACTCGTGGTAAAAAAAGACGCTCGGCTATTCGGTTGGGCGCGGCGCCGGGTCGGCCAGCCGATACAAGGTCCACGGACCCGACTCACCGACGCGATGGAGGGCGGGATCGACATCGAGCCGACGACGCTCCTTCCTTCCGAGCAGCAGGACGAAGTCGTAGTCGTTTCCGAAGCGGGCGGCGCGAAACGCCGCGGCCCGCGGCGCGGCGGGGTGATTCGGATCCTTGCGGTGCACCGGCGTCTCGGTAGGAACGTCGTGGATCGGCATGAATGCGACCCCATCGGCCAGAAGGAGCCACGGCAGACCCCCTACGTAGGGCACCGTGCCATCGTTCAGAGGCAGCACGCGCGCGCCCTGGGGAACCCGCGCGCGAACCTCGCTGAACCCTCGCGCGCGCTCGTTGAAACTCCGCACCGCGGCTCCGTTGGCCCAGGCGTTGTGGGCGACGACCACCAGACCCAAAGCCGCCGTCACGTGGCTCAGCCTCGGCTTGGGAAGCAGCAGCACGAGGAGCAGGGCAAGGGCCGACATGCGACGCTCGACGAGCCAGAACGAGACCGGCCAAAGGAGTGACTCGGGCCCAAAGAACGTGAAGGCCACGGCCGACCCGACCAGCAATCCAAAAACGGCATCGGTGACCATCCAGCGCGGTCGAGACCACACGGTCAGCGCCCACCAGACGGCACTCAGCCCAACGAGCAGCCAGGCGGTCACCTCATGCCCGCGACCTCCCCGGTCCAGCGTATCGAACCAGAGAGCCCTCGCGACGTCGACGGGGCTGGTCCAGACGGCAAGATCGGTCGGTCCCAGACCCATGCGAGCGAAGTCCGGCGTGAGATGCGGCTCGTAGAGCCGAGGAATCAGCGTGGGAAGGGCCAAGAGGATAGGAAGGACGTAGATGCCGGCCAGTCGGACCACCGTGGGCCAACGGTCGCCGCTCCGCATCATGTGCACGGCGAGCCGCACGGCGATGAAAAAGGTCGCGAACAAGAACACCAGGCCGTGACCCAAGAAGGCGAGACTCAAGACAAGCGACAGGACGACGGCTCGCCGCGGTGACGGCTTTCGCAACAGAAGCTCGAAGTCGGCGATGGCAAAGAGAATCAGAGGCTGCGCGAAGACGAAGGAGCCGAAGCCGCGGCCCAGGGATCCTCCGAACATCGCGATGGAGCCGATGAATCCCATCCGCGCGTCGCGCCCGTAGATCCGGCAGACGCGCATCGCCCCCCACGTCCAGAGCGCCGCCGAAGCGCAGAAGCAAAGCTTGGCTCCAACCTCGGCATGTACGCCGAGCTTCGTGAGAAGGGCGACGGCGGCATAGAACAAGAGGTACGGGGAGGGGCGCCAGGTTCGAACGAAGTACCCGTCGGCTCCCGTCTCGTGTCCGGTGCCCAGCACCGCGGCGAGTCCGGTATGCCACGGGAGGTCGTAGTAGGGCAGATAGCGCCCGGAGAAGAAAACGTACGCGGCGGCGAGCGCGGAAAACGACAGGCCCACCGCCAGGCTCCAGGTGGGCTTTTTGTCCGCGTCCTCGGCGGAGCTCAAGACGAGGACTCTCCGATCAGAACGTGGCCCTGAACCGCCTTGGATGCGGGGTCGGTGATCGTGCAGACTTCCTTCGATCCCGGGGGCTTTGGCCGCCCGGCGGGAATGACGAGCATCTCACCGGACCGAAGTCGGGATGGCTCCGAAAACTTCAGCATGTCCGGTGACTCCCGCTGGACCATGGGCTCGAAGTAGTAACGGGCGAACGTGCGGGCGTAATGGAACCGGGGCGAGACGTAGACGACTTCGTCCGTGCGGTTCTTCCGCGCGCAGTCCATGCTCGCGCTGATCGAATACTGATAGGACGGTGGTGCCACCCGCGGATACTCGTCCATCACGATGAAGGTGACCGCGCGGACGGTGTACAGAAGAGCCGCCAAGAGTGCGAGGCCGCTCGCCGTCCCGGCCGCCCAGCGCCAACCGCCGGCGGCGATCAGCGACCACAGCCGAGCGCACAGGGCCCATAGTCCGACGCCGCTGAGAATGCTCCACGCGGGAAGCCAACCGATCGTCCGCCCGACGTTCTGCGCTTCATACGTGAGTCCGCCGGGGATGGGGCCGATGAAGAACCAGTACGCGACGAACGCACCGAATCGCCGGTCGATCCGGTACAGCACGACGGCACCGTAGATCCCCAGGGGGAGCTCGATCAGGTTCTGCAGGCCCAAGCGCGGGAAGCTCTGGATGATGTGGCGGCCTCCCCGAACGAACACGTAGCTCGGGTCGAAGTAGCTCAGATAGTTGTTGGCGATGAGTCGGAGAAACTCGGGAAACGGCCGATGATACCAAGCCATCAGCGCCTTGGGACGGGCCATTCCATACTCGGACAGGGCGAGGATCGCCGACGGCATGACCAGCAGGGCGAAGAGCAAGGCCGGACCGACCACGTCGATGCGGCGGCTATGCCAAAGCCGACGGATCACGGGGGACTGGTAGATCAAAAAGCCGATCATCCAGAGAGGGAGGAAGAGCTTCACCACGTGGTAGGTGTAGGCCGAAGCGGCGAGCAGGACCGCCCCCGCCCAAAGTCCGGCGCGGTGCTCTCGACCGACTTCGAAGGCCAGCGCACCCCAAACCAAGCAGGTCGGCAGGAGGATGGCTTCGCTACCGTAGCGAGAAAAGAGGATCGCGGTGGGCGTCAGGGCCGCCGTGATCCACACGGCAACCGTGGCGCTCGGGCCGAGCCGCCGCCCCGTCCAAAGTCCGGCGCCGAGCACGAGCAGCGTGCCCGACATGGCCGCGACCATGCGCTCGGTCCCCGGGGATGGCCCGAGGGATCCGACGATCGGCGCGGAGAGGTATCGGTACAGGGTCAGCGGATAGTCGCCGAAGGACCGGGCGAGGATGGGCAGAAATGCTCCATGCTGGTCGCGACCGGTGGTCCACAGAAGGTAGGCGTCGAGACCGGTCGAGGCTTCGTCCTGCCATAGACCCGGCGGGTTGTGGTCCAGACCTGAAAGGCGCAGGTACGCGGCGCCCGCCATGACCAGGGCACCCAGCGCCCAGACGACGATGCGAAGGGAAGGCACGGCTGGGCCATAGAGCCCGGCTCCCGCTTTGTTCAAGCTCCTTTGAGCCCCCGACGAGCATCCGCGCTTCTCGCGTGGGCTTCCAGCCCCTCGATTCGACCTAGCGCGGCCATGTCGCCCGCGGTCGCGCTCGGATCGTCGAGCGTCAGCCACGTGCGACATACCAGGAAGTCGAAGACCGACAGGCCGCCCCGGAATCGACCAGCGCCCCCGGTGGGCAGAGTGTGATTCGGCCCGAGGCCGTAGTCGCCGAAGACTTCGGCCGAGGCTTCGCCGATGAAGAGTCCGCCGAAGGCGGTGAATTTCGCCGCGTGCTCGCGCGCGCCGGCCAGCTGCAGGTGCAGGTGCTCGGGCGCGAGGCGGTCCGAGACGCGAGCCGCCTCTTCGACCGAGTCGACCACGCACGCGAACCCATGGCCCTCGAGCGCAGCACGAGCGGTTTCGGCCGTCGGCAGGTGGAGTAGCTGCCGTTCGAGCGCTCGCTCGACCGAAGCTGCGAGCTCCGCTTCCAGCGTGATGAGGCCGACTCGAGCCTCCACATCGTGCTCGGCTTGGGCCAGGAGGTCGGCCGCGATCACCTCGGCCTGCGCCGAAGCATCCGCGACCACGACCAGCTCGCTCGGACCGGCCGGCATGTCGATGCCAACCCGACCCGCGACGAGCTGCTTGGCTGCGGTAACCCAACGGTTTCCCGGCCCGACGATCACGTCGGCGCGGGGAACCGACTCCGTCCCGTAGGCCAGGGCGGCGACCGCCTGTGCGCCGCCAGCGGCGAGGACGGCCTCGGCCCCGGCGACGTGGGCCGCAGCCAAGACGACCGGTCCGGGCCGCGGGGAAGCGAGCCAAATGCTCTGTACCCCGGCTTCCACTGCCGGGATGACGGTCATCAGCGCCGATGAGGGCAGAGGGTAGCGACCGCCGGGCGCATAGCAGCCCGCGCGATCCACGGGCCGCCACCTGTGGCCCGCCTGACCTCCGGGAACATCGACCGTAAGGTCCAAAGCCGTGCGCCGCTGTGCTCGGGCGAAGGTGCGGATCCGGTCGGCGCAGCGCTCGAGGAGCGCCTGCTGGTCGCGGGGGAGGCTTCGATAGGCGCCTTCCAGATCGGCGGACGTTCGCACGAGACGATCGTCGGGACCGAGCCCGTCATACCGGCGGGCGAGGCGGCGTAGCGCGCCATCCCCCTCCTCGGCGACAGCCGCGACGAGCCCTCGCACCTGCGCCCGGAACGCGTCGGAGTCGGCGTCGATCGATGCGACCGAGATTTCCTCGGCCGCCAGAATGGGAAGAAGGCGATTCATGGTGCGTCCTTACGATTTCCAGAGCGTCGGGTGATCCGACGCGCCCGAAGATCCAGCTCGCGTTCGACATCATGCAGCGACACGCCGGCCTGCGCGGCGCGCACCAGCGTGAAGTAGAGGACGTCGGCCGCTTCGTGGGTGACCTCGGATGGGTTCCGGGCTGCGATCAGCTCTTCGATCTCCTCGCGGAGCTTGGCGTCGAGAAGACCCTGCTCGGTCGCCAGTCGCTTGGTGTACGAACCTTCGGGGGCGGCTTGCTGACGCTCTCCGATCGTCCGGTCGAGGCGACTGAGGCCGTCGTCCGGGCCCCAACACGATCGCGTGTTCAGGTGGCAGAACGCCCCCCGCTGTCGAACACGAAAGCAGAGAGCGTCGCTGTCGCAGTCCAGTCCGACCGAGAGGAGCTCCTGCGTGTGACCCGACGACTCACCCTTGATCCAGAGTCCACCGCGCGACCGGGAGTGATAGCTGCCTCGGCGGTGCCGAACCGCATCGGCGACGCTCTCGTGATCCGAGTAGACAAGCCCGAGGGCCGTGCCGTGTTCGTCGGTGACGACGGTCGGGACGAGCCCGTCGTCTCGGTCGCTGATGGCGCACGCCCAGATCGCGTCTCCGAGCTCGAAGCGTCCGGTGTAGAGCGCCATTCCCACTTGGGCGTCGGCGCCCAGCTCATGCAGGGCCCGCACCTCGTCCGGCGTGGTGATGCCGCCGGCGATCGTGACCGAGCATCCGTCGGCGGCCTCGACCACCTGCCGAGCAAGCTCCAGATCGGTTCCTTTCAGTCGGCCCTCGCGCTCGACGAAGGTCACCAAGAACCCGCCCACGTACGGAGCGAGCTCTCGGATTCGGTCCAAGAGCGCGTGCTCGGTCGCTCGCGCCCAGCCCTCGACGACCACTCTCTGGTCGCGAGCGTCGACCGCGGCCCAGACGCGGTCCTTCGGCAGCTGGGATAGAACTTCCGGCGTGGCGGCGGTTCCGAGCAAGACCTCCTCGGCGCCGGCATCCAGCATCCTCCGTGCGGCCTCGACCGATCGCAGTCCGCCGCCGACGCGACAGGCGTGGTTTCGGCAGATCTCCGCGATCAGCTCGCGGTTGTCGCCCCGGCCGAGCGCCGCGTCCAGGTCGATCACGGCCAGGCGCTCGGTCACGCCGAAGCGCTCCGCCACGCCGCGGGGGTCGCCGGCATCCACCTCGAGCCGAGCGGGATCTCCTCCTAGCAGCTGGACCGCTCGCCCGCCGAGGATGTCGATGGAAGGTACGATCACGGCTGTACCTCACGGCGGACGGGGACGCCCCGGCGGGCGAGCCGGGCTTTCAGGTCGTCGACCCGAACCGAGCCTTCGTGAAAGATGGAGGCGGCGAGTAGAGCCGATGCGCCCGCTTGAGCACCCTCGACAAAGTGCTCTTCGGTCGCAGCGCCGCCCGACGCGATCACCGGGCAACGGACGGCATCGGCGACCGCACTCACGAGCTCGAGTTCGTATCCATCTTTGGTTCCATCTCGATCCCAGCTCGTGAGCAGGATCTCGCCTGCGCCCAGGGCTTCGGCGCGAACGGCCCAGGCTTTCGCTTCGAGAGGCGTCCGCTCACGACCGGAGCGGACGACCACCCGATGGACGCCGTCCTGAAGCGCCGCATCGAGCGCAAGCACGACACACTGACGTCCGAACCTCTCGGCCAGCTCGGTGAGGAACTCGGGGCGCTCGACCGCCGCCGTGTTGACGGCGACCTTGTCGGCCCCGGCGGACAGCAGGGCTTGCGCATCCTCGGACGCTCGGACGCCGCCGCCGCAGGTCAGCGGAATGCGCAGCCCTCGGCGCACCCGCTCGACGGTATCCAGATTATGAGCTCGTCCGTCGGGGGTGGCCGACACGTCGAGCAGTACGATCTCGTCCGCCCCCTCGTCCTCGTAGCGAGTTGCGGCTTCGACCGGGTCACCCATGTCGCGCAGCGAGGCGAATCGGATCCCCTTCACGACTCGGCCGTCCCTCGTATCGAGGCAAGGAATGATCCGGACCTTCAGCATCCGACCCTCCGCAGCCAGCGGCCGACCAGGGCATGGCCCCACGCCCCGGAGAGCTCGGGATGAAACTGGGTGGCGAGGAGCGCCCCTCGCTCGATGGCGGCGACGAAAGGGGTGCCGTGGGTGCACCGCGCACCCACGAAGCCGCGAGGAACGGCGGCAACCGCGTAGGAGTGAGCGAAGTAGGCGTGTCCGCTGCGAACAATCGCCGCCGACGGGTCGCCTTCGACTTCGTTCCAGCCGAGGTGCGGGACCCGCTCGGTGTTTTCGAGGGCGACCACGGGCTCGTCGTGGATGCCCAAGCCGCTCACCCCCGGGGACTCGGCGCTGGAGGGGGCCAGAAGCTGAAAGCCGAGGCATACCGCGAGGAAAGGCCGGCCTTCCTGGACGAACGCCTGGATCGGCTCGACGAGTCCGGACTCGGACAGAGTCTCGGCGGCCGCGCGAAAGGACCCAACGCCAGGGAGGACGACGGCCTCGGCCTGGGCGACCACGTCGGGGTCGCGGGTCCGTTCGGCCTTGACGTCGTGTCGAGCGAGCGCGGCGAGTACCGAGGCCAGGTTGGCCGTCCCGGTATCGATCACGGCGGCTTTCAAACGAGAACCCCTTTCGTGCTGGGGACGTCGTCGTCGCTCGTGCGGGTACAGGCCGTGCGGAGCGCGATGCCGGCAGCCTTGAAGGCCGACTCCAGACGGTGGTGGTCGTGCTCGCCGCGGAGCACGTCGAGATGCAGAGCGGCTCGCGAAGCCGTGGCGAACGACTGGAAGAAATGCCGCCAGTTGTGGCGACTCACGCCGCCGAGACGGTCGAGAGCGAGGCCGAGCTCGACCGTAGCGTGGGGGCGCCCGCTCAGGTCCCAGACGGCGCGGCTCAGCGACTCGTCGAGCGGCACGTAGGCACTACCGAACCGGACGATCCCGGAGCGCTCGGCCAGCGCGTCATCGAATGCCGCGCCGAGCGTCAGGGCGCAGTCCTCGACCGTGTGGTGCTCGTCGACGTGCAGGTCGCCGTCCGCGCGCAGAACGAGGTCGAACCGTCCGTGCCGGGCGAAAGCATCGAGCATGTGGTCGAGAAAACCGATGCCGGAAGTCACGTCGACCGCCCCGGTGCCGTCCAACGTCAGGCGGACCTGGATGTCGGTCTCGGCGGTGGTTCGTCGACGATTCGCGGTGCGCGCGTTCATCAGAGCTCTCCCCCCAAAGCGGCGACGATCGACGATTCCAAGCGGAAAAGATCATCGGGGGTCGCCGGACAGGTGATGCGCAAGCCGGCCTGCTCATGAGCAGCCTGCCCCTCGAAGCGGCGGACGACGACGTCCCTCGCGAGCAGCTTGCGGTGGATGGCCTCGGGGTCACTCAGACGAGCGAAAACGAAGTTCCCGCGGGAGTCCGACGAACGACCGCCGCCGTCCTCGATCGCTCGAATGATCCGGTCTCGCGCTTCTCGACACCAGCGGTGATAAGCCATCGTTTGCGGCGGTGGGTCGCGAAGCATGCAGAGCGCGAGGTGGGCCGAGAGGGTCGAGACGGGATAGGGCGACGCCATGTCCCGCATGGCGGCAAGGATCTCGGGGGACCCTAAAGCATAGCCCACTCGCATCCCCGCCAGTCCGTGACTCTTGGAAAAGCTTCGGACCACGACGACGCGATCGTCCCGCAAGGCGAGCGGCGTGAGCTCGCCGTTCCCGAAGTCGGCATACACCTGGTCGAGCAGGATGCGAACGTCGTCCGGAAGCGCCGATAGGAGCCGTTCGAACGCACTGGCGTCGAGCCACCAGCCGGTCGGATTGCTGGGGCTCACGATCGCGACCCAGTCGCAGTCCGAAGGACGCGCGGCAGCGAATTCGTCGACCCAGCTCTCGGAGTCGCCTTCCGGGAAGAGGGAGAGCTTCACGCCGTGCTGTCGACAGTAAAACGGGAACATCCCGAAGAGGGGGCGCGGCGCGTGGAGGCCTCGAGCCAGCCGCATCGCAAACTCGATGGCGGCGTCGCCTCCGGCGGTGACGAGAACTCGTTCGACGTCCATACCGTGGATTTCGGCGAGTGCCCGGGTCAGCGGGGCGTAGTCGGGATACAGGTGTACGGGTGCTTCGGCCAGTGCGGCGGCGAGCCACGCTCTCGGCGGGGGCGGCCCCTCGTTGGCGTCCAGCTTCAGACGGGCCATCAGCGCACCAGCTGGCTCGGCGACGTCACGACGATGTCCGTAGCTCCCCGCGCCTTGAGCGCGGGAATGAGGCGGGCTAGGTCCGCGCGAGGGACGGCGGCTCGCACCGCGAATCCATCCTGGCTCCGCAGCGGTGAGATCGTGGGTTCGCGAAGGCAGGGCAGCACCTCCAGGACCGCGTCCAGCGAGGAACCAGAAACGTTCAGGTCTACCATGGAGCGCTCGCGCGCTTCGAGGGCCGATTCGATGAGCAGGACCAGCTGCTCGAGTCGCTCGCGCTTCTCCGCCGACGCGAGCGCGGCGCGGTGAGCGAACAGACGGGTCGACGACTCGAGGATGGTGTCGACCACGACGAGCTTGTTGGCTTTCAGGGTGTCGCCGGTCGCCGCGATGTCGACGATCACGTCCGCGTCGTCGGGCGGAAAGACCTCCGTCGCGCCGTAGGTCCGGAGAATGGTGGCATCGATGCCCGAGGTGTCGATCCAGCCTCGGGTCAAGCGAGGAAGCTCCGAGGCCACGACCAGCGGGACGGCGGGGAGCGCTCCGTTCACCAGGAGCGACTCGGGCGCAGCGACCACGACTCGGACCCGGTCGAGCCCGGTGTCGATCAGTTCGACGAGACGGTCGTCGCCGTCGTAGCCCAGTTCCCGAACCCAGTCGGCGCCCGCGAACCCGACATCGCGAGAGCCCGCGTGCAGCATCTCGATGATGTTCTGCGGCTTCAGGATCTTGGCGTCGCAGTCCGGCAAGGAGACCGATGGCCGATATCCACGGCTGCTCGTCCGCACCTGAATCCCGGCCGCTTCGAGGAGCGATAGGACGCCTCGCTCCATGCGCCCCTTGGGAAGTCCGATCCGAAGCGTCGACGATTTCATCATTTCCCTTCGACCTTCGGGGCCGAACTCGGCAGCGGGTTGTCTTTGGAGGACGGCGCCGAGCCCGGCGCCGAGGGCGCCCTACGCATTCCACCCCAGGTGGTGAGGGTGCCGCGAAGACATGCCAGGACCCTCACCATCGGGGTCGCTGCTTGTCAAAGCCAGAGGCTCGAACGTTTCGATGGAGCGACCGGGCGTGATAGCACTGCGCCGTGGGGCCCTCCGAGCGGCATCGACGACGTTCGGGTCCCACCTGCATGGTGGATTGCAGGGGGCGGCATGAACGGTGAGGCCCATCGGTCGGTCACCGAAGACCTCCCGCCACAGCTCGCTTCCCGACTGACGGGCCTCCGTACCCGGAGCCAAGCCTGGAGCGTTCGCGTCCTCGGCGTCGGCTTCGCCGTCACCGCGGTTCTCAGCGGGTTGGCTTATTGGCTCGCCGACCGTCGTCGCGCGGACGACGACGCGAAGGCGCTGGTCGACGTGGGCGTGCCCGTGACCGCTTCTTTGGCCTTGAGCCTCGCCCGCAGCCGGGAAGTGGTTTCCGGCATCGCTGGCTTCGTGAACGCCACCGGTGAAGGCATGAGCGGAGGCGACTTCGCCGCCTACGTCGCCCCCATCCTCGAGCGCTACCCTCACGTCTACGCCATCGAGTGGGCGGAGCTGGTCGAGCCCCAAGCTCGGGCGTCATTCCGTGAGCGCACCGGAGGGCTCGAACTTTGGGAGCCCGACGGCGAGGGACGCCGGCCCGCCGGTCGTCGACCGATCCACGCGCCGATCGTTTACGAGCAGCCGACGCAGGATGCGGTGGGGCTCGACCTGACGTTCGAGCCGGGCCGAGCCGAGGTCATTCGGCGCGCGATGGACTCGGATGATCTCGTTCTTTCGCCACCCTTTCGTCTGGCCGAAGCGGTGTCGGACGGAGCGTTTGCGCTGGCGATCTACCGCTTCGTGCGTCTGTCCGAGACTTCGAAGGGTCTCGCGATCATCGTCATACGGGTGAGCCAGCTCATCGAGGACTGGGTCGAGCAGTCGGTGCCCGACGACGAGGTCGCGGTGTGGCTCGAAGACATCGGCCCGGAGGGGCGCTTCATCCTCCACGGCACGCCGTTGGACGAAGACGCGCAACGGGTCTGGATCAAGAGTCTTCCGTTTGGGGACCGGACCTGGCGCGTGGGGGCGACCGTCCCCCGAGGGTACGCGGGAGGGGGGCAGCTTCCGGCCGGGGCTGCGGTCGCCACGTTGCTCCTCGGGCTCATGGGGACGCTGGTGGCGGCGGGTGCGGGTCGGATCCGAAACCTGGGGCGAGAGGTAGAGAAGGCGCTGGAACTCGGCCAGTACGTGGTCGAGCGCAAGCTCGGGGAAGGGGCGATGGGGGTGGTTTTCCTCGCGCATCACTCGCTCATGAAGCGCCCCACGGCCCTCAAGCTGATGCTCGATCAGAGCCCGAAGAGCGTGGCGCGGTTCGAGCGAGAAGTTCAGCTGTCCTGCAAGCTGAGCCACCCGAACGTCGTGGCTCTGTACGACTTCGGGCGGACGGAGGACGGCGTCTTCTACTACGCAATGGAGTATCTCGATGGCATCGACCTCAGCGAACTCGTCCGCGAGCAAGGGCCGGTCGCGGACGGTCGCGCCGTACATTTCCTAACCCAGCTCGCTCGGGGGCTTCGGGAAGCTCATGCGGCAGGTCTCGTGCATCGAGACGTCAAGCCGGGCAACGTCGTCATCACCCGTTCCGGAGCGCAGTTCGACCTGCTCAAGATCCTCGACTTCGGACTGGTGAAGGAGGTCGAAGAGGCCGAGGCACCGGACCGCGGTCGGATCGTGGGGACGCCCCTCTACATGTCGCCGGAGGCGATCACCGCCCCGGACTCCGTCGGCCCGCCGGCCGACGTCTACGCCGTAGGCTGTATGGCTTTCTTCCTATTGGCGGGGCGCCCGCCCTTTACCGGACGCACGGTGGGCGAGATCCTCGATAAGCAGAAGAGGCGTCCTCCGCCTCTGCTTTCCGACGTGGCTCGATTCCCGGTCGACCCTCTGCTGGTCGCGCTGGTGTCCGACTGCATGGCAAAAGATCCTGGGGCTCGGCCGGTGGACGGTGAACTGGTCGCCCGTCTGGAAGCGATGACGGTCTGTCAACCCTGGACCGAGGAGCACGCCGCGAAGTGGTGGTCCGAGCGCTCATGGGTCGAAAGCACCGACGCGGGCGAGGAAACGTCGGTTCAGGAGGTCACCGTCTTGACGCGCCGCCGACGAGGCCTTGATCCCGACGTCAATTGAAACCGAGGTGCGCCCGTGGCAGCTCCATCTTCCATGAACGGATGGACAGCACGTTCGGCGGTGGCACTCTCGATGGTGCTGGCGGCGGGGACGGCACACGCAGCGAGACCCTTCACCATTGCGATCGTGTCCGACGGGCCCAGTCCCGTGCGCATGGACTATCGGGCCGACTTCCGCGAGGAGATCGCCGCGGTCCTTCGCAGCGACTTCGACCTCCGGTTTCCCGAAGACCTTCAGGTCGAGGGCGCTTGGACCAAGGCGTCGATCGATGCCGTGCTCGATAAGGTCTTGTCCGACCGCCGAACCGACGTGGTGGTGACGTTGGGAGTATTGAGTACGCACGTCGCTGGTCTGCGGGATGGCCTTCCCAAGCCAGTCGTGGGCGCGTTCGTCATCGATCCGAAGGCTCAGGGCGTCCCGCTGGACCCGAAGCGAGGAACGAGCGATCGTCGTCGATTCACGTACGTGACGAATCCAGACGCCTTCGACACCGACTTCACGACGATGGAGAGGCTCTTCGAGCCCGAGAAGATGGCGGCCCTGATCACGGATTCACTCTTGGATGAGATTCCGGCGCTGCGGGTGGCCTTCGATGAAGTCGCCAAGGAACGGGGGTACGAGATCGTTCTCGTGGGCGTCGGCACGGACGCCCAAGCCGCGCTCGACGCCATCCCCGAAGACGTGGACACCGTCTACGTGGGGGCTTCGCTGCGCATGGGGCGCGAGGAGAACTTTGCGCTGATCGCCGGCCTCAATGCTCGGCGTCTCAAGACGTATTCGCTCGTCGGGCGGCCCGACGTCGAGCGGGGAATCCTCGCCGGTGTGGCCAGCGGATTGGGCATCGACCGTCGGGCTCGACGGGTGGCGCTGAACATCCAGCGCATCGTCCTGGGCGAAAGCCCGAGCAGCATCTCGGTCTTCATTTCGCGCACGGAACGACTGGTCATCAACATGGACACCGCTCGCGCCATCCAATTCTACCCCAGCTGGGCCGCCATGACGGAGGCCGAGCTCCTCAATCGGGAGCGGGATACGAGCAAGCGTCGCCTCACGATGCAGATAGTGGTCGAGGAAGCACTCCAGCGAAACCTCGACGTCCTGGCCGGGGAACAGAACGTCGAAGCCTCGGCCCGAGACATCGTCTCGCGGCGGGCGGCTTTGCTGCCGCAGGCCGCCGTCGGACTCACCGGGTCGATCATCGACGAGGACCGCACGGCCGACGAAATCAACCGAGCCCAATACCAGCTCGACTTTGCCGCGACCGCCGAGATGCAGGTCTATCGGGACCCGGTGTACGCCAACCTGAAGATTCAGAAATACATTCAAGACAGCGTCGAATATGACCAGGCATCCCTGCGTCTGGACACGATCCAGGCGGCCAGCGTCGCCTATCTCAACGTGTTGCGGGCCCTGACGCTCGAGCGGATCCGGGTGCAGAACCTCCGGCTCACCCGATCGAATCGTGAGCTGGCCGTCATCCGGCGTTCGGTCGGGTCGGCTGGCCCCAGCGAGGTCTATCGCTGGGACAGTCAGCTGGCCCAAGATCAGAACTCGGCCATCGATGCCCTGGCGACTCGGAACCAGTCTGAGATCGCGCTCAATCGTCTCTTGGACCGCCCGCTGGAAGAGCCGTTCTTCGCCGCCGAGTCCGAGGTGGAGGACCCGAAAGACCTCTTGGGCAGCAGCATCTGGTCGAGCGCCATCGACAACCAGTGGAGCTTCCGCGTCTTTCGTTCCTTCATGTCGCAGGTCGGCCTCGAGGCCTCGCCGGAGCTGCGGGCGGTCGACGCGGGCCTGAAGGGTATCCAGCGGCGACAGGTCGCCGCGAGTCGTGCCTGGTGGCTGCCGCAGTTCTTTGTCACCGGCCAGCTGGGGTACGTGGTCGCGCAGGCCGGAAATGGCTCGGGGGAGCCGGAGGCTATTGCGATTCCCGGCCAGGATCCCATCAGCTTCGGCTTTCCCACCGACCTCACCTGGCTCCTCACCCTCAACGCCGAGTACCCGCTCTTCACCGGCTTGGACCGGGTTGCCGAGGCCCAGCAGGCCAAGCTGGACTACGAGAGTCAGTTCCTGGAGCGTCGTTCGTTGGCCTTGGTGATCGAAGAGCAGATCCGTTCGAGCCTTCACCAGGCGGGGGCGTCCTATGCCGCCATCGACCTGTCGCAAGCTTCGGCCGACGCCGCGCTCAAAAACCTGGAAGTGATCCGTGAAGCCTACGCCCAGGGGGCGACGGGTTACCTGAATCTTCTGGATGCCCAGAACCAGGCGTTGAACGCGGAGCTGGTGGCGGCGAATGCCGTGTACACCTTCCTCGTCGACCTGGTCGGGGTGCAGCGGGCCGCCGCCCGTTTCGTGGAGTTCGAGGACCCTGCACAGCAGGAAGAGTTCCGTGACCGCATGCAGCAGTTCTTCCAGGAGGAGGGCATCCAGCTCGAACTCGAACGTCCGGAGGCGCCGTGAAGCTGGTCGCGATCGTGCTCGTCTTCGTCGCCGGCGGGCACGTCGCGTGCGCGGGGTCGGTGAATCCGTCGGCCAAGGCCGAGGCGGAGCTGGAAGAAGAGATCATCCCGCCCGATTTCTTGGAACTGGCGTTGATCGAGCTCACCTGGACCAGCCCATCCATCGACTACGGTTACCTCGAGGGCATTCTCCCGACGGGCGAGGCCGCCTCGGCCCAGGTCGTCCTGCGCAATGAGGGGCAGCTCCCGCGCGGCACCGATACCGGGAACGTCGACCCGGGCATGGAAGAAGGGGCCGATGTCTTCGGTCCGTTCCCCGAGCAGTGGCCGGACCGCACGAATACCGTTTTGGGCCCAGGACGCAGCACCAGCGCGCGAGCCCGGCTGGTTTCGGATGCCGGCCAAGAGCTGGAGTGCCGATTCCTCCTCAACGACGCCGACCGGGGCTTCTTCGGAGGGGCCCGCGGCGTCTGCACCGCCGCCGACGGGACGCGCTATCGTTCGATCGTGCGCTGATCGGAGCGAATGTCGCCATAGAGACGCCGGGCCCAGGCACCGGGCTTTCGGCCCAAACCCCAATGGGCCGCCAGGAACAGGTATCGGGCATGGCTTCCCCAAAACCCCCACTGCGCGACGCGACGATCCGAGCTGAGGACGACGCGGTCGAGGAGCCGGATGCGGCCCATCCGATTCAAGGATTCGCACAGCCAGGCATCCTCCATGACCTCGCAGGCCTCGTCGTAGCCGCCGCACTGAAAGAAATCGCACCGACGGCAGCTGAGGGCCTGGTCGCCGAAGATCAGTCTCAGCCCCCTCCGCCAGAACGCGAAGGGCCGAAAGAACAGCGGGCCGTAGATGGTCTTCACGAGGTTGTGAAGACTGGTCAGCCACCTCGTGCGGCCCGGGCCCGTCATGATGGAGACGAATCCGACCCCGGCCGTCGCCGGCTCATCGAGCGCTCGGGCCACGACGGCCAGGGCATCGGGGGGCAGCCACGTATCGGCGTGAAGGAAGACCAGGATGTCCCCCCGCGCCACCCGGGCTCCCTGGTTCATCTGTCGGGCCCGGGAGGGAGGCGGCGCGGCGGTCACGACGGTCGCCCCCGCGGCGCGGGCGATCGCGGGGGTCCCGTCGGAGCTTCCGCCGTCGACGACCACGACGTCCACCGGCGGGGGGCTCAGATGGGTCAAATGTCGCAGCGTGGCGGGCAGAGCCGTGGCTTCGTTCAAGACGGGCACGATGATCGACACCGTGGGTGTCACTCGATCCGTCATAACAGGGTCCCATCGGTTTCCGCTGGCGCCGGGTTTGGTATGTACCCGGTCATGAATCGCTCTCTCCTCTTTGGGGTCGTGTTGGCCGCCTCGATCGCGGTCGGCCCGCTGGTCTTCGGATCCTCGGAACCATCCCCCAACCACGTCCAGCTCGGCGCAGTCGAAGCCCGCCTGCACATCCCCGCAGGTGCTTCCAACCAAGACCGGCTCGCGCTCATGCGGGCTGACTACCACCATCGCTTCTGGCGGCTCGACTGGAAGAGTGACTCCGTCAACAAGCGCATCGGCTGGGCCCTTTCGGGCGCCGAGTTTGCCCTGGCCGGTGGCGACGATGCCGAGGCGACGCGCCGGCTCGATCAAGCCCAGGCCCTCCTGGAGCGCTGGTAGGTCCGCGATGCGCATCCTCGTGCTCGCTCTGCTGTGCTCGGCGACGGCCTGCGCCACCTCGCCCACGGGTCGACGTCAGCTCCTGCTGATGGATGAGGAGCAGATGGCGGTCCTCGGGGCCCAGGCGTTCGTCGACATCAAGGAATCGGAGCCGATCACCAAAGACCCTGCGGCGACGTCGTACGTCGAGTGCATCAGCAACGCCATTCTAAGGGCCGCCGGCCTGAACCAGGGGCAGCCGTGGGAGGTCGTCGTCTTCGAGAGCGAGCAGATCAACGCTTTCGCCCTTCCGGGACGCAAAATCGGTGTCTTCACGGGAATGGTGCAGTTTGCTCAGACGCCCGACCAGCTCGCGGCGGTGATCGGACACGAGGTCGGACACGTGATCGCCCGCCACGGCAATGAGCGGGTCAGCGAGCAACAGGCGTCCGCCCTGGCGCAGGGAGGGTTCGCCATGGTCCTCCAGGGATTCCAGACGAGTGCCGAAACCCAGCAGGCGGTCATGGCGAGCCTGGGCGTCGGAATCCAGCTGGGCCGGACGCTTCCCCACAGCCGGACCCAGGAGCAGGAGGCCGACACGATCGGTCTGCGGATGATGGCGGACGCCGCCTTCGACCCCCAGGCCGCGGTCGAGCTGTGGCAGATGATGGCCGCGCGTGGCGCGGGTCCGCCGGAGTTCATGTCGACGCACCCCGCCCCCGACCGGCGAGCGAAGGACCTCGCGGGACAGCTGATGTCGGTAGAGAAGGCGTATCAGTCGGCGCTCGTTCAGGGCCGACCGTCATGCGAGCGCCCGGCGTCAACGGCCGGTGGCTGACCTCATGGTTCGGACTCCGGGGAAGAGGTCGCGCGCGAAGGCGGCCTGGCCTTGGACCGACACGCCATGCTGAAACGCTTGCTCGTATTCGGTCGGCCGATCCTGAAGCCAGCCGATGATCTGCCAGCGATCGCCGTACACCCCGCCGCGTCCGAAGCGCGCCGCGGCGTATCCTTCATCGCCCCGGCTCTCCCGGACCCGAACGACGCTCCAACACTCTTCGTACTTCATCGAGCACTGAACTTGCGTTCAGATGCTGAATTGATCAAGCTCGGAGCTACCCGAGAGGAGCCGGCATGAGTGGCCCACCCTCCATCCTTTTGACGAACGACGACGGGATCTTTGCCCCCGGTCTCGAGGCTCTGGTGGAGCCGCTGGCTCGGCTCGGGCGGCTGTACGTGGCGGCTCCGGACCGCAACCAGTCTGGCGTGTCTCACAAGATCTCGCTCCATGCGCCGCTCCGAAGCCACGAGATCCGGAGCGGCTGGTGGATGGTCCAGGGAACGCCGGCCGACTGCATCTATCTGGCCGTCAACGAGCTGCTCCCGGAACGCCCCAACGTCGTGGTCTCGGGGATCAACAACGGTCCGAACCTCAGCTACGACGTGCACTATTCGGGTACGGTCGCCGGGGCCATGGAGGGCACGCTGATGGGCGTACCGTCGGTGGCCGTATCGTGCACCGAGCCGGGGGCCGGCTACGATCCGGCTGCTTCGTTCACGGCAAAGCTCGTGGAGCGGCTCATCGAGCATGGTCTTCCGCCCGACACCGTCCTGAACGTCAATGTGCCGCCCGGACCCGCCGAGCGCTACCAAACGACCTTCTTGGGACATCGGCTCTTTCGTCACCACGTCGAGAAACGCGACGATCCACGCGGGAGTCCCTATTACTGGATCGGTGGGCGCCCGCGCCGGCCGCCGGACGTACCGGGAAGCGACTGCACCGCCGTCTTGAACGGCGTCGTATCGGTGACCCCGCTGGGGGTCGACGTGACGCAGGCCCAGGTCTTGGAACACGGCCTTCCGGCTTTCGAGCTCGACGGCGTAGAGCGCCACGGCACAGTGCTTCGCTCCCTCGATGCCCTCTCCTTCGACGAGGACGATCCGTGAGGCACCGCCTCGCTCTGGCCACCCTCATCGTCTTTGCCGGGGCCTGCGGTCCCCGCACTCCGCCCGCCCTGAGGCCCGAGCTGGCCGACCGCTACCCGGTGCACGTCGTCGAGCCGGGCGACACGCTGTATGCGATCGCCGAGCGCTACGGAGTCCCGGTTCGACGGCTGGCCGAGCTCAACGAGATCGACGACCCGACCACTCTCGAGATCGGACAGCGGCTGCTGATTCCGACTGCAGCATCGAGTCCGGTGGCGGTCGGCCGGAGCGGTTCGGGCTCCGAGTCTCGGATCCCGGCGGCGAGTCCGGTCGACGATGGGACCGGCTGTCCGATGCCGGTGGTGGTCGACCTACCGTCGTCGAAAGCCGGCTTCGCCTGGCCGGTGGACGGCGTCATCCTTGCTCGCTTTGGGGCTGTCGACGGCGAGCCCCATCCCGGCCTCGATCTCGGTGCGCCGATGGGCAGCCCCGTGCGGGCCAGTCGCGCGGGCGATGTGACCTTTGTCGGTCAGCAGGCGGGCTTCGGTCGGGCGATCATCCTCCGCCACGGTCCGGGCTCGTTCACGCTCTATGCGAGGAACGCGATCAACTGCGTGAAGACCGGCGATGTCGTTCGCCAAGGCCAAGCCCTCGCCCGCGTCGGCGACGGTGAGGGCACCGGCGTGCCGTACCTGTACTTCGAGCTCCGCATCGACGGTCGCCCCGTCGACCCCCAAAAACGCCTCCCGCCGTGAGATGGGCAAGCTACCCGGCGTTGCTGACCGGCGGGCCGAAATCGAGGGCTCGGTGGCGGCTCGAGAGACGAACCGGACGATCGGTGTCGCTAGGGTGCGTAGCCGGCGGACCAGATGAGGGCGTTGTAGAGCAGGCGCCGGCCTTCATCGGTTGTGCCCTGGAACTCCGGCATCCAGGTGAACCAGACGCTGCGATAGCCCTGACCCTCATAGATGACGACGTTCGCGTTTCGGTCGGCGGAGCGGGCAAGGATCGACGCTCCGGGCAAGAGCGCGTCTTCCCAGGCACCGGCGACGGGTTGGCCGAGGTTGAAGCCGCCAGGGACGAAGGATGCGGCAAGGTCGGTGAAGATCGGATGGTTCGTCGACTCGACGTCCAGGACCTTCATTGTCT
This sequence comes from uncultured Myxococcales bacterium, assembly GCA_964473255.1. GTDB lineage: Bacteria > Myxococcota > Kuafuiibacteriia > Kuafuiibacteriales > Kuafuiibacteriaceae > Kuafuiihalomonas. The sequence continues at coordinate 24,946 of CAYYOT010000017.1, read as the reverse complement.
TGATCGTGGTCGCGAGGAGCATGTCGGGATCGACGCCGGCGAGCTCGGCGAAGCTCGGGTAGGTGACCGAAGTATAGGCGAGAAGGTACGTGACGGTGAACCCGGCACCGTCTTCCACGTATTCGAGGATCGCCTGGGTCTCGGCGTCCGAGTACTCGACGAGGCCGCCTGCGACGTTGGATAGGAGCACGACTTCGGCCCCGGTGTCCGCCAGGTCGCCTCGTGAAAAGCCACCTCTCAGCCGAGCGAAACGGAGGCGGCAGGGTCCGAGGTCGCTGCGGCCGCCCAGACTATCCCAGGCGAGCAGCCCGCCGACCCAGCCCGGCGGGTAGGCTACGACGAGTTCGTCGCACTCTGCATCCTTTCGGAGCGCGACGGAGGCGGCCCCCGGGAGACCGTCGGCTTCGCCGTCGTTGACCGTCACCTGACAGGTCCATCGACGCCCGAGCGCGACGTCGTCTGCCGGTACCGTGTCGCCGGGCCGGTCCGTCTGCTGCGGCCCGCGGGCTTTGCGGAAATCGTCGGGGTAGCGAGAGCCATCCGCCGTCCAGTCGATTCGTACCGTCACGGGATCACCGTCCCGGTCGCCGATGGACTCCTCATCGACCCGGCACACGAGGGCATCGCCGGCCTCGGGTGCTCCGGGTTCGATCGCGACGATCGGTGCGTCCGGTGCCGTGTTGACCACGCGCGTCGAGATGGGGAACGGCCTTCCCGAGTCGCGGCCATCGTTCGGTGTCACCGAGCATTCGACGAGGTCGCCTTTCACGAATTCCTCGGACGACAGCCGCGGGGCGTCGGTCTCGAGGGGCTGGCCTTCGACCCGCCACCGATACGTGAACTCGACGCGGTCTCCATCGTCATCGCGAGCACGGCCTGTTCGGCAGGCGACGTCTTGGAATCCGCGCAGGGGGTTGGGCTCGAGAGTCACCGCGTCCAAAGTGGGGAGCGCGTTGGCGATGACGACCTCGGCGCTTCCCACCGGTTCGCGACTCCCGACGACGAACACCCGCACCTCCCATAGCTGGTCGCGCCGAGTCTCGGTCGCGGGCAGGGTCCGCGCGTCGGCCCGAAGCCGACCGCCCCGCCACCACTCATAGCGCAGCGCCTGCGTCTCGACGGCCGAACCCGACGGGTTGGCGGTCAAGCTGTCGCTCGTCGTGGGGCGCGGGGGCGTGATCCTCACCGAGAGCTGAACGGGCGCCGTTGCCAACCCGCCGAGGGTGGCCGTCGGAGATTCGGAGCACCCGACGCTCATCAGCAGCAAGACCGCCCCGGCCGACCGCGCCGTCATGAGCGCAAGATTACGATGCGAAATCGGGTTTGGCCACCGCGGCCGGAGTCGCCCGGTCGAGCGAGGGTTCCCCGACCGCACGAGGATTCGATGACCCTTCAACTGCCGGCCAAGAGGTGACCCGCGGGCGTTCGTTCCACTAGTCTCGCAACGTGACGCGAATCGGTCCGCTCGCGGTTGCGACATGGATCGGAATCGCCGGCCCCGGGTCGGTCGCGGCCCACCCACATGCCCCCGCCGAGGGTGGAGCACGCGATGGATCATCGTGTCCTGTACCGTCGGCTCGCCTCGACGGGAACGGCTGGGTCGAGGTGTGCAGCCTGGTCGATGCGCCTCCGACCGAAAGCCCCGCCGCGGCCCTGGAGCGGGCGAAAGCCGATGCGCGAAAGCGTGCGGTCGAGGCGATGGGCGTGTCGGTCAAGTCGGGATGCGTCGACCTCGAGACCTTGCGCGGACAGACCTCCGCCCTCGTGGTCCAGTGCATGGTCGCCACCGGGGCGCGGGGCATCGTGTCCCGCGAGCTGGTCGTCGGTGAGGGCATGAAGCCCACGCCGGGCGGCGGATTCCAGCGGTGGGTGCGGCTTCGGGTTCACGTGATCGAGTGGGCGCCCCAGGCGCGGGACGCGTTTCGCGCCCGGATGTCGATCGGTGGCAAGTCGGTCTTTCGTTCCGGCGAGCATCTGCGCGTCGAAGTCCACGCGAGTGAAGCGTCGACGCTCTTTCTGCTGAACGTGGCCGAGTCGGGCACGACCCTGCTTTTGCCCAATGAGTGGGTACCCGAGGCCCGTGTCGCCGGCGGCAGCGTCTTCGTGTTTCCCTCCGATCGGCTGCGTAACCGCGGGGTCGAGCTGGTGGTCGAGGCGCCGAACGGAAGAACACGGAGTCGAGAGACACTCCTTCTCGTGGCGCTGAAGGACGGCCGGACGCTGCCCGAAGTCCACACGTGTCCGGGGTTCTGTCGGGGTGAAGCCTCGGACGGGGGGCGCGCCGTCTCCGACATGCTCGCCCCGCTCGCCGCGCTGCCGGCCGACGAGTGGACCTTCGCGCAGGTCGCGTACGAGGTGCTGCAGTGAGGCTCGTGCTCACGGCTCTGCTGGGGCTCGCCGGCTCGGCTGGCTCGGCCGGCTCGGCCGGGGCCTCGATCTGGCCCAGTCTCGACCTCGCGGCGCCGATTACCGTAGGCGGCGGTGACGCCGACGCCGCGCTCGTGGTCGGCGTCGAAAACTACGCCTATCTGCCGCCCGTCCCCGGCGCCAACGACAACGCCGATGCGTGGTATCGCTATCTCGTCACCACCCGGAAGGTCCCGGTGTCGAACGTCCATCTCCTCCGCGATGGTCAGGCCACGCACGACCTGATCCTCATGAAGGCGGCGGAGGCTCAGCGTTCCGTGAAGGCGGGGGGCACGCTGTGGTTCGTCTTCATTGGTCACGGGGCGGCCACGCCCGACGGAAAAGACTCGCTGCTTGTGGGAGCGGATGCCCAGCAGTCGGCCGACGTGCGCTTTTTTGGGCGCAGCGTCGAGCAGAAGCTGCTCTTGGCTCTGCTGGCCAAGTCGGATCGACCGGCCCAGATCAACGTGATCGTCGACGCGTGCTTTTCGGGTCGCGACTCGCGCGGAGCGGCCCTCATCGATGGCCTGCAGCCGGTCGTTTTACGCTCCCAGCCCGGCGTCTCGGATCCGCGGCTGGTCATGCTGACCGCGGCCGCTGCGCACGAGTTTGCCGGCCCGCTGCCGGGGGCCAACCGACCTGCGTTCAGCTATCTGGCGCTCGGCGGCGTGCGCGGCTGGGCCGACGAAGACGTCGACGGTGAGGTCACGGCGGCGGAGCTCGAGGACTACACGAAGCTCGCCATTCGTACGGTGGTCCGCTCGCGTTCGCAGACCCCGTTCCGCGTCGGCAAGGCCGAGGCGGTGGTCGCGCGGTCCGCCGGTGAAGCCGGACCCGACCTCTCGAAGATCGTGGTGGCGACGCGACCCCGTCGTCCGAGCTTCGGCCGGGGCCTGGACGGGAACGTCGGTCGGCCCGCGGGGCCCACACCTACGGTCCGTCTCGAATTTTCCGGTCTGAGCGACGTCGACGTCGAACTCGTCGAGGCCCTCGACCACGCGACCGAGCTCGACGGCTCCGATTCCGCGAGTCCCTGGGAGCAGATCGGAGCCTGGGAAGCGCTGGCCCAGCTGCGCGGTGGCAACCACGAATACGCGCGCTTGGCCCAGCGGCGGGCCGAGGCGCTCCGTCAGCAGTCGAAGGTCCAGCTTCAGTATGAAAGCGATCTCTCGAAGCTGCAGCGGCTGCTCCGCACCAGCGGTCGCGTGCTCACCAAGGATCAAAAAAGCGACCTGCTCCAGGAGTTCATCGCGATATATGAGCCGCACCGCGAAGTCATCGGTCGCGCCTGGGTACCGCTCGCGCCCGAAGTCGACATGGTTCAGGTGACCGCCGGTAAGTTCTTGATGGGCTGTAATCCCCGGGTCGATGAAGAGTGTTTCGGGCGGGAGAAGCCGACGCGCAAAATGCTGATCGGCACCTTCAACATCGACAAGACCGAAGTGACGGTCGCCGCTTATCGTTTCTGCGTTCAGGCCGGAGTCTGCGAGGCCCCACCACCAGAGGAAGCGGCAGTCTGCAACTACTGGGTCGGCGATCGTGAGCAGCACCCCATGAACTGCGTGAACTGGTTTCAGGCCGAAACCTACTGTCGCTGGAGCGGCAAACGGCTTCCCACGGAAGTGGAGTGGGAAAAGGCGGCCCGGGGGACGGACGGCCGCAAATATCCATGGGGCAACGAGGCCTATGAGTGGCGCCGCCTGGCCAACATCGGCGGCGTCGACGACACGTGGATTCTGACCTCGCCAGTCGGTGCGTTTCCGCAAGGCGAGTCGCCGTTCGGGGTCCTGGACATGATCGGGAACGTGGCCGAGTGGACGGCCGATCAGTCCCGGAGTGGTCGGATGCGCATCGTCAAGGGGAGCGGACTGCACGACGCGAAGTGGGTCGCGCGGCCTTCCTACAAGCGCGACCACCCGCCTGCGCATCGCGGAGAAGACGTCGGCTTCCGCTGCGCCGTCGATTGAGCCAGCCCGGCGAACGCATCAGCGCGACCGAGAGGGTCGTGGTCAGCGTTTTACCGAAGACTGAAAGCGCTCGATGAGGTCCGGGACCTGGTCGATGAGCTTCCCGAGCTTGCCCTGCTTCTCCGGGATGGTGAGGACCTGAACTCGCTCCTCACTGAGGACGACGACGGCCACCGGCCGGACGACGGCGGCTCCTGCCGAGCCGCTGCCTTTGCCCGCCCCCGAGCCTTTGGTCCCCTTGCCGGTGGCGCCGCCGCGGCCTTCGCCGCCGCCCCCGCCAAAGCCGGCGGAGATCCGGGAGAGCGGAACCACCGTGACCTGTCCGACCTGCTGCGGCGTACCGACCACGACGTCGCTCTGCGCGAGGTCGCTCAGGGTCGTCGCGACCTGTTCGATGATCTCTTCGACTTGCTGCATGAGGGCTCTCCGCTTCAGCGATCGATGTGCTCGAGATGCACATCGGTTCCTTCGATCTCCATGACCGCTTCCGGATTGGCCTTCGCCCCCCCGCCGGCTCCGGCGCCAACGCCGGAGCCTTCCGCCTCCTTGGCGCCTCCTTCGCCGCCTCCTCCGCCTCCCGCGAAGGATAGGCCGAGTTCGCAAAGGGCTACGATGTGGCGGTCTCCCATGGAGACGGGCTTTGCCACCACCGCGTTGGAAGCGGCCACGCGTCGAAGCCGCTCGCTGAGTATTTCGATCAGGTTCTTGACTTCGTTCATCCTACTTCTCCTCGCTCTCTCTTCAGGCGCGCAGAACGCGTCTCGTGTCGGATCGCAGGACCCAAACGAGAGCGATCCAGACGACTTCCGCCAAAGTGATTCGGATCGTGGCTCGCCCCTCGAGCTGGGTCGTCTCTTCCAATAGGTCGTCTCGAATATCGAGGGCGAACCAGCGAGGTCCGCCCCGGTCGATGAGCCGAGCTACGGCCAGCATGGTCGCGGTGTCGGCGGGGTCCGAAAGCCCGACCGTACCGCTGACGTGCACCCGGGGGTGCAGGGCGCCAAGCGCCCGCCGCACCATCGCCGTCGAGACCCCAAGGTCGGAAGCGAAGAACCGCCCCAACCTAGGACGCCAGCTCGCCTTGTGCTCCTTCGGTTCGTCCGGCGTCTTCTTCGCTCGACCGAACCCGCCGGGCCGGCGGATCACCGGCAGTCCGAGCACATCGACCGCGCCGCCGAGCTCCGAGCCCATCCGAACGCGAACGAGGCCCCGCCACCGGAACTCGACCGAGCCCCCCAGCGCTCGCTCACCGGCGGTGCCTTCGGCGCGCATTTCGATCGGAAGCATCAGGGCCAAGGCGATCGAGACGCCGAGCGCGAAAAGGAGGACGATCCAGAACATGGTTTTGCGCCTTCACCGACCTATCGCCGTGGGCCGAGAAAGTCGAAGCGGAGAAGGTTCGGCCGACGGCAAAACGAATGCTCCCCACCGTCAGACGAAAAACTCTCGCAAGGTTCACGCCGCGCTCAGGCTTGGGCGCCGACCTAGCGTCACTCGGGTCCGGCGGCCGTGGCCAGGCGGAACTGGGTGGGATGGTGGTCGGAGTAGAATTTTTGGAAGTCGCTCGTGTACGGCCGGCCGGGGAAGCCGCCGCCCTCCCAGCGGTCTTCGGCGGCGACGATCAGGTCGACGACATGTAAGCCGGCATCTCGATAGATGAGTTCGCCGCTGGTCGCCGGCCGGTACAGGACGTTGTCGTACGGGCGAGGCTTGGTTGGACTCGTGTTCGTCGTCAGGCATCGATGGTTCAACGAGACGAATCCTTCGGGAAGGATGGCGGTGATTTCGTCACAGTTCTTGAAGTTCATGTCACCAACGATGAAGAAGTCGTCATCCTCGTCGTCGTGTTCTTCGACCCACTCGGCGATGGCGTTTAGCTCCGTGCGACGGCGTTCGGTGTCGGCCCGTCCGTGTCCCTGCCGCAAATGCACCGATATGAGGACGAACGCTTCACGCGAGTCTCTCGCCCGGAAAGCGAAGGCATACGGCACTCGGTCGTAGCTGGGGTGCGCTGAACGATCATCGGCCAGAAAGCCGTGAGGAAGCTCTTCGGCGTATTCGACCCGGTCGTCTCGATAGAAGGCGACGAACCACTCGGTCTGGCTGCTGTTGAGGTGGTTTCGCTCACCCCGACCGGTATCTTCCTCTGACAAGACGTACTCGAAGTCCAGGTCCGTGAAGGCGTCGAAGAAGTCACGGGTGTCTTCGTCGGCGGAGACCGTCCGGTCGTCGAACCGGTGCTCGGTCGGGGGCGCGACGACCTCTTGGACCAGCACGACGTCGCATCCTTCGACAATCTCGGCCAGATGGTCGTCTTTGCGCTTGTCGCCGTAGTAGCCGACAAACTTCACGTTGAAGGAGCAGACGAGCGGACCGTCGCCCTCGAGCAGGGGCATGGCCGTCAGCGCGGTCGGCGCGGTCGCGACGTCTTCGTCCGAAGTGGCGATCACCGCCAGGTGACGCCCGTAGATCCAGCCTGGGCCGAACTCCGTGTCCACGGGGATGTAGTCCGACCGAGGCTCGGCGCCTTCGGTCTCGCTTACGGTGGCCGGCGGTTCGAGTCGGCCGATCCTCGCGGTGAGGGTCGATGGACCATCGTAAACGCGCGATGCCCGCACGACCCGGTAGGTGGTCTGGGCGGTGACCGAGTTGGCCGATCCCCATGTCGCGGAGACGACGAGCACGAAGAGCGCCGCTCCGCGGGTCATGGCTCGTCGCTCGTCTGGGGTCGAGGCTCTTCCTCGACCGGCTTCTGCTTCTGGATGGCCTTCGAAACCGTATACGAGCCGGCGCTGATGCCCAAGAGTCCCAGGATGTCCGGTCCGAGTTGGGGAAAGCTACCCGACTCGAGCGTGAGTACGATGATCGCGTAGCTGATGACGAAGGTGAAGACGAAGAACTGAAATCGCGAAAAGCTGGCACCGGAGCCGTCCTTTTCCGAAAGCAGGCGGGTCAGGTCGATCTGTCCCGTCCAGATCATGAGGATCACCTTGATGGCCACCAGGCTGATGGCGACGACGGTGATCCAGCCGGTGATGAGCGCTAGGCGTTCCATGGACTTTTCCTCCGGCGCTGCAGCGCACTGTACTTGTCGAAGAGATAGAAGGCGTTGCTGGCGAGCAGCAGAGATAGCACCGGCGCCGACGAGCCGATCGGGGTTGCGGTGTCCCCCTCGATGGACACACTACGGATGAAATCGACGAGAGCGAAGCCGCCGAGTGCAGCAAGCTGAACTCTGGAGACCGTCTGACTTTGCTCGTCGGGCCGGCGGGCCATCGAGTTTCCAAGGAGTCCGCGGGTGGAGATACGCCCGGAGAGGACTTGGATCAGAATCACGAAACCCAGCGCTCCCATGACGGCGCAAGCAACGAAGCCAGCGGTCGTGACCAACAGTTCCATGGCCCGAGGCTACCGTTCGGGAAACCGTACGACGAGGGACGGCGCCATCGATGGCTCCCGGTTCCCCTCTCGGATTGGGGGCCACACAACCGGTGCGAACGACTCGCCGAAAGGGGAGGAGCTGTGTATGTACCCGGGGTGGTCGAGCAGGTTGCGGCGCGAGTTCAGGCGCTGATTCGGGACGTGCCGGACTTTCCCAAGCCCGGCATCCTGTTCAAGGACATCACTCCGGTCTTCGAAGACGCCGACGCGCAGCGAGCGATGGTCGACGTCTTCGCTCAGCGGTATCGCGACAAGAGCATCGAGGCGGTGGTCGGCATCGAGTCTCGAGGTTTCCTCTTGGCGACGCCCCTGGCCATCGCTCTGGGCTGCGGGACCGTAGTCGTGCGGAAGCCGGGAAAACTGCCTCGGAAAACCCGAGCAGCCCGCTACGCACTCGAGTACGGCGAGGACGAGCTCCACATGCATGAGGACGCGCTAGCGCCGGGACAACGGGTGGTCGTGGTCGATGATCTCTTGGCCACCGGGGGAACCATGCGAGCCGCGTGCGATCTGGTGACCACCACGGGAGCCGAGGTCGTCGAAGCCGCGTGCATCGTCGAGCTCGGCTTTCTCGAGGGCCGTCAGAGGGTTTTGCCTAATGAGGCGTGGGCGCTCGTGACCTACTGAATGCCCTAGGTGTTCTGTATCTAGCCAGATTGACACGCTTTTCGGCGCGGGCTACGACTCCGAGAACCAGCTCTCGTAGCTCAGTTGGATAGAGCGACGGTTTCCTAAACCGTAGGCCACAGGTTCGAGCCCTGTCGGGAGCAGGTTGGGGGGGAGCCGCATGAACAAGTCGGAGCTGGTCGAGAAGTTGGCTGAAAGGGCCCGGATCACAAAGAAGCGCGCAGAGCAGGTCGTCAACCTGGTGTTCGACCAGATGACGCAGGCTCTCAAGCGAGGTGAGCGTATCGAGATCCGAGGTTTCGGCAGCTTCACCAGCAAGTCGTACGATGCCTACACGGGACGAAACCCTCGCACCGGGGAGACGATCCACGTACCGGCGAAACGGCTTCCCTTCTTCAAGGTCGGAAAGGAGCTCAAGGAGCGCGTCGACTACGCACCGACGGCCTCTGCTTCCAATGGGGCCAGCACTTCAGCTAAGGGCGACCGGCGCGAAGAACATGGTTCATCCGACGACAAGGTCGAAGAGCTGGGCCCCGCCGGCATCCGTTCGCTCTGACGCACCGTCCCGAGCTGAGGTCGACGAGCAGCTGGCGGCGCTCCGCGGCCGGCGTGTCGCCGTGGCCCTGTCGGGTGGAGTCGACTCCGCCGTGGCAGCGCTCCGCCTCGTGGAGGCAGGCGCCGAGCCCGTGGGGCTCGCCCTTCGACTGCACGACCCCGACCCGGACAACCCACTCGCGCCGCGCGCATGCTGCCCCCCCGATGATCTTCAGGACGCGCGTCGGGTGTGCGAACGTCTCGGCATCCCGTTCTACGTCCTCGACGGCCGTAGAGACTTCGAGCAAGCCGTCGTTCGTCCGTTCGTTCGGGACTACGTCGCGGGCAGAACCCCCAACCCATGCGTGCAGTGCAATGCCTTCGTGAAGCTCGAGCGACTGGTCCGGCGGGCTCGCGCTCTCGGCTGCACGGCCCTCGCGACCGGCCACTATGCACGGTCGCGGTCGGAGGACGATGGGCCCCACCTCTTCGCCGGTGAAGACACGGTCAAGGATCAGAGCTACTTCCTGTTCTCGCTCGCCAGCTCGGTGCTCGACCATCTGTTCTTTCCTCTCGGAGCGTCGACGAAGGACGAGGTGAAAACGGCGGCGGTGGCCGCCGGCCTCCCCGTGGGGCACAAGCTGGAAAGCCAGGAGGTCTGTTTCGTCGGTGGGGCTGGGGCCGGCGCCTTCGTGCGTCGCCAGCCGGAAGCTGCCGGTCTTTCCTCGGGTCCGATCGTCGATGAACGTGGGCAGGTTCTCGGTCGGCATCCCGGCATCGCCAACTTCACCGTGGGGCAGCGAAAGGGCCTCGGCGTGGCTGCCGGCTCGCGGCTACATGTCCTGTCCGTCGACCGCGAGGCGCACACCGTCGTCGTGGGACCCGCCGAGCGCCTCTTGCGAACCAGGCTTTGGGGCCGCGATGTGAACTGGCTGGGCCGCGAGCGCACGGAGGCCTTCGAGGCGAGAGTCCAGATCCGCTACCGCGACCCGGGGACGCCGGCCACGGTACGTCCGTCGACGAACGGTGAGGTGCAGGTCGACTTCGACCGCCCGGTGCGGGCGGTTGCTCCCGGTCAGGCCGCCGTCTTCCGGGTTGGCGATGAGGTGGTCGGCGGCGCCTGGATTCGGGAGTCGGCCGAATGACCGACGAACTGCGGGATGCTCTCGCGTATGACTTCCGAGACCCCAAGCGTTTGACGGATGCACTCACCCATCGATCGTACGTGAACGAGGTCCAACTGGAGAGCATCACCGACAACGAGCGACTGGAGTTCCTCGGCGATGCGGTCCTCGACCTCGTGCTGTCCGAGGCGCTGATGACGCGCTTTCCGCGCGCTCGAGAGGGACAGCTTTCTCGGCTCCGCGCACGCATGGTGTCCGAAGTGGGATTGGCTCGCGTCGCCGACCGTATCGGCATCGGTCGAGCCCTACGCCTGGGTCGAGGGGAAGAGCTTTCCGGAGGTCGGGAAAAAGCCTCGGTTCTAGCCGATGCGCTCGAGGCCATCTTGGCTGCCGTTTACTTGGACGGTGGTCTCGAGCCGGCGAGGGCCATCATCCTGCGTTGGTTCACGGTGCCCGACGAAGAGGAGCTCGTGGAATCCGACGCCAAGACCGAGCTCCAGCATCGGCTGCAAGGAGCCCGCAGGGTGACGCCTCACTATCGCCTCCAGGAGGAATCCGGGCCCGACCACGACAAGACGTTCGTGGTCGAGGTGCTGGTCGAGGATGAAATCCTGGGGCGGGGCATCGGACGCAGCAAGAAGGACGCCGAACAGCGAGCCGCGGCGAACGCCCTCGCTGCGCTGACCGACGATCCTCACGCTTGACCGTCGGGGGAGGGAGCGCCATCCCTTCGGCAATGAACAGATTCTCCCTGGCCACTGCCCTCGTTTCTTCGCTGGTCCTCCTCGCCTGTGAGGCGAAGACCGACGCGAAACCGGAGTCGACGTCCAAAACGAAGTCAAAGTCCGAATCGAAGTCCGCCCCCCCCGAGAAAGCCGAGCCCTCCAAGAAAGCCGAGCCTTCCGACAAGGCGGAGCCTTCCAAGAAGGCCGCCTCCGCGAACGAGACCGGGGCCTTCACCATCAGCGATGCCGTGGCTGGACTCGAAGGCAAGGGGCAGCTCATGGTTCGAATCGAGACGAACCAAGGCGTGATCGAAGGCAAACTCTTCGAAGAGCGCGCCCCCAACACCGTGGCGAACTTCGTTGGGTTGGCGCGCGGCCTGAAACCATTTCGCGACCCGAAGACCGGGGCGATGGTGAAGCGCCCCTTCTACGACGGACTGATGTTCCATCGCGTCATTCCCAACTTCATGATCCAGGGGGGTGACCCTCTCGGCAACGGAACCGGAGGCCCGGGCTACAAATTCAAGGATGAGTTCCATCCCGACCTGAAGCACTCCAAGCCCGGGATCTTTTCCATGGCCAACTCGGGACGAAACACCAACGGCTCGCAGTTCTTCATCACCGAGGTGCCGACTCCGCATCTCGACAATCGGCATGCGGTCTTCGGTGAAGTCACCAAGGGCAACGACGTGGTGAAGAAGATCGCGCGTGTTCCGGCCCAGCGTCAGAACAATCGCCCGATAGATCCCGTGGTGATGAAGAAGGTCACCATCTACCGAGCCGATGCCTAAACGACCTCGCGGTCGTAGGAGGTCGGCCTCGCCCCGCGGCCGGGCGAACCGTCCCCGCGTATCTCGTCCCCGTCCCTCCCGCCCCCGCGCGTCCCTGTCTCGCCGGGCTCGTGAGCTCGAAGATCGACCACGTTCCGACCCGTCTTCCGAACGTCCGCGGCGGCCCGTGGAGCCCCGGATCTCCGAGGATGGCCGTTTTCGCTCGGGCTTCGTCGCCCTGGTGGGTCGGCCGAACGTCGGAAAATCGACGCTCCTGAATCGGCTCCTCGGGCAGAAGCTCGCCGCCACGACGCACAAGCCGCAGACTACCCGCAAGAATCTGCTCGGCATCCTGAACCCTCCGGATGCGCAGATCGCTTTTCTCGACACTCCCGGCCATCATCGGGCCAAGGGACCCTTGAATCGGTTCATGGTTTCGCAAGCGGAGGATGCGATCCGGCAGGCCGACGCGATTGGATTCGTGGTGGAGGCTCGCGCCCACGGAGACATCAGTCCCGGAAATCTCAGGATCCTCGAGCTCCTCAAGACCGTAGGCAAGCCCATCGTGGTCCTCGTCAACAAGACCGACCGCGTGAAGGAGAAGTCGGGTTTGCTGTTTCAAATCCAGGCCTACGCCGACGCGCTGTCGGAGCGAGCCCGGGCCGTCGTGCCCATATCGGCTCGGCGGAGCGAAGGGCTCGAACGCGCGGTGATCGAGCTCGGACGGGTGCTGCCCGAAGGGCCCGCGCTGTTCGACGAAGACGACGTCACCGACCAGTCGGAAAGGGCGATCGTCTCCGAGTTCATTCGCGAAAAGGTGATGCTCGAGCTGCAGGACGAGCTCCCGTACGCCGCGGCAGTGACGGTGGAAGACTTCGAGGACGAACGCCCGCGTCTGGTCCGGGTCATCGCTACGATTCACGTCGAACGTCAGCCCCAAAAAGGTATCGTCATCGGCCGCGGCGGCGAGCGTCTTCGCTCGATCGGAATTCGAGCCCGGCAGGAGCTCGAGAGCTTCCTCGGGAGCCAGGTCTACTTGGATCTCACCGTCAAGGTGAGTCGTGACTGGTCGAACAACGTCCAGCGACTCGCCCATCTCGGATACGCCGACGAAGAAGAGGGCGGGGTAGGCGTTGGCGGTGTGTTTCACGACCTGCTGGCCGAACTCGGGCACGCGGAAGACGACGAAGACCGAGAGGATCGCCCGTGACCGCGAGACCGGTGGTGGCCATCGTGGGTCGGCCGAACGTCGGCAAGTCGACACTCTTCAACCGGTTGACGCGGGTACGGAGGTCGATCGTGTTCGACCAGCCGGGAGTGACCCGAGATCGAATCTATGTGGAAGCGGACTTCGATGGTCGATCCGTCATTCTCGTCGATACCGGAGGATTCGATCCCACCACTCGAGATCCGATCATGCGACGCGTCCTGGAACAGACGCAGCTCGCCATCGATGAAGCGGAGGTCGTCGTTTTCATCACCGATGGTCGAGCCGGGCCGCTGCCCGAGGACTTCGACATCGCGCGCATGCTGCTGAAAGCCGACAAGCGCGTGGTGGTCGGGGTCAACAAGCTGGATGGCCCCAAACAGGACGACCTGCTCGGGGAATTTCATCGCCTGGGGCTCGCCGCGGTCGTGCCCATCAGCGCGGAGCACGGACGGAACGTAGGCGACTTGGAAGATGAAGTGCTGCGGATGCTCGATGCCGCGGTCGACGCGCCCGACGAACCGACCGACGAACATGCCGAGGATGGAGAGCCGATTCGAGTTGCCGTGATCGGGCGCCCCAACGTGGGCAAGTCCTCGCTCGTGAATCGGTTGATGGGCGAGGACCGCCACCTCGTTTCCGCGGTGGCGGGAACGACCGTCGACAGCATCGATTCGCTGGTCGAATGGCGAGGCCGCCCCTTCGTGTTCGTCGATACCGCAGGCATTCGCCGCAAGCGCTCCATCGCTCAACGCGTCGAGCGCTTCAGTGTTTTCGCCGCGCTGAAGGGGCTCGAGAGGTCCGACGTCGCTCTGCTCCTCCTGGATTCCACCCAGCCGATCGCCCATCAGGATGCGCGGGTGTCAGAGTATGCCGCCGAGCACGGTAAGGCCGTCATCTTGGTCGTATCCAAGTGGGACGCGACCGAAGAGGCCAATCGCAAGCAATACGAGGCGACGCTCCGTCAGGAAATGCCGTTCCTGGCCTACGCACCGGTCGTGTTCACGTCGGCTCATACCGGCCAGGGCATCGATCGCTTGTTCCCTCGGATCGTGAAGGTCCACCGCGAGTACGGCCGGCGGGTGGCAACGGCCGAGCTGAATCGTTTCGCGCAGGTGGTGATGGAGAAGACGCCGCCCACATCCAAGAAGGGCAGGGCCGGCCGTATCTACTACCTGACTCAGGTCGATGCTCGCCCCCCTCGCTTCATGGTCTCGGTCAACGACCCCAAGCTGATCCACTTCAGCTACCGGCGCTTCCTCATCAACGAGCTTCGCAAGGCCTACGGCTTCGATGGCGTGCCGCTGCTCGTCGGCTACCGCTCGCGAACCAAAGACAAAGGCGAGTCCAAGGGCCGTGTCGAGAAGGGCAAGGCGCGAGCCGAGCAGCTGGAGCGCAAGCAAGCCACCGCTGCCCGTCGACTCAAGAAGGCAGGAAAGACCAAGACCTCATCCTCGAAAGCGGCCTCCGGTACCTCGAAATCCAAGCCGAAGCGAAAGACCAGCGTCAAGCGCACGACCTGAGGGGCGTCGAAGGCTTTACCGCCGGCGGCGTCGAGCGGTACAGGAGCGCCATGTCCGAAGAGCTGGCCAACAAGTCCTGTGTTCCCTGCCGGGGTGGCATCCCGCCATTGGCCGGCGCCGAGCTGGACCAGCTGGCGTCGAAACTTCCGGAGTGGAACGTCGTCGACGGTCACCATCTCGCCCGTGATTACGGCTTCAAGGACTTCGTCGAAGCCCTGGGCTTCGTCAATGAGGTGGGAAAAATCGCGGAAGCAGAAGGGCACCACCCCGATATCTGGTTCACTTGGGGCAAGGCGAGAATCGAGATCTATACCCACAAGATCGATGGTCTGACCGAGAGCGACTTCGTGCTGGCGGCCAAGATCGAGCAGGCCTTCAACCAGGACTGACGTGCTGCACCTGGAGCACGAAACCGACGCCGACTGGGGCGCGCGAGCCGTGGCCGACATCGATGAGATCCTCGTCGACCACGCTCATCTGGAGAAGAAGGCCGCTTCGACGGCCCTGACCTTGCTGTTCCGATACCCGGAGCACGGGGCCCTATTGCGACCGCTATCCGAGCTGGCTCGAGAGGAGCTGGGGCACTTCGAGGAAGTGCTGGGGGCGCTCGAGCGCCGCGGGTTGACCTACCGAAGGCTGCGGCCGAGCCCCTACGCGGGGAAGCTCTTGAGTATCGTGCGCGAAACGGAACCCGAACGACTCCTCGATACGCTGCTTTGCTGCGCCTTCATCGAAGCTCGGTCCTGCGAACGCATGAAGCAGCTGGCTACGGCTCTGCCGACCGGTGAGCTTCGAGACCTGTACGCCGGCCTGCTCGCGAGCGAAGCGAGGCATCATCGCCTGTACCTGGACCTGGCTGAGGCCGTCGTTCCGGCCCCCGCCGTGCGGGCACGGCGCGACGCCATCGCCGCGCACGAAGCCGACGTGGTCCGGGGGCTACCCCGCCTTCCGCGGCTCCATGGCGGCTGATGGCGCCGCCTCGCGGGGACCTTCGTAGACCGCCGGGTCCTGGGGCGGGAAGGTTATGAGACGAGCACCGCGGCGGTAGGCCAGGTACTGCCAGATCCAGTTCAGCAGCACGAAGACGCGGTTCTTGAATCCGACGAGATAGAAGAGGTGGACCGCTAGCCAAATGATCCACGCGAAGAAGCCCGCGGTGCGGATGGGTCCGAACTGCGCGACGGCGCGGGAGCGTCCCACCGTCGCCATCATGCCCTTGTCGGTGTACTCGAAGCTGGGACGCGGTCGTCCCTTCAGGTCGCCGGCGATGCAAGCCGCCACGAAGCGGCCCTCCTGCATCGCCACCGGGCTGACGCCCGGAAGCGGCCCGTCCTTGCCTTCGAACCGCGCGATGTCGCCGACGGCGAACACGTTCGGATGGCCCTCGATCGAGCAGTCCGGGCCCACGGGTATCTGGCCCCGCTTCAGCTCGATACCCAGCGTTTCCGGGAGGGATACCGGGGATACGCCAGCCGTCCAAAGGACGGTGTGTCCCTCGAAAGACCCCTTAGAAGTGCGAACGACGCCGTCTTGGATCGACTCGACCGAGCACTCCAAGACCACCTCCACCTCCAGCGCTGAAAGCTGTCGGCGGGCAGCATCCGAAAGCTGCGGGTCGAACCCTCCCAAGACCCGATCCGCCATATCGATCAGAACGACCCTGACATCCTCCGACCGGATGTTCTTGTAGTCGGCGGCCAGGACTCTTCGGTTGAGCTCGGAAAGGGCACCGGCGAGCTCGACACCCGTCGGTCCGGCCCCGATGACGATGAATGTCATCAGCTTCTTACGGCGCTCGGGATCGGGTTCTCGCTCGGCTCGTTCGCACGCGAGGAGGACCTGTCGTCTCACCTGCACCGCGTCCTCCAGGGTCTTGAGACTGACCGAATGCTCGCCCCATTCGTCGTGACCGAAGAAGTTCGTGCGGGCGCCCGCGGCGATCACCAGGTAGTCGTATTCGAGCGCGTCGCCATCCCGGAGGATGACCGTACGTTCGGCGAGCGAGATTGCGTCGACGTGTCCCATCAACACGGACGCGTTCTGCTGCCCGCGAAGAATGCCGCGGATCGGTAAGGCGATGTCGGCGGGCGAAAGGCCGGCCGAAGCGACCTGGTAAAGGAGTGGCTGAAAGAGGTGATGGTTGTTGCGGTCGATGACGGTGACCCGGACCGGGGCCCGGCGCAGCGCCTTGGCTGCCTCCAGCCCGCCAAAGCCGCCACCCACGATGACGACGTGTTTGCGCGTGTCCGTCATGGCCGAGACCGCCACCACTATGGCCATCGACCGCCCAACTCCCAAGTGATTCTTCCCGAGGAGCTCGGTCGGGGTTTCTTCCGCAGTTGGTCGATGTCGAGCGGAGAAGACGCCGCCGGTAGTCAATCCACCAGGATTCACGCATACCTCGGGTATCGATGACGAACGCTGAGCGTCCCACCGTGGCCATCGCCGGAGCGACCGGATTCGTCGGCCAGGCCCTCCGTCGAACCTTGGTCCGAGACTACGAGGTCATCGGCTTGACCCGTTCACCGACCCGGGCCGGCATGCCGGACGACGATGGCGTTCGCTGGCGGCACTGCGACCTCTTTTCGATATCGGGGGTGGAGACGGCGCTCCAGGGCGTCGACTTCGCGTTCTACCTCGTGCACTCCATGATGCCGTCGGCGCGACTCACCCAGGCGAGCTTCGTCGACCTCGACCTGCTCCTGGCGGACAACTTCGCTCGGGCCGCCGAAGCGAACGGCGTCAAACAGGTCCTGTACGTCGGTGGAATCCTGCCCGAGAACGAAAAGCCCTCGGCGCATCTCCAGAGTCGTCACGAGGTCGAGCTGACCCTCGCCGCTCGCGGAACCCCGGTGACGGGCCTCCGGGCTGGGTTGATCGTTGGACCCGGCGGGTCATCGTTCGCGATGCTCGTCAATCTGGTGCGGCGTCTCCCGGCGATGCTCTTGCCGGCGTGGACCCGAGGGGCCTCTTCGCCCATTGCGATTGAGGACGTGCTTCGAGCGGCCGAGTACACCCTCGGTCGGAACGACACCTTCGGTCGGACCTTCGACATCGGTGGGCCCGAGGTCATGACGTACCAGGAGATGCTGGAGCGTACGTCGTCGTTTCTGGGCCTCCAGCGACCCATGATCGCCGTGCCATTGGTGTCCCCCGGTCTGTCCAACCGATGGGTGACGATGGTGACCGGAGCCTCGAGCGAGCTGGTGGGGCCGCTGATCGAGAGCCTTCGCTACTCCTTGACGCCGGACGACAACCCGGTGAACCGCTGGCTTCAGCCGAAGGCCCTGTCCTTCGAGACCGCTCTCGAGCACTCCCTGAAGCCGGACAAGTCGCTCGCCCCGAATCCTCGGCGAACGATCCGACCCGGGGACGACAAGAAGCTGAAGAGCAAGAAGACCGTGCGGTCCGTGCAGCGTCTACCGCTTCCGGCCGGGCGCGATGCGCGCTGGGTTGCTCATGAATACATGCGCTGGCTGCCGTCGTTCGTGTGGCCGTTTCTCGTCTGCCAAGTCGACGACCAGCGGGTCGTTCGCTTCAAGTTACGCTTCACGCCGATCGTCTTGCTCGAGCTGACCTATGCGCCGGAGCGTTCGAGCGAGGACCGGCAGCTCTTCCGCATCACCGGAGGCATCTTGGCCAGGGTCGATACCGACGCCCACGGTCGACTGGAGTTCCGCGAGGTCCTGAGTCGTTCCGCGATTCTGGCCGCCATCCACGATTTTCGTCCTGCTTTGCCCTGGTACGTGTACAGCGTGACCCAGGCCGTGGTGCATCTTTGGGTCATGAAGAGTTTCGGTCGGCACCTCGCCTCGCCCCGCCTCGAGCTCAGTTCCGGCGCCGGTCCCGAAGATCGTTCGAAGGTCGACGACGAATCCGCTTCGAGGATCGATACGGTCTAACGAAGCCGAAACGAATCGAAGAAGCTGGCGTCGGTCTCGGTCGTAGCGGGTGATGGGGGACCGATCACAAGCAACGACACCAGAGCACCGCGATGCAGGTAGAACTCACCGACGCCTTCGGCGGTCAGCTCTCCGGAGGCGTTCCGTCGCTGGCACTGGATTCGACGCCCCTCGAAGCCGTTTCTCGAGACGGACGACCAGCCGCTCTCGGAGCAGTTCTCGGCTTCGAGCAGACCGCTCTTTGCCTTGTTCATTTTCCACGCGTCCGGTGCGACCGCGGCCATCGACGGCATGGGCGTCACGGACAGCGCATACTTCTTGTCGCCGACGAAGGCCTCGAAGACCTGGGTCACGGTCTTCATGAAACCGCTGCGCTTCTTGAGGTCATAGACCCGGGGCGCCACCGGCATGTTGACGAGAGCGAGATCGTGGACGGCCGGGACCCAGTCGGAAGGCGCAGATGAAGACATGACGATTACCAAGGCCGAAGCCAGCATGCGAAGAGTCCTACCACATCACGGTCACGGGGAGGTTGGATGACGAGTTGCTGCCGTTGCCCAGCTGGCCGAAGACACCCTGGCCCCAGCAGGACGTGACGCCGCTCGCGGTTCGGGCGCAGCTGGTCGCGAAGGCGGCTTCGACCTGGACGAGGGATCGCGACAGGCCCGAGACGACGACCGGCTGGTCGACGCTCACGCTCGACCCGTCTCCGAGTTGTCCCGAGCCGTTGTCGCCCCAGCAGGCGACTCGGCCGTTTCTTCGAACGCCGCAGCTGTGCTGAAAACCTACGTCGAGCTGCACGAAGTCGGAGAAGTTCGAGACGTCCACCGGCACATCCGAGAACGTGGGCCGGGTACCGTTGCCGAGCTGCCCGCGAAATCCTCCACCCCAGCACTGGACTTTGCCCGAGCGGTACAGGGCACACGTGTGAGATCCTCCGCCGTCGACCGAGATGACCGTGTCGTTCGGATCGAGACCCTGGACCTGGGTCGGCACGGATACGATGAAGTCCGACTGCCCTCCGACCTGGCGTGAACTGTTCTGACCCCAGCAGTAGACTTCGCCGGCACGGGTGACCGCGCAGGAGTGAACGTTCCCCACCCCGAGAGCCGCGACGTCGCCTATGCCGCGGGCTCGGACCGGGTTCGGCTGTGACTGGGGCTGCGGGCCGGCCCCCAGGGCCCCGGTGGAGCCGAAGCCCCAGCACCAAACCGTGGCGTCGGTTCTCAGGGCGCAGTTGTGAGCACCGCCCGCATCCACGACCACGACGTCGTCGATACCGCTGTTTACGGGCTCGTTTTCCTGACCGGGGAATGCGGGCTGGCCCAGCTGACCGACGGAGTTGCTGCCCCAGCACCAGACCTCGCCGCTACCATCGACCGCGCAGCTATGCGCGCCGCCCGATGTCACGTCGACCACGTCCCCGAGGCCCGTCGCATTGCTGGTAAGCGTCGGCAAGAAGGTGTTGCTGGTGCTCCCGGTGCCGAGCTGCCCGTTGAAGTTCTGTCCCCATGCTCGGATCGACCCGTCGGACATTCGGGCCAGCATGCCGTTGCCGTCGGAGTCGAGCTCCTCGGGAATCACGCAATCGGCATCGATGCAGTAGACGTCACAGACGGCGCCGCATCGACCGCAGTTGGCCCGATCAACGGCGGCATCCACGCATTCGCCGGCGCAATCGATACCCAAGGTGCCGGGGCACTCGCAGGAGCCGTTTTCACACCGCGCACCGCGAGCGCACTCGTTGTTGCAGTCTCCGCAGTGATTGAAGTCTCGCTCGAGGTCAAAGCACTGCTGATCGCACGCGGACTGGCCGGCGGGGCAGACCAGCGAGCAGCCGCCGTCCAGACAAGCTTCGCCCGGCGCGCACGCGCGGTCGCAGTTCCCGCAGTGGGACGGGTCTCGCGTCAGGTCCCGACACGCACCGCCGCACTCGGCGAAGCCGCTCGGGCAGAACAGCTCGCATCGACCCTCGCGGCACCGCTGTTCTTCGGTGCAGGCGATCCCGCAGTCACCGCAGTTGAGGGGGTCGGTCGCCGTGTCGCGACAGCTTGCTCCGCACGCGGTGAGACCGGGGCCGCAGCCCTCGGCCTCGCACCGGCGGAGGCGACAGACTTCGTTTCCCTCGCACGTCTCACCGCACGAACCGCAGTTTGAAGCGTCCGACCCGAGGTCGACGCAGTCGGCGCCGCACGCGGTGAGCCCCTGCTCACAAAGGCCGTCGGCCGGAGACCCGCCCAGGCCCTGGGTCGGCGGCTCGCTACAGGCCAAGCCGAGCAGTATCAACGACCAAATCGCTCGTTCGTGCACGACGGTCCTTATTGCGGTCGAGAAGCGCGGACGACAAGGTCTTGGCGCAAGCCTTTACCATTACGGCGACGAAACCCCGCCTTCACTTCGCTTTCCGCGTTCTCAGCCCGCCCGCGTTTCCTCAGGCGTCAGAACCGACTAGGACAGGCGCATGTCGTCGAGCATCGAGTGGTTCCGCGTTCTCTCTCCGGATGAACTGCCCGAGGGGCGGGTCAAGTCGGTGACCTGCGGGCGCCGGACCGTATGCATGGTTCACTACCAGGGACAGTATGCGGCGCTCGACAACCGCTGTCCGCATCAGGGGGGGCCGCTCGGGGAGGGCAGCATCGAAAAGGGGCTTCTACGCTGTCCGTGGCACGGCTGGGACTACGAGCCGCTCACCGGGAAGGCTCCGGGCTTCGAGGATGGCGTACCCACCCACTCGATCGACGTGCGCGAGGATGGCGTGTACGTGGGCTTCGTTCCGGAGCCGCCGCACGTGCGCACGAGCACCGATGTCATGGCCGAGACGATGGTGCGGTGGGGCGTGCGCCATGTCTTCGGTATGGTCGGACATTCCAACCTCGGTCTGGCCGATGCCCTTCGCCGCCAGGTCGCGGCGGGAGACCTCGCCTACTACGGCATCCGTCACGAGGGGGCGGCGGCTTTCGCGGCGTCCGCCTACGGCAAGCTCACCGGCCGTCCGGCCGCTTGCCTGGCCATCGCCGGGCCAGGCGCCACGAACCTGCTCACTGGCCTCTGGGATGCGCACGTGGACCGCGCCCCCGTCCTAGCCCTGACCGGCCAAGTGCCGAGCAATCTGATCGGCCGAGGAGCCTTCCAGGAGGTCGATCTCGCGGCGGCTTTCGGCGGTGTGGCCAAGTGGACGGGCGTCCTTCAGCACAACAGCAACTTTGCAGAGCTGATGTCGCTGGCCGTCAAGCACAGCATTACCGACCGGGGCCCGACGCAGCTCGTCTTCGCCGACGATCTTCAGACCGTGCCCCAACCGGATGCCGAGTCGCAGGGGCCGGAGGGTCGGTTGGCGGAATTCGCGACGCCACCGGTTCCCCAGGCGCTCGAACAGGCGGTCGAGACGATCGCGTCGTCTTCGCGCCCGGCGATCATCGTTGGACACGGGGCCCGCTTCCACATGGACTCGGTAAGGGCCCTGGCCGAGCGTCTCAACGCGCCCGTGCTCACCACCTTCAAGGGCAAGGGACTCATCTCGGACGAGCATCCCCTCGGGGCCGGGGTGCTGGGGCGCTCGGGCACGCCGGTCGCCAGCTGGCTGATGAACGAAGCGGACCTGTTGATCGTCTTCGGCTCGAGCTTCAGCAATCACACGGGCATTACCTCCTATAAGCGGATCGTCCAGGTGGACGACGACCGGAACATGCTCGGGCGTTTTCACTCGATAACCGTGCCCGTGTACGGGGACATCGGCGTAACGGCTCGAGCGCTGCTCGAGCGCGTCTCGTCGGAGAAAAAGGTGGATCAGCGGTCCGACGTCGCCGAGCGCTGGAAGATCTGGCGCGACGAGAAGGCGCGAAGGCTGGGGGAAGAGCGCGGAAGCGGGGTGTCCTCGGCTGCCGTCTTCGCGGCGCTCACTCGCGTAGCACCGGAGGACGCGATCATCTGCGTCGACGTCGGGAACAACACGTACTCTTTCGGACGGTACTTCGAGTCCAAGCGCCATTCGGTGCTGATGTCGGGCTATCTCGGCTCCATCGGGTTCGGCGTTCCCGCTTCCATGGGAGCGTGGGCGGCGACGCAGGAACCGAATTCCGTCCACTCCGGCCGGCGCGTGATCGCGGTGACCGGCGACGGCGGATTCGGGCAGTACCTGGGGGAATACTCGACCTTGGCCAAGTATGGGATGAACGTCGTGCACGTCCTCTTGAACAACGGCGAACTGGGGAAGATCAGCAAGGAGCAGCGCTCCGGAGAATGGGACGTCTGGGAAACGTCGCTGAACAATCCAAGCTTCTGCGGCATCGCCGATGCTTTCGGAGTGCGGGGCACGAGGGTCGACAGGGCCGACGGCCTGGATTCGGCGCTCGAGGCGGCATTCACTCACGACGGTCCGGCGCTGGTGGAAGTCGCCGCGGACGCGTCCTTGGTCTGAGCGAACGATGGCGAACTACTGGCTCTTCAAGTCGGAGCCCGACGTCTACGGGTGGGAACATCTGTTGGCCGATGAGGACCAGACGACGCTGTGGGACGGGGTTCGAAACTTCCAGGCGCGAAACCTGCTCCGCGACGAGATGAAGGTCGGGGACGGCGTGCTGTTCTATCATTCGCGGGTCAGTCCCCAGGTGATCATGGGGACGGCCAAGATCGTGAAAGCTGGCTACCCCGACCCGACGCAGTTCGACCGTCGCTCCAAGTACTACGATCCGAAGGCCACAAAGGACGAGCCTCGCTGGTACTGCGTGGACGTGAAGGCGCATCGCGCGTTCCGGAAGCCGGTGACACTTCCGGAGCTCAAGGAGCGGGATGATCTGGAGGGCCTCATGGTGACCCGCCGGGGTGCTCGTCTGTCCGTGCAACCCGTGTCTTCCGAACACTGGAAGATCATCACGAAACTCGGCCGTCCCGGTCCGCTCCCCGCGGCCGGTTGACGGCGGTGAGCAGAGTCGAGGCCATGTCGTTCAGCGGCGTGGCGATCCCGTGTCGTCTTCCGAGGCGGGCGACCGCCCCGTTTCGAGCGTCGGCTTCCAGGAGCTTTCCGGCGCGGCGGTCGCGAAGCATGGAGTTCACGTTCCGCGGATCTTGGGCGGCGAAGTCGCGCACGATGCGAGCGGACAGGTCGGGGTCGAGGTCGACGCCTTCGGCGGCGGCGACGGCGCGGCACTCTTCGATCATGGCCTCGGCGACGCGCTGAACGCCCTCGTCGCGAAAGACGGCGCCCGGCTGGTCGGTCAGGGCCGGGAGCGCTCCACTGATCACGTTGACGCACAGCTTCGTCCAGAGCCGCTGTTCGAAGTCCGACGCCGCCCGCACCTCGAAAAGCCACGCGGTAGGCGCGAAGAGCTGCGATACGCGCATGGCTCTGTCGCCGTAGGGAAGCACGATGGAGCCCGGCCTTCGTACTTCCACCCGTCCCGGTCTCGGAGATGCGACGGGAAGGTCGACCACCGCAGGCAGCACCGAGGCTCCGTCAGGAATGAACGGCCGAACACGGGTCTCGTGCTCGACGCCGTTTTGGAGCACAACGACGGTGGTCGTCGGGCCCACCAGTCCGCGGAGCCACGGAGCGGCACCCGCCGTCTGATGAGCTTTAACCGCCACGAAGAGGATGTCCTGATGGTCGCTCGGCTCGGGGTCACGCTGCACGCGAAGGTCGGTCCAGCCGGTGAGCTCGTCGCCGATCTGCACCTCCAATCGATCGAAGACGCGTCTCACGCACAGCGCCGGTCGGTGACCTGCGGTGAGAAGGCTGCCCGCGGCCGCTCCGCCGACCGCACCGACGCCGACGATCGCCAACCGCCCGGTCATGTGCCGACGAGCTCGTGGAGCGCCCGCACCGCCACCTCCACGTGCTGCGGGCCGACGATGAAGTTGGCGGCACCGGGCATCGTCCAGGACCAGCTGGGCTCGACCCCCGCCCGCGCCAACACTTCGACGAGCGACTCGAGCTGGCCGTCGGCCGTCGGACCGACGACGCTGACCGAGGCTCCGGTCTTCAGACCTCTCGGCGGCCAGGGCCCGGTGTAGTCGGTGGGATCGAGAACCGTCCAGTTGAGACCTGGACCTCGCAGGACGGCATCGACTCGGAATCCGGACGCTCGCCAGGATGATGGGGTGGTGTCGGCGGTGGTCCAGGCGATCCGCGGCCGGTGGCAGATGGCGGTCAGGCCCTTGGCCGCCGGCGTGCCGTCGCGGCGGACGACGGTTCCCGGCTCGCTGGAGCCGGTCTTTCGCGCGTAGAGGGCGATGCCCTTTTCCCGGGCGAAGGCGACCGCCTGATCGTGGAGTACGCGGGCGCCCGCTTTCGCCATCGATTCCATCTCGTCATATCCGATCGCATCGATGCGTCGAGCGTCGTCGAGCAGGCGAGGATCGGCCGTCCAGACGCCGTCGACGTCGGAGTAGATCTCGCACGCTTCGGCGTCGAGCGCGGCCGCGAGCGCCACCGCCGTCGTGTCCGTACCGCCGCGACCCAACGTGGTGATCTCCCGCTGATAGCTCACGCCCTGATAGCCGGCGACGATCACGACGCGGCCCCGTTCGAGCTCGTCTTGAATGCGAAACGGCCGGACCTCCATGATGCGTGCGTTGGTGTGGCTGGCCGTGGTGAGGATGCCCGACTGGCTTCCCGTCAAGGAGACGGCGTCGCAGCCGCGGGCCCGCACGGCCATCGCCAGGAGCGCCATGGAGATGCGCTCCCCGACCGTCAGCAGCATGTCGAGCTCTCGCCGGTCGGGG
>CAYYOT010000016.1:0-71460 GCA_964473255.1 uncultured Myxococcales bacterium | reverse complement strand
AGAAGGCAGGCTTCGACCCGCAGCCCGAGCCGCCGGCGAAGAAGGCAGGCTTCGATCCCCAGCCCGAACCACCCGCGCGCACGATCACGCTGGGCTTCTTCGTCGAGTCTCCCGAAGTCGACTATGCGCGGATCGCCGCTACCTTCTCCGTGGACGAGTCGGCGCTCCTCGCGACGAGTGTCGACCGCCCCCGCCGCTGACGACGCTCCCCGGCGCTCGCCAACGTCATATCGTCGGGTAGTCGGTGTAGCCTTCGGGCCCGGGCGTCGGGTTGAGAAGCGTCTCGTTCGATGCCGACGACTTCGGAGAGCAGTTCACCCCTGAGCTCCGTCGCAAGAGGAACGCCTGCGCGCAAAGCTCCATGGACCTACCGAGCCTTGAGAACGAAGCGTCCAGGTTCGAGCTCTGAGCTCACCACGCACGAGGCCATCGAGGCGGTATGGCGAGTCGAGTCGTCACGCCTTCTCGGCGGCCTCGTGCGGATGGTCCATGGTCAACAACGCCATCACAAGCCCCGGGCTCAGCAGCGGAGGAACGATCAGCCTCCGACCAGCGGGCCGAGCAAATCCGACTCTTTCGACGCAAACGTTGCCGAGCGCCCGTGAGCTGGTCTGAATGGCGCATGGTCCGGTGGCCGAGTCCGGCCCATCAGCGAGAGTGAGTCCACTTCGACGAACGGGAGGACGACTCGAATCAGGAACGGGACAGGCGGCGAGCCGCGCGCCCTAAAACGACGACGAGGGCCAGGAGGGTAACGGCAAGGACGGCCGTCCCTCCCCCGGGAACGGCGGGCGCGGGAGGCAGCGGAGCGAAGTCTAGGGTGTAAACGTCGAAGCGCCCATTCTCGTCGGAGGCCGACACGAGGACTTGGCTTCCTTGAACCGAGATCCCGCCGAACGACTTGAACGTGCCCATCCCCTCGGGAATGCCGTCATCAGTGGTGGCCAGCTCGGTCAAGGAACCGTCGCCGGTGCGCAGAAGAACGAGCATGCGATCGGGTGCCTGGGGCACGGCATCCAGGTCGGTGAAGACAAGGTTGCCGTTTTCGTAGTCGAGCTCCGTGTTGGCGAGACTCTGCACGAGCTCGCCCGTGATGTTGATCGCGTCGCCCTCTTCGACGAGCATCTCCACGTCGCCCCCACCGCTCTTTAGATAGATCGCAGGTTCGCCGAGGGCATTTTCTGCGGTGAACACGATATCGGGTCCCGAAACGACGATCTTGGTCGTGTTCGGACCGAAGCCCCCGAGTCTACCGCTGCGCACCGGGTCGTCGGTCGACGCATTGGCGACCAGCGTGACGACACCATTGTCCTCCTCGTAGATCGCGGGGTTCGACGATGCGTCGTGGGCGAGGAAGACGACCCGACCCGCGTCGGAGACCGCCGTCGCGAAGGGGGCCTGCAGGGCGTTCGCCGAGTCTTCCGGATCGGGGGTGGTGGTGTCGGCCACCGTCTGTGCTGGCCCGCCCTGCCGGTCGTCGAGGAACACGCCGCCATCCGGATCCACATACACGATGTCCGACTGCCTCACCTGCAGCCCGGGATCCTCTGGACCCAGGGAACCGCCGTTCGGCAGCGTCGAAGCGGGAGCCACGATGCTGTTGAGTGGCGAAGTGGGACTCGTTCGTCCGTAGATCCCGAAGTCACCGTCCTCGTCTTCGGCCACGAAAAACACTTCGCTGGCATCGACGCCCACCCCGGTGAAGCGTTCGAACTTGGGCAGGCTGCCCTGCGGAGCCCTGGTATTGATGATGGCCTCAGCGGCTCCGCCCAAGGGCGTCCGATAGACCGCCTGAAAGTCCGGTGTTCGAGCCAGGAACACGAGGTCGACCCCCGACGCGAAAGGCCGGCCGACCGCGATGAACCTATCGCCACCCGTGACCCGGTCGTACGCCTTGTCGGTCACCGCCGAGGTGATGGAGACCTCGAAGGTCCCGAGGTACTCGTCCTGGGCGCTGAGGCCCACGAAGATGACCCTATCGCCGTTGACGGTCGTGGGACCGATCTTGTCCAGAAGGCCACTCCCGTTGGGCAAGGGCGTCGACGCAGCAAACATGGTTTGGGGCGCCGTCGTCTGGCTGGCCCGAAAGATGCCTTCGGTATTCCCCGTGGGATCGAAGCCCACGAACGCGACTTCGCCATTGTCCAGTTCACCGATGAGATCGAAGTTCTCGAAGTCTTCGGTCGGATCCGTCGGGATCGCGTCGTTGGAGTCCACGACCGTCTCCAGAGGGTTCCCAGCATTGGCACGCCGATAGATTCCGGCCGAGCCGATGCCTACGAAGCTTACCACACCGTTGCGAATGGATACCTCCTCGAAGTCGACGAAGGCGGACGTGAGCGCCGGAGGCACCAGCGTGTTGGTATCGGCGATGAAGGTCAGGACGGGGACCGCGGAAGCGTCTGCCTTGAATACGGCGGGACCACCGGCGGTCTCCACGGTGAATGCGACCTCGCCTTGGCCCGACTCGAGCTCCCGGAATCCGGTAGCCGTGTCGGGTACGGAAGGTAGACTGGTCGTCGTATCGACGACCGTCACCAGCGCGCGATTTCGATCCCGATAGATGCCGGTCAGCGTTCCCCCAGAGCCGCCCTGAAAGTGGATATCGCCGTTGGTCACTTCGACTTGCCCGAAGGTGTCGAAGTCGGTTCCGCCGCCGTCCGGTACCGCCGTATCGGTGTCCGCGACCTTCACCAAGGCACCTTGGTCTTCCGAAGCATAGACTCCGATGCTCGAGGAGATGGCGACCGTCGTCGTCTCGACGTCGACGTCGTTGTAGGTCACGTTGTCGAAGGTCCCGGTACCAGCGGGGACCGAAGTCGCAGCATCGGCCAGCACTTCGAGCTGCCCGTTGACCTCGCGAAAGACGCCTTGCTGACCGGACGGCGAGGCTCCGACGAACACGGTGTCGGAGTCCGAAGACGAAACTGCGACGCCTTCGGTGACCGGAGGCTCAGGTCCGGGGTCTTCACCCCCGGTTGCTCCGGGGGTGATCGTGACTTCGTCCGGAGGCGGGGGAACGTCCAGCACGTAGGCGGCTCCCGAGCCGGACACGAGCGCTCGACCACCGCTCAGGCCCAGCTGCTGGTTTCCGAAGGCGGTCACGCCCGGGTCGACGGTCGCCTGAATCTTCTGACGCTGCTTCCAGGTTTCGCCGGCCCACTCCCAGGTCTCGTCGCGGAGGAACGCGTCTGCGCCGCCGAAGAGCACGGCGCGGCCGCGACTCTGGTCGTAGGCGAAGGCAAAGAAGGCGAGGTCGCCCGGCTGGCCCTCTTCGGACGTGACTTCGACCCAGTCGGCTCCATCCCACTCCCAGGTGTTATCGTAGAAGGTCGTAGAACCGTCGAAGCCACCGTGGAGGACAACTCGCCCTCGAGCGCTGTCGTAGACCATCCCGTGCCCCGAGCGCGCGTCGGGACTCGTGGTCGGCGATATCTCCGTCCAGGATGAGCCGTCCCACTCCCAGGTATCTGCGAAGAGCGAGCCCCCGACGGCTCCACCGAACATCACCGCAACGTCGCGGATGGGATCGTAGGCCATGGCATGCCCCCGACGAGCAGAGGGGCTCGTCCCGGTTGGGGTGACGTCAGTCCAAGAGCTTCCGTCCCACTCCCAAGTGTCGTCGAAATGAGTAGATGAGGTCCCTAGCCCGCCAAACAGGACGGTGACGCCGTTGGCGGGATCGTAGGCCATGGCGTGAAGAGCGCGGGGAGAAGGGTTTCCGCTTACGGGCGTCACGTCCGTCCATGCGGCGCCATCCCACTCCCAAGTATCGTCGAAGAAGACGCCGTCGATCCCGCCGAAGAGCACGACCCGCTGACGAGACGAATCGTAGGTCAAAGCCAAGCGGCCGCGTCCGGGAGGGTTGCCCGAAGCTGGAGTGACGTCCATCCAGTCCGTGCCGTCCCATTCCCACGTGTCGTCGAGACGAGTTGTACCATCACCGCCGAACAGCAAGGCCACGTTCCGATCCATATCGAAGACCATGGCGGTCCCTAACCTGATCGAGGGCGCGGTCGCCGGGTTCCGCTCCGTCCAGGCCCCGTCACCCTTGTCGAAGACGAAGACGGAATTGCTGAACTGGCCGGAGACGATTCCCACCTCGTCCTCGAGAGCAACGCCCCAGCCGAATCCCCCACCCGAACCGTCGGCCGGCTGTATCTTGGCCTGCTGCGTCCAGGTGGTACCCGTTCGGTTGAAGACGTACGCGGCGCCCGCGTTCGAGTTGTTGCGAGGTGATCCGATCAGCGCGCGGCTTCCCGAGAGAGCGAGCCGACGACCGAACAGGTCGCTGCCCTGCGTGTCGCTCCCGACCAGGACGGCCTCTTCGGACCAGGTCGTCCCGCTGCGCAGGTAGACGTTGGCCACTCCGCCCCCGGTCCGAAAGGGCGCCCCGGCGACGAGCCGGTCGCCTTCGAGGTCGACGTAGAAGCCCAAGTTGTCGCCGCTTGGCGCGGACGGCACGAGCCGCTGCTGCTGGGTCCAGACTCCGGCGTTGCGTACGAACACATAGACCGCGCCGGCCCCCTCGGTGGGCGCACCGATCACCGCCGTGTCCCCGTCGACCGCGACCCCGCGCCCGAACTGCCCGGTTCCCGCGTTTCCGGTCAGCCGCTGCTGTTCGATCCACACTCCAGCACCGTTGCGCACAAAGACCCAGGCCGTGCCCGAGCTGCCCGGAATCGAGTTGTCCTGCCACGCTCCGACCACGACGGTATCACCGTCGATCGCGACCGGCCGCCCGAAGGAACCGCCGCCGGTGCTCGGAGCGATCGACTGGACCTCGGTCCAGACCCCGCTCGACGAACGCTCGTAGATGAAGCCTTCCGCCCCTCCGAACGCCCCCACGATCGCGTCATCCCCGTCGATCGCGACTCCGAAACCGTAGCCTGTCGCCATACCAGGATCGGTGAGGGTCTGGACCTGGGACAACAGGGACACGGATTGCGCATGCGCTGGCGCCGACGACAGGACCGCAAGCAGAGCGGTCGCCGTCGCGTACCGGTTCGCAGAAAACACCGACCTTCGCCCCGGCGACATGGGCGCACCCTGAGCCGGAAACCATGTCTCTGACGACTCCCAAGAGGCTATTGTGCGGGATCTGTCACCGACACCTGGCCCAATGGTCAGATTAGCCAGCGCGATTAATCGTCAGAGATCGCAGCTGCGAGCTCGAGGCGCCGAGCCGAATCGCCGCCAACGCCAGGCACCGACGGCCAGAAGGGAGGAACCGTCACGAATACGTTCTTCGCCGAAGACACCGACCTCGACGGCATCGGTGATGGCGTCACCTTGGGATCCGCAGCCACGGACGTGAGCCGAAGCATCGCGGGGACCGGCGTGTTGCTCGACGTTCGCCTGGTCGTTTCCCTGGACGCCGGAGACGAAGACTTCGCCGCCGATGACCTCGTGGTGACCGGGACGAACTCCGTCCAACCGGTCCCCGTGTCGCGCGGATGGATCGCCGTCCCCTCGGCGCCCTCGGTCGAGCCGTCATCTCGGTCGGGATCCGCGGCATCAGGCCCGTGCGTCGGGGGGTAGCCAGTGGCTGGGGAACCGTCGGGCTCGTCGTCGCCGGGACCTGTCGGAGATTCGTCCGGCTCCGTCGGTGGGTCCGATCGGGAGCACGATCGTCGCAGACGGTCCAGGAGCCTTGCCCGCACGGGCTTTGGTCTCGACAATCCACCCAGGTGGAAGAACGTCGTAGAGTGCTTCTGATCCACGGAATCTTCGACCGGAAGTCGAGGATGGACCCGGTTGGCCGACGTCTCGAGCGGGCGGGCTTCGCGCCCACGGCCGTCGATCTCGAGCCTCCGGGCGGGCGGGCCGACATTTCCACTTACGGCCAACAGGTGGCCGACGCGGCCGCCGACATGCTGCCGGCAGGTGCCGGCTCCATCGACTGCGTCGGGATGAGCATGGGGTCGGTCGTGCTCAGGTACTGGATCCAGCGATTGGAAGGCTGGCACTCGGTCGGGACTTTCGTGTCGCTGGCAGGCCCCCACGCCGGGACCCTCACCGCACACTTCTCGCATCGACCCGCGGCCCGAGACCTTCGGCCCGGCAGCCCCCTCCTGACCGACCTGGCTTCGGACCTCGACCCATGGCGAGGCGTCAAGGTGCACGCGTTCTATACGCCGCTCGACCTCATGGTCGTCCCCGGGCGAAGCGGCCGCCTACCGCAGGCCGAAAACCGCAGCTTCGCAGTCGTGGCCCACAACCTCATGGCCACCAACGGCGCGGTCCTCGACGGCGTCGTCAACGCCTTGGAAGCGGGGAATGAGCGAGCGGGAGAAGAGGTTTGAACTCGCGGATTCCAGCGGCGTCTCAGTTGGAGCCCGGCCTGGGCTGGCAAATTCACCCCCGCCGCGGCGTGTCCGGTTCAGGTTTTCCGCTTTCGGACACGGCCGACAACGTTGCTCCTCGCTAGAGACTGGCCGACGATGCGGCATGAAGTTGCGGTTGGCGAGACGGTGGGCTCTGGCGGCCATGGTGTGCATGGCTTGCGGGTCGGCGACGACCGCCGCGTGGGCGAGCGAGGATGCCCCGGCGCACGAGCTCGACGAGGAGTACGATGCGTTTCACGCCCGCACGGGTGGATCTTGGGGCCGACGCTGGTGATTCAGAATCACTGGAAGGCCGACGAGGACAACGACACCGGGCTCGGCCCGGGCGCGATCTTCGAAAAGCACATCACCAACCTGCCGCGGGTGGCGCTGGGCGTGGAGCTGGGTGCTACGGCGCTCTTTCGCCAGGGCGAGGTGGAGGTTCCCACCGAGCTATCGCTCAACGTTCGCCTCATCAGCCACAAGGAGATCGTTCCCTATCTGGGCGGTGGACCGGTGCTCGCTCTCGACTTCGGATCCGAGTTTCAGGTCCGCGGCGGTGCCCAAGTCACCTTCGGCCTGGCGCTTCGCTCCAGCCAGATTCTCGGCTTTCTCGTCGGGGCTACGTATCGAATGCTCGGCGGCCACACCGGCTTCGAGCAGCAAATGGCCTTCTTCTTGGGGCCGACGTTCTACCTTTGAGCGCTCGCGCTCAGCCTCGCTGCCCGAAGAACACGAGTGGTCCGAACCCTGAGATTCGATCCAGTTCGAATGTTGGGAAGGGAATCGACATAGCAAACGCTCTCGGACCGCGCCCGATACCGTCAAAAGGGTGCGCTGACGTCGAAACAGCCGCGGATGAGGGTGGGAACGATCTCTTCGATGCCGGTCAGGAGGCTCCCGCGCACCATGGCCCCGCGGAAGAAGTACTCACCCTCGACGCGCCGGTTGCGCGTCACCGTAGAGCTCTCGACGCGCTTGAAGTCGATGACGTACTCCGTCGCCATGGTCTCATTCGTGAAGTAGCTGCCAAAGAAGGCGCTCAAGACGGGCCTGCGGGTGGTGCTGGTCTCGGTGAGTGCGTAGCGCGTGAACGGGCGGGGCCACTGGCGGGTACTGTGGACCTGCAGCAGTGGGGGACTTGGGCCCGCTACCGGAGACGCGACGAGATCCAACATCATCAGATCCCGAATGTGCTCCCCATTGATGGTGAATCCCTCGGAGCTCCGGTTCACCCAAGTGCCGACCGCGGGACCGAACAGACCGCCGGCTTGAGTGATGTCCGGGTCGTCACAGTCGGGGGGTGGGGCACACTCGTCCGGAAAGGGCGGCTCTTCGCAGAAGCACCGAACGCTCGCGTCGCACCCGGGACCTTCTGGGTCACTGCAGCAGTCGGTGATGGTGGCGAGTCCTAGGTCGAAGTGCTCCGTGGGGCACTCCTCCTCGATGTTGCGGCCGTTGGGTGGGTCTCGCGGGATGTATTCGACCAATATCCGTACCCGGTTCGTCGTGCGATCGGCGGGCGCCGTGTACCGCACTTCTTTGCCCGTCGTCTTGTCCAACGAGCCCTTGTCGGATGGCAGCAAAGACCAGCGAAGGTCGTCCGGGTCGTAGTCGCTCAGATCGAACACGCTGGCACCCAGTCCGACCTCTTCCTCCGGGTCGAGAAATGGCGCTCGGGGCTGAAGCATGACGCGGGGACAAGTGACGCGAATCTCCAGACGAGCTCGGGGGTTCTTCATCGCATACTTGTCACTCAGGGCATCCTTCAGGCGGAACTCCAGCCCATCGGTCCCGACGTTCAGCGGCTTGCGCGTCGACACCCGATACGTCCGCTGCAAAGTGTCGATCTCAAAGCTGGACCGGGGCGCAGGCGTGAGCCGGACCATGTCGACCTCGTCGCTGATGTCGAAGGGGCCGAAGCGCTTGGGAGCAAACTCCCACACCGTGAACACCGGGTCCTCTCCTAGGCGCTGCGCTTGTAGGCCCAACGCGGTCTGGATCGATGCGGTCAGAATCCCCAGTCCGGCATCGAGGCTCTCGCCATTGACCGACTTCCGCAGGCTATCCAACGCGTCGTTGACCGCCTGCTGGCGAGACAGTCCCGATAGGTCCCGGATCTCGTCCAGATTGCGGCTGAAGTTGCCGGCGAACCCGGCGGCGCCGGTGACCACCCCGATCGCTTCGATAATCGTGAGCACGCCCAGCTTCCATCCCTGACTCTCGGCGGTAACCTCGGCCTTCTGGAACCGGCCGACACTCTCGTCCGTCCACTCGAAGGTGTCCTGGGACAGCTGAACGTCGATGGTGTTGATCGGCCCGAACGTTACGAACTTGCCGGGAGCGAGCTTCTCGACCATCTCCACCGCCAGTTTCACCGAAAGCGTGACCACGCCGACACTGAGGTCGATGGCGGCTCCCGCTGGCCCCAGGAACTTGGTGACGATGGCGACGACCAATCCGAGAGCGGTCGCGTAGGCCGATGACAGCTCCGGTGCGATGATCGCAGCGTTGCTTTGCTTCTGCATCCAGCAGTCCAGCTGGTCTCGGGTCTCGATGCTGCCGATGGAGGTGCCACACGTGCCGTTGAACGCACCCGGCGGCTCGGGAGGGAAAGCCGCTTCGAGCTGCACCGCCACTTCCTCCAGCACCTCCGCAATGCCCGCGTATGCCAAGCCCCGCGCCACCAAGCGCCGCTCGCGATCGTCGAGCGCGGCGAACTGGTTCTTCACCCCGTCCTGTCCATCGTTGAGGATGA
Source organism: uncultured Myxococcales bacterium (assembly GCA_964473255.1). GTDB lineage: Bacteria > Myxococcota > Kuafuiibacteriia > Kuafuiibacteriales > Kuafuiibacteriaceae > Kuafuiihalomonas. The sequence goes on along the minus strand of CAYYOT010000016.1, from coordinate 62,376 downwards.
CGAGACCCCGGATCGAACGGGTTAGATCGTCCAGCTCCTCCGGGTCGGATGCGACGAGCTCCTCGAGCGTGATGTCCGAGAGACTACGAGTGAAGACGTTCTGAATTCGGTCCAGTCCGGCCACCACGTCGTCGAGGACCGCGGGGTCGGCGTCGGGGAGTCCAGAGACCTGAAAGCTACCTACGTTCGTGCACTCGGTCCCATCCACGAACAGATCAAGGGTCGACGTGAAGACGTCACCGTCCAGATCGCTGGGGTCCGGCAGCACGGCTACCCGGACGAAGTCCTGTCCCGGGTTCCGTGCGCCCCACGGCTCGATCGATGCCGATCCGAACCGCTGCACCGGCCGAAACGAAGCGTCCGGCGGCACCCCCTGGACGTCCACCGTATCCCCCGGTGCCAAGACCCCTTCGAACCACAAGCTCAGGTCCGAACAGCTAAAGGGCCGCCGCCCAGCGTCGGTGAGCCCCGAGTCCGCGATCGATCCTGCATCCGGGACGGTGCCACCGTCGGCTCCCAGATCCGGACGCACCGGTCCTCGGTCGGTTGGGCCCTGGTCGCGCGTCCCACCGGCATCCGTCCGACCCGAGTCTTCGGCTTCTTGGCAGGAGGCCACGAAGATCATCGCGTACGCCAGCGCAGGGGCGCGGCACCTGAAGCGGTCCATCATGCCTCGTTCACCCATCCTGGCCCTCCGATTCAGCCCGGAGCCTGACAGCTCGAAGGCAGCACCAGGAAGTCATTGTCGTTGAAGTCCAGGCCACACTGCGGCGCCATCAACGCGCCATCGCACAGGCCCCAGTCGATGACTTGGTTCGGCGCATTGCACAGGCCGAGCTGAAGCTGCCGGACGCAGCCCGACTCGCCATCCCCCTGGATCTGGGTCGAATTGGTGGAGCCAAAGCGACACCGATCCGAACAGGCGCAGGCCTCGGCGCACAGCCGCTCGATGGCTTCCTCACACGTGGCGTCGGTGGGCGTGATGTCGCTTTGTGGGTCGCCTCCCTCTTCCGAGCCGCAGGCGGCAAACAACAGCACGAACCCGACGACCGACAGCCCCCCGGCCACGCCTCGTCGGGTGAGCAACCGGCGGAATTCCCGGCGAGGGTCGAAACCCCCCGCTGCCGGTGAGGTGGTTCTTGTCGGTAGCCCGCGGAACGTCATCGCCATCCTCTTTCCGGGGAGAGGGAGCTTGCGCGAAAAAAGGCGGTCGGCAGAGGAGTGCGCCCATCGCGCTTGGCGTCGGGTCGGATGGGGGCGGTGCGCTCGGCGTTGCGACGCCACGCCGGCGGACACGATGCTGCTCGCCTCCCCCCGCTACATCGAGCTCGCCGCGAAATATGATTGTGACCTTCTCCTCGTGCGCGCCCGGGACGACCTCGAGCTTCCCGAGCTGTTTCGCAACGAGCGTTGGGGGGTCTACGCTCTCACGAGTACCGCGACCGATTGAACCCCGTCCGACGACGATTGCCGGCTGCGGGTGGACTGGGGCACAAACGGGGCGTGGGGGGATGGACCGAGGATCGGGAGGTTCGAGACCGCGGCCAGGTTAGCGACGTCCAGTTCAATCCGGCGACTCTGGATCGCCCTGACCTTGCCGTCGCGGACTGCGTCAACGAAGGCACGGCGATGGAGATCGCTGGCCTCGGTCACGATCGGTTTCGACGAAGATCTCAGATCTCTGACGGGGCCTCTCGACCCGGTGGAGACCTGTTTCCGAAAAACAGACATGCTGTTATTGGCATCCGGTTTGCTTAGTTGGTCGGCATGCGGAGCCAACACGTGCGGCATACGATCTTCTGGACGATGGTAGGAGGCGTGGTCGCATGCGGCGGACCGATCGACACGTCCACGATTCCCTGCACCGACGGGGCAACCCGACCGGCCGGCGACGGCTGCAACACCTGCGTCTGCAGCGAGGGCGATTGGGCCTGTACGCAGATCGCCTGCGAACCCGTCTGCAACGAAGGCGACGTGAAACCCGCGGGCGACGGCTGCAACACGTGCTCGTGTTTCGACGGCGAGTGGGCCTGCACGCGGATGGCATGTGAATGCACCGACGGAGAAACGAAGGTTGCCGGCGACGGCTGCAACACCTGCACGTGCGGCGGCGGAGCTTGGCTATGCACCGAAAAGGCGTGTGGCCCCATCGACTGTCCTCCGCCCAGAGAGATCGACGGCGGCTGTCCAGCGGTAGAAGGCGTCGCCCGAAACCCGCGGACCGGTACGTGTTGCCTCTACGGGACGGCATGCACTGCGCCCGAGGACTGGCCCATGTACCCTTCGGTCGATAGCTGTGAAGCCGCCTGCATCGAAGGCGAAGTCCAGCCCGCGGGGGACGGCTGTAACAGCTGTGCGTGCACCGGCGGCACTTGGGTGTGCACACTCATCGCCTGTTGAGTCTCCGCGCCTTCCGACGACCAAGACTGACGCGCCACGGCAGGTGCCGCTCCACCCCCCCTCCCCGACCTCCTCAGCGACTGGAATGCACAGTCGGCAGAAGGTCACGTCAGCTCGACGTTCCGCCGGCGAGCTGAGAGGGTGTTGATCGATACTCATCGTGGTAAAACCGAGCACATGGCTCGAGGTGTGTGGCTGGTCGTCGCTCTGTCATCCTCTTTGCTCGTTTCGGTCACCGGCTGCAGCGACGACTCGGATGGAGAAAACGGGCTCGGCAATGGAAGCGGCAACGGAGGCAACGGCGGAGCGACGGAAGCCGGCGGCCTGTGCGGGGCCATGTGTCGAGACTTCATCGACTGCGATCGCGGTCTCTCCGGTCCACTCGATGCGTGCATCGACGGCTGCGAAGATGGATACTTCGGACAAGGATTCAGCGGACAAGGATGCAACGAGGCCCTGCAGACGGCCGAGGAGTGCTACGACGACCTGACGTGTAGCGACGATCTCACCGCCGTGATCGGCTGTACGACCGAGTTGGCGACCGCGGCCTCGACGTGCAGCGGTTTCTTCGACCCTGGGCCCTGCGACTGCTCACAGTGCGAGAACCAAAGCCTCGCGACCCTGTGCGAGGGATTCAGCCGTCTCTGCAATAACCCTCCGGATTCGGAAGAAGCGTGCTGCGGCGACGCGTTGGCGCGGTGCGCATCCTGAGCTATCTACTCGATGCCTGCATCCCTGAATATGCAGCGGCGCGCGTGGTTCGTGTGGGCGACCGCCGCTGCCCTCAGCTCGGCCTGCGGAGGGGAAGACGAATCGACGGATCGGCCTGACGCAGCCGACGACATGCCCGATGCGGGCCTTCCGGATCGATCCGGCGCGCTCGACTCCAGACCAGACACCGAGCTTCCCGATGTGGGACGGGCAGACACCGGCCGGAGCGATGCGACGGCGGACGCGTCACTCGCGGATGTCTTCGTCGGCTTCGAAGACGTTGGGCCCGACGCATCTTTCTCGGATGCCGCGCTCGACGCATCGCTGGCCGATGCCGTCGTCGGCTTCCCCGATGCCGCGCTCGACGCATCGCGTCCGGATGCTGTCGTAGGCCTCCCCGACGCCACGCTCGACGCATCGCTGGCCGATGCCGTCGTCGGCTTCCCCGACGCGACGGGCCTGCCGGATGCCGGTGCGGGCGACGCCGTGGTGGTGCTGCCCGATGCGGGCGGTTCGTCGGACGCGGTGGTGTCTTTGCCCGATGCCGGCCTGACGGATGCCGGCGGCTCGGGTGATGCCGGTGATGCCGGCCTTCGAGATGCCTCCTCCATCGACGGAGGACCGGTAACTACCGTCGATCTGAATTCCATCGAGTTCGTGAAGAACGGTGTCAACATCGACAGTGAAGACGAGATTCGCGTGGCCTGCGACGACGCCGTAGCGGGAGCCGCCGGCCATGAGCCGTGCGACGTCGGCGCCGCGTCGTTCACCTACGAGGTCTGGCTCTACGGCGATGCCGCCAACAATACCAACGCCTCGACGGTAGGGACGGATGTCGACGTCGCGGCCTACGACTGGATCGACGGCAACATCTTCTTGGACCGCGACGTATTCGGAGGAACATGCGACGGCTACGACTTCGGAGCCGCGATCATCGACGACCGCGTCGCGTTCGGTATCGGCGCCGTCGGAAGCAGCGGACCCCTCACGATCTACGGCAGTACGGACGTCGTGGAGACGCCCGCCGCATGGCATCATGTGGCCCTGGTCTACGACGACGTCCCCGTCGGCAACGAGCTTCGCATCTACGTGGACGGCGCGTTGGACTACACGTCGACGACAACGCTCACCGACGTCGACCGTTCGATTCCGGACACGGGTTGTACGCAAGGCCTCGCCAGCTCGGCTGCTCGGCAAGCCGAGATCGTCTTCGGCGGCGAAAAGCACGGGTTCAACGGCATTTCGTTCGACGGCCGCATCGGCCGTATCCGTATCTGGGACGTCGCTCGGACCTCCGCCGAGATCAGCGCCAACTGGGATCAGGAAGTCTCGTGTACAGCGGTGGGCCTGGTCGCCCTCTACGATCTCGAAACGGGGTCGGGTACGGTCGCGACCGAAGCCTGCGGAGTGTCGCCGGACGGGACGATCGATCTCGGCACGCGGAGCCTGACCTCGTGGGTCAAGGACGGTCCCGTCATCAAGCCATGATTCGCCTTTGAGCGCGGGCGAGTGAGAGGGAAACGGCACGGAGTGTGTGCCGCCGGCGATACAGTCTGGCTTCGCCCTGTTGGTCAGACGATGGCATGCCGCCTGCGCGTCGGCGGGCAAGGCTCCGAGGCGGGCTGGACCAAGTCGCCCGAAGCGACCTCATTGACCAAGCCGACGCCCTGACCGCGGCGGCCGTCACCAGCCTCGCGATCGGCGTCGGAACCCCGGCCACGGAACTGATCCTGCCGCTCGTCGATTGATGAGACCCAGCCGGTGGGCCAACGATCGGCGGCCGGCCGTTCCTCCAGCGCGCAGATTCGGAGATAGCGGGAAAGGGGGACCATGAGACATCTCGCACCTATTTTTGCGACCTTCGTATTCGGAACCGCTTGCGGCACCTCTTCGAGCTCCGACCCCGTGGATACGGGAGGGAGCGGCGGCCGCGACGCCGGCACCGCTGACGCCAGCCAGCCAGGTAGCCCTGACGTCGGCCTCGCCGACGCCGGCCAACCCGACCAAGGCGTTAGCGACGACACGCTCGTCGAACGCGTCGGAGCCGAAGGTGGAGCGATCGAAACCGAAGGCGTGAGCCTGAGCATCCCCGCCGGCGCCTTGACCGAAGATGTGGACATCACGCTTCGCGTCCTCGAACCGGGCGAGGTACCGGACGCCGAGCGGATCACCGGCCCCGCCGTGTCTTTGGGCCCCGACGGACAGACCTTTGCCGTCCCCGTGATACTAAGACTCGAAGACCCCGGCCCGGCGCCGGAAGGCTTTCGGAAAGCCGTCTTGCGTCTCAACGAGGTGACCATGGAATGGGCCCCCGTCTCGGAATCGACGCGCGAGGGTAACGTAACCGTCGGACAGCTGAGCTCCTTCTCGGAGTACGGCAGCGGTTTGGTTCCCCTCGGAGGCGGGAACCTCATGGAAGGCGCTTTCGGGTGCGAGGTCGACGGTGACTGCGCTGGTGATCTTCGGTGCGGCATCGACTTTGGAGCCAAGTTCACGGGGATGGAGGGCAACGTTTGCGTTCAGCCTCACTGCGTGAACGAGATTCGGGACGAGCTGGAGGCCGGAGTCGACTGCGGCGGCGACGACACGTGCGGCTCGTGCCGGCTCTTCTTCGCATCGGCCACGGGCGACGTTCGCTACGACGCCTTTCCCATCGGCGTGGGATCCACGCCGCTTGTCGATCTCGCGCCCGACGAATTCGGCGGGGTCTACGGCCTATTCGAGAGCGGCTTCATCATCCAGCTCGACGAGGATGGTAACGTCATCCGGGACGAGTTCTTCATCCCGCCCGAGAACTCGATCGAACCCTTCCGCCGTATCGAACTCGACCACGAAAACAACATCATCCTCGTAGACAACCGCAATCTCTACAAGTTCGACAGTAACGGATCGATCATCTGGGGCCGGGCGATCACGGGAAGCCCCGTCGAGATCCGAGACATCGACTTCGACTGCGAAAGCAATCTGCTCGCCGTCGGATACTATGGCGGTGCCGTTCAGGTTGGAGAGCGCGAGAGTCTGCCAGATCTCGGCATAAACGCCGGGTTCATCCTGAAGATCGCTCCCAACGGCGACATTCTCCACGTGCAGGGCTTCGCTGATATGCACATGGAGCAGGTGGTCTCCAAGACTTACGGCCAGCCGTTCATCGCAACCTGCGACTACTATGTGGCCGGCTTTGCCAGCGAGAAAGCTGACGTCAACTTCACTGACGACCCGGCCAACGAGCTCACCGGGTCCGGGGGGCTCTTGGCGGATGCCCCCATTGCTCGCTTCGATGCCAACGATCAGCATGTCTACAGCTTCCGCAACGGCGGTTCCGCCACGTATCGCTTCGACGGAAGCCGACCGATCGTCGATATTACGATGCGCGACTTCAATCCCGTCATGTACGGCGCCGGCCGTGCGTTCTTCGAAGGGGGCCGAGGGGTCGTAAACGGCGCCTTCTGGGGGACAAACATCGACCGCCGAGACGGCTCGTCGGGTATCAGCTTCGACATCGGGGGCGGCGTTTCACCGGGACAAGACCGTTCAGCTGCGGCTACCGTTGCTTTCGAGACGCTCGCCGGCCCTCAGTTCGCAGTTGGAACTGTAAACGGCGTGCGCGCGATCGGCTTTCTCACGAACAAGCCGGCTATCGGAGAAGAGCTCAAGTCGACCGCATTTCTGACCTCTTCGACGGGCTGGACCCAGACGTTCACGTATACGGCCGGGGGCTCGCTGGATCGGAACTTGCCGTTCGTCATGGCCATCACCGCAAAGGGGCGCCCGGTCTTCGGTGGTAACCTCCCGACCCAGCCAGGGTGGTCGGTTGAGTGGGCGGACGGCACCTTCGAAGCTACGGACCTCGTCGGCAACAACGCGGCATACATCGTAGGCTTCGAGCCCTAGTCGAGACAATCAGCGCGCAGGCTTCGCCTTCCTGGAAAGAGGGAAGTATGAAGCCAAACGTACCTCTCATACTATCCATCCTGCTCGGCGCCTGCGGCGACTCGAGTGACGGCTCCGGGCCCTCGGGCCCCGGCGGAGGCGCCCCGGGCGGCAGTGCCACCTTCTCCCTAACGTCCCTGGTCACCGGCGACCCCGTGTCCGAGGCAACCGCGGCCGACGCCGAGCTCGACTATCTCTTCCAGTACGATCAGCGAAGCGTCCTGGTGAAGCTCACGGACGGCGACGATCGATTGACGCTCACCATCCGCGACACATCGGCCTGGGGCGAGCATCTCGCACCGGGAGACTATGAGGTGTATGGGCTTCGGGCGACCAGCGAAGGCCCCCAAGGCAGCACCGACGTTGGGGGTTTCTTCGACGGTCGGGAGTACTACGTGAACCAGGGCGAAGGCATGCTGACGATCGAACTCCACGAGAACCAGCGTCTGCGCGGCCGGGTCCAAGCGAACCTACAACCGACCGGCTCGTCGTCACCTTCCCACGAGCTGCGGGCCAGCTTCGACGCACGCTATGCCTTGCCCGCGGTCAGCGGCCTGAGCGACGGCCAGGGGGAGATCCGCTTCAGCGATAGCCTCGTCTTGGCGGGAACTGCGCGGGTGGAGGACGACGGCGAATCGCTGCGTATCGTCGTCGAGGAAGAAGCGTCGGGCAGCTTCTTGGCCGGCCGGATCCGCAAAGTCGATGGCCAGGTCCCGGTGGGCGTATACGGCGGTCCGAACGGCACTGTGAACGGCGAGTACGTTCGGGACGAGATGCGCAGCACGAGCTACAATGGCGACAGCGGCGGGTCGGTCGATATCATCTCGACCGATGGCGGCGTGCTTGTGGGTCGCTTGAACTTCTCGGGCCGAGCCCGAAGCAGCAGCGGATCAGGCTTTTCCGTCTTCGGCGTCGCCGCCGACTTCCGCGCGCCCGCCCCCTGATCGAACAAGCTCCGAGCGTTTCGTCAGCACCCCGGGTGCGTCGGTCAGCAAAGACACTGTTGGCGACGTGGAGCACCTTTCGTACCGGACTCACCGAATGCTGCTACTATCATCTCCCCGATCCGCCCCGGTCAGGATGAGTTCGAGCGTCTGCTGTCTTCTTGCGGCAGGTATACGGTTACGGAGGTTCCGCCGCCGGGGCGGCGCACCAGCGTGAGATGGCCGCCCTGGTCGTCGACGATTCGATAGGCGATCGAGAGCCCGAGGCCGGTTCCAACGCCGACTCCCCTCGTGGTGACACCGGGGTCGAACACGCGATCGCGAAGATCGTCGGGGATTCCGGGGCCATCGTCTTGGATCTCGACGATGATTCGAGCCTCTACCATGGAGGTAGAGACGCGGACTGCCCCGCCCTCCGGTTGGCAGTGGAGGGCGTTGAGCAGCAACTCGTAGAAGAGCTGGTTCAGATCGCCGGGGCGAGCCGTGATTGTGGGCGTCGCCTGGAAGTCGCGGTGAAGCTCGACCGTAGCTGGCCATGAAGGCTCGAGCATCCGCAGGGCTGCTTCGATCGAGGTCTCGACGGTCATGCGCTGAAGGGCGGCTTCATCGAGGCGAGCGAAGTCTTTGAGCTTCTGCACGATTGCCGACACGCGGTCGGTGCCTTCGCTCACGGACCGACATGCCGCATCGACCATGGACAGGAGCGTCGTAGTCCGCTGCGGCGAGTCCGACGCTGGCAGACGCTCGAGGCCCATGCGGATGGTCTGCGCCGCGCTATGAATCGCGCCTATGGGTGTGTTGAGCTCGTGCGAAAGCCCGGCAGCCAGTCGACCGAGCGACGCCATCTTCTTGCTCTGGACTAGCCGGGCTTGGGTGTCCCGCAGGGCCTGGTTGGCGTAGCGCAACTCTTCGACCATGGCGGCCCGGGCTTCTGCGTCTTCGCGAGCGAGCTTCTCTCGAGCGGACTCGACCTCGGCCCGACCGAAGTCGCGAGCCACGTGCAGGGCCATCGCCAAGAGGAGACCGGCGAACCCGAACATGAGGCTGTGGGTCGGGGCTTCGATTCCACCAAACGCCTCCAAGAGCTCCGCCGCCGCCGCCAGGGCGAAGAGCCCGCCGCCGACCGTCAGTATCCAGTCCCCGGTCCCGTCGAGCTGCGAACGGATGATGCGGTGTCCGCAGATCACGAGCGCTATGGCCGCGTAGACGTACGGCAGCTGGAACCCGGTCCAGTGAAGGGCCAGCCCCAAGGGGATCGCGAGGAGCTGAAAGACGCGCATCCACGGGGGCACCGGTCGACCGGCTGCATGCTGGAAGAACTGGGGTAGGACGGCCGCCGAGGCGAGGACCGCTAAGTTGGTGGCAAGGTTGCTCAGGTAGATCTGCCCCGCGGAGGTGGCTCTTTGCGCGACCTCGTCGAGGAGAAGCATGCCGGTGACCGGGAGGATGGACACGGCGGCCACCAGGTTGCCGCGGCGACGGGGGCGAAACAGGACGAGGAACAGCTGAAGCAGAAGAATGAGCGAGGCGAAGCCGCTCACCCACCCGTGAAGACGGAAGTGCTGTACGTGGTAGTCGAGGTCGGCCGCGATGCCGTTCGGCGCGTGGCCTACTCGGGCGGACAGCCCCGTGAAGCCGGTCAGTCGATGGTTGGCAGCGGCCCAGGGGTCCTCGATGTGCACGAGTAGCCGGTGACGTCCGCGTTCGGCCGAAAGTTCGATGGGAATCCGAGCCTGGAGGTCGGCGGGAATGATGCCGTCGTGCCCCGCATCGCGGAAGACGAGCTGCTCGTCCCAAAACACCTCGACCTTCCCGCTGCGGGTGAGCCACAGGATGAGGGAGCCGTCGGAAACCTCGTCGACGAGTTCGACGCCCACGCCGAACCAGCCGTCCCCCGACCAGGCAGTCGGGAGTTGTCGACCGGCATCCACCGTCTCCGTGGGGACCGACCCTGGTTCCGGGTGCTGGTCCCAATAGGCCCAAGGCGTCTCCTCCGAGATCGATGTTCCCCGAACCGCCAGGTCGGAGCGCTCGATGATGACGGACGGCCACCCGCCCCCTTGTACCGAACCGAGCAGGGCCAGCAGTGCCCATAGGCTCGCGGTAACCGCCACCCCAGAAGTCTAGGCCGCGTGCTGCATCCAGCCCAAGCGTTCTTCGTGAGAAGCCGGCTCGGCTCTTCGCCGAGGGGCGCCTTCGCTACCGAGTACACGTCGATGGACGAGACTTGGGGCCTTACTGGTCCCGCCGACTCGTGAGAATGAGGTCGACGGCGCCTTGACCACCGCGCTCTTCGTCACACCGTAGGGCGAGGGCCGGGGCGAAAGTCCACCTTGCAACGAGCGCTGATGATCGCTGCGCGCGTCAGGGTCGCGGAAAGGCAGGATCTCGGAGAGGGTCATGAAAGCACGGACCGGCTCCGCATCCCGAAGCCAGTTCGTCGAAGATCTCCTCGATCAGCTCATTGGTGATGGCCTCATGAGCTGACCCATCCCTCGTGCGGCGGGCCACGACCTCGGCCAGCGCCAATGGCGCCACGAACGACGTCTGGGTGAGCGGCAGCGTGGACACCCCCACTCCGACCGGTCGGATCATCGTCAAGGTGCCGTTCGTCCGGCACTCGCCGCTTCGACATCCCGAGGCGATGTAGACGTCTGCGTCTTCGACAGCTTCGGGGAAGAGCAAGGCGTCCGGTGGCGGCCGATCGCTCCCCCCCGGGGGCAACGCATTCGATCGTGTACCGAGAGCGCCGACGCGCAGCCGATTGAAGAATCGAGGGTCGCTCTGATCGAAGGGGGCGTGTTCGTCGGCGGGGGAGGCGAGGGCGGCATGAAGCGTAGCGACCCGGGGCGTCGCAAACAGCGCTGCGAACACCGGCTCATATGCGGCGAGGATGCGGAGGGCCAAGGCATCGCTCGGGGGTGGCTCTCCGCAGACCGACGCCCACGGCTCTCGGACGCTTGCGAGAGTCAGACCCCAACTCGCATTCACGTAGCTGACGCGGTGCTCGAGCATGAGCGCACGCAGCTCGTCGGCGATTCGGTTGGCGTGCGCCCAAAGGGGTTCCAGGTCGCGGTCGGAGGCTCCCTCCCGAATGGCGCAGACGACGTCGGGAATGGCTTGATGGAAGGTGAGGCGATTCGTGTCGACGTAGACCAGGCCTCGGTCAGGCACCCGGTCGGCGAGTAACCAATGCACGGCCAACCCATGGGTGGCCGGAAGTGGAACATCGTTGGCGAACCGGGCCAGCGGTTGGGCCAGCGACTCCAGCGCCGAGGCGGGGACCGATGGGAAGTTGGCGAACGCGCTCAAGACCTCCCCGTAGGCCGACGGGAGCAGCCACTGCGCCGCTATGGAGGCGACGTGACCGTCCGCCGCGATCTCATAGAAGCCCACGATGCGGTGACGCTGGCGGAGCATGTCGGGGCTCGGAACCAAGACATCTAGGATCATCACACGCTCGTCCGCATCCAGCTCGGGCGACAGATGGATCTCCCCCAGACCGAACCAGGACCGGTCGTCGGGATCCGCGGATTCGAGACCGGCACGTGCGGCCGCGATCCGTTCGGCCAGCGGGCGGGTCGGGTCGGCGGCGATCGCGCGCCAGCCATGCCCAAACTCGGGGGTCGTGTCCGGGAGGCCCGCCTCTGGTGCCTGTGGGTCGGGCCTTCCTCGGTCCGACGGACCCGCATCAGTGGCGTCGTCGGAGGGCGGAGGCCCGCACGCGGCCAAAGGCCCGAGCGCCAGCCCGAGGCTGATGATGATCGGTCTCATCCAGGGACGTCCGAGCAACGAACGGGCCAGGGCCCCCGCACACGGCTAAGCGGGGTTTCGCCCCGGGACGACGGGTCATCCCACTCATTTCGGTCTCAGAATCGTGAGGTGTCCTCGGTCTCCCGGCCGCGTCACACCGGGTTTGCGTCGGTCGAGGCGGATCAAGGCGAGGCCCCGGGGCGCGGGCTTCGATGGTCAGACGGTCGTCCGTCGCCGTCGGGGGGCGGGTCGGACCTACGCTGAACGGCACGATGGGTGATCGATGGATCTCCGATGGAGGCCTGGGCCGAGCTCGAAGGGGCCCTTTCGCTGGGCGTGCGTCCTTTTGCGGAGGTCGCCGTCTTTAGTAGTGGAGGTTCGAGACATGGTGACGAAAGACGGTAGCGAAGAGGTTCGTGCGGCGGTCCGCGAGCAGTATGGGGCGTTAGCTCGAGGTGATTCGGGAGGATGCGCTCCCGCGGGATGCTGTACGCCCAGCTTTTCGCCCGACGGGAGCCGGGCGCTGGGCTACTCGGAGGAGGAGTTGGGCGCCGTCCCCGACGGAGCCAATCTGGGACTCGGGTGCGGCAATCCGCAGACCATCGCCCAGCTCCAGGCGGGCGAGACGGTGCTGGACCTGGGTGCGGGGGGCGGCTTCGACTGCTTTTTGGCCGCGCGCCAGGTGGGGCCGTCGGGACGGGTCATCGGCGTGGATATGACCGCCGAAATGGTGGCGAAGGCGCGAGCGAACGCAGCGAAGCTCGAGGCAAAGAACGTCGAGTTCCGACTCGGCGAGATCGAGCATCTACCCGTGGGCGACGCCAGCGTCGACGTGATCATCTCCAACTGCGTGCTCAACCTGAGTCCAGACAAACTGGCGGTCGTGCGTGAGGCGTTCCGCGTCTTGAAGCCCGCAGGTCGGATCGCCATTTCGGACGTCGTCCAAATCGGGACGCTGCCCGCCCACCTACAGGAGCAGATCGCTACGCTCACGGGCTGCGTGAGCGGCGCCATAACCGCGGCCGCATTCGAGCGCCACCTTCAGGAGGCCGGGTTTGAAGGCATCGCGGTACGTATCCAAGAGGACAGTCATCGCTTCATTCGCGATTGGCTGCCGGGTTCGGGCGTCGAAGACTACGTCCGCTCGGCGAGCATCGAGGCCGTCAAGCCCGGAGCCCGATCGCGATCGGGGAGCCCGAGCATCCCGTGATCGAAGGTGCCCTGGACTGCCGCCGCTCAGCATCGTGGCGGGCGTTGGAATCGGAGTTGCGGCGGTTCGTCGAGCGGCGGATCGCTTCATCAGCGGATGTCGATGACGTCATCCAAGATGTCTTGACCAGAATCCTGACGGGCCTGCCCAGGTTGCGCGATGAAGAGAGGTTTGGACCCTGGGTCTACCGGATCGCGCGGCATGCGATCGCAGACCATCATCGGGCGTCATCCCGGCATTCTCTCGCGAGCGAACCCCGTGAGCATTCCAAGGTCGAGGGAGTCGTCGGTGAGGAGGATCACGACGCGGTTGCCCGCGAAGTCTCGGTCTACGCCGCCCTGTTCGTGACGACGCTTCCCTCGCCGTACCGCGAAGCCCTGACGCTGACCGAGTTGGAGGGGCGAACCCAGAAGGAGGCCGCCGAGATGCTGGGCATATCCGTGTCGGGAATGAAGTCGCGCGTCCAGCGAGGGCGTAGAAAGCTCCGCGAAGCGCTCGAGGCCTGCTGCCACATCGGCCTCGATGCGCGCCGGCGTATCGTGTCGTGCAAGCCTCGCTTCAGCGGTGTAGCGTAGTCACAGGCACTGGATCGGGGGCGGCGGCGTACAGCCGCGGACGCTGAAGGGCTGGGTCGCCGGGTCGCAGCACTGACCGCTGCAGGTCACGATACGGGTCTGCGTGCAGAGCGCGTCGCATGACTCGGGAAACCAGTCGGTTGTCTGCCAGTTGTCCGAGTAGACGATGCTGCAGGCCCCGGTCCCGCCCGCGCACCGCTCACACGTTCCGGCGCAGCTCGTCTGGCAGCAGACGCCATCGGCGCAGAAGCCCGTGATGCACTGCCCCCCGGTGCTGCAGGCGAGCCCCGTGTTCTGCAAGACCACGTCGATGGTCGTGCTGTCGGAAAGGCCTCCGGCCGAGGCCGAAATGGTAAACGTGCCCACGACGTTTGGCGTGAATGTGAAGCTGGCGCCACTGCCAGTGACGGTCTGAGCGCCCGACGTGGCTTCCCAGTTCAAAGAGCCGCTACAGCTGGTGGCGCAGCCCGAGCCGCACCCCGTTACTGAGAACGCCGTCCGCGGTGCGCTGGCCATGAGACCCGCGCTCAGCAGGAAGAGACCCAGCATCGAGCTGCCGAGCCGGACCGACTTTCCGCGAGTCGCGAAGGCAAGGCCCAGTAGGAGCAGGCCAGCAATCATGAGCATCGAGGGTGGAAGCGCCGGGACGGACGGAACCTCACAGCAATCACCGTTCACGGTGACCGGCGTCCCCACCGCGACCTGGGTCGGCACTGGTCCGGCATCGATCTCGACGCACGTAGGATTGACTTGGGCCAGCGCCTGAGCCCCAACGGTCAAGACGACGGCGATGCACAGTAGGCCGCAAAGACGACGGTTCATGGGGTGAGGGTAGACAGCATACGTGGCGACGCCGTGGCTCGGCCGCGACTTCCCGTATCTCTCGTCCGCTTCGGATGCGACGGGAACGACCACGCCGCCCATCGCCGGCAGAAGGTACCGTGCCCGCTCTCAGCTAGAGCCTTTTCGGACTCGAAGAGTCTCTTCGAAGCTCGTCGCTCTCGCGCGCCGTAGCCCGTCGCGGTTAGGGGTCGTCGGAGGACTCGGCGTGGTGATGATGGTCGTCGTCGTCCTCGCCGTGCTCTTCGTCGTGCGCGTGGGCGGCGCCTTCGTCGCCGTGGTGGTGCTCATGCTCCGAGGCATGGCCGTCGTCCCCGTGGTGATGGTCATGCTCTGAAGCGTGGCCATCTTCCCCGTGGTGATGCGCATGCTCCGAGGCGTGTCCGTCTTCGCCGTGGTGATGCTCATGCTCCGTGGAATGGCCGTCATCCCCGTGGTGGTGATGATGGGTCTCATCGCCCGCGTGGGAGCCGGATTCGGCGCTAGCCGGGTCGGAGGTGGCGGTGGAATTCTTGCAGCCCGATAGAGCAACGGCAAGAGCGAGTGCTCCGAAGGTCGACAGTCTCATATCCTTCTCCTTGCTTGGACGAAGCCGCTCGTCAAACCCGGTTTCGGCGATCGCGAGTCGGGACCTGACCCGCCCATCGTGCGGGACTGAGACCAGTCCTCGTGCTTCGAATGACCATGCGGTTCTCCGCATGTCTCGCAGGCCATCTTGCAAGTAGCTTACGGCGTCGGCTTTCGCGTCCGGCCGAAGAATCGACCAAACCGCGGCACCCGCCGGTGTCGAAATGAGAATGAGAATCGTAATCATAAACTATTGAAATCATTGGTGTTTTTGTTTTTGGCTTACCGGCTGAGCGCGCTAGTTGTGCGCCCATGAACAGAAACGTGATCGACCGTCTGAACGAAGCCATCGCGCTCGAGCACACGCTCGCGATGCAGTGTCACCAGTACGCTCTGACCGTCTCCGGTCTTTGGCGGCTCTCTTTGG
This sequence comes from uncultured Myxococcales bacterium, assembly GCA_964473255.1. Lineage (GTDB taxonomy): Bacteria > Myxococcota > Kuafuiibacteriia > Kuafuiibacteriales > Kuafuiibacteriaceae > Kuafuiihalomonas. The sequence goes on along the minus strand of CAYYOT010000016.1, from coordinate 47,019 downwards.
CCCCCTTCTTCGAGGACCTCGCCGAGGAGGCTCGTGGCCACGCCCGAAAGTTCGGGCAGAAGGTCGTGGCTCTCGGAGGCACGCCTTCGACGATGGTGCGGCCAATCCAGGCCTCGGGGCGAGCGGAGGCGATGGTGGCTGACGTCCTCCGCATGGAGCGTGAGGCTCTCGCCCTTTACGGTCAGGCTCTCGCCAGCGTCGACGCCGGAGATGTCGCCTTGCGCACGATGCTGGAGGACCACATCGAGGCCGAGCAGCGCCACGTCGACGAGGTCGAGCGATTGGTTCTGGGCGAGCAGGTGGAGGCGCGGGTGCAGAACGGCCGGTCGACGAACGGCGCTGCCGCCGAGCACCGGGCCTCGTAATCGGTCGGGGCGGGCCGGCCGAAATGGGTCCTCAGGACCTCAGGCGCCCGGCTCGCTTCGTCGCCTCTCGCTTCCTGAGCTGTTCCGGCGGCTTCCCGGTTGCGATGTACTCGCGGAGGGAGTCCAGACACCGCCGGTCATCCATACGTCGAAACCAGCGCGGTCCTCGCCCGATATCGACCCCAACGACCGGGGCCTTGCAGATCTTCTGGCAGCCGACCTTTACGACCGGAACGCCCGACAGCTGAGACTCCAAGACTTTGCGTGGCAGCTTGTTCTTCCGACAATCCGAGCCACGGCACAGATACACGACCAAAGTCGGATGAGGAGGCCAAATTCGTAGACCGCGATCAAGCAGCTTCGCACTTCGGGTGCGGCGGTCACAGAGTCGGGACAGATGAAGCGGTGGGTGTGTTTGTGGCCGTCCCGCGCGTCGTTCCTTTCGGAGAGCCACTCTTGCTTTCCGTCGGCATCACAACGTCGTCCAGTGAGTATACGTCGTGCTTCAACGACTCGGTCTGCTCGTCGCTGGATTCGCTCTCGGGAGACCGCTGGCGTTTCGGGGCCTGGGCATCGCGCTGACTCGCGAGCTGGCTCCGCTGCTCTTCGTGCTCCGCTCGTGCCTCGTACAGCTGTCTTCCTAGCTCATCTCAAGGCGCCACGACGAGGCCGGGGTCTCCGATCAGGGTGTAGACGTCGATCAGACGAGGACGGTGGCCTTGCTTTGCGTAGAATTCGAGGGTCTCGCGAAGGACCTCGCCGAGCCGTCGCCCGCCGTGACGGCTAGCCCGGAGGAAGCCTTCGTTCATCAAGACGGCGTCTCCGTTGTCCGAGGGGGCGGTGGGCGCGAACATGGCGATCGCGCCGCGGTCGGGTGCCCGAACGAGTGCCGGCCCCAGCCCATCGAAGCCAGGGATGTGGAACCCGTTGGCCAGGCAGGTGGAGGCCATGACGATGGGATGCGTGCCGACTGGAAGCGCGGGTACGTCCGACGCGCGGAGAAGACCGCTGTTGGACCAGCGGTCGAAGCCCCCGTGGCCGACGTAGCTGACGACCCTCGCCCGTTCCCAGGCAGAGATGAGCAGCGGACGCGCGTCGCGAACCGGTTGACCCTCGAAGAGGAAGACGTCTGCCGACAGGCTCACGCGGTCGCGCAACGCAGTGACGTCCAGACTGAAGTTGTCGCCACGGCGGTGGTCGTCCGCGACGAGCAGAGTTCGTCCGCCGTGTGATCCAGATTCGTATAGGACGATCTTGTCGATCAGCCGGTCCAGCTCGCCGGCCGAGGATACCGGCAATCGGCCCAGCATGATCGCGGGGACACCGTCCGAAGTGTACGGCACGAGACGAGGATCGGATGCGAACACGCCCCAGCCGGGAACGTCGATCATGTGGGCGGGCAGAGCCGGGGCTCCCTGTCCCAGTCGATTCAGGGCGTCGTAGTGACCGTCGCCGACGAGAACCGCGGCATCGGGAGCCTTTCGCCAGTGGTTCACCGCGTAGGCGAAGAAGGAGCGCAACGCTTCAACGGAAGCCAAGCCATGCGTGAATTCGTCGTAGAGGTCCTCGACGAGCACCAGTTCGACGTCGAGCCCGGACGCGCGCCGATGCCTCGCTAGCCGCTGCGCTTGGCCTTCGAGAAAGCTCGGAGCGACGATGACGTAGTCCGCACCGTTTCGGGGGGAGCGCCACGACGATGGTTCGTCGACCTCGACCATCACCGGCCCGGAGACGGTCGCCCCGTCCTGAACGCGGTACCGGTGGCCTTGGCGCGCGGCGAAGGACACGCCGTAGCCAGATGGACCCGAGACGACGTACGGTGAACGCGCCCGCGGACGATCGGGGTCGGTCACATCCCACACGAAGACCTGCGGCGAGCGAAGGCCGTCCACTCGAGCAAGGCCGGTATCGGTGGCAATGAATTCCAGCCTTCCGTCCATCGCCAGCAGCGTCCGCTCGAACTCGATGTCGAACGCTTCGAGGTACACGAAGCTCGGTCCCTCACCCTCGTCGCGCGCGGTAATCTCGACCGGGAGTTCGGCACGACCCACGAGGCGAAGCGGGTCGATCTGAAACGTCGAAAAAAAGTGCCCGAAGCCGTGGCTATCGGCGACTCCGAGGACCTCGCCGTCGATTCGAAGCTCGAGCGCGTGCGATCCGGCGCTGACCCCCACCATGTGAACTTTCAAAGAGGCTGCTCCGCGGCCGGTCGCGTGGGCTACTGGCAGGGCAAAAGACGCGGAGCCGTAGTTCGGGTCGCCCCCCACGAATCCGTGCCAGTGCCAGTATTCGTCGTGACCCTCGGGGCGGGCGACCGAAGTCAGAGGGATGATGTCTTGCTCGACACGGTTCCTCGCCGTGTACGTGGTCTGCGCGTGGCCCGCGATCGCTTTCGACCGGGGTACCGGATACGGACGACGATGCCCGCGGGCGTGGTCGAGCCAGTAAACATTGGACGGGTTGTCGTCGTCGTCGAGAGGGCGAGCCAGGAACACGAGCGATGACGCTCCGAAGTAGGCGACGTCCCTTCCGCGATGACGTAGGCGTACTTCGCCGGAGGCGATCCAGCGTTCGACCAGCGCGACGGGAATGCTCCAGGCAGAGGCGACGTCGGTCGACGACACGGCGGTGATTCCGCCTTCGCGTTGGGTCCGGATCTTCAGCGGCGGAAACTGGCGCAGAACGAGGGGAGCCATCGACCACCGACGAAACTCATCGAACGCGAGTTTCTCGAAGCGCGACTCGCTGGCCCGGGCGAAGCTGGTAAGCTCGACCGGTCGACCACGACGGAGCGGCTGGTTCGAGACGGCCTCGGGTTCCATCGTACCCGATTCGTTCTCGACCTCGAGCCGAAACGGCCCGTGCGCGAGCTGGTTTCCTGCCAGCTCGTGCTCGATGAGGCGGTAGGTATGACGCTCTCCGTGGCGCACCTCGGGATCGGGGATTCGATAGGCCGCACCGCCCATCCGGCCCGGCTGAGCGACGACCCGCCCCCCGGGGACCGATCGCCATCGTCCGTTCACTCGGCGCTGCAGCTCGAAAGCCGCGGTACCCATCTCAGCGGTCGTCTCGAAATCGACGAAGACCCGGTCCTGGGCGTTGGCCCACGCCGCCACGTCGCGGACCGACGCTCGCGTCACCGCTTCGACGGTGAAGGCGTCCGAAAACGCAAGCATCGAGATTTGCTCGCGGAACTGCGACCGCTCGGTATCGTTGAACACGTCCTCATCCGTGGCAAACGAGGCCCCTGTCGTAGTGGGCGAGCCGCACCGCCGAAGCCATCCTCCGTTGTCGCTCAGAAACCCTGAGAGGCGGCTAATCTTATTGGCGAACACGAGGGGCGTTCCCGAGGCGAAAGGAGTCCCGAAGTTGACGGTGTCGCACGGCGTGTTGTCCCACCCGTTGACGACGCGGTTGGGCGTCGACAGCGCATCGAAATCGATGGTGTTTCCATCGTCGTCTATGAAGTCGCCGCTGCCGGCGGGCCACACGACGTAGCCGATCTCCTCTTCGGTGGTGATCCCCACGTCGTCGACTTCGCTTCTCTCCAGCGCGAGATCGTGACCGGTAGTCGTGACCGACTCGATGGCGACGGTCATCCACGGGACCAGCGGACCGCTGGGAGCGGTTCCCGTTCCGTTGTTGTCGGTCTGAATCATGGCCAGAACCGCCGGCGTTCCTCCCGCGGTCGCCTGGATGTTCGTGACCGAGAAGTAGCCCGTCGGCGTGCTGATGTTCCGACCGTTCTGCTCTTCGTCGGTGAGGGCGATGCCGGCTTCGATCCGCGTCCCGTTCAGGTCGTGTACTCCGGGCTCTATGGCCAGGTAGTAGGTGTCCTGCGCGGCGTGGGGGCCGTTGTTGCCGGACGGTTCGGCGCAGATCACTTCGAAGCTGCTCGTCGTCACGTTGCGAATACGAGTGTGGCAAGGCTCGGAGCCCTGGTCGGTCGGAAAGATGAAGACCAAGGGAACGATGTCGAACGTCTGCTGGAAGTTGACGAGCGTCCACGAAGTCCCCGTGGTCAGGACGGTCACGCTGTCGGCTTCGAGCATTCCGGCTCGCGCCGGACCGACGCTGACGAAGAGCGCGGCAAAGAGCCCCCACCGAGCCAAGGTCGTGCCGTTTGAAGCGGTCCTAGCCCCCATCGACCTGCATTATCGGTCAGCCGGGTGGAGCCACCAAAATTTCGGATCCGTTCATGCCCCAGGAGCGTGGCCGGCCTGCGCCGGCCCTCACCTGTCGGATGGTCCACTACCACTTCGGCATCAAAAAGGCGCTTTGGGGAGAGACCCGTGGAGTGGTCCGGCCATCGGAGAAGCGCTGGGGACTCTTCATCGTGGACCGACAGCCTAAACCGGTCATGCAGCCCTACTTCTGACTCGACGCCCGCTCAGGCTTCGGCTTCTCGTCTCGTGCGACTGGCGCCCGCTGTCGACTCGGTCCAAGATTCGCGGCGATGGCAACCAGCGTCATCTGCGACATGGACGGTGTCCTCTACCGCGGCCGAAGCCTCATCGATGGGGCCCTGGACTTCGTCGATCGACTCGTCCAGGGCGAGCTCCCGTTCTTGTTCCTCACGAACAATTCCGAGCAGACTCCCATCGACTTGAAGAAGAAGCTCGAGGGGCTCGGGGTGCACGGAGTCAAAGAAGAGAACTTCATTACCTCGGCCATGGCCACGGCGACCTTTCTAAAGGAGCAGGCTCAGGGCGATACGGCGTTCGTCGTAGGCGGCGGCGGTCTGGCCAGCGAACTCTACAAGTCTGGGTTCTCGATCTCGGAACACCGACCGGACTACGTCGTCGTCGGCAAGACGACGAGCCTGAATTTCGACATGCTCCGAACCGCGGTGCGCCTGGTACGGGAAGGCGCCAAATTCATCGGCACGAACCCCGACGTCGTCGATCCGACGCCAGATGGCGTGGAGCCGGCATGCGGGGCGACGCTCGCTGCCATCGAGCGCGCCTCCGGCCGACAACCCTACGTCGTTGGCAAGCCGAACGCGCTGATGATGACGATCGGCCTTCGTCGTCTCGGCGTCTATGCAGATGAGACGCTCATGATCGGCGACCGCATGGACACGGACATCGTGGGCGGACTGGAGGCAGGTATGATCACCTGCCTCGTCCTCTCCGGGGTCACGAGCCGCGAGATGATCGGAGAGTTTCCGTATCGGCCGAACCACGTGTTCGAGCACGTGGGCAAGATCGTCCCCCAAGAGCTGTGATGAGCGATCGTCAGGTCAAAATCCCGGCGCTCGTGCGAATCAAGCCCGGCGCACTCGACCGCCTCGGCATCTACGCCCGTCGATACGAGTTCAGCCGGGTTGCGCTGCTCTACAGCGAGGGGCTTCCAGCGGAGCTCGTCGCCCGGGCCGCGCAGTCTTTCGAGCGAGAGAGAGTCGAGGTTCTCGAGCGTGCGTCGATCAGTGATGGCTCTTTCGAGAGCACTTACGAGCGTTTCAACGCCCTTCCTGCGCGCACCCAAGCCATCATTGGGCTCGGCGGGGGAAAAGCGCTCGACGTAGCGAAGTACGTCGCCTTCCTCGCCCGGGCTCCATTCGTTTCAGTCCCCGGATCCCTTTCCAATGATGGCTTCTGTAGTCCGCAATCCAGCCTGACGATCGATGGTCGCCGACGCTCCCTTCCGTCGGCCATGCCGTTCGGCCTGGTGCTGGACACCGAGGTATGTCTAGCCGCTCCGGAGGTCTTGTGGCTGTCGGGCGTGGGCGACCTCGTGGCGAAGTTTACCGCGGTCGCCGACTGGAAGCTCGCCTTTCACGCGCGGGGAACGCCGGTCGATGACTTCTCGGCGCTCCTCTCCGACGCGACCGTACTGCAGTTCATGGCGCATCCGAAGCGCGATCTCGAGGGCGTCAAGCTGCTGGGGACAGCACTCATGCTCAATGGAATCGCAATGGGAATATGCGGCTCTTCGCGCCCGGCGAGCGGAAGTGAGCATCTCATATCGCACGCCCTCGACGAGCTGAGTGCGCATCCGCGCCTACACGGGATCCAGGTTGGTGTTGCCACCTACCTGGTCAGCCACCTGCAGGGTGATCACTCGGAATCGATCGGCGAGCTGCTTGCCGCTACGGGTTTCTGGGCCAGCGTACGGCAGAGTCCCTTTAGTCGCGGCCTCTGGATGAAAGCGGCGCGGCGAGCCCTGGACATCAAGGAGGACTTCTACACCGTTCTCTCGTCGAGGGATTGCCTGCCCGAAATCGAGCGGCTTCTCACTGACGATGCTCGGCTCCAGGCGTGCTTCGGACCCTAGCATCCGACGATCTCGAAAAAAGATGCCGGTGAGTGCGTGGCGCACCGCGCGACCCTAGTGCGTACGCAGTCCACAGGGAAGGCGTGCGGAGGTGAAAGTCTGAGCGAAGTCGGCACTCAGGTCTGTATCAATCTCGCTTGGCGCCGGTCGAGGGCGACGACCTGCAGCACTGATACGAACGCGGCGCATGGCTCATTTGCCGCACGGCAAGCGAGGCACGGCACGGCGGGCTCAGGCAGCGGCGAAGGCGCGAGTCGGCTGCATGAGCGCGGCGACGTGCCGGCGGGCGAAGCGAGGATCGACGAGGCGAGCGGCCGGGAGCTGCCAGCGATTGCCCTTTAGCATGAGGCTCCGCAAGTAGCCGGCGCCGCGGATGTCTCCGGAGAGCTGAAAACCAACGATCCGTCCCTGGTCGAGATAGACCTTGCGGAGCACCTCTCCGCGGCGCCACCGAACCGAGTCCTCCGAAGTCTCGCCGACCGCGATCAGCGGCAGTCCGAGGTGTCGCATGCTGTTGAGCGACTCGGCGCCCGGATAGGGCGTCGTGTCCCCGAGCATGGCGCGCGCCAAGACCCGGGCCTGAGTCACGGCGTTGGGGAAGTTGGCGTGGACGTACCGTCGATGGGAAAAGCGGTCCCGGGTCTCGGCAACGTCGCCGGCCGCCCACACGTTCGGGTCGCTCGCCCGCATGCGGTCGTCCACGTGCACCCCCCAGTCCACGTCGAGCCCCGAGTTCGCCAGGAACTCGATGTTCGGCTTCACGCCCGTGGCTGCGATGTACGCGTCGGCTCGGAGGACCTCGCCCGAGTCCAGCCGGACGCCCTCGACTCGGGCATCACCCACGAATCCCTTCACGGGGGTGAAGAGGCGTGCTTCGACGCCGCGGGCGACCAATACCTTGCGGACGACCTCTCCCATTTCGGGATCCAGCATGCGAGCCATGGGCCATCGACGCTGAATCAGGACCACCGCGAGGCCGAGGTCGGCGAGCAGAAGCGCCACTTCGACCCCGATGAAACCGCCACCGACGACGATCACGCTCGAGACCTCAGTGCGCCGGACCCGCCCGATGAGGGCTTTCGCCGTGGCCAACGACTTGAAGTCGTGGAGCCCCTTCAGCTCGTTACCTTCGATGGGTGCGTACAGCCGGGATCCGGTGGCTACGACGAGCCGTTCGTACGCGAGAGCTCGACCGTCTTCCAGGTGTACGCGTCGACCGTCCAGGTCGACCCACGACGCAGAGGCTCCGGACATGTACCGAACGCGGAGTCGATCGCAAACGTCCGTTCCCTTCCAGAAGAGTGGCTCGTCACGACGGTTGGCGAAGTGGTCCGCCATGGCCGGGGGAGAATAGGGCGGGTACGGCTCGCTCGAGACCATGGTGAGGTCGAGGGTCCGGGTGGGATCATGCCGACGGAGCTCCTCGGCCACGGTGAGGCCTGCGGGACCAGCACCCAGGATCAGGACGCGCACGGCCGTAGCCTCTCTTCCGCCTGGGTCAGGGCTCCGATCAGCCCGGCGGTGGCCTCGGCGATCGGTGAGTCCGGTAGCATCGGCCCGACTTCGGGGTCGGAGGCGACGAGCCCGGCGTCGTACGGGAGCACGTGAACGGAGTCGAAAGGCGGATCCCCCTCTTCTCCGATCCGTCCCAGGGTTCGTATGAGGTCGCCACCATCGGTCACCCGGTTCACGACCAAGTGTACCGCTGCAATACTCATTGCGCGCGCGAGCCGCGTCGCCTGCAGCGCAACCTGCGCGCCGTTGAAGCTCGTGTCCGTGACGATGACGGCGTGATGAAAGCCCCGAGCCAACGCCCGACCGAAGTGTTCGACACCGGCCTGTGTATCCATCACGATGACTTCGCCTTCCCGGAGTCCCATTTCGCGGACGACCCCCGAAAGCAGCGTATTCTCGGGGCACAGGCAGCCGGTCGCGGGCTGGACGATCGTTCCCATGACCAACAGGCGAACACCGTCGGGAGCGAGCACTCCGAACCTCTCGACCACGTCGTCCACGTTGGGATTCACGCGCAGAAATCCCCCCCAATTCGATCCTGGCCGGGCTCCAGTCTTCTCTTCGACGTAGTCGAGGTTCTCGCTCAGCGGGATGATCCCATGGGCCTCCGATGCCGACATGCCGAGTGAGAAGGGCAGGTTCATCTGCGGATCGGCGTCGAGCGCGAGCACGCGATGCCCCCGCCGGGCCCAAAGTCGTGCCATCAACGCCGTAAGGCTCGTCTTGCCGACGCCGCCTTTGCCCGTGACCACCACCCGAAGTCCGTCGAGCGGCCCCGAGTCATGAAGCTCATGATGGTGGTGGTGCCCCCCATCGTGGTGTCCGTGCGACTCACACATGCTGTGGCTCCCGAGTCTCGACGTGGGTGATGCGCTCCGGCTCGATGTGCGAAAGACCGAGAGCTGCGCGCTTGCCTTCGATGTGGCGTCGAATCCACACGGCAGCCTTGATCGGGTCCGGTTCGACCGCGAACTTGGCGCCCACGCCGCCATCGAGCTGGTCCGCGAGCAGACTCACGACGTTCGGGCTACCGAATATCGCGGGCTGGACGCCGAGGACGGTCGATATTCCGCTGGCGACGACGTAGGCGCCGATCGCGACCGCTTTCTCCGAGTACCACTCGGGCGCGGCACCCGCGAGGGGGAGCTGATCGATGTCAACGCCGAGGTGGTTGGCCAAGGCCGCCGCCAAGGTGAGAATGCGCGTGTTGTCGACGCACGACCCCATGTGCAGCACGGGAGGAATGCCCAGGCTTCGACAGACTGCCTGTAGACCCGGCCCGGCCAGGTCGGCTGCTCCGGGGACCATCTGGCCGGCCTTGCCGTTGGCGACTGCGGCGCAGCCGGTGACGAGCACGAGGATATCGTTCTCGATCAGCCGGCGAGTCAGCTCGACGTGACCATAGTCTTGCGGAATCTTCGGATTGTTGCATCCGACCACGCCTACGGCTCCACGGATCGCTCCCTGTGTGATGGCGTCGACCAGCGGCTGGGGGGTGCCTCCGAGCGCGCCCAGGATCGCTTCGACCGAGAATCCCGCCATCATTTCGACCGGTTCGCCGCTGAGCTTCACGAGAGCCGGATTGCGTCTCTCGTACGCTCGGATGCTCCGCTCCACGATGTCACTCGCGATCTCGATGCCCCGCGTCGGGTCGAAGGAGACGTGCGTGGCCCCCGGGAACTTGGCTTTGTCGGCGGTCGAGAAAACCTCGGTGTGGAAGCATTTCGCCACGTCCACGACCGACGGCATGATGCACTGATAGTCGACGACCATCGCGTCGAGCACTCCGGTCACCAAGATGAGTTCCTGCATCAGATGGTTTCCAGCCATCGGGATGCCGCGCCGCATTTGTAGCTCGTTTCCCGTGCAGCACAGGCCGACGAGGTTGATCCCGGCGGCACCCTTCGATTTCGCGAGCGCCACGAGGCTCGGGTCCGTGGCTGCTTGCACCATGACGTCCGAGAGCACGGGATTGTGGCCGTGAAGTGCGATGTTGACGTGATCTTCTTTCAGAACGCCGAGGTTTACCTTGGACATCACGGGCCGCGGCGTGCCGAACAAGACATCGGACAGCTCCGTCCCGATCATGGAGCCGCCCCATCCATCCGATAGACTGGTGCGCAGACCGTGCAGGAGGATGTTCACGTAGTCGTTGTCGACGCCCATGTGTGTGCGATGGAGCATCTCCACATTTTCTCGGTCGATACCCCGAGGCGTGATGCGAAGGTCCTGCCACTTCGACTGACGAACCGGAGGGAGTCGGCCTACGAAGCCCAGTTTGCCCTTCCTGGTACCGAAGTCTTCCAGCATGGCGTCGGCGAGCTTACGCGCGACGTCTTTGTTCGAAACACCATCGCATTCGATGCCGTACTCCTCGGCGAGCGCGCGGAGCTTGCTCTCGTCTCGAAGGGCGTATCCGGTCGTCTGGTCCGCTGCGGTCTCGGCGAAGACTTCGAGAATGTCTCGCCCATGGTCCGAGTGGGCCGAAGCACCGGCCGCTATCGTACGGCCGAGGTTGCGAGCGACGATGATGTCGGCGTCGGCGCCGCAGACGCCCCGCTGTGGTCCTTCGCCGAATGGGTCGACGCGACACGGACCCATCGTGCAGTTTCGGCAGCTGACCCCCAGCGAGCAGTACCCGCATTGGGGTTGTTGGGAGGCCAGTCGATCCCAGACCGTTTCGATGCCGAGATCCGCGGCACGGTTAATCATCATCTGGGCATCCGAAGCAATACTCGTGAGCGGCTGCTGGCCGCCATCCTTCGTGTGCTTCATCTCGATTACCTCCTGGCCAGCTCGGAGGCGCGTTGGCCCCACGATCGCCATGCCTTTACTTCTTCGCTTCCTTGCCCGTTACCGTCGGGCGGACTTGCTTCGGCGGCAGCCAGCGCACGCGCTGCGGTTTGGATACGACTGGCTCGAATTAGCTCGTTGATCTCGCCAAACTCCAGAGCGCCCGTCTTGCAGGCCTCGACGCAGGCGGGGGGGGTACCCGCGTCGAGGCGGTCGATGCAGCCGTCGCACTTGGTGGCTGTCGAGTCGAAGGTCACCGCGTCGAAAGGGCAGACCATCGCACACATCGCGCACGCGATGCACTTCGAGTCCCGTACGAGGACGAGACCAAACTCGTCGTCGCGACAAAGGGCTCCGGTAGGACAAACGTCGATGCACGGCGCCGGGTCACAGTGTCGGCACCGCCCCGGAAAAGCGGTATTCAAGGAAGCCCCCGCTTCCACGTGTATTCTCGACTTCGGGAGCGGTCGTTCGAAGACCGCACTCGCGAGGTCCTTGCTGGCCGAGTGCTCGACTGCGCAGGCGATCTCACATTGATGGCAACCCAGACAATGGTCGGCGTGAACGATCACGGACTTCATAGCGGCACCATGCCCGTGTCCTGCATTCGAGGTGCCGCAAGACCAGGCTATGGATAGTCTCGCCGGCGTTACGGGGGGGTCACACGATCTCTTGTCGGCGCACCGACCCTTGAAACGCGCAAGATTGTCAGTAGGCAACCGGGCGTGGCGATGAACGAGGAAGACCGGCCATCAGGCGACGAATGGTCTTCATCTCGACGCCTCCCGCGGAGTGCGAGGCCTCTTTGTGTGCGCGCTGCCAGATGATTCTGCGTGTTTCGGGATCGTAGGCCTGCAGGACCAAGGCACCGCCGCGCTCCGCTTTGGCGCGCCCGGCCACGAGCCAGATGTCTGCCGCATCGCTCGCGACCAAGCGGTATCCGAGGAGGCCGAGCTGTACTTCCATTTCCTCGCGAGTCGCATCTCGAAGCTCCGGTTCGAGAGGGCGAAGGTCGCGCCGTTCTTCGATGTCGCTTACGAAGGCGGCCGTTCGATAGGTCTTCTGCTGGAAGTCGGCGGCCGTGAAGTTACCGGGCGTACTCGATGCGCAGCTACTCAGAGCCACGCCGAGCACGAGTATTCGGGTGGTCACAGGTCGAAGAATCCCGGTCAGCGCGGCGGGTCAATCGGAAGCCGTGCTTGTTCTTGCGGGAGGAAACACCCCCCGCTCAGTCGACCTCTTCTCCGTCGTAGTACCCGACCTGTGCGTCGGCATTGAAGATGCCGCGGACCCATGGCTCGGCGAAGAAATCTGGGCCGGGGGAGGCCATGGCTCCAACCTTGTTCGAGTCCGGGTAGCCGACCACGTCGGCCCGGGCCTTGGACGAGAGACACAGGTATCGCAGCGGCCCTTCGCCGTCGTTCACGACCTGATGTGCTCCGTCGGGCCCCGGTAGCAAGGTGACCCAGTCGCCAGGGCGCAGGACGACTTGCGCCTCTCCGATTCTAAGGGTGCCGGTGCCTTCCAGGATGAACAATGCTTCTTCGATCGCGCAGTGGAAGTGACGTGGGAATGCGGAGCGACCGGGCGCGACCTCGAAGTGGTTACAGCCGAGCTCGGTGGCCCCCGAGGCTCGACCGACGGTCCGGATGCTGGCGCCGAAGCGCGAGCCTTTCTCCATCGTTCGGGGCTCGACCTCGTCCACATTGATGACGTTCGGGTGCCGCTTGCTCGACTCTTCTTTGCTCATGTCCCGATTCCTCCTCGTAGGCTGCGGCATACTCCGAAAGGGGAAGCAGCGAAAGACACTGCAGCCTAGGTTGCGCGACGCGCTGACGCCGCGCGTCATGGTTGTCGATTTTCGATTCGTCGGTGGTTGATGGGCGGCAACTCACATAGGCTCGTCGGTATGGCTCGAATTTCAGTGATCGGCGCTGGCGCTTGGGGCACGGCCCTGGCCCATTTGCGCGCACAGCACGGGGACGATGTGACGGTCTGGGCGTACGAGTCCGAAGTGGTCGCCGACATCAACGAGCGGCACGAAAACCGCATCTTCCTCCCGGGCGTGGAGCTGCCGCCCAACCTCAGGGCGACTTCCGACATCGGTGCCTCGGTGGGCGAGGCGGAGCTGGTCATGGTCGTGTGTCCATCGCACGTGATGCGGCCCGTCATGACCCAGGCCAAGGAGCATCTTCCGCCGGGCGTTCCGCTGGTCAGTGCGGCCAAAGGCATCGAGAACGACTCGCTCATGATGATGAGCGAAGTGCTCGAAGAGGTGCTCCCCTTGTCGCATCACCCGATGCTGGCGTTCCTCTCGGGGCCGAGCTTTGCCAAGGAGCTCGTGCAGAGCATGCCCACCGCGGTGTGCGTGGCATCGCGCTTCGAGCGTGTTGCCGTCCAGGTCCAAAAGCAGCTCTCGGCTCCGTACATGCGGATGTACACCTCGACGGACGTCGTCGGCGTGGAGCTTGGAGGGGCGCTCAAGAACGTCATGGCGATCGCCGCTGGCGCCGCGACGGGACTGGGCTTCGGATACAACACCGTCACCGCGCTGATAACTCGGGGCCTGGCCGAGATGAGCCGCCTGGCGGTCAAGCTCGGCGCGAACCCGCTCACGCTTTCCGGTCTCTCGGGAATGGGTGACCTGGTGCTCACCTGCATGGGCGGCCTTAGCCGCAATCGCATGGTGGGCGAAAAGCTCGGTCAAGGGATGACGCTCGAAGCGATCACGCACGACATGCAGCAGGTCGCCGAAGGCGTGAAGACCGCGAAATCCGTATACCAGCTGGCCGCGCGGGAGGGGGTGGAGATGCCCGTGTCGAACGTCGTTTATGCGATGCTCTACGACGGGCTTCCCGCCAAGGAAGCCGTCGGCACTCTGATGTCGCGCTCCCTGCGAAAAGAGCTCGAGCGCTGAACCTTGAAACTCATCCGTCGCACACACCATCCCCGGACATGACGACGATGACATCTTCAGCCGTCGCGTCGCACTCGTCGGTCACGCGAATGGCGACTCCGATGGGCCCGCCCCGCAAGAGTCGAACATCCTGCCCGAATCGAACCTCTTGTCGATAGTTCGGAGCCTCCAGGTCTTGGACGGCAAGATCCCACTCGTACATGCGAACCGGTCGAGACGATTCAGGGTAAAGGTAGACTTCATTGACGTCCGGCGGGAAATCGAAAGCGCGATAGGTTTGACCCTCGAAATCGAAGGTCGTCTCACAGGGATCACCGCTCCCCACGATCAACTCGACGGTCAACGGGTCGTCGCAGCTTTGTTGTCGCTGAGCGACGTCGATGCCGATCTCGGACTCGCAGCGGATCCGGGGGTCGTCCACGCTTCGGGCCGACACGATGGCGGACCCGCGGTAGTCCACACCGGGAAGAGTGAAGGTATCGAAGATCAGCGAGCTTCGGTCGAGAGTGGGATTGGGAATGAAGCTGGTGCGAACACCGAGCTCGGCAAGCGGCAGGATGGGGTCCGTGCTCTCGATGCCGAGCTCGACTCGGCCGCCGAACCCTCCTCGCTCCACGAACGTGTCGACGACCAGCGTGCCTTCGCTGTTGATGGAGACATCGGGCACCTGCACCCGGCAGAACGGTTCCCCGACCTGCAGCCGGATGGGGGGCGATTCGCAGGTGCCCGCGGATCCCGCCCCGGTGGCTATGACCCGGCCCTGCATCTCGACGCCGGTGCCCACACCCGGCCCGACTTCGAACCGAAGGACACTGTCACCGCCGGCAACCCGAGGAAAGAAGACGGGCGTGATCCCGAGCTCGGTCGGCTCTACGCTGCGAGGAATGTCGACTTCGAAGGCAAGCTCCACATCAAGGGCCTGAAAACCGTGACGCCGTATTCCGACACTGATGTCGTGGTTGGTCCCCGGGGGCACGAGCACGTCGTTGTGCGATAGAGATAGCGAAAAAGCGCTGTCCGCGTTGACTGCGCTGACAATGTCGGCCGGACCGGGTCCTGCCTCATTCGTTCCCGAAACGCGATACTCGTACCGTTCGCCGGGGACGAGCTGCGGATCCGTATCCACATAGTCGAGTCGTGTTCCCGCGGTAGACGCGATCGTTTCGAAGGCCTGCCCCGAACCGAGGACACGACGCTGGATTTCGTAGCCGCTGGCTTCGAAAACCGAGCTCCACGAGAGCCGAAATCCTCCGCAGGAGAGAGGCTGAACACCCACGGACGGGGCGGTCGAGGGAAGGGTCCTTCGCCCGAGAACGATCGCCTTCACTGCGGGCGTCCACGGGGCGTTGCAGTGCTGAGTGCGGACATACCGAGCCCGGTAGCTGTAGACCCCAGCCGAAGCAGCGGAGCGGTCCAGGTAGGCCCCGTCTCGGACGGAGCGAAAGGCCTGCACTCGCCATTCGCTCGGCAGCGGGTCATGCAGGCCGTTCAGGATGCACTGGCCGGGACTCGCAGTGCTGTCGATGCAGCCGCGGCGCCGGGGGGTCAGGCAGCTGCACGGCGCGCCCGCGCTCACCACCGCTCGCTGAATCTCGACGTTGCTTCCGATGCCGGTGGGTGCGCGCCAGGTTACCGTCACTCCGCCATTCCTCGGATTCACGCGTGTCGACAGCACCGGCGGCGCCAGAGCGCGGCAGCCTCCGGCGATACCGACGGCGCTGAACCCGTCGACCTGACCGCTGACGACGCTTCGTCCTTCGGCCACGGTGAGGGTGGGCTGCTCGTCGAGGGCTCCGTCGACCAACTTGACGATTCGCAGAGCATCCACGGGCCCGTCGACCTCTTCCGGATCGAACCGAAGCTCCACCGTAAGGGGCTGAAGGAACTCGGTTTTATCCGGACCGAAGTCGAACATCGTCCCGGGTACGATGCCGAGGCCGGCGGGGGCGCTGAGCCGCTCCGCGGTGAGGGTGATCGGCTCCACGACCGCGCCCGGGGGGACGTCCAGCGTGACGTCACCGTTCCACAGACTGTATCGCCCGCCTTCCGGCTCCACCAGAACGTGGTCCACTTCGCCGGTCCCACCGTCGAAGCCCTGAGCTCCATCGGGTGCCCCGATCGAAGCATCCGAACTGCCTGAAGAATCTCCGTCGCCGCCTCCGCATGCAGAGAGGAAGAGCGCGCCAGAGAGCACGGCGCCGAGAGGCCAGAAGCGATCTCGCTTCGTCGAACGCGAATCCATCCCGCCATGGATTCGCAACTCGCATGCCAGCCGCCGCCTTGCGTCTGGAGCGGCTCGTCAGGCGGGAGCCGGCTCTTCGGCCCTCGGCTCTGCGGGCTTGAAGGAGGGTACGGGGACGCCCGTGAGGAGCTTTGAGAAGCGCGTCGCGATGTCGTCGAGCCGCTCCCAGTTGGTCAGCTCGTGGTCCTTCGACGTATCGGTGGGGCGACCGTAGAGCCGCGCGATCTGCTGCATGATGAGCCGGCCCACGGGCCGGTACTGCGAGTACCGCAGGGCGCCCGCGACCGATTCCGCCATGTCCGGGTGCCACCTCGTGGCCGCAAAGAAGCTATCCCGGAGCCAAGCTGCGTCCATCTTCGCACGTAGCTGCACGATGCTGTCGAGACTCGGGTCTTCGGCGCCCGCTTCGCAGAGGCTCACCGAAAGAAACGCCGTCGGCATCGTCGCCAGCTTCAGGCGATTTGCCCGCACGAACTTCGCCATCTCCGGCTCGTGGCGCCACATGTGCACCGACGCCGCCAAGATGGCGCCGTCGTAGTGCTCGAGCTGGATGCCCATGGGGTTCGCCAGGTCGATGATCTCCACGTCGTGACCCAGGTCGTGCAGTTTCTGTGAAATGTAGTTCGCTATGCGGCGCGTTTGTCCTTCCCGCGTCGCAAAGAACATTGCGATCGTCTTCATGCCTTCCAACGCAGCAAGCGTCGTTCCCCGCCCAGTTCCAAAGAGCTTCGGACCACATGTAACCAAGCGGTTTCGGGTGCAGAGCGTGCCGTCACCGTCGAGCCGCGGCCGTCGACGATGGCGCTGCCGCCTCGAGGAAGGTCTTTACCCCGGCCTGGATTGGCTGCGTCTCGTCTTACGCCTTCGTCACGCCCATGACCTTCAGCGGCTCGAGGGCTCGGCGCTGACCTCACCGGGCATCGGCTTGGATGCTGCGGGTCGCTCCGTCCAGCCGCCTTCGCTCGGCCGACCGAGGTCGAGATCCTCCGGGACACCGTCAGGGAATAGCTGCTTGTATTCCCGAGCGTGATGCTCCTTCAGGTGGTGAAGCGACTGATACCCGGTAAACATGGCCTTATCGATGGGAAAGACGTCGGGCGAAAGCGAGCTTAGACACGAAGACCTACGAGATCATCTGGGTCGGCTGGTCGCGCACCGACGTCAGTGCATCGGACCTTCGAGCTTCGGCTGCGAAAGCCGCCGCCGAGATCATGGCTCAGCTGCCTCCTCGGAAGGGTTGAGCCGAGGTCTTGCTCTTCTCCGCTACCAATCGAGCTGATATCGCCAGGGCATGGGGACTCCTGGACGTTGTCATCTCGTGATGGGCTTCGCGCTGTCGGGCTGCGCGACTTCAGTGAGCTTCACGTTGACGAACCCATCTCCCCGCCCTCTGACCTCTCGAGCCGTGGGCGAGGTGCGGGTCTTCGAGCAGCGGCCGGACCGCAGCTATGTCGAAGTGGGACGACTTCATGCCGAGAAGTCCAGCACGTTCGGAACCGACGTCGCCGAACTGGTCGAGGCACTCAAGCAGGAAGCCGCAGCTCGGGGCTGCGAGGGCTTGCTTCTCGGGGAGTATTCCGAGGTCTCTCGAGACAACATCCTCCTCGCCAGCTATCGAGCGGCCTGCATCGTGTTCGTCGACGGTTCGGACGAGCCCGTAAGTACGACCAACTCGGGCGCACGGACCGAGGTCTCCAGAACGACCCTTGCTCGAGGGACCTAGGGGGGGGGCTGGAAAGCGGCTGCACGCGTCTGACGGCCGATCATCCCGTGGAACACCCCGACCGGCCCCGTTGTCGTTCAGGTCAGGACACGTAGTTGTTGCGTGCTCGTCACTCGGCGAGGCCCGATGCTATGGGAGAGCGCAGCAACTGGTTATGATCTTCAAAAAAAGCGTCACTACGATCGTATTTGCAATGCTTATGGTTTTGGCGACTCCGGCCGTCGCGCAGAACTGCACCTTCACCGCCGACGTCGAGACGGACGTCCAGTACGATTACCCGGTCCTACAGGAGAAGGTGAAGCTGTACGCCCTGGGCGACCCGCGGCTCTGTTTGGGGAACATCGCCTTCTTCGGGGAGCTCGAGCGGACCTTCATCAGCTCGCCCTTCACGGGTAGTGGCTTCACCGCCAGCCTGCAGAGCTCCAACGGCACGTTCGATATTCAGCCGGTGGTGGGCATCACCAACACCGGACAGACGCCCCTGATCGACGTCCGTCCCGGCTGTGACTCGACGCTCAACCGGACCGCCTCGAGACTGGACAACATCACCGTCTTGGGGACGAGCATCGAAGAAGGCTGCTGCGTCCCGCTCGTCAACCAGCAAACCGACGTCCCGGGCCAGACGACGGCCACGTTCGACCTGTACACCGGAGCGGCCGGTTCGCCGCCGAGCCTGTTCTTCACGGCTTCTTGGACGCTCAATCCGTTTGGGCCGCCGATAACGGGTGTCTATCTCCGCACCGGAACGAGCCTTTCCGCGCCGACGCTCACGAAGGTTGCCGATACTCGCGATACCGTGCCCGGCACCTCACAGACTTACACGGATTTCCAAACCGACATCGGTTCGGGCGGTGATGACGTTGTTTTCGTCGCCGAAACCACCGCCGGCCTCGCCGTCGTTGCCCGGGTCGGTGGGGCTCTCGAGCTCGTCGGCGACTACACGAGTCAGTTCACCGGGCTCGGAAACCTCGACTCGGCAATCGAGCCGTCCATCGCCGACGGCCGGGTCATCTTCCGCGGAACGACGTCGCTGTCGAGCCAAGGCCGTCTCTTCTCTTGGACGCTCCTGGATGGTCTCGAGATCCTGGTCGAGGACGGGACGCCGATCGCTGGTACATCCCGGACGATCGCCGAAGTGACCCGGGTCGGGGGAAACTGGGATGATGACCTGGTCTTCACGGCCACGGATTCGAGCGGAGACGAAGGCATCTATGCCGTCATGTCGGGTTCGGCCGTGTTTCCCATCGTGGAGGTCGGCGATCAGCTGGGAGGCAAGACCGTCGATGATCTCAGCAGTGCGGACATCGAGGATGGCCTGATCGCCTTCAATGCGGCCTTCACCGACGGGAGCGCCCAGCTCTATTATGCGGAGGCCTGTGCTCCTCCTGCTCCCGGCGTCCCCGCCACTGGCTGGTTCTTGCCTTTGCTGGTAGCGACGCTGCTCATGCTGGCCCTCGTTCGGCTGCGTCGGCGGCAGCCGCGTCAGGGCGCTGGCTCGCTTTGAACGTTTACCGACGACCGTCGGCCGCCTCACCGTCCGTCGGCGGGCCCAGAACCAAGGGTTTCGTGATCGCCAGAGAAGGAACGAGGCACCCAAGTTCAGGGAACGCTTCTTGAGACCGCGAAGTCCCGACGTCTTCCGCATTGGCTTGGGTTGCGCCGCGACCGCTGCCGGTGGGGCGGGCTGCCGGGTACTGATGTCGGTTCTGCTGGCTGCGCTGTCCGGCTGCGGATCGGACGCGGCCGGGGTCCTCGTTCGCTTCGGATGGTGCGTACCCTCGGAGGCCCGTCCAGGAGCCGATGAGGTCTTCGTGCATGCGGTCGTCACCTTTCCGCCGGACAATGAGCTCGGGCTGCCGCAGGCAGTCCCCTACCGTCCCGGCCGCCCGGTCGCGATTCCCGACGTTCCCTTCGGCTCGGAGCGCCGACTCTTCATCGAGCTCCGCGAAACGACGTCCACGACGTCCGCGGTCCGATTCGCCGGTCGATCGCCTCCGTTCGACGTCGTCGCGGGACGTCGGGCCGTGGTCGACGTTCCTCTCGGCCTCGATTTCGCACCCGAGCTCCTGTCGGTCGAGGCTCGCCCGGCCAAGCCCGGTGGCTTCGTCGCCCAAAAAGAACTCGAGCTCAGGGTCCAGGCTCGCGGAGTGTCACGGTTGGTGGTGGCCCAGGACCTGGCCCGAACGCTGACGGTCGAGGCCTTCGACGCGGAGCTAGCTCGGCAGACCGATGGCTCCGAAGGCTGTGAAGCCAGACTCTATACGGTTCCGTACGACCTGGAACCGGAGCGACCATGCCTCGATGGTGCGTGCGACGGACTGCGCACCGTCTATGTGCGGGCCGAAAACGATGGCGGAGCGTTCGACCAGCTCACCCGCCCGGTCGAGCTGGTCCTCGATACGGTACCACCCAGACTCGTCGATGCGACCGTGCGCCTCGACCTGCCTCCGGGAGCGCCCATCGATACTGCGGGCGCGGCCGCCGCCAATGGTCTGGTCCGCGTCTCGATCCGCGCCAGCGAGGTCCTCAGCGCGGATGAGCCTCCGGAGCTCGTCGCCCGAGGACCGCAGGGCTTCGTCATGCCCTTCGCGCGGGTCGTACGCGGCGATGCCGATGCTCGTTTCGAGGCGATGCCGACCGACGCGGCGCCGGACGGTTCGTACACCCTGGAGGTTCAGCTCGTCGATCGGGCCGCAAACGCGGTTACGGAGACGCTTCCCACGCCACTGTCCGTTCTGACATCGACACCGAGCCTGCGCGTCGACCAAGGCCGCATCGCATACTTGCGGGCGCGAGATGGCTATCCCGAACCGGTCGACCTCGCGGGAGTCCAATGGCCTGCGGGTCCGCTGTTCGCCCTGGTTCCGGCGGAGCCATGGACGTCTACGCCCACCGTCGGTGCCGATGCCGTCACCTTCCGTGACGGTCGACGGCTCGTACGCCTGGAGATCTGGGCCGACGCGGAGCGGCGGTTGCTCCTGGGGCGCGCCGAACCGAGCGCGGACGGCGCGTGGGCCGCGGCCGACCTTCGGCTGGCATCCGTCGATGCGCCGCAGGTTTGGCTGACCGGCGCGGACACCGCGGGCAACGTATCGGCGCCCGTCCAGGTTCGTCGCGTCTGGCACCTCGCAACGTCGGGGGACTCGTCGTCGTCGACCCGGGTTCTGCAGGTGGGCCGCGCGGGTCCGGAGCGGGTCCCAGCGCTCGAGATCGTCCGCCGTTTCCCGGGGCTTCGTGCTCCGGACGCCGATGTGGAGCAGGTGCAGGCGGCCTACGAGTGGATACGTCGAGGTCCATTTCGTCGGAGCGCTGCGCGAGCCGAACATCGGCTGTCATTCGACTTGGAGCGGCAGCGCGTCATCACGTGGAACGGTGACGTGTACGCCTTCGGCCCGGCCCAGTGGGAGCGGATCGACCGTGCGCTCGGTCCGGCCCCCGGAGCGCGAGCAGGATACGGACTCACGTATGACGCCGTCGAAGGACGCGTCCTCCTGTTCGGGGGCACCGACGGCAACCGAGCTCGCGGAGAGCTCTGGGCCTGGGGGGAGTCCAGATGGACTCGGATGGATGAAGACGTCGGCGCGGCGCCGGAGGCGCGGACCGGCGCCGCTCTGACTTATGACGCGGCCCGGGACCGGACGTTGCTCTTCGGGGGGCGTGCGGACGACGGCTCGGCGCTCTCCGACCTCTGGATCTGGGATGGTACGTCGAGGGCGTGGTCCGAGATCGAGCTGGAAGCGGGCCCCGGCGCCCTGGGCTCGCCGAGAGCGGCCTACGACGCGCAACGCGAGGTCGTGGTTCTCGTCGGCGTCGACCCGACGACCAATGCCATCGAAAGCTGGAGTTGGGATGGAGCCAAGCTGGAGCGGAGACTCGAAGTAACGCGCAGCGAGGCGTCGGTGGCAGTCGCCGTCGACAGCGCTCGTGGCGTTTGGGTCTTGGTCGCGGGCGATGCGTCGGCCGTTCGCGTCTTCGAGAGCGACGGTGATGCGTGGCGGGCGGTGGAGTCACCGGAGGAGCCTTCGCCTCCGGGACGTCGCGACTTCGCCGTGGTGTATGACCCTGCGCTCCGTCAGGTCGTTATGGACGGCGGTCGGACCACCGAGTCGCGATTCGTCGGCGATACGTGGGGCTGGGATGGAACGCGCTGGGTCGAGCTTGCCCGGACCGAGAGTCCTCCGGCCCGACGGCGGGCGGCGATGTGGTTTGACGCGACTCGGAAGGAGACCGTCATCGGTGGCGGCGAGGGTCGGGACGACGCGTGGACCTGGAATGGGGCCGGCTGGCGTTCCCTGGACTGGGACCCTCCGGTTGCCGTCGAGCTGGAGCGGGCGGCATTCGACACCGACCGCGGCGTCTTGGTGGTCTTGGATACGCCGGGAACCAACGCGACCTGGGAGTGGGATCGAGACCGCTGGCGGCGTCGCGCGACGGTGGGCCCTCCCGGACCGAGGACCGGTTTTCGCATGGCCTACAACCCGGTGCAGGCCGAAGTGGCGATGTTCGGAGGAACGGCTCCGCAGACGGAGGTTCACTACGACGACCTGTGGAGCTGGGACGGCGTGGCCTGGACGGAGCAGTCCCAAGGTTCGGTACGGCCCGGGGGAAGAGAGCGCTTTCAGTGGGGTTTCGATCCTCGGAGCGAGCGACTCGTGCTGCATGGCGGTCTGCGGGGTAACGGCACACGCAACGATCAGTGGTCTTGGGATGGCGCGGGTTGGACGCTGGAGCGGCCCCAGCTGGTCGACCCGATCAGAACTCGCTTCGAAAGTGCCGTCGTGACGATCTCCCGCCTCGATCGCCTCCTCCTTTATGGTGGTCGGAAGCTGGTCGGAGGCACCGACTTCGACGATCTGCTGGAGCGTCGCGAGTTCGGCGGGGTGTCCGTCTTCGTCTTTGCGACGACCACCGAGCCTCCGAAGGCTCGGTTCGGTCACAGCATGGCGTACGATGCGGTCCGCGATCGCGCGGTCGTGTTCGGCGGACGCGTCGACGACGTGGATTCCGACGAGCTTTGGGAGCTTGCGCCCCCCGGCCGACCGGCGCTGCAGCTCGAGACGTCCCTGGGCCCGACGGTGTCCCGACGGGAGATCGAGACGATCGAGATCCACGCTCGGTGCGGCGGGCAGTCGGGCAGCGACGACGAACTTGGCGCTGCACTGTGGGGCTGGGAGGTCGGCGGCTGGCGTCGGCTGCAGCAAAACGATAGCGGACTCGACACGGGGCCTCTCGTTTTCGTGACGCGCGACCCAACTGCAGCGCGCCGGCTGCTTCGGCGGTCGGACCGAGCGATATCCGTGCAGTGTCGATCGGTCGGCGACAGCGGGGTCGACGCGGCTCAGGTCGCCGCCGACTTCATCGAGCTTCGCGTGCTTCAGCTCCTCGAGAGTGCGCTGCCATGAGCCAGGAGCCACCCGGACCCACGAGGTCAGTGCGAACGGCTCTGCCCCGTGGTCGAGCCAAGGCACCCGAACACTTCCGGTTCACCGCCGCCGTTCTCGTCGTGGGCGCGGCTTTCGCCTGTTCCGCCGAGCCGGGGCGAGTGAACGTCGACTTCGCTTGGGACGTGCCCGAAGCTCGACGCCCTCGAGCAGGTGAGGTCTGGCTCCACGCATCGGTTCGGTTTCCTCCCAACGGGCGGGTGTCGGCCCCTCCGGTCGAGTATCGCCCGGGCGAGACTCTGCGGGTCTCCGACATACCCAACGGGACCGGTCGAATCCTCGTGGTGGAGATGCGGGAGACGGCCGATCCGGGCTCCCCGCTCATCTTCTACGGTCGTTCCGTGCCTTTTCGAGTCGAGGCCGGCGCAGCGACGCGCGTCGGCCTACCGGTTGTCCTCGGTGATGCGCCCGACCTTCGGGACATCGAGGTGCGAAGCCCGATGGCGGGCCCATTCGTCTCGTCGCCCGTCGTTCGGCTCTCGGGACAGGCGCGCGGAGCGGATGTCCTGATCATCGCCCAAGACACCGAATTTGCACTCGGTCGCGTGGAGCTCGAACTCGAAACCGAGAGCGACGCGCCGGGAGACGATGGGTTTCGCGAGTTCGAGATCGACTACGACCTCGACCGGGAGCGCACGTGTCCGGCGCCGCCCTGCGACGGCACGCGCACCGTCTTCTTTCGCGCGCAGAGGGAGGGGGGACCTTTCTTCGAGGGACCATCTGTCGATGCGCCGGATGCACTGCGGTTCGAGCTGGACCGTAGCCCTCCGCAGGTGATCGATGCGGCGCTGACGATCGCGGCGCCTTCCGGGAGCCCGTTGCCGAATCCCGCGGCGGCGACGCTGGGCAGCACGGTGACGGTGACGCTGGTTGCCACCGAAGCCGTCGCCATCGACCCGCTTCCTGCGCTCGGTCTACGAGGCCGCGCTGCGCCCGTCATCGTCGAGGCCGAAACGGTGACGCAAGGAACCGTCCAGTGGCGCTTCGCCATCGACGAGCGATTCGCCGAAGATGTCTACGCGCTGCAGGCGAGCTTGGTCGACCGCGCCAACAACGGACGGACGGTCGACCTGTCCGGACTATCGCTCTCCGTCTTTTCGGGCCGTCCGAGCCTCCTCGTCGATACCGACGCCGTCAGCTACCTGCGCTCGCCCGTCGGCGCGGCGCAGGAGCAGATCGTCGGCGGGGCTCCGGTACCCGCCGGTTCATACTTCGCGCTCGTCGAGGCGGATCCCTGGAGCGGCGCGGGATTCCTGCCCGACTCGGCGTTCGGTTTCGACGAGGGCCGCGCCGTGGTTCGCCTTCGGGTATGGGGCGATGCCGATTTGGGCACGCGGCTTGGTGAAGTACAGCGCGACTCGGCAGGAAGGTGGCCTCGCGTGGAACTCGTCTCGCTGGATGTGCCGGCGATCTGGGTTTCTGGGATCGACGAAGCGGGGAACGAGTCTACCCCCGTTGCCATCCCGCGGACATGGTGGGTCGAGACGAGCCGGCGCGAGGGTTCTCTTCAGGGAATGCAGGTCACCCTGCGAGGAAGGGACGACGGCCCGGTCGAGGGTACGGGTATCGAAGCTGGCGCAGAGGAGCTCGGGTCGCCGGACGGTTCGCTCGCTCGGGCCCGGGCCGATTGGCGATGGAGTCCGCTCCTCCCGGCCGAAGAACCCGGACCCCGGGCGCAGGTTGCGATGGCGTTCGACCCCCGACGGGGCCGGCATGTCGTCTTCGAAGGCTTCGAGGAGCTCACGACGCTCGAAGGATGGGGCTGGGACGGACAACGCTGGCAGCGGGAGGCCGCCCCGTTCGGGACCGTTCTCCCCGTGGGTCGACGAGGTTATGGAGTGACCTACGACGGTCGTCGTCGGCGCGTGTTGCTATTCGGGGGGCGGAACGTCGTTTCGGCGGTCGGAGACCTTTGGGCTTGGGATGGCGAACTGTGGGATCGATTGGATCCGCCCGGAGACCAGCCGAGTCCGCGGTCGGCCCCCGCCGTGGCCTACGACTCCGAGCGCGACGAACTCGTGGTCTTCGGCGGTGTGGCCGCGAATCTCCGTCGACTCGACGACACCTGGACGTTCGACGGCGAGCGATGGTCTTTGCGTCAGCCGACGACGTCGCCCGAACTCACCGAGTCGCGGACTGGCTTTGCCTTCGATCCGGGGCGCGGCGTGGCGGTTCTGTTGGGCGCGCGGGACGTGGTCGACCCCAACGACCCCACGGCCGCCCTTCGAAGTCTCGAGATTTGGGAATGGAGCGGCAGCGACTGGCGCCGTGCCTTCGACCACCGGTGGCGCTTCGACTTGGAGGCCCAACGCTGGGATTCCGCCGACGGCACTCCCGAAGGACCCGACCCCGGCGAGATCGGGGCGCCCTTCGCCAACATTGGCGGCACGACCATCCCCATGGTGTACGATGCGGCGGCGCAGCACACTGTGCTCGTGGGTTCCTCGGGCCGCCTGTTCGGCTGGGACGGCACGCTCTTCGCCGTCCTCGGTCCGGGCCCGGGTTCGGTGCCTCCGCGACGGCAGAGTTTCGCGGCGTCGTACGATCTCGAAACGGGGCAGATCGTGACCTTCGGCGGCGTCGAAGCGGAGACCGGAACCGAGCTGGATGAAACGTGGTGCTGGGACGATGATGGGTGGACACGGCGCGGCGGTTTCGAAACCCCGGATGGTGCGCGCGATGCTGCCTGGCGTTGGGCCTACGCCGGACCGTCGGTGAGCACCATCCTCTCCAGCACGGTCGCCGAAGCCGAAGCGCGGTTTGTCTACGACGTCGGGCGGGACCGACTGGTTCTCGCCGATGCTCACGAAGATGCCATTCGCATTCGCGAGTGGGACCGGAGTCTTTGGCGGGTCCCCGAAACCGATTCCGCTCCACCGGCGCGGGAAGCGTTCGCCTTGGCTTTCGGGGCGCCGGACGGAAGAACGCTGCTCTTTGGCGGTCGGACCTCTTCCGGGGACTTCCGCGCTGATACGTGGGCGTGGGATGGCGCCGAATGGAGCAGCGTAGGTACCGCACCGGCAGCACGAGCCAACGCGGGTCTGGCCCGAGGACCATCGGAACTCGCGCTCGTGCTGTTCGGAGGGGCCACCGCCGCGGGCGTTTTGAGCGACAGCTGGCTCTGGGATGGAAGCAGCTGGAGCGCCCTCGGTCCTCCGAATGCTCCCACGCCTCGTTCCAGCGTTGCGATGGCGTATGCGTCGAGCGTCGAGCGAACCCTTCTCTTTGGCGGCGCCATCGCGAGCGGGGCGGAGTTGAACGATCTATGGAGTTTCGACGGTGCGACCTGGGACGACGTCACTCCCGCGATCGAAGGAAGCCCCTCCCCGCGCTCGGGGGCGGAATTCGTGTTCGATGAGGCTCAGCACCGCCTGGTCCTCGTTCGGGGACTCCGGTTCGGCCGCGAGGAGGAGGACGCATGGTCGCTGGAGCCACCGAATCGCCCGATGGCGGTTTCGACCCTCGAACTTCTGGCCGGTCTCGAGCCGGACCGCGTAACGCGATTCGATGTGGTCGCGTACTGCGGTGGAGCGTCGCCGTCGGGCCCGGGCGCGGAGCTCAGCGCCGAGCGTTGGGGTGGAGCCGGGTATGCCTCGGGAGTCTGGGAACGACTCGACGAAAACCGCGCCGCGAGGGGAGCAGGCCCCGACGAGAGCCGGATGCTCGTTTCCAAGACGGATGCGGATGACGTTCCGCGCTTCTTCTCCGCTCCGGAGGGTCAACTCCGCTTGGCTTGCGCGCCGCGCGAAGCGAGTCGTCCCGGGCAGCCGTCCGAAGTGGCCGTCGACTACTTCGAAGTCCGAGTCCTGACCGAGACCCTAAAACCTTAGGCGGTCGTCATCGGCCTTCGTCCTGCCGAAGTGGAGTGGTTCGCAATCATTTGTCGGCATCGATGGGCTGCGCGCGGGACCTTGCGGCGGATTCGACCAAGACGAGTGCAATGTAGCCTGCGGTTAGTGCGGTGAAGTCCAGGAGGTACGTGAATACGAATCCGTGGCTCTTCCAGACTTCGAAAGCCACGGACGGGTCTCCTGCGATGGCGCCATAGGCGACGAGAGCGACCGCGGTCGCCGCCAAGCCAAAGCCGAGCGCTCGGGACGAGCAGAACCACCGCACCCACTCCGGATCGCCGTCGCTCGACGCACCGTAGTGACGAAGCGCGGTCGCGGGAAGGAGCGCGAAGGCGCCGAAGGCCATGCCCGCGACGGGAACGAGCTTGGGCAGGACCCGGCGACCGCTGCCCTGCAAGAGGATGCGGCCGTACGCGACGGGCCACAAACCCATCATGGTGAAGGTGGCGTCGAGCCAGGGGTCAGGACCATGAAACCAAAACAGGTCCTTGACCATCGACCAGGTGTCCGGAGCGGGCGGCGCGAGGGTCAGGGCCGCGAACAGAAGCGCAGCCCAGAGGCTCGAGACGAAGATCCGAACGGCGAGATAGCGACGAAGTGCGTTCACGTGCCTCGTCCTTGGGCTTTCGGGAGTTGGATGCTTCCGACCGCTCGGAGGGCCGCGGAGGCGAAGGCGACGACGGCCAACAGCGCCCAGGGCCAGCTCACCGGAACCGGCGGGAGCCGAGGCGCGCCGGCGGCGGTCTGAACTACTCCGTAGACCGTGATGAAGAGGATGCCGGCGGTCACGAGGCGGAGCGAGGCGAGGCGTCCGGAGGACGGGACGCCAAGACGGCGCAGCAGGTGGACTTGAAGGTACAAGAGTTGGATCGCGTGGATCGGCAGACCGTGACTGAACTTGAGGATCCCGCCGCCGCCGTAGGTCTCGGGGGACATGCCGGAGGCCTGCTGCGCTTCTCCGATGACCGTGATGCCGGCGCCCAAAAGGCACGCGACCAGGAGTAGAACCGCGCCCGCTCGAGCGGCGAAAGCCTCGTCGGGTGGAAAACGGGTCGTCTGAAAGAGTCGAATGCCGGCATCGGTGAACGCAATGACGGCAACCCCAATCAAGACGACCATCGCCTGAGTCAGGAACGAATCGAATGTCGTGGCATGGTTGAAGTGAGACGCAACGCCGCGTGCTTGCTGAAAGTCGATGATGGCGACCTCGACGACGAGAGCGACCGCCATGCCGGTGTAGAGAGGGCGGTCGTATCGCCTCGAGGGGAGTCCACTCAACACCCACGCCATGGAAAGGAGCGTGAGGCCCGTCGAGATGCCGAACAGTATGGGCTTTCGGAGCGACGTGGGTCCGTCGAGACTGCCGCCCTGGACGAGCCAGATGACTCCGTACACGAGGCCGCTGAGCACGAGTGCTGAACCAGTGACCAGACACGCTCTCACGAGTACGCTCGGCATCGAGGCGAGACGCCTCGGATCCACCTCAGTCTTCGATGTTGGGCAGCGCTTGGATGCGCGCAGGGTCTACTGGCACTCGCGGCCGACTCGCTCCGAGGCGCTCCGGCAGGCGCCGCGCTCGACGGCCGAGCAGCTTTCGTTGACGATGCAGCCATTGAAGGCGTTGAAGGCTTCCACGCACGATTCTACGCCATCCGTGGAGAGGTTGCCCAGCTCGGTACAGTCGGACCGGCATTCGGCGATGTCTCCGTCGGGGGTCGAGGGTACGCACTCCTCGACCTTGTCACACGCAGAGCGGCATCGGCCGACGTTGACTTCGGGTTCGTCGCCGCATGCGGCAAAGGCCAGACACAGCGCGATGACGGTGAGGATCCGGGCGCACATGCTGCCTTCTGCCTCGGATGCTCGGACGAGACCAGCGGGTCGGCCTGATGTGCCGGGCGCCATACCTGCGGGATAGCCCCCAGATCCTCCGGCCACGTCCCGCCGCAGCGCTGCGCGTCGCAGCCGGACCGTTTCGAGTCCGAAACTCATGCAGTGCGTCGAACGTTGCGAAACGAGGACTTCTTCGCAGTCGCGGATCCGAGCGTTACCGGCGATGCTCTCCGCGTTTTCGTCGCGATCCGAGGGTCCGCTCGAGCGTGGAACCGGCTGCGAAATCGTGCTCGCAGTGTGTGCCCGGTTCTTGCACCACGGCCGTCCGTGGCTGCCATCGATAGCGAAACACTCGACCTTACCCTCGAAGCCCTCAGGGGATTCGTTCAGGAGCGCCTCTCGGACGAGGTGCTCCTCGAGCTCGATCATGACGACCGATTCCCCGAGGAGACGGTCCGCGCCCTGGGCCATAGCGAGCTTGGAATTCAGCTGCTTTTCCTGCCCGAGAGCGTCGGGGGGATGGGCGGTGGGGCGTTCGACGTTTATCGCGTCTGCGAAGCCATGGCCCGAGTCGACGTCGGGATCGCGACCGGTGTCCTCGCCACCTTTTTGGGCAGCGACCCCATCTTGTTCGGGGGAACGGACGATCAGAAACAGCGCTGGCTGGGGCGCATCGCCGAAGAAGGCATCCTCATGGCGTACGGAGCCACCGAGCCCGGTGCGGGAAGCGACCTGGCGGCCCTCAAGACCATCGCCACGCCGGTCGTGGAGGGCGAGACCACCGTCGGCTATCGGATCACGGGGAACAAGCAGTGGATTTCCAACGGCGGCTACGCCGACCTGTACACCGTCCTCGCCCAGACGCCCTCAGGACCGTCGTGGTTCGTCGTCGAGCGCGGGGCGGAGGGCTTTTCGTGGGGCAAGCCGGAGGACAAGCACGGCATCCGGGCATCCAACACCTCGACCCTCACGCTGGAGGATGTCTACGTCGATGCAAGTGCCTTGGTCGGTGAGGTCGAAGGCGAAGGCCTGCAGCAGGCGCAAAAAGTCTTCGGCTTCACTCGCCTGATGGTCGCTGCGTTCGGTCTCGGGGCCGGATGGGAGGCGCTCGACCGGGCGATCCAGTACTCCACGGAACGCATTCAGGCGGGGGCCCCCCTCTCTCAAAAGCAGGGCTTCACGCACAAGCTGGTCGTCCCCCACGTGGTCAGCCTGGAGACGGCCCGGGCGTACATCGAGGCGACCGCCACGCGCATCGATGAAGGCGCGGGTGCCCTGAATACCGAAGGCGCCATCGCCAAATACCTCGCGACCGAGGCCGGGAATCGCGCGGCCGACGCCGCCATTCAGGCGCACGGTGGCTACGGCTACACGCGCGAGTACATGGTCGAGAAGATCAAGCGCGACGTCCGCATCACGACCATCTACGAAGGTACATCCGAGATCATGGAGATGACGATCGCCCGCGATCGTTGGCAGGAGCACCTGCGTTCTCGCGGCCAGCACTATCACCAGCGGGGTGAGGAGCTGCTGGCACTTGAGCACGACAACCCGGGCACGGGCTGCGGCATTGCCGGCCTCGCCCTCCATTCGTTGGCTGAGGTGCTGGAGGAGGCTCGGGCCAAGCGTCTCACTCGCAATCAGCACGTGCTGTTTCGCGTCGGGGAGCTCGTGGCGCTCGGCGAGGGTGTATCTGCCCTCGCGCTGAAGGCCGTGGCGACGCGGCGAAACGAGCTCGATCCGAAGGCCGACCGCCGCTTCGACGCCGAAGCGATCGCCATCATTTCTCGTCTGGCAGCTCGTGAAGCCGCGCATCGGATCGCCTCGGAAGGGCTGCGCTGGATCCACGGTTCGGCGAGCGATGTGAGCGACGACATCAGCGTTCGCGTGCGCCTCCAGCAGATTCTCCGGGCTCAAGACGGAGGCATCGAAGACATGAATCGCCTCTGCGACGCCATCTACGCTCAGCTTTAAGGTTTCCGCAGGACACAGGAGAAGAAAATGAATCAGTCCCCGGATCGTGGCGCCGTCGCCATCGTCGGACTCGGCGCCGTCTTGCCCGACGCCCCCAACGTTTCAAGCTTTTGGCAGAACCTCCGCCAAGGCCGATATTCGATCACCGAGACCCCGCCCGAGCGCTGGAACACCGAGCTGTACTACGACGCCGACCCGAAGGCGGCGGACAAGACCTATTCGAAGATCGGCGGTTGGGTCCGCGATTTCGCCTGGAAGCCGTTCGACTGGAAGATGCCCATCCCGCCGAAGGTGGGCGACGCCATGGACCGGACCCAGAAGTGGGCGCTGGCGGCGGCGTACGAGGCGCTCGCCGATTTCGGCGTTCCGGAGCGAGAGCTCGACCGCGAGCGAACCGCGGTGATCCTCGGCAACGCTATGGCCGGCGACAAGCACTACATGACCGCCCTCCGAATCCTGGCGCCGGAATACCTGGAGGCCATGCGGAGCAGTTCGTCGTTCGCGGAGCTTCCGGCCGATCTTCAGGAGCGGATCGCGGTTCAGGCCCTCGAAAACACCCGGAACCGACTGCCCGACATCACTGAAGATACGATGCCCGGTGAACTCGGGAACATCATCGCCGGTCGAGTGGCGGCCGTCTTCGACCTCCATGGACCCAACTTCGTGACCGACGCTGCGTGCGCCTCGGCGATGGCCGCGATGTCGGCGGCGATCGAGGGCCTGGACGAGCATCATTTCGACGTCGCCGTGACCGGCGGCATCGACGCCAACATGTCGGCTTCGACATTCGTCAAGTTCTGCAAGATCGGAGCGCTGTCGGCGACGGGAACCCGTCCCTACGACGTCGGCGCCGACGGATTCGTGATGGGCGAAGGAGCTGCCGTCTTCATCATGAAGCGGCTCGGCGACGCCGAGCGCGACGGCGACAAGATCTACGCGGTCTTGCGCTCGGTCGGTGGGGCCAGCGACGGCAAGGGCAAGGGCATCACCGCGCCGAATCCGGTCGGTCAGCGTTTGGCGATCACCCGCGGCTGGGAGCTGGCCGGTGAGGCGCCCGACGACGCCACCTACATCGAGGGTCACGGCACTTCGACCCGCGTTGGCGACGTCGTGGAAACCGAGAGCCTCCGCGAGGTCTTCTCCAAGTTCAGTCTGCGGCCGGGAACGATCCCCCTCGGCTCCGTCAAGTCCAATATCGGCCACCTCAAGGGTGCAGCCGGGGCGGCCGGTATCTTGAAGGCGACGCTGGCTCTCCATCACGGCGAGATCCCGCCGAGCCTCAATGTCGAGACGCCGAATCCAAAGGCCAACTTCCCCGAGTCTCCACTGTTTCCGAACCGGGAGTTGAGGCCTTGGGCGACCCCGTCGGGTCGCGTGCGGCGGGCGGGGGTCAGCGCGTTCGGTTTCGGAGGGACGAACTTCCACGCGGTTCTCGAAGAGCACATCCCCGGGCGTTTGGCGCGGACCGAGCCCTCCGTGAGCGTGACCGCCGCCATCGAGCCGAAGTCTCCGCTTCGCCCCATCTGGGCGGCGGGAGCGAGCTCCCGGGCGGGGCTCGTCGAAGCTCTTTCGGGGAGCGGTTCCTCGACCTCGCCGATCAATGGCCAAGCCGTGCGCATCGCGATCGACCATGCCGACGCCGAAGAATTGAAGCGAAAGCAGGCGCTCGCCGAAAAAGCTCTCCGATCGAACAACCCGGCGGCGCTGAAGCCGCTTCGGGCGCAGGGGGTCTTCGTCGGGGAAGGACCGCGGCCCAAGGTCGCCTTCCTCTATACGGGGCAGGGTTCACAGTACGTGAACATGCTGCGTGAGTTGCGCGAGCGACAGCCGGTGGTGGCGGAGACGTTCGCGGAGGCGGACGACGTGATGACGCCGATCCTCGGACGCAGCCTTTCGAGTCTGATCTTCGTGGATGAGAGCGACGAGACGGCGATGCGTCAGGCGAACGAGCAACTTCGTCAGACCGAGATCACCCAGCCCGCGGTCTTGACCGTGGACATCGCGCTGACCCGACTGCTCGGGCAGTACGGCATCGAACCGGACATGGTCATGGGTCATAGTCTGGGAGAGTACGGAGCTCTCGTGGCGGCGGGCGGTCTCGATTTCGCGCACTCGCTGGAAGCGGTCGCCGCTCGCGGCAAAGAGATGACGAAGGTCTCGGTCGGCGACAAGGGGAAGATGGCCGCGGTCATGGGATCCTTGGAGGCGATCGAGGAGATCGTTCGATCGGTCGACGGCTATGTCGTCGTCGCCAACCTCAACAGCCGCAAGCAGGCGGTCATCGGCGGTGCGAGCGAAGCGGTCGAGCGGACCGTCCAGGCCTGTTTGGAGAAGGGATTCCAGGCGCAGCTCATCCCCGTGAGCCACGCGTTCCACACCTCGATCGTCGCTCCGGCGAGCGGCCCCTTGATGGAAGTTCTGCGTCGCCTCAGCGTACGACCCATCGAGATCCCGCTCGTGGGTAACGTACACGGCGAGTTCTATCCGACCGGGCCCGGTGCACGAGAGCAGATGATCGAGCTCCTGGGGCGGCAGGTCGCTTCTCCCGTCCACTTCGTAAAGGGACTGGAAACGCTGTACGAAGCGGGGGCGCGCGTCTTCGTCGAGGTCGGCCCCAAGAAGGCGCTTCACGGTTTTGCCGAGGAGGTCCTCGGCGACCGCGCCGATGCCTTACCGCTCTTCACCAATCACCCCAAGCTCGGCGACGTGCCGTCCTTCAATCAGGCTTTGGCCGGTTTGAAGAGCCGCGGCTTCTTCACCGAAGCACCGTCGACCGTCGGCGCACCCTACGCGGTTCGGAGTACGCCGAGCGCGGGCAACGGTGCAGAGGCGGCGACGCTCGCCCGCCCGGCCGTTCCGGCGCTGGCTCAACCGGCGCCGACCCAACCCGTGCTGCCGGCTCCAGGGGCGTCGACGCCCGGTTCGATCGGTTCGATCGGCGAGATCGGTCAGCTGTTCAGTCGATTCATGGAAGACGCGTTCCGCGTCATGGGGGGGGGCGGAGGCGTGTCTCCGGACCCGATCGTGATCAGTGGAGCAGGGCTAGGTCTACCCGGCGGCGGCAGCGTTTTCTCCGATGAGACCGTATCCCGTCTGCTGGCGGGCGAGGGCGGTATCACGTCGGTCCCGGACGACATCCGGCAGCAGATGGTCGACCACCACATCGAGCGCCTCGTGAAAGGAGCCGACGGCTCGGGAAGCTTCGAGAAGATCGAAGATCAGGCGCACGGGATCAAGCTCGCCGGGCAGGCGGCTCGATTCAGCCTGGTGGAGGAGTTCGGCTATCCTGCTGACCGCCTGGCGGCGCTCGACAGCACGACGCAGCTCGCGATTGCCGCGGGTGTCGAAGCTTTGCGCGACGCGGGAATCCCGCTCGTCATGCACTACAAGACGACGACCCGGAAGACCTTCTTGCCCGAGCGCTGGATGCTTCCGGAAGAGCTTCGGGATGACACGGGCGTTATCTTCGGGTCGGCGTTCCCGGGGCTCGACGCGTACGCTCAGGAAGCCGAGGCTTTTCGCCGGTACGAGGAGGCGCGGGCCGTCCGCGACGAGCTGACTCGCATTCGCGCTCGTCTGGGACCAGACGCCGACTCGGGCCTCGTCGCCGACATCGATGCGCGCCTGCGTGAGCTCGACGCGAAGGCCGAAGACTACGTCCTCGATCGTCGATTCTTGTTCCGCGTCTTGGCCATGGGACACTCGCAGTTTGCCGAGTACATCGGAGCGCGTGGCCCCAATACGCATGTCAATGCCGCCTGTGCGAGCGGTACACAGGGGATCGGAATCGCCGAGGACTGGATTCGAACCGGTCGCTGTCGACGGGTCATCGTCCTGTCGTCCGACAACGTGACCAGTCCGACTTTGATGCCCTGGATCGGCTCTGGGTTCCTCGCGTCCGGAGCGGCGGCCACCGACGCTCGCGTCGAGGACGCGGCGCTGCCCTTCGATCGGCGACGGCACGGCTTGGTACTGGGGATGGGGGCCGCCGCAGTGGTGGTCGAAGAGGCGAGCGCGGTCGCCGAGCGCGGCCTGAGGCCGATCGCCAGCGTCATGGCGACCCGCTTCGTGAACAGCGCATTTCACGGGACGCGCCTCGATCCGGGGCACATCACTCAGGAGGTCGAAGCGCTGGTCGCCGAGGCCGAGAGGAAGTTCGGAATTCCCCGGGCCGTCATGGCCGAGCGGATGGTTTTCATTTCTCATGAGACGTACACCCCCGCTCGCGGCGGCAGCGCTCAGACCGAAGTCCAGGCTCTGCGTACGGTGTTCGGTCCGTCTGCCGATGCGATCGTCGTAGCCAACACGAAGGGTATGACGGGGCATGCGATGGGCACCGGGATCGAGGATGTTCTCGGCGTCAAGGCTTTGGAGACAGGCGTCATTCCTCCGGTGCCCAACTTCCGGGAGGTGGATCCCGAGCTCGGGCGCCTCAACCTGTCTCAGGGTGGAGCGTACCCCATCGAGTTCGCGCTACGGCTCGGCGCGGGCTTTGGCTCGCAGCTTGCGCTGTCGCTCATCCGGTGGGTTCCATCTCCCGACGGGACGCGTCCTCACCCGAGCGCGACCGGCTACCCGAGCCGTATCGCGGACGAGCAGCGTTGGAACCACTGGGTCGAGGTCGTCTCCGGGCATGCCGGGGCCGAACTCGAGGTGGTGAAGCGAACGCTTCGCGTGCGGGACATGGGGCCAGCCGACGCGGCGGTCAAGGCGGCCCTGAGAGCGGCCGAGCCCCCGGCGGCGGTCACGCCCCACCATCCGGCGGCCTTCGTTCCCGTGACGCCGACTGCGGCACCCACGCCGGCCTACGGCGCACCGGCGGCGACGACCTCTCGGCCAGCGGCATCGGTCCCGGTGTCGCCCCCGGTCGAAACGCGCGCCGCCCCAACGACATCCGCGACCGCCGTGCCGACCTCATCGTCGGCGACGGGCGCGGTCGAAGCGCGCATCCTGGAGATCGTTGCCGCTCAGACGGGCTACCCGCCCGACATGTTGGATACGGAGCTCGATCTCGAGGCGGACCTCGGGATCGACACGGTGAAGCAGGCCGAGATGTTCGCCGCCGTTCGCGAGTCGTACGGCATCGAACGGGATCCGGACCTGCAGCTGCGAGACTTCAACACGCTCCGTAAAGTCGTAGGCTTCGTGCACGCGAAGCGCCCCGATCTGGCGGTCGCCGCTCCGGCGGCTCCGGCTTCACCGCCCGCGTCGGCTCCCGCGACGGTGACTGCGGGGGAGGCCGCGGTCGCAGAGACGTCCGCCGTCGAGGCCCGGATTCTGGAGATCGTGGCCGAGCAGACCGGGTATCCGTCCGACATGCTGGATCCGGACCTGGATCTCGAGGCGGACCTCGGGATCGACACGGTGAAGCAGGCCGAGATGTTCGCCGCGGTCCGCGAGTCGTACGGCATCGAGCGAGATGCGGACCTTCAGCTTCGCGACTTCAACACGCTCAAGAAGGTCGTCGGTTTCGTGTACGACAAGCGCCCGGACCTGCAGCACGGCACCTCGGCCGCGGTTGCGCCGGCGTCGACGGCGTCGCCGGAGTCGGCTCCCGCTGCTTCATCAGGCGGCGGAGCAGCGACCGGTACCGACGCGGTCGAGCAGCGGATCCTGGAGATCGTCGCCGAGCAGACGGGCTATCCGCCGGACATGATAGACCCCGAGCTCGACCTGGAGGCGGACCTGGGGATCGATACGGTGAAGCAAGCCGAGATGTTTGCTGCCGTCCGCGAGTCCTACGGCATCGAGCGCGACCCGGACCTTCAGCTGCGTGACTTCAACACGTTGAAGAAGGTGGTCGGCTTCGTCTACGGCAAGCGTCCCGAGCTACAGGAGAGCGCGCCGGCCGTCGACCCGTCCGTACCTTCGGGGCCACCCTTGGCCTCGGCTGCATCGGGCGGAGCGGATCCGGGCACGGGTACCGACGCGGTCGAGCAGCGGATCCTGGAGATCGTGGCCGAACAGACGGGCTATCCGCCGGACATGATCGACCCCGAGCTCGATCTGGAGGCAGACCTGGGGATCGATACGGTGAAGCAAGCCGAGATGTTTGCTGCCGTCCGCGAGTCCTACGGCATCGAGCGCGACCCGGACCTTCAGCTGCGTGACTTCAATACGCTGCGCAAGGTCGTCGGCTTCGTCTATGCCAAGCGCCCGAGCGTGGCGGCGCCGGCGGCGTCAGAGACCGAGCCCCTGATCGAAGCGGCATCCCTCGAAGCCACGACCGAGGTCGCTCGGCGCGTGCCGACGCCGGTCCTTCGGTTCGCCCTCGACCGGATGGCGGAGACGCAGGTGAAGCTGGGATCCGATGCGCGCGTCCTCGTGATGCCCGACCAGGGCGGAGTCGCCACTGCGCTGGTATCCGATCTCGAGCGGCGCGGCGTCGAGGTTTGCGTGCTCGAGCCTTCGGCCAACGCCGAGCGTCTCGAGGCCCAGCTCGATGCCTGGGTCGCCGAGCGCCCGTTCACGGGGGTCTATTGGCTTGCTGCCCTCGACAGCGAAGGGCCTTTGACCGAGCTGGCCATCGGTGACTTCCGTGGAGCTACGTGGGTCCGAGTCAAAGCGCTGCATCGGACGATGCGGAAGCTCTACGAGCAGATTGTCGAGCCTTCCACGTTCCTGGTGAGCGCTACGCGCCTCGGTGGGCAGTTCGGTATCGACGGTACGGGAGCGTCGGCGCCGCTCGGCGGAGCGGTGAGTGGGTTTACCAAAGCCTACGGCCGCGAGCGACCCGAGGCGCTGGTGAAGGTCGTCGACTTCCCCGGCGATGCGGGTCCCGACCGCTGCGCAGCCGCGCTGGTCGACGAGACGCTGCGGGATCCCGGCGTGGTCGAGGTCGGACGTCCCGGCGATGACCGGATCACCCTGCGGCTAACCGAGATTCCTCCCGACGATGAACCGGGGCTGTCGCTCGAGCCGGGGACGGTGTTCGTCGTGACCGGCGCGGCGGGCGGCATCACGTCGGAGATCGTTAGTGACCTTGCGGCGGGCTGTCCGGGAGGCGTGTTCCACTTGCTCGACCTTGCCGAAGCGCCGCGGGAGGACGATCCGGATCTCGCGGCGTTCGTGCAAGACCGCGAAGCACTGAAGCGCACGCTCTTCGAGCGACTGCGAGCATCTGGCGAAAAGGCGACCCCCGTTGCCGTGGAGCGATGGCTCGGACGACTCGAACGCGGTGCGGCGGCGCTGAAGGCGATCCGCGCCGTACGAGCGTCCGGAGGGACGGCTCACTACCATGCGCTGGATTTGCGAGATCACGCCGCGGTCAAAGAGGTCGTTCAGAGTATCGGTGAGAGTGAGGGTCGGATCGACGTCATCGTCCACGCCGGTGGCCTCGAGATCAGTCGGTTCCTGCCGGACAAGTCTCCCGAAGAGTTCGAGCTGGTGTTCGACGTGAAGGCACAGGGCTGGATGAGTCTGTGGTCTGCGGTCGCGCGCTATCAGCCGCGGGCAACGGTGTCGTTCGGTTCGATCGCCGGTCGCTTCGGCAATGCGGGTCAGACCGACTACTCGGCGGCCAACGACTTCCTGGCCAAGGCGGCGGCCGCCCTGCGGCCGGCCGGAGTGCGGGCCATCGTGCTCGACTGGACGGCGTGGGCCGGCATCGGCATGGCGACCCGGGGTTCGATCCCACAGATGATGGCTCGGGCCGGCATCGACATGCTGGCCCCCGAGGTCGGGATCCCGTTCGTTCGGCGGGAGCTGACCGTCGGAAGCCGGTCGGACGAAGTGGTCGTCGGCGGACGCCTCGGAGTGCTCGAGGAGGAGCGTCACCCGCGCGGAGGCCTCGCCGAGGAGCGTCCGCGCGCCATCGGTCCCATGATCGAAACCCTCGTCGGGGATTTCGTGCAGACGGGGCTGACCGGTGAAGTCACGCTCGACCCGCGGCAGACGCCCTTCCTGGACCACCATCGCATCGACGGAACCCCGGTTCTTCCTGGGGTGATGGGAATGGAGTCGTTCGTGGAGCTAGCCCGCGCCGCTTTTCCCGGAGCAGCCGCTCAGCTCGAGGAGGTCGAATTCCTGGCGCCGTTCAAGTTCTATCGGGACGAGCCGCGAACCGTCACGGTCCGAGGATCCTTCGCAAAAGACGGGGACGACGTGCTTGCGCGCTGCGAACTCGTCGGGTCCCGGCAGCTTCCCGGTCAGGAGACTCCGCGGACCACGGTTCATTTCCGGGGCACCGTTCGTCTCACTGAAGGTCAGCCGCCCCTGGGGCGCGAAGACCTGCCCTTGGGAGGGGCGGCGATCGAAGCAGGGGACATCTATGAGGTGTACTTCCACGGGCCGACCTATCAGGTCGTGTCGTCCGTCCGACAGGCCGGTCCAGCCACGGTCGGAGTATGGGCCGAGGGACTGCCTCCGAACCATGAAGGCGGCGCGGCCGCCTTCGTTCCGCGTCTCGTGGAGCTCTGCTTCCAGACGGCCGGTGTGGCCGAGATCGCGCGGGAGCACACGCTGGGGCTTCCCGCAGCAGTCCGACGGGTTCGGTGGACGCAGGGCCTGCATGCGGAGCCGGAAGGGCTGCACGCGGTGGTTCGGCGGGGCGACGACG
This sequence comes from uncultured Myxococcales bacterium, assembly GCA_964473255.1. GTDB lineage: Bacteria > Myxococcota > Kuafuiibacteriia > Kuafuiibacteriales > Kuafuiibacteriaceae > Kuafuiihalomonas. Next base: position 7,532 of record CAYYOT010000016.1, on the reverse strand, counting down.
GCACCACCAACGCCTACGTCATCGACGCCACGGGCGAGGTGATCGTCGAGGTCGATGGCTATCGGACGGTCGTGCTCCCTCAGGAACTCCCGGCGGAACGGGTTCGTCCCTTCGACGCGATCGGCGGGTGAAGACCCGGGTGCGTTCGGGGCCGCCTCGAACGCACCCGGAAGGAAGAGATATGACGGTCAAGACTGAACGAATCGCGATCATCGGCGCGGGAGTCGGGGCAGCCCGGCTACTGAAGGCGGCACGGGAACTCGAGACGGAGAGCGGACGACGCTTTCGCATCATCTCGGTCCTGTCGGCGCGGCGTCGTGGCTCCTGGATGGATCGGGAATCGGACGAAGCCTTCTTCTTGCCGGCCGACAAGCCCCCATTCGACCTGGACGGTCTGATCGACAGCTTACGCGCCGCCGAGGTCGAAGCGGTGGCGGTCAGTTCATTGGCGATGGGGCCGTGGGTCGCACTCGCCGAAGAGTGCGAAGCTCGCGGGTGGACCTTCGTAGGGCCGTCGGTCACGACGTTGCGACGACTCATGGACCCGGTCGACCTTCGACGCCGGGCGGAGGAAGTCGGCGTTCAAACGGTGCCTTGGAGCGGCGGACCGGTCGAAAGCGTGGAGCTTGCCCGGGCTCACGCTGACCGCCTGGGGTATCCGGTTCTCTGCCGCCATTCGAACTCGTCCCGCGTCGGATTCGGTGTTGCGGCGACGGCGGCCGAGTTACCCGCCGTGTACCGGCGCGTGGCTCGATCGGCTCGGGATGCGGGGAGCACCGTGCTGCTCGAACGGTTCATGCACGGCACCCGGAGACTGGAGGTTCCGATCGTCAGCGTCCCGGGCGGCCCGAGCTGGGCGCTCGACGTCATCGATGCATCGCTACGTCGACGGGATGGCTCGATCATGATCGAGGCACCGGCATCGGGACTCGACGCCGGCGAGTCGAAACACATCCGCGAGGTCGCTCTCGAGCTTTCCCGGGTTCTCGAGCACGAGCACGTGGGAACCATGGTCTTCCTGCGAGGAGCTTCGTCGACCGCGCTCACTTTCTTGGGATACGACTTCTGCTGCGGGGGCGAGCACTCGGCGGTCGAGGCTTTGCGCGGCTTCGATCTCACGAAAGCGCAGCTGCGCCTGGCGCTTGGGGAGTCCATGACGGGAGTCCCGGCCGAGCCTCGCGGTGTTGCGTCGGTGGCTCACGTGAAGGTGCGCCCACGCGGTCGGGAGGCCATGGTTCTCGAGCACATCGCGCCGGCAACCGGAACCGGCGTCCGTACGTTCGTGGGGGCCGCGGCTGGTGATGGCCTCGACCCGAGCGTCGCCATTGCCGAGCTCGCCACATGGGGACAGGACCGTCACGAGAGCCTGACCCGTATGTCGAGGGCCCTCTCCGAAGCCTCGCTCGTCGTGCGTGGGGGGGAAGCTTCGAGCGCCGTGCTAAGGCGGGCTCTTTCGGAAAACCGCCTTTGGGAGGGACCGGTCGACACGGATTGGCTGGCCCAGCATCTGCGAGCCGGAGACTTCGCCCCGCGCAAGCTGGCTTCCGTGGCTCTGGTCGACGCCGCGATCGAAGCGTACGAGCTAGAGCACGATGCGGCTCGCCAGGAGTTTCATGCCGCCGCTCGCCGGGGACGAGCGCGAGCCGAGCCCGCCGGCGGTCGTACCATCGAGCTCATCCATGATGGCCAAGTCTACGTTCTGCGGGTGCAGGCGATCGATCGCGGGTGCTATCGACTGACCGTGGATGGCCACACGATCGCGGCGGTGGTGGAGCATCGCCGCGGCAACGAACACCGTCTCGAGCTCGGCGGCAACAAGCACCGGATCGTCAGCGTTCGCACCGGCTACACGCACTTGGTCGAAGTCGATGGAGAGGTTCACCACGTTCTTCGGGATCGCTCCGGCATGGTTCGCTCACCGGTGCCGTCGGTCATCGCGGCCATCGATGTCAAAGAGGGAGACCAAGTCGACGTCGGTGATCGGATCGCGGTCCTGGAGTCCATGAAGACCGAGATGAGTCTTCAAGCACCGTTTGCTGGGCGCGTACGTCAGGTGTTGGTGCGGCCCAACGTGCAGGTCCCCGAGGGCGCCTCGCTGGTCTGGATCGAGCCAACGGAGGAGCGAGTCCACTCCCACTCCGAACGCGTCGACTTCGCCTCGGCCTTCTCTGCCGACGGAGATTCACTTTCGCCGGTCGATGCCTTCTCCGTCCTCGGACGCGGGTACGACGTAGAGATGGGACAGGTTCAGAAGGCGCTGCGCGGATTCGACCGTTCGCCGCCGGCCTTCCTCGATGAGATGAGCGTCGTGGAGACATTCGCCGAGCTGTTGGCGCTCGACCCTCCCTCACCCACGCTCGATGACGCCGAGGACGGTGGGCTGCATCTCACGCCTCTTCAGGCGCTCAGGAGCTACATGACCGACGTGGCCAGCCAGGGGGCGGGCTTGCCGAAGGTCTTCTTGCATCGACTACAGCGTGTATTGGCACGCCAGGGGGTGGACTCTCTGGAAGTCGACTCCGACCTCTTGGAGGCGCTGTTCCGAGTTCATACGGCCATGGCTCGCCGCAGCGAACTGAACGCCGCGGTCCTCGCGATACTCGGCCGATGGTCGACCCAACCGACGGACATCGGAGGTCACGAAGTCCCCCTGCGAGGCCTGCTGGATCGGCTGGTGTCTTTGACCCAAGTGTCGCTCCCTGGGGTGTGCGAAACCGTTCGGGAAGCCCGATACCGGCTATTCGATGGCCCACTGCTCACCCAGCTCCGGCAAGACGAGTACAAAGAGGTCGCTCTCGCGATTCGGGCCATGACCGATAGTGGTTCTCGCGACTCACTCCAACGACTTTTGGACAGCCCGCTACCTTTGAGCGGGCGTCTCTTGAGCGATGCCCATGCGGGGGATCTCGACCAGCGACCCGTGATCCTGGAGGCGCTGGCTCGCCGCTACCACTCGGTGCGGGACCTCCGCGATGCCCGGATCCAGTCGATTGCGGGTTCCGACTTCTTCCTGGCTCACTATCAAGCTGGCGACGCGGTCCACAGCCTCGTGGCTTGGCTGGGAGCAAGCACCGAGCTCCGCGGCTTGAGCCGTGCGCTCGATACGGTCCTGACGTCCGCCACGGGACCGACGACGGTCGACCTCTACACGTGGCAGGGGCCGGACAAGCCCGCTCGTCTCGCCGACCTCGTCGATGACTGGAAGCCGCCGAGTCAGGTCGAGCGCGTCTCCGTCGTCTTGGCTCCGGGTGGTCGTGGAAGCGACCAACCGGCGCCGTGCGTGAGCTTCAAGCGGGTCACTTCGGGCTTCGAGCCCGACCAGCTCATGTACGGGATGCATCCCTGCGTGCGTGAACGCCTGCGGATCGATGGACTGTCGAACTTCGAGCTCGAGCGCGTCGAAGCTCCGCAAGACGTCTACGCATTCAAGGGCAAAGGCCGAGGCCAGCCTGACGACCAGCGGATCTTCGTCTACGCGGAGGTTCGCGATCTAACCCCGGTCCGCGATGATGTCGGACGGGTCGTGGCGCTACCGCAGGTCGAACGCATGGTGGCCGAGTCGCTGTCGTGCCTCCGGCGGGTACGCGCTGCGCAGTCTCCTCGAGAACGAACGGAGACCAATCGCATCGAGCTCTTCGTGTGGCCTACCATCACTCTCGAGCGCGGAGACCTCATGTCCGTGGTTCGAAAGCTGGCACCCGCGACCGTTGGACTGGGCATCGAGCAGGTTCGTGTGAACGCCGAGCTTTCGCGGGGGGGCAAGGCTCCCGAGCGGCGGGTTCTTCGTCTCAGCAATCCGGGTGGTGAGGGCGTCGAGGTGGAGATTCGAGACGTGTCCTCCGAACCGGTACCGACGATGACCCGCTACGAGCAGAAGGTATTCAAGCTCCGGGCTCGGGGGCTGATGTATCCCTACGAGCTGATCCGCCTGCTTACGCCTTCGGACCCGAAAGATGATCTTCCGGCCGGTGAGTTTCAGGAGTACGATTTCGACGAGCGGGGCCAGCTGGTTCCGGTCGATAGGGAACCCGGACTCAATACCAGCAACATCATCGTAGGGCTGATCCGGAGCTGGACGGCCAAGCATCCCGAGGGCCTCACCCGCGTCGCACTCCTGGGCGATCCCAGTCGAGCGATGGGATCGCTGGCCGAGCCGGAGTGTCGCCGGATCATGGCCGCGCTCGACTTAGCCGAGAAGGAGCGGATTCCGGCCGAGTGGTACGCCGTCTCGGCGGGAGCCGAGATCTCGAAGGAACGAGGCACGGAGAACATGGACTGGATCGCCGCGGTTCTTCGGCGAATCATCCACTACACGCAGGCGGGTCATGAGCTGAATATCGTCGTGTGCGGGGTGAACGTAGGCGCTCAGCCGTACTGGAACGCCGAAGCGACGATGCTGATGCACACCAAGGGCGTACTCATCATGGTGCCCTCGGTGGCGATGGTGCTGACCGGCAAGCAGGCGCTCGATTACTCAGGAGGTGTGTCGGCCGACGATAACCTCGGTATTGGAGGCTACGAGCAGATCATGGGCCCGAACGGGCAGGCCCAGTACGCCGCGCCCGACCTGGTCTCGGCCGGCAAACTGCTTTTGCACTACTACGAGCACACCTATCGCGCTCCGGGAGAACGGTTCCCGCGGGCTCGGAAAACGGAAGACCCCAACGAGCGCGACGTCTGCAGTGAACCGTATGCCTCGGAGGAGACACCGGAGTTCCGCACGGTCGGCGATATCTTCTCGACGAAGTCGAATCCTGGGCGCAAGCGACCTTTCGACATCCGCAAAGTCATGGGCGCGACCGTCGATAAGGACAGCCGTCCGCTGGAGCGTTGGAAAGACATGCGCGATGCGGAGACGGTCGTGGTTTGGGATGCTCATCTCGGTGGGCAGCCGGTTTGCATGCTGGGGATCGAGAGCCGCCCCATCCGCCGGTTGGGGTACGTTCCGGCCGACGGACCGAACATGTGGACCGGCGGCACGTTGTTCCCGCGGTCCTCCAAGAAGGCCGCCCGCGCCATCAATGCTGCATCCCACAATCGGCCGCTGGTCATTTTGGCCAATCTGACGGGGTTCGATGGCTCACCGGAGTCGCTTCGCTTGTGGCAGCTGGAGTTCGGAGCCGAGATCGGTCGCGCGGTCGTGAACTTTGACGGACCGATCCTATTCTGCGTGGTGAGTCGCTTTCACGGGGGCGCATTCGTGGTCTTCTCGAATCGCCTGAACGACAACATGCATAGTCTCGCGTTGGAGGGGACCTACGCCTCGGTGATCGGAGGTGCGCCGGCTGCCGCCGTCGTGTTTGCGCGGGAACTCCGCCAGCGCGTGGAGAACGACGCTCGAGTGAGAGCACTCAACGAAGAGCTCGCCCGAGCCACCGGTACCGAAAGGGCCTGGCTCACCGTCCGCAGCGAGCAGATGAAGGCGGTCGCGCACTCGGAGCGGCTCGGCGAGCTAGCCGATGAGTATGACGGCATTCACAGCGTCGAGCGGGCACGCGACGTTGGCTCGGTCCACGAGATCATCTCGCCTCACAGTTTGCGATCGCACCTCATCGAGAAGCTCCAGGAGGCCATGACTCGCCACGGAGGCGCGACCGCATGAAGCCTCCGGTGATCTTGACCTGGGGGCGCATCGGCAGTGCTCCTCCGGGCGATGACTGGCTGGGAGCGGATGAGCTACGGACGCTGGCAGGCCTGTCGCATCCCAAGCGTCGACGAGAGTGGCGGGCAGGACGCTGGATAGCCAAGCGGCTCGTCGTTTCGGAGCTGGGGCTCGGGCCCGATCAGCTCGCCCGGCTTCAGGTCATGGCCGGCCTCGAGGGAGCTCCCGAGATCTGGCTCGACGGTAGAGTCGTGGCCGGGACGCTGTCCTTGAGTCATCGCGAAGACCTGGTCGCGGCGGCTTGGTCGGATCGGGCGCTGGGGATCGATCTCGAGGTCGTCGAGCCTCGCTCGGATCGGTTCGTCCGCGATTACTTCACCGCAACCGAAGCGGAGCGGTGCTTCATGGTCGAACCCGACATCCGTGACCGCCTCACGGTTCAAATCTGGAGCACGAAAGAAGCCGTCCTGAAGTGTCTTCGGGCTGGGCTTCGCCGCGATACGCGAACCGTGGAAGTGCAGCTTCCCCACGCCTTGCCCACCGACCGGTGGTTCGATGTGCAGGCTCACGACCATCCGACGGGACGGGAGTATCGCGGCTGGGGCGGCTTCCGGGACCGGTGGTCGCTGACCGTGATGATGGAGTCGCCGGCCCCCTCGGCCCGGCCCGAGTTCCCGCCTCTGGTGTGAGCAGGGCCCCGCGCTGGGCCAGCGACCGGAGCGAAGTGCCCCGCCGTGCGAGATTGTCTCAGGGCTGACACCGAATATGCCCCCCTGGAAGCGTTGGCACGCCCTCTGCATTTCTATCGCGGTGCCATGACGAAACACTTCAACAGCAATGTACGCATCGAAGAATCGAAACGAAATCAGCTGGCCAGCGAGTTGAACCGAACGCTGGCCACGACCTTGGACCTGTACACTCAGATCAAGCAGGCTCACTGGAACATCAAAGGGCCGCAGTTCTTCGCGCGGCATGAGTTGTTCGACAAGCTCGCGGACCGAATGCGTGGCTTTACCGACGACGTCGCTGAGCGCGTGTCCACACTCGGCACGTATGCCGACGGCACTGCTCGACTCGCGGCGAAGAATTCGGTCCTTCCCGAGTACGATCTCGACGCCGTTGACGGCAAGCGACACATCGAAGCCTTGGTGGCTCAGTACTCCCGCTTGACGGGGCTGGTCCGCGAACAGGTCGGTATCGCCCAAAAGCTCGGCGAGCCGGCGACCGAGGATCTCTGGACTGAACTACTTCGCGAGAGCGAAATGGACATGTGGTTCCTCGAGAGCCATCTGAACGTCGAGACTCGCTCCTAGACATTCGACCGCTGGCAATTGAGTAGACGGGCAGCGTGCAGTCAGGCTGCACTCTGCCCGTGCCGCCTCGCCCCCACCTCCTCATCGTCGAGTTCGAACCTGACTACCTCGAGCAGCTCTCACGCGAGTTGCCGGGTTTCGGCTACGATCTCACCTTCGTTTCCAGCAGCGCCGAGGCGTTCGAGAAGTTGTCGGCGCGCGGCTACGACGCCGTCGTCAGTCGGCTCCATCTCGACGGGCTCGATGGCGTGGGTCTGGCCGAGCGCATCGACGCCAATCGCAACATTCCGGTCATTCTCGTCACCGATGATGACCGCGTCGAAAAGGCGATCGCGGCGATGCGAGCCGGCGTCTACGACATGCTGCTCCGGCCCTTCTCAATCCAAAGCCTGGCCGTCAGTCTGGCCCGGGCTATCCGCGATCGAGATGTCGAAGGTGAGCTGCGGCGACTTCAAGCCGAGCCGCTCCCTCGTCCGGACGCCACGGCGATGGTCGGAGACAGCACGGCCATATTGAGGGTGAAGGATCTGGTTCGACGGGTGGCGTTGGCCGACATCTCGGTTCTGGTCACCGGCGAGAGCGGCACGGGCAAGGAGCGCGTCGCGCGGGCGCTGCAC
>CAYYOT010000015.1:0-75369 GCA_964473255.1 uncultured Myxococcales bacterium | reverse complement strand
GTCGTTTTACTTGGCACTGTTGATGAAGTCGGCGACGATCAGGAAGTACCCGGGGAACTTCATCGAAATGATGATGTCGAGCTCGGCCTGAAGGCGCGCCCGGTAGGCATCTTCGTCCACTTCGTACGAAAGCTCGGTAAAGCGCTGGGTCAGGCCGGCGAAGGCGCGGTCCACCAGGTGGGAATCCAGGTCGCTGCCGTCCGGGGGAACGAACGTGGGAAGCATCGGTCGCCCCAGCTCCAGCTCCAGCTCCACGGCATCCCGAATGCGGGTGGTATTCTCGATGGCCTCCGGACAGTCACGAAACAGAGACTTCATCTCCTCCGCCGAACGCAGATACAGCTGGTCGGTCTCGCGGCGCCGTCGCGAGGGGTCGTTCCTCGCCTTGCCGGCCTGAATCGCAACCAGAACATCGTGCGCGGCAGCATCCTCCCGCATGACGTAGTGACAATTGTTGGTGGCCACCATCGGTAGGCCTTCGTCGGCCGCGAGCTGGCGCAGGCCGGCGTTGACTCGGCGCTGGTCCTCGCGACCGTTCTCTTGAAGCTCGAGGAAGAACCAACCGGGTTCGAAGATCTGGCGGTACGTTCGTGCAGCCGCCCGCGCCGTGTCGGGGTCGTTCGCGGCCAGGGCAGCGCCGATCTCTCCCTCGAGGCACGCCGAAAGGCCGATGAGACCACGTGCGCGTTCGTTCAGGAGCTGCTTGTCGATCCGCGGCCGCTCGGCGAAGCCCTCCCGATAGCCCATGGAGCTGAGATACATGAGGTTGTCGTAGCCCTCGCGAGTGCGGGCCAAGAGGACGAGGTTATGGTCGCTCCGCGATGTGCGGTCTCGCCGGTCGCCGTCGGCCACCCAGGCTTCCATCCCCAGGATCGGCTTCAGACCCTCGGCCTTCGCCCGGCGATAGAAGTCGATGGCTCCAAAGAGATTCCCGTGCTCGGTGGTCGCGCAGGCGTCCATGTTGAGGGCCCGGATCCGCGGGCACAGGTCGCGCATGGGGATCGCTCCGTCGAGGAAGCTGTACTGGGTGTGCACGTGGAGATGGACGAAGTCCGCCGCCATCACCCCTCTATAAAGCATCCCTGGGGCGGCGTGGCCCCCTATCCGTTGCGGGACCGCTTCCAACTTCGGCCCGTGCCGACAGGTGCGTTAGAACCCGCAGTACCCGCCGACGCTCGGCGGCCACGGGGGGACCGCCCTCTTCGAGGGCCGTGCCGAAGTCGACCCAGTTCTGAAAGTGCTCCGGGAACACCCGGGTCGCCCAGCGGCAGGCTTCGACCGCGTCGTCGGCATTCGTCGCCACCGACCGTCGGCAGCCCAACGTCGCATCATACTGCGTGGATTCCTTGAAGGGCGTCCCGGGCGTCACGGTGAAGAAGAACATGCGCGTGGGATACAGGTCGGCTCCGAGGACGCGCGGCTGGCCTTGAATCGAAGCCAGCATCAGGCCGAAGCAGACCGCGATGCCGGCGAGCGCCCCCAGCATGGTCGCGGAGAGGACGGTATTAGCGCGCACGGTACGAACGGGTCCGAGCGGCATCAAGCGACCCATCAGAGCACCGACGGCGAAGCCTCCCAAGTGGGCGGCGTTGTCGATCCCGTCCAGGATCAGGCCCAGCACCAGCATGAAGATCGCCAGCCGCGTCACTCGCGCAACCAGCTGAGCGGATTCAGGCCCGAGACGTCGCCCGGCGGTGATCGCGCAGCCGACGAACCCGCTCACCGCGCCGGATGACCCGACGGTCGTGTGCGCGGCTGCGCCCCAAACCTCGACGTACCAGACATGGCTGCAGACCATGGACAGGACCCCACTGACGACGCCCAAGAACCAGACCTTCTTTCGGTCGAAGAGCTCTTCGAGGGGCGGGCCGATCGCGACCAGCCAGGATAGATTGAAGGCGATGTGAACCGCGTCGCCGTGGGCGAACATGGCGGTGACGAACCTCCAATACTCGCCGAGCCAGATGCGGGCCCCGATGACCGCCCCGAGCTGCCGCAGCGTGAAGGGGGAAAAGGCCAAGACCTGTCGCGTCGCCAGGATCTGAAGGCCGTAGAAGACGACGATCAGGAGGAAGAGGATCCCGGTTCCGGGACTGGTGCGAAGTGCGGGAGGCAGGAGGTTCTCGACGATCACCCCCTCGAACCAGGTTCCCTGTAGATAGCGTCCGCACTGCCGACACGAACTCAAATGCGGCGTGATGAGCGCGCCACACTTCGGGCACACGTCGACCTCGCGAGACATGCAGAGATCAGGACCCTTCTTTGAAGCGCGCGTCGAGTGCGTCCCGCTCTTGAGTACTGGCGGGCCGATCGGGCGGACGGTACGCGGTCTTGCCCCGCCGCAGCACCTTGTCGGCCCGTTGAAGCTCGTCGGCCGGCGGGGTGGGGGGCGCTTCGACCGGCGACGAAGTCTCGGCCGGCGGCGGCTCGTCGGCCCATCGCGAGAGGTCCGCGATCCCCCGCTGAAGCGTTTTTGTGGCCCAGTCGAGCGCCGCTGGCCCCCACCTCTCGAGGTAGGGCTGCCCTCGTTCCGCGAGCGTATGGCCCCCGAAGCGAACGGTCGTGGCCGTCCAGACGGCGCCGATCAGGGCCAGCAGGAGCACGGTGTAGCGAATGAGAGCACTCATGTCGCCATTATCGCCCTCGGGACGACGGTCTCCAGTTTCCCGCGGCCGTACGCTCAGGGCGGCCCAGAACTTTCGATGGACTTCGTTAGCGACTAGCCTGCGGGGGAATGCCCAACGCTCGACCCAAGCTGGGCAACCTCCTGGTGGATTTGGGATTCATCAGCGAGGAGCAGCTCGAGACGGCTCTCGGGTACCAGCGGCAGCACGGCGGCCGGATCGGGAAGATCCTCGTCGAGTCGGCCGTGATCACCGAAGACCGGCTGGTCCACGTGCTCGCGCGTCAGCTGGGGATGGACACGTGTGATCCTCTGTCGACTCAGGTTCATCCTCGAGTCTTGGAGCTGCTGTCCGCCGAGCTCGCGTATCGGCATCGTATGCTGCCGCTCGCGCGGAAGAAGGAGGGCGACGGACAGGTCGTGTTCGTGGCTCTCGCCGATCCGCTGGATACCACCGCCATCGAGGCGGTCCGCCACTCGTTGGGGGCGAACGTCCGCGTGCACTGGATGCTCAGCGGCGACACCGAGATCGAAGTCGCGCTCAACAAGCATTACGGCCCGCCGCCTCCAGGGATCGGGACTCCAGGGCCGCCGACCTCGGGTCCACACCCGGCCGCGACATACCAGGGTGTACCCGTGGTGCAGGGCCTGCCGTTTCGGCAAGACCTTCCGCCCCGGCGCGAGGCGCCCAACGTCGCGCCGCCGGCCAAGCCCCCGCCCGCCGCTCCCCCTTCCGCGGAGCGTCCCTTCCAACCCTTGGCTCCCGGCGAAGAACTATCCGCCACGGGGTCGATCGAAGAAGCGTTCCAGGGGGCGTTTTCCTCCCCAGAACTCGGTGAGACCGAAGAGCCCGAGGTTCCGCCGGGAGCGCTGGACGCTCTCGATGACGATCCGTTTCGAGAAGGTCCAGAGGATCCTCCCCGGCTGCCGACCGCCGACCTGGAGGTCGTCTCCGACGACGAATTCGAGGTCGATGACGGCGCCGATCCCATCCCGCTGGAGCGGGTCGCACCCCCCGATGCCGGCGCTGCGTTCGAAGCTTCGACCGATTCCGATCCGCTTCCGACCGACGGGGAAGTCGTCGAAGTGGACGACCCAGATGATGTTCCCGACGTATCGTCACCGGGTATCCGGGAGACGCAGGAACTCGGCGGCCTCCCTGCGCTCGGACCCCTGCCCTCGCAGGACTTGGAGCCGGCCGCGGTCGAAGACGACGCACCGATGCCGGTCGTGCAGGACCCGCTTTCCTCCGGATCGGAGAGGGCGAACGAGGAGAGCGCCGGCCAGGTGGCCAGCGAGGACCGACCCGAGGCCTCGTCGGCACCGAGAGCGGAGGTGGGGCCCCCGGCGACGACCACCGAGCCGACCTGGGGCGACCTGCTGAGCGAAGAACCGTCGATCACGAGCTCTCAGTCGATCCCGTCCTCCGACCTCGCGCCCATCGAGCAGCCCTCGGAGGCTGCCGAAGTCGAGGCGTCTCTCACGAGCGCCGAGGTGGCGCGCCAAGAGGACCTCCTTTCGGAGCCGGAGCCGGAGCCGGAGCCGGAGCCGTCGCCTGACGACGAGGCCGACGTGCTCGAGGTCGATGCCGCCGATCTCGAAGAGTTCGAAACACCGCCGCCTTCCGGAGATGCATCGCTGGTGGTCTCTCCGCCGTCGGCCGAACCCGAACTCGGCCCCGCGCAACGCAGCACCGCTTCCCTCGACGTGGACGCATCCCGACCGACGGACTCCGTCGATGTTCGCAAGCCCACGACGCTCGAAGCGCTGGTGAACGCGGAGACGATCCCGCCCGAACCACGCGACGGAGCGCCGGTCCAGGGCAACGCCCAGACCGAGAGCGTCGCCCGGACCGAGGGCGACGCGCCGGAAGACCTTTCGGAACTGCAGGGCCACGTCGCCGTGGAAGGCGACGAGACGACCGGCTCGGAGTCCGCGCCCGCCTTGCGGTCCCCGTTCGCCGCCGGAGAGGCGACCGGGGGGATGGAGCCGTGGATGGAGGCGTCGCAAACGCTCCCGCCTTCGGAGCCGCTTCATCGCGCCGACGTGCCTCACCTCTCCGATGACCTGGAGGACGCGTCGCTCCGCGGAAGAGCGCCGCTTCCCGACGTTTTCGAGCCCACCCCGGACCCACGCGTCGTCTCGGAAGTGCCGACCGACGATGTCCAACCCGAGCGCAGGCGGCTCGAGCGGTTTCTGCGGGGCGAACCGACGGACCGGCCGCTCGAAGCGTGGGTACGGCTTGCGCTCCTGCTTCTGAAGGAGGCCGAGCTCCTCGACGACGATCGGCTCGAGCGGGCGCTCTCGTCGCTGGAGGGGGACTGAAGGCGTCGCTCCCAGCGGGCTAGGCGGCGAAGGTCGTGCGGCTGTCATAAACGGCTCGGTACCCCAAGCGTTCGTACATTCGCCGAGCCGCGTGGTTGTCGTCGTTCACCAGCAGGCTGGCGAGCGGAGCCCGGGCGAGGATCCAGGAGGTTATCGCGGCCGTTCCCGCACGTCCGAGTCCCCGACGACGATAGGCTGGGGTGGTGTAGATGCCTTCGATTTGGCCCCCCACCGAAGAGAGGGCGGACACGTTGGTCTTGAAGGCAAGGCTCGGCCCATCCAAGAAGACGAAGTCGCGGCCCCGAAGGAGGCGCTCGCGGATCCGGGCTCGAAAGAGCGATGGGTTTCGGGCCTGCGGGTCGTCGTGGGCTTCCTCGCGCGCCATGGCGGCCGAGCACTCCACGATCGCGTCGAGGTCGGACAGCGACGCCAGCTGCAGGTCCAGGGGTTCCTTCACCGTCCGGTAGGCGCTCGGCGCGACGGCGTAAGCCTTCTGGTCGCGCACGAGTCGAGTGCGAAAGCCGATTCGCGACCAGCGGCGCCACACCCGGTCGACCAGCCAGCGCTCGCCGACCATCACCCGTATGAGCTGCGGGTGACGGCGACCGAACTCGATTAGGGCTTCGGTTCCGACTTCCTCGGGAAGGACGGGAATGATGACTCCCGTTTCCGACACGTAAACCACGCCGACGAGGTTGTTGCCGGCGTCGATGACGCCGAAGAGCCAGGCTCGAGCTGCCGTCGGCTGACGAGAGAGCCCGCCCTCCGCCAGCCAGCCGGCAACCACCATGCTTCGCGTTGGATACTTTCGGCAGAACGCGAGTACGCGACCTTCATCCTCGTGCTCCAGCCGGACCAGGGACGCCACCCACGCATTCTGTATGAAATGTCGGCGCTCCGAAAACGTCGATTTGGGCGCCGATCACGTCGATTTGGACGACCGTTCGTCGATGTAGCTTCGGAGCTGCTCGATTTCTTGCTCGAGAAGCTCCGTCGTCGCTCTGGTGATGTCCCCGATCGAAATCAATCCGACCATGCGATCGTTGTCGATGATCGGCAGATGCCGAATACGGCGGTCGGTCATCGTTCGCATCGCCTCGATGATCGTCGCATCCGTACTCAGCGATACGAGGCTCGTCGTCATGACCTCCTCGACCGGGGTCACCTTCGGATCGCGACCTTCGTCCACGATGCGGCGGAGGATGTCACGTTCGGTCAGGATGCCGACGGGAATACGGTCCGTTTCGGACACGACGATGCACCCCACGCCATCGCGGTTCATAGTGCGAACCGCTTCGATGACCGGCACACTCGGAGAAATGGTGAGGACCGCCCGACCCTTGAAGGACAGAATGTCGCGAATCCGTCGATGGGAGAGCGTCGTCTTCGTCATGCCAGGCCCCTTCTCCGCCTCAGATTAGTCGATCGGCGTGGCCCTCCGCCACACGCGATTCCCCAGGCCTAGCCCGACTCGGCGGTCGGCGAAAGGGCGGCGGTCAGGCTAGGTAGCCTCGAAGACGAAGGTCCTCGGCAACCAGTACCGCTCCCCGAGCAGCCCCCATCTTCGTGTTGTGGGTGACGAGGACGAACTTGACGCCGCCGAGAACGGGGTCGTCGCGTAGCCGTCCGACGCTGGTCGTCATGCCCTGGTCCAAATCCCGGTCTTTGCGCACTTGAGGCCGGAAGGGATCCTTGAACGTGGTGATCCACCGTTCGGGCGCCGAGGGGTGGGTCTGGGGATTGATGTCGCGACCGAATGCCCTGAGCGCCTCCTCGACCTCGACGAGACCCACGTCTTCATCGAGGGCGACGGAGACCGATTCGGTATGCCCCTCGAGCACGGGCACGCGGGTACAGGTTGCGCTGACGGCGATATTGGCGGGAACGACGTGGTTCTCGTTCAGGGCGCCCAGCAGCTTCACCGTCTCGCGTTCGACCTTTTCTTCTTCTTTTGCGATGAACGGGACCACGTTGTCGGTGATGTCGAGGGCGATCACGCCCGGAGAGCGACCGGCCCCGCTGACGGCCTGCATGGACGTCACGACGACTTTGCCGACTCCGAACTGTTGATGAAGGGGCGCCAGAGCGATCGCCAGGCCGGTCGTCGTGCAGTTGGGAATCGGGGCGATGAAGCCCCGCCATCCGCGGCGGGATCGCTGCTGCTCGATCAGCGCCGTATGCTCGCCGTTCACCGCGGGGATCAACAGGGGAACGTCGGGCTCCATGCGGTAGGCGCTCGCCGTGGAGATCACGGGTACGGTCTCCGCATACTGCGGCTCCAGCATTCGGGCCGGCTCGGCTTCGACGGCGCTGAAGACGAGGTCGACCCCGGCGAGCGAAAGGGATCCTGCATCCTCCACCCGAACGTCGCCGTGACGCTCGAGTGTTTCCGCGTCGGCGTACCAGCCGACCCGTCCCGAACCATCGGTCAGCGCGTCGCGATACTTCTTGCCCGCCGACCGCGGAGACGCCGCGAGCCGGACGACCTCGAAGAAGGGGTGTCGGGCCAGCGCGACGAGAAATTGTTGTCCGGCGAGTCCGGTGGCTCCAACGACGGCGCAGCGGAGCGTCACGTTTGCGCCTCGGGGTCGGGCGGCTCCTCCTCGTCCTCCAGAGCCTCTTGATACATGGCCTCCGCGATCCGGTGCGATGAACCCTCGAGTCGCTGGAGCGCGGCCCGAATGCGCTCGACGTCGTCATCTTCGCGGACTTCCTTGAGACTTTCGAGGTCTTCTTTGATGTCGGCGATGTCGTCCTCCGACAGCATCGAGGCGTACTCGTCCAAGGTGCGCTCGGTCGTGTAGACGAGGCCGTCGGCCATGTTCTTCAGCTCGGCGAGCTCCTTCCGCTTTTGGTCCTCGCCCCGGGCGCCCTCGGCTTCCGCGACCATCCGGTCGATCTCGTCCTCGGTCAGGCCCGAGGATGCAATGATCTTGATCTGTTGCTGCTTGCCCGTGCCCAGGTCGCGGGCGGAGACGTGGACGATACCGTTGGCATCGATGTCGAAGGTGACTTCGATCTGCGGGACGCCTCGCGGTGCCGGCGGGATACCGACCAGCTGAAAGCGGCCCAGCGTCTTGTTGTCTTCGGCCATCGGCCGCTCGCCTTGAAGCACGTGGACGTCCACGATGGGCTGGTTGTCTTGGGCGGTCGAAAACACCATCGACTTCTTCGCCGGAATCGTCGTGTTGCGGGGGATGATGGCAGTGAACACGGCACCAGCGGTTTCGACGCCCAGCGAAAGGGGATTCACGTCGAGCAGGAGGACGTCCTTAACCTCGCCCTTGAGAACGCCACCCTGAATGCTCGCACCGATGGCCACGACTTCATCCGGATTGACCCTTCGGTTCGGCTCTTTGCCAAAGAAGTTTTTCACCACCTGCTGAATGCGCGGCATCCGTGTCTGGCCGCCGACGAGCAGAACTTCGTCGATGTCGTCCTTGGTGAGTTCCGCATCTTTCAAGGCCTTGCCGCACGGCTCCAGCGAGCGCTGGATCAGCGGCTCGGCCAGCTCTTCGAGCTCTTCTCGCGTCAGCGTCACGTTCAGGTGCTTGGGCCCGGTCGCATCGGCCATGATGAAGGGGAGGTTGATGTCCGTCTCCGTCGACGACGAGAGCTCGTGCTTGGCTTTTTCGGCGGCCTCTTTCAGACGCTGCAAAGCCATCTTGTCTTTGCGGAGATCTGCACCGTTGTTTGCTTCGGCAAAGCGATCGGCGAGAAAACCAATGATCTGCAGGTCGAAGTCGTCACCGCCCAAGTGCGTATCGCCGTTGGTCGACTTGACCTCGAACACGCCGTTGCCGAGTTCGAGGATCGAAATGTCGAAAGTGCCGCCCCCCAAGTCGTAGACCGCCACCCGAACGTTTTCCTTTTTGTCGAGTCCGTAGGCGAGGGCCGCGGCCGTCGGTTCGTTGATGATCCGCTGAACGTCGAGACCGGCGATCTTGCCCGCATCCTTGGTCGCCTGGCGTTGCGCATCGTTGAAGTACGCGGGGACGGTGATCACCGCCTGGACGACATCCTCTCCCAAGTAGTCCTCGGCGGTTTCCTTCATCTTGGTCAGGACCATCGCCGAGACTTCCTGGGCCGATAGCTTCCTGTCGCCGACCTGTACCCAAGCTTCTCCGTTGTCGCCCTCGACGACCGTATAGGGAGACTTCTCGATGTCCTCGCGCACCTCGTCGGAATCGAAGCGGCGGCCGATGAAGCGCTTCACGCTGAAGATCGTCTTCTGGGAGTTGGTGACGGCTTGCCGCTTGGCGATCTGGCCGACCAGCCGCTCGCCATCGCCCACGAAGGCCACCATCGAAGGGGTCGTGCGACTGCCTTCCGAATTGGGGATCACGATGGGCTCTCCCCCGTCCATCACCGCCACACAGGAGTTCGTGGTGCCGAGGTCGATGCCTATGATCTTGCTCATCGTTGGCCGTCCTTCAGCCGGCTCGTTCCGGACCCAAGGAGACCACGACGGTGGCCGGGCGGAGCAATCGGTCGTTCAGTCGAAAGCCTCGTTGGAGTTCCTGAAGGACGCGACCCGCCTCTACGTCGTCGGAATGGGCCTGCTGTATGGCGTCGTGCATGGCCGGGTCGAAGACCTCACCCCTGCTCGAGAAGGCTTCGACGCCGTGCTTCTCCAGCTGCTGGATAAACTTCTTGCGGACGAGCTCGACGCCATCGCGCAGCTGGGCCTCGGTTCCTGGCTCGTGCGCCACCGACTCGAGAGCTCGGTCCAGATCGTCCACGACCGGCAGCAGGTCCCGGAGCAGGCGCTCCGCAGCGAATTTCTGGATCTCCTCCCGTTCCTTGACCGCCCGCCGCCGGTAGTTCTCGAGGTCCGCCGCTGCTCGAAGCCAGCGGTCCTTCAGTTCGGCCGCCTCGGTCGTGACCTTGGCCAGCTGCTCTTCCAGGCGGCCACGGGCCGCAGCCAAGTCCTCGTCGAGTCCAACGCCCCCAACCTCAGGCTCCTCCTGGGGTACATCAGGGGACTTCTGAGGGTCGTTCACCCCAGGGTTACTATCCTCCACGGTCACCCGACCAGGTTGTCATGCTCCGGGGAGGTGGGCAACGCCGACTTGGTTCGGAGGCGTCACGTCGAGTCGTCCGGATCCCGGCCCTCGACGTCGGCGGGGTCGCGAGAAAGGGCTCCTGCCGTCATCTCGACCAGCGGTATGACGCGGGAGTAGTCCATCCTGGTGGGTCCGACCACGCCCACCCGGCCGGCCGAACCGTCTTCGGTCGCGTAGGTCGACGTGACGACCGCGAGATCCCGAACCTCCTGGAGCCGGCTCTCGCTCCCGAGGACGACCGTGGTTTCCGACGACGATGCGGCCTGGGCTTCGATGGCTTGGGTCGTGGCGAGGTCGAGAAGGCGCAGCAGCACGGTCTTCTCCTCGAACGCCCTCATCAGCCGCCGCATGCGGTCGAGATCGGCGAACTCCGGCTGGTCGAGGAAGCTCCGCTCGCCCTCCACCAGGACATCGACGACCGGAGACTGACCGACCGTCTGCTGACCGAGTTCCAGCGCCCGGCGCATCATGAAGTCGGCTTGGCCGCGCTCGTCGGCCATGGCCCGAAGGATGTGATCGCGAACCTCTACCAGGGTTTTTCCGTCCAGGATCGAGTTGAGATAGTTGGACATCCGCACGAGTTCGTCCCTCGAGACCTCGAAGTCGACGCTGACGACCTGATGCTGAATGAGGCCCGACTTGGTCACGGACACGGTGAGGATCGCCGAGTCGCGCAAGGGCAGGAACTGGATGCTCTCGAAGATCACGTGCTCCACGTTGGGGAGCAGCACGAGGGAGGCGTGGCGGCTGACGGTCGAAAGGACACGACCGGCTTCAGCCAGGATGTGACGCAGGTCGCGGCTTTCGGCGACGCTGCGGGTCAGCGCTTCGACCAGCGTTCGATCTCGGGGGCTGATGCGGCCACGTTGGGCCAGTCGCTCGACGTAGATGCGAAAGCCGGCCACCGTCGGCACCCGTCCGGCCGACGTGTGAGGCGCCGAAAGCAGCCCGAGCTCCTCCAGATCCGACATCGCATTGCGGACCGTGGCCGGAGAAAGGTCGATCGCGCGACGCTTGGTCAACGAGCGTGAACCGACGGGCTCGGCCGTCGCGATGAAATCCTCGATGATGGCCGTGAGGATGTCGCGCTGCCGTTCGGTGAGGTCGGTGACTCCGCTACGCGCCAATGCCTTCATTGACGATGGGTTCCGGTGCGCCGTCAAGCTGAGGCGTTGTTGGCAGCACCTCCTTTCCCAGGAACCTGAGTCGTGCCATGCCCAGGACATGGTGCGGCTGGTCGCGTTGACCGCATTCAGCCTGGCGGCGTGTGCCTCGAATACGCCTGGCTTCGTTTGGGTGCACAATCTTCCGCCGCAGGATGAAACCCCCCGAATCCGCGTGGGCGATACGCTCTCGGTGCTGGTCCGGGGGCAGGAGAGCCTGTCCGGAGACTTCGTCGTCCTCGAGGACGGAACCTATCTGCAGCCGGTCGTCGGCTCGATCGCCGTGGTGGGTAAGACGGCAAAGCAGGTCGAGCGTGAGCTGGTCGCGGCGCTGGCCGACGGCATCGTGCTCCGACCCGAGGCGACCGTGGCCATCGGTGCTTCGCAGACCCTCGAGATCAACGTTCTGGGCGAGGTGAACAATCCGGGGATGGTCGAGGTCGACGCCGAAGCAAATCTCCTTGCCGTCTTGGCTCGGGCCGGCGGGCTGACCGAGTTCGCCCGACGAAACAACATCTTCTTGGTCCGGACCCGTCCCCGGACGCTTCGCGTGCGATTCCGGTACGCCGACCTGACCGCGGGAGATCCCAAGAGCTTGGGCTTCGTACTCATGGACGGCGACTCGGTCGTCGTCGAGTAGGTCGTGATCGCGACCACCTCGCTCTGGTTGGCGCTGGTGGCGGGGGCGCCTCCGCGCCTGGTGACCGGGCTCGACGCCATCAGTCGGGTGGGCGTTCTGCCCCAGCCGACGGTGGTCGGAGACGCCGACGCCAACACCCAGGCCGTGAATCCGGTCTCGTCCAGCCCCATCGTGGACGTCGAAGTCGTCCCGTCGTTGGAAGGTCGGGTCGAGCGACGTCGCCACACGCTGACGCTGCGCTTCGACCCCCGGATCCTCGTACGCCGGCAGGAGCCTGCGCTCGAAAGCGAGATCGAACCGGTCCAGGCCCTCATCGAGTATCGCGGGTCTCTCGTTCACCGAGTTATCGTCTCGCGACTCTTCCAGATCACGACCCGGGTCAGCGCCAGCGCTGGTCAGACCGACTTTCGTCAAGAGAACGTCTCGCCGACCGCTTTGGGGGAGCTTCAGGACTCGTTCGAGGTCGGAGGCTCTCCGGCCCGACGGGACGCGGGGAGGACCCTGCCTCCCGTACCGAGGTTCTTCCAGACGCGCGTGGGTGGCGAGGTCTCCCTGAGCCTCCGGTCGAGCCGCCGGGACGACGCTTCTTTGACCTTCCTCGGTGGCCAGACGAATCAGTGGACCGACCTCGAAGTCGAGGGTGAGGCGGCGACCGCGGCGTTGACCCAGCCTTTTTTCGACCTTGGGTTTCAGGCGAACTACTCGCGTGGCTTCACCGCCCGGTTCGCCGGTACGTTCACCGGCTCCTACCGGCACGTTCAATTCTACGAAGAGGACCGCAGCAACGTCGTCGTCACGACGGAGCTCGGTCTGAGCTGGACGCAATCGCCCCGCTTGGTGTGGACCGCGTCAGGTGGGGTTCAGGTCTTCCTGGGAGAAAGGCAAGTCGAGGACCCCGCCGAGCCACTGTCGGCGCAAGAACGCCGCATCGACGATGTCTTGCCGTCGGGTCAACTCGCACTTCAGTGGCGCTTCCTGACCCTCGCCGAGACCCAGGCCGACCTGACTCTCCGCGCCACGTACAGCGGATTCATCGACCAGTTCATCGGGGTCTACGTCCCCCTGGTCGCCGGTGAACTCGGGCTGTCGATCACGCAGGCCTGGGGCCGCTTCGACATATTCGGTCTTCTGGGCACACCCCCGGTCGACCTGCCCGACGAGCTGGTCTCGGATCAGGGGGCCCAGTTCCTCACCACCAGCTTTGCGTCACTGACCGGACGTCTCGACCTACCGGTGAGCGAGTTCGTCGGCGTGTTCACCAGCGGCCGGGTCGCGACGCGGGGGGCGTCGTTTTCCATCGACGGATTTCCCGTCGACTTCTTCGAGATGTCGGTCGAGATCGGATTCCGGGCGGCGTGGTCCTCGGGCCGAGACGAAAGGCTGCCGCGCCCCCGCAAGCCGCCGCGCTAGGAAGGCCTTCCGGCTCGAGCCTGGTCCACGGCTTCGACGAAAGCTCGGGCGACGGTATCCGCCAGTCGGAATCCGTCGGCCGTTGGTTGCCAACGGCCGTCGCGTGCCTCGAGACGTCCCGCGGAAACTTCCTGGTCGGCGGTCCGCCGAAGCGCGGGTTCGAGACGCGGACGCAGCTCTTCTTCGATCTCCAGTGATTCGAGCGACGTACCCCATCGAGTGCGGAACGCCACCAGGAGCCGGTCGCGAATGCGGTCCCACGAGTCGAGCCGCTCCACCGTTCGTGGAGCGAAGCTCCCGCCGTCGATCGACTCGATGTAGGCCCGGGGCGCTTTCGGATTCTCGCGGCGGATGGAGGGCTCGCCGCCCCGACCGGGCCGGTAGCCGTGGGCTCCGGCCCCCAAGCCAAGATAGGCTCCCCCGTGCCAGTACAGGACGTTGTGGAGGCACTCGCGTCCCCGCTTCGCGTAGTTCGATACCTCGTAGCGGTCGTAGCCTGCGTCGGCCAAGCATGCGGTGACGCCCTCGTACATGTCCGCCATGCGATCGTCGTCGAGGGGTTCGAACAGGCGAAGGGAGGCGCGCCGCGCCAAGACGGTATCGGGTTCGACCGTCAGTCCGTAGGCGGAGATGTGGTCTACGCCGAAGTCGATCGCCCGGTGCAGGTTCGCCGCGACCGCGGTCCACGTTTGGTCGGGCAGTCCGTACATGAGATCCAGTGAGACGCGAAGGTCCGCGGCGACGGCCGTCTCGACCGCCCGGGCGCCGGTCGTGCCATCGTGGGTGCGCCCCAACCATTGAAGCTCGGAGTCGTCGAAGCTCTGACAGCCGATCGACAGCCGATTCACCCCCACGTCTCGGTAGGCGACGAAGCGGTCCGCATCGACCGAGCCGGGGTTGGCTTCCAGCGTGATCTCGAGATCCTCGGCGCCGTAGGCGTCGAATATGGCCTGGATCACACGGCCGACCGCCCGCGGGTCCCATCGACTGGGCGTTCCTCCCCCGAAGAAAACGGAAGAGAGCCGATCGGACCCGAGGTCCGACCGGCGATGCCGGAGCTCGCTGATGACCGCATCGGCGTACCGTTCGTCATCGTGGTCGAGCACGTGGCTGTTGAAGTCGCAGTACGGGCACTTGGACGAGCAGTATGGAAAGTGGACGTAGATGCCCGAGTGGCCGGGGCCCACGGGCGGGGCGAGCGAACTCATCGCAGGGCCTCGATCGCGTCCAGATCGAATCCCGGCTCTTCACCCCGGTTGTCGAGCCCTCGAATGCGGACGTGGCTGACACGGTCCAGGCCGGAAAGCTCGACGTCGTACTCGGTGAAGGGACCGGTCGCCACGTCGTCGAGCTCGAAGAACGAGACCCCGCCCAGGCTGACCGCGACCCGGGCTTCGGCGCCGTCGGGTCCGACTTCGTAGATGCGAAGCTCCGGCCCTTCGCTCACGGGTATCTCGCGAAAGAAGCGGAGCACCACGGAGCTCCCGACCCCGACGGCCACCGTGCGGCCGTCGGGGGGCCCGAGGGCTCGGTCTGGCTTGGCAAAGACCGCATCTTCGGGCGCCCTCGGGTCCCGAAGGTAGCTTTCGACCACCGAGGCGTGTCGCTCACCGCCGTCGGAAGGCAGGCATCCAAGTCCGAACTGAACAGCCACGAGTTTGACAGCAGCCAGGATTGGGCTAAGCCTCATGACCGGCATGGTGCGCCGTACCCGCCGCGAACTGGAGCTTGCCGACCATCTCTGGGACGCCATCACGCGAATCGCCGAAGACTCTGGCACGGACCGCCACGCCGTGGTCAACCAAGCAGTGTACGAGTTCGCTCGGCGATTCAATTTCCTGACGCCGGTCGCCAAGGAGGTCCCCGCCCAGGATGCCCCTCCCAGCCCGGCGCGAAACGACTTCCCGGCCGAGCCCGAGCCTCGCGGAACGCCGGCGTCCCAGCGAGCCGAGCCTTCCGCGCGAGCACCCGAACGGGCCCGGCGCACGCTCTACGTCGTCAACAGTGCGGGCGAGATGCACAAGATCGACAAGGATACGTTCATCATCGGACGCAGCCGAACCTGCGATCTGGTGATCGCGTCGTCCAAAGTGTCGCGGCAGCACTCGGGAATATCGCGAGAACAAGGCGAGTACTTCATCGAGGACTTGGGCTCGGCGAACGGGGTCTGGAAGGACGGCGTGAAGATCCAGAAAGAACGGATCCACGATGGCGATGAGTTCATGATCTCGGAAGAGGTGCTGAAGTTCATCTATCGTTGAGTCGCTGCTGCCGGCGTACCCACGCGAAAAGCCCCACCATCCACCACAGACCGGTGCCCGTCCCTCCGCCGATGGCCTGACAGCCGCCCTCGCGCTCTTCGGCCTGACGGCACTGATTGCGGAAGCGGCTGGGATTCCCGCTGATGTCGTCGTAATCGTCGGCCGGGCTGCACGTCGACGAGTGCAGCCCGGAAGGATAGACGCTACACAGGCCCTCGATGTCGATGGAGTTCAGCTCCTGCTTCTGCGTCTCGCAGGCGGGGGCGGTGGCGAACATCGTCGAGAACCGGTCCGGATTGTGGTCGAAGCCGATGAAGTGCCCGATCTCGTGGACCAGTGTATTCCGAACATCGTGAATCGGAGCTCCCGCGGCCAGGCACTCGTCCGTCGAGGTGACTTCTCGAAAGTCGAAACGCGCCGAGTTGAAGATGATGTCCGCATCGAAGATCTCACCGGACTCACTCGAGTGGAAGGTCAAGGTCGTGGCCAACACGTCGGGATCGATCTCCTCCCGGTCGGTCGTTTCGAGGATGACGTTCTCGTTGGTGCTCGACGACGGGCTGAACCCTTCCCGCGACCCCGTGGTTCCGAATGAGCGGAATTCGAGGTCGGTGCAGGAAAGCGAGCTCCAGACGGCGAAGCTCTCGGCCACCAGCAGCTGTCCCTCGGCGGAAGCGAAGAGCTCCGATCGCTCGTTGATGTAGTACGGAAGGCAGCGGTTCGACCGCGTCCATACTTGCGTCAGGAGCCGTGGGCCGTCGGTATCGGCCGGGGTGCACTGGAAGACCTGGGCGTGGGCCAAGGTCGGGTACAGCGCCAACCCCAGCGCCCATCCGAGTGCGGCGCGGATCACCGCCGCACCGTACTCGGGTGGCGACGTGGGTCCAAGCATCCGATAGGCTTGGGGCGATGTCCGACCGCGATCCGCCGCGATTGACCCACCTCGACGACGCCGGTCGGGCCCGCATGGTGGACGTTTCCGGCAAGCCCTCGACGCATCGGCAAGCCGTCGCCACCGCCCGGATCGAGCTGGGCCACGCCTACCCACTATGGGTCGAAGGAGCGCTGGCCAAGGGCGACGCCGCCGCGGTGGCCCGGATCGCGGGGATCACGGCGGCCAAGAAGACCGGCGAGCTGATTCCGCTGGCCCACCCCATCATGCTGACCCGGGTCGCCCTCGACTTCGAGACCGACGACCAGAATCGGACCGTGATCATCCGCGCCATCGTTGAAACCCTCGGTCCTACCGGGGGCGAGATGGAGGCGATGACCGCAGCCTCGGTCGCCGCCCTGACCGTCTACGACATGGTCAAAGGGGTCACACGTGGTGCCCGCATTCGCGAAGTCCAGCTCGAGGAGAAGCGCGGGGGCGCCTCCGGTCCATGGGCCCGCGCTTCGACGAACGTCTAGGCGCTCTTCTGGTCGAGGGCTGCCTCCAGGCGCTCCATCCGCATCCGGACCCAGCGCCGGCGGAGGGCAGCGCCCATTCCGATAACCGCCACGAGACCCGCGAACACGACGGCAAAGGCGTTGGGGAGATTCTCGAGCCATAGCATGCGCCGGTGCAGCGCTCGCAGAGCAGGATGGTTCGGATCCAATGCTCTCGCCCGGTCGAGCTGGGCCCGCGCACGTCCGCGGTTGCCCTGGTCGAGCGACGCTCGGACCTGTCCCGCGGCGATCTCCCCGCGAAGGTGGCGCGTCTCGGGGTCCGTCGCGCGAGCGTCCAGGAGCGCCGCCGCCTGCCGCCAGTCGCCGAGCATCAAGTGGCCGTGGGCCAGGGCGAGACGCGCCTGGTGAGCGATGTCGTGCAGTTCCGGGGTCCAGCGGACCTGGAGCCCATTCGTCGATGCCGACAGAGCCTCATCGTAGTCGCGCGCCTCGAACTCGCGCCGCGCGCGCTCGAGGTACAGCGCGGAGATCGCGGGGGCGAAGCGCAGGTAGAACTCCTTGTCCTCGTCATAGACCGAGTCGAGCAGCCGAAAGGCGGCGGTGCTGCGACCACCGCCCCCGAGCTCGAGCGCGGCGCGGATCCGGTCCTGCAGCTCCGCCTGCACGAGTCGGCGGCGGGTCCCCCGCAGATCGTCGAGCTCCTCGGCGAGTCGCTCCGGATCCCGCCCGGGTTCCGCGGCCCGGCGTATCCGCTCCAGGACGCGCAGGGCGGCCTCGTCGTTGCGATGTCCCAGACGCTGCACGAGGGCCGGGATCGCGGAAGGCCCGATCCGGGTGAGGGCTTCGGAGGCGGCCTGCCGGACCAGGGACCGCGGATGCGTCAGCATGTCGGCCAGCGCCGGGGCGGCATCGTCCAGGCCGAGGCGGCCGACGGCCCGGATGGCTTCGATCTGCGGGCCACGCTCGTCCAGCCGCAGCTGGGACCGCACCGTGGGGCGCCCCAGAGCAACCAGCAGGCGCCAGGCCCGCTCCCGCAAGGCCTGCGAGGGGTCGGTGTGCACGATCTGCATCAGGGTGGGTACGGCAGCGTCACCCATCCGGAGCGTTGCATCGCGCACCGCCTCGGCCACGGCCTCGCGCGCCTTCACCGCGATCAGGGCCGACGGTTTTTGCGCCCAGGACGGCAGGACTTCGAGGCGAGGACCCTGCGCCTGCCGCACCTGAAGGACCCGGCGCGAAAGATCCACGACCGCATCCCCCCACGCATCTCGGTCGAGACGGTCCGGAAGAGTCAGCAGGGTCCCGAGTTCCGAGGCCGCGCCGAGTCGTCCGAGGGCGCGGAGGGCAAACAAAAGCGACAGTGCGTCGGACGCCGAGGGACGCCGCGGTAGGAGCTCGAGCGCTCGGGTGAGTCGTTCGATCGCGGCTCGACGTTCGGAATCGGTCAGCCGGTCGGCTTCGAAACTCTCCAGGGCCGCGCGCTGGTCGCTCTCGCTGCCCGACTGCAGGAGCGATAGCGCGAGGTCGAGTCCAGGTTCCGCGACCCGATAGCGGAGAAGTCGGGGTCGAACCCGGATCTGAGCCGCGGGGACGGCATCGCGTCGCTCGGGCAGCGGATGCTCGAATGACAGGGTGGCGGCATCGTTGGCGTCGACCCACACTTCGGGCCGGTCGATGTCGAAGCCCCAACCCGGTATCGAGCTGCCGTCCCGCTCCAGAGCGACTTCGAAGCGAAAGTCGCCGATCGGCCGCGGAAGTCGGTTCACGATCGTGATGGCGACCTCCACGCGATCCCACTTCGGGGGGCCCACGGTCCCGCCGGCGGGGCCGTCGATCTGGCCCCGGGTATCGATGACCTCGACGTAGGGCGCATCCGATGGGGTCGCGGCCACCGCCCCGGCCATGATGAGGGCGAGCACGTGCTCTCAGACTGACCCATTGACGACGCCCCCTCAACCAAACCAAGCCAGATGCATGGCCGGCACGCTCGTTGTCGTGGAGGGGATCGACGGAGGCGGGAAATCGACGCTGATCGGCGCGCTTGCCGACGCCCTCGGCCGCGAAGGCCACGATGTGGTGACCACCCGCGAGCCCACCGGTGGCCCGCATGGGCGTATCCTTCGAGATGCCGCTCAGCGCGGCGTCCGATTTCCGCCTGAAGAAGAGCTCAGACTCTTCATCGAAGACCGAGTGGAGCACGTGCGCGACGTGATTCGCCCCGCCCTATCCCGAGGTTCCGTGGTTCTTCAGGACCGCAGTTTCTACTCCACCGCGGCGTATCAGGGCGCGCGTGGTCTCGACCGTCGGAAGATCCTCGAACAGAACCGTCGGATCGCCCCCGAGCCTGACGTGCTGCTGGTCATCGATCTGCCCGTCCGCGTCGGTCTCGACCGGGCGGGCCGGCGCGAGGCAGGCCATGACGCTTTCGAACAGGAGGCCGCGCTGCAGGACATCCGCTCGTTTTTTCGGGGGTTGCCGCAGGCCGAGCTCTTGGACGGTGAAGAGCCGGCTTCCGACGTTCTGCAGGCCGCGCTGCGCGCGGTGCGACCGCGTCTGCCGAAGTGGTGAATCGGCTTACCTCCCTGACCACATACTTCACGTTGGGTCGCGGCCCCTAGTAGTGTTGGGCGATGCTCGGCCACGGGGAGACGCTCGGGCAGTACACTCTCCTGCGACGCTTGGCGTCCGGGGGCATGGGCGATGTGTACCTGGCGGCCAAGGCGGGACCGATGGGCTTCGGTCCGTATGTCGCCCTCAAGGTGTTGAAGCGAGAACTCGAGCAAGATGCGCAGTTCATCGACATGCTGATCGATGAGGCGAACATCTCGATGAACCTCAGCCACCAGAACGTGGTCTCGGTTCTCGATTTCTCCAAAGCCGCCGGCCGGCACTTCATCGCCATGGAGTACATCCACGGTGTTACCGTCGAGCGCATCATCGAGCTCCGTCTCGAGCGCGACGAGGTCATGCCGCCGCCCCAGGTCCTGTTCGTCGGGTCGGAGCTCTCTCGCGCTCTGCGCTATGCCCACACGCGGACCGGCCCCGATCGGCAGCCGCTCAACATCGTGCACCGCGACGTCACTCCCGGGAACGTCCTCATTTCGGTCCATGGCGAGGTCAAGCTGACCGATTTCGGGATCGCCCGCGCCAAAGGACGGATCCAGGAGACCCAGGCGGGAATCCTGAAGGGAAAGTTCGGGTACATGGCTCCGGAGGCGGTCCGGGGAGATGATGTCGATCACCGGGCGGACCTCTTCGGCTTGGGAGTCTGCCTGTACCTGATGGCGACGGGGCATCATCCGACGGCGCACTGCTCGTTGCTCGAAGCGATCGACAAGTTCGAAAAGCGTCAGATCGCACCTCCGCGAGCGCTCGCCCCGCAGATCGGTCCTCGATTCGAGGCCATCATCATGCGCGCTCTCGATCCCGAGCCGAGCGAACGCTGGTCGAGTGCGCACGAGATGGGAGAAGCCTTGCAAGACTGCTTGCTCTCGTCGCCGGCCTGGCGGTCGCAGTCCAACGCGGACAGTCTGGCGACCGACCTGCGCCGCTTGGCGCCCGACGTGTTCCGAGAACCGCTCTCCGGTGACGAGCGAAAGAGGGTGTGGGAGGCGGCGCGTGCCGGCCGCGGGGATAGGTCCCCTCCGGGCGAGGCGGCACTCGTCAGCTCCCCCGATTCGACGGACCCGGTGCCGGCCCCGGACCCGGACGTCGGCTCCGAGGGCTGGGCGTCGGTCGATGAGCTCTTGGCCGAGCCGGAAATCGAGCCCTCGCAATCGCTGCCTTACGTCGAAGACGATCGGACGATTGCCACGCCAGGTCTGAGCCTCGAGGCCGTGGACGACGATCGGACGATCGCCGACTTTCGGCCGCATCTCTCGGCGGCGAGGCCAGCTCCGACGGCATCTGCGGTGGCGGACTCCGCAACCGAGCTTGCTGTCGTCGGCCCGTCGGTGGGCGCCTCGTCGGAAACCGACGACGAGGGTGCCGGGCCCACGCTCTTGCGGGGTTTGGCGTTCGAGGAGACGGGTTCGACGGACTCCGACCCCTCGAT
Organism: uncultured Myxococcales bacterium; assembly: GCA_964473255.1. GTDB lineage: Bacteria > Myxococcota > Kuafuiibacteriia > Kuafuiibacteriales > Kuafuiibacteriaceae > Kuafuiihalomonas. Next base: position 54,438 of record CAYYOT010000015.1, on the reverse strand, counting down.
CCCGCGTGTTCGTGGCTCGGATACGGAGGACCTCGTCACGACCGATTCCCCGTGGTTCCAGAGTCTGGGGCCCAGCTCGGGTCCCAAGCCGGCGGCCGAGCCCTGGTCCGATGACGCCGACGCGCGCCGGCTCTTGGCGACGCGCGGCGCGGTCGCCGAGGAACCGGAGACGGACTTTGCGGTGACCGCTCGGGAGGGTCCGGCCCCGCCCACGGTACCGCTCCCCGCCGCGGCCTTGCCGGACGCGGGCGCGGGCGCGGGCGAAGCACGACCGGCTCGGGCGCGGGGGGGGCTCATCGCTGCGGCGTTTGGAGTGCTCCTGCTCGCGGCGGCCGGCTACCTCCTGCTGGGGACGGAGATGCTGTGGCCCCGACTCGATGTACGCTCCGAACCTCCCGGTGCCCGGATCATCATCGACGGCGTCGAACGAGGCACGACCCCCGCCCTCATCGCCGTCCAGCCGCGAACCGATCACCGGCTGGAGCTTCGACTGGCCGGGCACACGCCGGCCGCGCGTCAGGTCACTGCCGCGGTGCGCGAAGGGAAGACCTACGCGGTCGAGGTCGAGCTCCGTCCGTTTCCCGAGGTCGAGGTCAAGCCCGCCGGCGCCGAGGTATGGGTCAACGGGAGGAAGGTCGGCGCCGGGCCGCAGGTCGAATTGGGCACTCTCCCCGAGGTCGGCACCATCGACCTCCGCATCCGGGCGGACGGCCACCGTACCTTCGAGCGGACCTATCAGCATCGAGCCCAGTTCCCCGACCGCCTGGAGGTTCGCCTGGACCCGAACCCGTCGCCTCCGGCCCGCCGGTCTGTTCGAGACAGGTCGAGCCGGGACTGATAGGTCTGCTCCATGGCCGAGCCTTTTCACGGAACCGACCTGTATCGGATCGACCGGCTCCTCTCCGACGACGAGCGCCTCGTCCGCGACAACGTCGGTCGCTGGGTCGACGAGCGTTATCTTCCGGTCGTCACCGAGCACTACCGAAACGGCACTTTTCCCACCGAGCTTCGGACGGAGATGGGTGAGCTGGGCCTGCTCGGCACGAGCCTCAAGGGGTACGGCTGCCCGGGGATGTCGGCGGTCGAATACGGCCTGGCCATGCAGGAGCTCGAGCGAGGCGACTCCGGCCTGCGGTCGTTCGCTTCCGTTCAGGGTTCCCTCGCCATGTTTCCCATCTGGGCTTACGGGTCGGAAGACCTGAAGACCACGTACCTGCCCAAGATGGCGGCCGGAGACTTGATCGGCTGCTTTGGGCTGACGGAGCCGGACCACGGGTCGGACCCCGGCGGGATGAAGACGAAGGCAGTCGATGACGGAGACAGCTGGGTCTTGAGCGGTGAGAAGCTGTGGATCACGAACGGAAGCGTGGCCGACCTCGCGATCGTGTGGGCCAAGACCGACGGTGAGGACCCCAAGTCGATCCGCGGATTCGTCGTCGACGCGGATCGAGCCGGCTTTTCGAGCTACGACGTCAAAGGAAAGTTCTCACTTCGGGCCTCGGTCACGAGCGGATTGGTGCTCGAGGAAGTCCGCGTTCCCAAGACCCACATGCTGCCGGGCGTCGCCGGTCTCAAAGGGCCACTGAGCTGCCTCAATCAGGCCCGGTACGGTATCGCGTGGGGAGCCGTGGGCGCGGCCATCGCCTGCTTCCGCGCCTCTTTGGACTACGCCAAGGACCGGGTGCAGTTCGACCGACCCATCGCCGGCTTTCAACTGGTGCAGGCCAAGTTCGCGGACATGATCACCGAAATCGTGAAGGCCCAACTGCTGGCTCTTCAGCTCGGCCGCAACAAGGATCAAGAGGTTCTGGATCCCGTGCAGGTCAGCTTGGCCAAGCGCAACAACGTGATAGTCGCGCTCGACGTGGCGCGCGCTGCGCGCGATATCCTGGGCGCCAACGGGATCGCCGATGAGTATCCGGTGTTCCGGCACATGACCAACCTCGAGAGCGTCATTACCTACGAGGGCACCCACGATATCCACACGCTCGTACTCGGTCGGGCGGTGACGGGGCTCAGCGCCTTTGCCTGAGCCTTCGGCGGGCGTTTCGTCCGCCTCCGGCCTCGGCTAGCCTTGGCCGAGTGTCGGATCTTCGCGACGAGCTGGAAGCGCTGCGGGTCGACCCGTCCTCCGATCTTCGGTTCGATCGGATCCGCGGGCGTGCGCTCGTGGAAGGCCGCCCCGAATATCTCGCCGAGGCCTGGTCGCTGCGGGCCGAGGCGCTCTTCTCGGCGGATCGCATCGACGCTGCCGCCGACGCCTGGATCGAGTCGGCGGCTACGTGGGTCGAGGAGCTGCGGCGGCCGGGTGAAGCCGAGCCCGCACTCCGACGGGCTCTAGAGGCTCGGCCCCACGATCGGCAGGCACTGCACGCCCTGGCCCTGTTTCTTCATCGTCGAAGTGCCTGGCTCGAGCTGGTGGACCACTACCGAACCTGGCTCCGTCAGGCGGACGGCGCCGAGCAGGCCGAACTCCACTTCTACATCTCCGAGGTTCTCGAAGAACACCTGAACGATCCCGGCGGCGCGTTCGACGAGGTGGCTAAGGCGGTCGCTCATGCGCCTCAGGATCCGACGTGGATCGTCGAATTGACCCACCTGGCCGAGCGGACGAGGCGCCACGAAGACCTCGCTTTCGTGATCGGCGACCTCATGCTGTCCACCGACGACCCCGAGGTCCGAGCAGCGCTCGACGTCCGGCTCGCCCAGCTGTACCTGGGCCCGTTGTCGGACGCCCGTCGGGCGCTCGTGTGTCTACGTTCGGCGCTGTACGAGATCGGAGAGGATCCGGACTCGATTCCGGACCTGGAGAGCGCTGCGGCGATCGGGCCCCAGCTCGACCGCTTCGAAGAAAAGCTGAGCCAAGGAGTCAACTCGATCCGCTCGACGCCCCAGCCGGTCCGGCTCGAACGACGTCTTGCCGGAATCTACGAGCACGAGCTGCAGGATCACCGACGTGCTTTGCTCGCGCTCACCCGCGCTCTTCGTCATCGTCCCGATGATCGAGAGCTTCAGGAAGAGGTCATGCGCCTCGGCCTGATCGCCGATGACCTCGACCGCGTGGCTCGCACCTTCGAGCGTGTCGTGGCCGAGACCGACAATGGCCTGCTCAAGAGCTTCCTTCGACTGCGACTGGGGCATTTGTACGGGCAAGCCTTGATGCGTCCCCAGGAAGCGGTGCGCGTGTATTTCGAGCTGCTCGAGGACGAGCCACGCCAACCCGAGGCTCAACGACGCCTGGAGCCACTGTTGGAGCGACTGGGTCGCCGCCGCGAACAGGTCGAGCTGCTGGAGGCCGCGCTCAGCGACGCCGTCGGAAGCGATCGGCTGCGGATCCTGGAGAAGCTCGAACGGCTCTACGCCATGCTCGGACGCGAAGCGGATGTTCTGCGGGTCGAGCAGACTCGGCTCGAGGAGACCGGGGAGCGCCGGGCGCCCGAACTTCTTTCCGGAGACGATGCGATGCGGCCGTCCGAGCCCGCAGCGGCCATCGTCTCGGGCTTTCATCAGCAGCCGCGCATCCAGCAGCTCCAGGCCGGACTCGACAGTCCCGATGGCGAGGTCGCGAGGCGCGCACACGTCGAACTGACCCGAATCCTCATCGATGAGCGGGAAGACTACGAGCAGGCAGAAGCGGTCGCCGAAGCGGGCCTCGACCGCTTCCCTCGGGAAGCCGTGCTGCTCGAGCTCCTGGAGGACGTGCACCGCCGCCAGCAGCGGTGGGACTCCGTCGTGACGATCCTGCGGCGTCGCCTGGACGCCTCCGAGTCCGTCGAAGGAAGACTCGCGGTGCGCAAAGCCCTCGCCCGGTTGTTCGAGGCGAAGATGGACGACAAAGCGCGGGCGCTCGAAGTGCTGTCCCAAGCCGAGGAGGAGGGCCCGTTCGATCTCGAGGTCTCCCGCGAGCGCGAGCGTCTACAGCTCGAGCGCTTGGATTGGATGCCGGTGAAGCGAACTCTCGAACGACGCATGGCGCAGCTCGAGGATCCGCGCCTCGTTGCCTTGACCGCGGCATCCCTCGCCCGTCTGGCGTACGAGGTCGACCTCGACCTGGAACGCGCCTGGTTCCTCTTGCGCGATGCACTGCTCGAGGCGTCCGACGAACCCGAGGTTCTGGAGCTCGCGGCGGACGTTGCCTTTCGTCGCAAGGAGTTCGAGCAGGCAGCCGAGCTGTATGAGCGACTGGCAGCCCATCAGGAAGGACCAGCGGCGGCCCATGCCTTCGTGGCCGCGGGGCGGACCGCGCGAGACCAGCTCGACGACCGCGATCGAGCGGAAGCGGCTTTCGAGGCCGCACTCGCGTCGGATGCGGCCTGTGAGCCGGCGGTCGAAGCCCTCTGCCGCTTGAAGTCGGAACGCGGGGACTGGGTTCAGGCCCTGACCTGGCTGGTGCGGTCGGCCCAGCTGGCCAGCGATGTCAGCACTCGCGCGCAGCGCCTGACCGAAGCCGGTCACCTTGCCGAGACCCGCTTGGGCGACGACCAAAAAGCGGCCGTCCTGTACGAGTCGGCGCTCGACGTCGATCCCGACCAGACCGACCTCTATGTGCGCGTAGCCTCGCTCCTCGAACCTCGAGAGCCGGGTCGTGCCGCGCTTCGCTATCTCGAGGCGGCCGACCGCGCGCTGCTGTCGGCCGACGCCGCCGACTGGCGGGAGCGTGCCGGCGTACTCCTCGAACGTGTGCGGGATCCGGGGGGAGCGATCGAGGCGTATCGAGGCGCGCTATCGTCGGAGCCGCACCGTCGGCGTTCGCTCGAGCGCCTCGCCGCCCTGCTGGAAGAACGCAGCGTTTGGGATGAGGTCTACGACCTGTCGGCGACGCTCGTCCTTTGGCACGAGTCGACGCTGAGTGCGGCGGACCGCGCAGACATCTACCTGAGGATGGCCAAGGCCAAGCGAGCCCTGGGCGACTGGTCGTCGGCTTTGCGACTGGTGGAGCGCTCCATCGAAATCGAGGAAAGCGCCGACGCCTTGGCCTTGTGGGCCGAGGGCCTGGAAGAGGACGAGCGCTGGTTCGAGGCCGCGGAGGCACTGCGGCGCCTGGCTCTACGAACGGAGCGCGAGGATGACCGCGTCCGAGCGCTCTCCCGGTCGGGCTTTCTCTTCGGGGAGCGTGCCGAAGACCCGGCCCGCGCCGCGGTTGTCTTGGCCGAAGCGGTCGGCCATCGGCCCGTGGACGCCGAGCTGTGTGAGCGGCTTGCCCTTTACCGACACCGTAGTGGTGATGACGTCGCCGCGGCGGAAGCACTCCGCAGTCGAGCCATGCAGCTGCACGGCGCGGCGCGGGCGGAGGCGCTGCGGAGAGCCGCGACCTGGGCGCGAAGCCAAAATCGCTGGCTCAGCTACGATCTGCTCCGAGCCGCCATCGAGGTGGAGCCGACGCCGCGCGCCGTCCGCGACCTGGCCGAGCTCCTGGAGTACGACGGCGACGCCGAGCTCGTTCCCGAGTTGTTCGTCGACCTCGGACGCTCCGAGGCTCGGTCGGGCCGGTTCGAGTCGGCGGCCCGGGCGTTTCGCTCGGCGGCGGAGATCGGCGCTTTTCGTGCGTTCGATCCGGCAGCGGTCGATACCGCGTGCGATGCCCTGCGGGGCCTCGAACCCGGCGCCAACTGGTCGCTTCTCCAGGCGCTCGTGGCCGATGATGGTACCGGCGATTCTCCCGAGTCGGCGATGGAAGCGGCGAAGGCCTGGCTCGACGTACTCGAGACGTGTCCCGGACATGTCCCGGCGATGGAACGCGTCGAGCATTGGCTTCGCGCTGCGGGGCGAGAGTCGGCGGCCGCGCTCGTTCGTTCGATCCGGACCGATGCTCTGCAGACGCCACCTCTCCTCGACGTGCCTGCGGTCCCGTTCCGCGGCCTACCCGAGCCGACCGACGGGATATCCTCGGCCCTCGCTTGTCACGGGATCGCAATGCTGGAGCGGGCCCGAGACGGTTGGCACAAGCACACCGTCTCGCGGCGCGCGCTCGTGCTCGACGAGCTGCCCGACGGCTTGTCGTCGGCATTTACGGCCATGAAGCACCGCTGGGATGCACCGGATGTGCAAATGTACGAGCTCGACGGGGCGGCCCATCCGACCGAGGCCGTTTTTCTCGATGGGCAGCCGGGGGTCGCCGTGGATCTTGCTTGGTGCACAGCCCTGTCCCCGGAAGATCTGGGATTTCACTTGGGGCGAGCGTTCGCCAGCCTTCGTCCCGACGTGCTGGTCCTCAGCGTCTTCGAGCCGCTCGCCTTGATCGAGACGGTCGCCGGCTTATCTCCCACCGCGCCGGAGGCGTTGGGCCTGGATGTGAAGCGGGCTCGGCGTCGGGCTCGAGCACTGGAGCGCCTCGACGATGAAGCCCGTGTCGATCTCTTGCGGGTTGCCGACGAGGTGCCGAGTACGTGGAGGACGACGCTCGACGCGGCTCGGATCAATACGCAGTGCGGAGGCCTGGTGGGTTCGCTGTCGTGGTCGGTGGTCCGTCGACAGGTCGACGCCGAGGCCTCACCATCACGGCGACGGATCTGGCCCGGGATCGTCCGCTTCGCTGCCGGGAAGGCTTTTTTGGGCTGGGCCTGCCGCTTGGTCATGGCGGCGCCTTGACCCGAGAGGTGAGCCGAGGCTGAAACCTACCGGGGGCCCGATGGCGCCCGACCGAGGTGCCATGAGCAACGACGAACCGCGCCGGGGCAGGGACGACGACAGCGAGCCGGACGACACCTTCGTTTCGGTTCGACCGGAAGCGGTCGGCGACGAGGCGATGGAATCGCTGATCCCGATCGGGGAGCACATCAACGAGCGCTTCGACGTCCATACGGTGCTGGGCGAGGGCGGCATGGGAAAAGTGCTCGCCGCGGAAGACCGACGCCTCGCGCGGGTGGTGGCCATCAAGGTGATGCACACCAAGATGGTCGAGAACCCGAGCGTCGTTCGACGCTTTTTCGTCGAAGCCCAGGTCGGCGCTCAGCTCGAGCATCCCAACATCCTGCCGTTTTACAGCCTCGAACGTACCGAAGACGGGGCCCCGGCTTTCGCCATGCGCCTGATCGAGGGCAAAGACCTCGGCGACTACATTCATCGCTGTCTGCAGGCCGAAGAGAAAGGCAAGGCGCAGCGAGGACGCTACGCCCTCAAGACGCGACTCGAGCACTTCGCGCGCATCTGTGATGGGATCGCCTATGCGCACGCGCGCGGGGTCATTCATCGCGATTTGAAGCCCGCGAACATCATGCTCGGCTCGTTCAATCAAGTCTACGTGATGGACTGGGGATTGGCTCGAGTGAAGAGTCAATCGCTGGAGCAAGCCATATTGCAGGACGGCGCTTCGCCCGGTGTCGTGGTGACCAGTTCGAGTGATGCCAAGGCTACGGCCATGGGGCAGGTGCTGGGAACACCCATCTACATGCCCCCGGAGCAAGCTGGGGGTGATCAAGACCGAGTCGGGGAGGCTTCGGACCAGTACGCACTCGGGATGATCCTTCATGAGCTCGTCTCTCTTCGGCCTCCTCGAAGAGGCAAGAGCCTGGAAGAAGCACTCTCCCGCGCTGCGGTCGGTTACCGGGTGCCCCTAGAACGGCCTTCCGGTGAAGAGGTCCCTCCGGGCCTGGCTGCCATCATCGAACGCAGCACGCATCCCGAGCCGGAGAAGCGATATCGTTCGGTCGAGGCGCTGTCCGCCGACGTTCGTCGGTTCATCCGCGACGAGGAGCTGGAAGTGATGCCGGACTCCATCGTTCGCAAGGTGACGCGGGCGATCACGCGACGGCCGGTCCTCTCGATGGGCGTGCTCTTGGCCTTGGTGCTGATGGGGGCAGCGTCCGTGGTTTGGAGTCTCGAGGTCGCGGCTCGCCGAACCGAGGGGCTCACCGCACTCTTCAGCAAGGTGACCGAGCTGAATCGGACGGCCAACGAGCGCCTGCGCCTGTTCGAGGGCGGCGTACGGGCACTGGCCGCCGCCACGGGGGAACTCCTGGAGGGAGCCGGCCGATCCTCCGAGGCGTTCGACCCTCTCACCCCCGAAGAACTCATGGCCGAGCAAGGGCCGGAGGGGCGCGGGCGACTCCCGATCTATGGCGGGCAGTTCATCACCCTGGCCGAACCGATCTATCTCTGGGACGGCGACCCGAACGAGCCGCCTCCTTCGGTGCGAGCGCTCGCTCCTCTGCAAGGCCGATTGCCGGCCGAAGCGTTGAGCTTGTCCAAGCAAGCACGGCAAACCACGAAATCCGAGCGGGACGGCTCGGCAAAGACCATCTTGGCCGTCCAGTACGCGTACGTCGCCGTCGAGGACGGGCTGATGGTCTCCTACCCCGGAAATGCTCCCTATCCCGACGGCTTCGACCCGAGGATCCGGCCCTGGTACGTATCCGGTCGCAAGCTCTCGGAGCCTTCCTGGGGTTCCATGTACTGGGACAAGGCTTCGGGCCTTCCGCTCATGCCCTGCAACATGGCCGTCCGTTCGATCGGAGGCGAGATCCTCGGCGTGGCGGGCATGGATCTCAACGTGTCTCTCCTTCAGAAGCGCATGGCGAAAGACGGAGACTTGATGGATGGCTGGCGGCGCTCGCTGGTGGTGAACGCCGAGGGACAGATCATGATAAGCTCAGCGAAGCCGTTCGTCCCCGTCCCCATCGAGGAGCGCAACGTCGTTCAGCTCGAAGATCTCGAGGTCGAGCCGATCCGACGTCGGATCGTCGGCGGGCAGAAGTCGGGCTTCGAGAAGATCGGAAGCTCCCTGTATGCTTTCGATCTGATTCATCCCGTGGGGCTGTACTCCGTGTTCGAGGTCGAGGCGTCGGCATACGGGTTCTGAAAGAGGCACGCCCGAGCCGGCTCAAGGCGTGCAAAAGAATCCGATGTCGCTTCCCAGGTAGTCGCATCGCTGCCCGAAATTGGCGCAGTTGACCCACGAGAAGTCTCGCCCGCGGCAGAACACGGCGACTCGGTCATCGACGCAGGCGCCCTCCGACCCGATGCGGTCACAGATCCCGGGAGGGATCACGCAGCCGGCTACGCCCGAGGTCACGGTGCACACTTGACCGATCGACCGACAGTCCAGCTGACGGAAGCGGCCCTCGGGGTCACAGTACTCGACGACGTCCTGGGCGCACCGTCCGGACTCGCTGACCCCGGAGCAGAGCTCCGCGGTGCAGCCCGATGTCCCATCGTCGGGGTCTTCGACGCATCGTTCACCGCACGCCGCACAGTCTCGGGACCGGACCGTCCCCTCGTCGCACCAGCGGACCGTGTCCCCGTCGCACCGGCCGGATGCGGGGATGCCGGGACACGCGGCTTCTTCGGCCGGCAGACAGGCGTGGGACCCGGTGACGCTCGACCAACCACAGACTTCATCCGATGCGCACCGGCGGCGCTCCAAACCCAACGACGAACACGTGAGCAGATGCTGTCGATCCTCGCAGTCGCCTTCGACGCTGAGCCCGCCGTCGCGGCAGACCGGCAGCGCGACCGTCTCCAAATCATCGATCTCGTCACGGATGAATCGACTACGCGTAGCCAGTCGCGTGTAGCGATCGTCGGCGACACAGGATGCATCTCCGGAGGACAGAACCCCGGCGACCCGAACGCCGTCGTCGGCCAGCCATAAGAGTGGTCCCCCGGAGTCTCCGAAGCACAGGCCCCGCTGACCACCGCCGTCGACGGCGATCTCCTCGAACGTGACCGAGGTGATCGGTGAAGCCACGAAGCGGCGTTCGAGGTCACCGTCCTCCCGCGTTCCGTACCCCGCCATGTCGGTGCGTGATCCCACGACGGCCGTCGTGACCGAGCCGTCGTCGATCGGGATGGGGGTCACGTCGGCCGGAGCTGGCTGGGACAGCTGGAGGATCGCCAGGTCGGCGCCATCGGGCTCAACCGCGATCGAGGCGACCCCGCGCTCCGCGTACGGCTCCCGAGCATCCTCGCCGAAGCGGACGCGCAGCTCCAAGTTCGTGAGACAGTGTTCGGCCGTCACGACTGCGGTCGGCGAGACGACGGTGCCCGAGCACACGAGCGTCGAAAGATCCGGCGTCCAGATGGCCACGATGGCTCGCCGCTGGCCGGCGGTCAGGGCCAAGGTGCTTTCCCGTGGCGTTCCACTGATGACGGCCGACTCGGTCCAGGCCACCGCCGGAAAGTCGGGTGTTCTACAGGACGTCGGACGCAGGACCGGCGGTGGACCATCCGCTCGACCGGGAAAGCTGCCCTCGTCGTCGGCGCAGGCCGGACCGATGACGACCGCGGTGATGAGAACGAAACGAATCAATCCAAGAAGAAGTCTTGAGCCAATTCCACGCTCGGGTCGACCGCATACTGGTCGAAGTCCGTAACCCCCTCCTCGCGCAGGACCTCCTCGTCGATGAAGAAGTTGCCGGTGCATTCCCGGCTGCTGCGGGTCAGGACGGCATAGGCGGCGTCCGCGTAGATCTCCGGCTTTCGCGAGGCCCGCATCATGGGCTCGCCGCCCAGCATGTTGACCGCTGCGGTCGCGATCGCGGTCCGAGGCCAGAGCGCGTTGACGGCCACCCCGCGGTCCTGGAACTCCGCCGCCATTCCGAGGACGCACATGCTCATGCCATACTTGGCCATCGTGTAGGCGACGTGGTTCTCAAACCACTTTGCTTTCATCGATAGCGGCGGTGAGTTCATTAGAATGTGAGGGTTGTCCGCCTTCAGGAGGTAAGGCAAGCAGGCTTGGCTGCAGAGGTACGTTCCCCGAGCGTTGATCTGATGCATCAGGTCGTACCGCTTCATCGGCGTTTCCAGGGTACCGGTGAGACTGATCGCGCTCGCGTTGTTGATGAGGATGTCGATGCCCCCGAACGCCTCGACGGTCTTGGACACCGCTTCGAGGACTTGGTCTTCCTCGCGCACATCGCACACGACGGGGAGTGCCTCGCCACCGGCGGCCCGGATCTCTTCCGCCGCCGTGTGGATGGTCCCGGGAAGGCGGGGATGAGGCTGCTCCGTCTTTCCGATCACGGTTATTCGAGCGCCGTCGCGGGCGGCCCGCAGTGCGATCTGCAGTCCGATGCCGCGGCTCGAGCCGGTGATGAAGACGCTCTTCTTGGCTAGGTTCGCCACCGCCCGGGTCTACCATCCACCCCTCACGACACCAAGGTCGAGGTTGACCCGAAGCGCCTACCCGCCCGAAGCCCGAGCCCGCGTGCGATTCGTCTATCGTGACGACCGGATCGTGGGGGTGGACAAACCGGCCGGGATCCAGACGCATCGGGGCTTCGGCGAGACCGAGCCTGCGCTGCTGCAGCAGGTTCGCGACGAGCTCGACCTCCGGGTGCACCCCTGTCATCGGCTCGATCGCCCCACGAGCGGCATCGTCGTCTTCGCCCTGGATCCGCAGGCCGCGGCCCATCTCGCGCTGCAGTTCCGCCATGCCCAGGTCAAAAAGCGCTATCTGGCCTGGGTGCGGGGTCGACCTCCGGAATTCGGGGTCCTCGACCATCCCGTGCCTCGCACCAAGGACGGCCCCCGGGTGCCGGCCCGCACGCACTTTTGCCGTCACCATTTTCGCGACGGCTACAGCCTCATGGAGGCCGCGCCGGTGACCGGTCGCTACCACCAGATCCGGAGGCACATGAAGCACATGAGCGCTCCGATCTTGGGCGACGTGCGCTACGGCGATGGTCGCCATAATCGGCGACTGCGGTCGGAGTTCGGGTTGCATCGGCTCGCGCTCCACGCTTTCGAGCTGGAGCTTGCCCATCCGGACGACGACCGAGCGCTCCGCTTGCTCAGTCCTCTCGCCCCCGACCTCTTCGCGTCGCTGTGCCGGTGGGACTCGAACATCGCTTCTCGACTGCCCCCGTCGGCACGTCCGGGCGTCGAGCATGGGTGACCCTCGACCTTCGGGCTGCTATGGCCGGCACGATGAGCGAGGCCCGGGCCGATGGGACGGTGGTGAGCGCCGAAGTACTGCGTACCGAAGGTGACGACGTGCTCGTCGCTTTTGCCAAGGAGGACACGGCGCGCGTGCCCGTCCGAGACTTCGCCCAGCCCCCGCGCGTCGGGGCGAGGGTGTCCGTGTTCATCGATACGCTCGGAGCGGATGGGGCCTATCTCGGCTCGGTCGAAAAGGCCGAACGCCTATCGGCGCTCGACCGTGTGGAGGCGGCCTATCATGGACGGCAGACGATCGAAGGAGAGATCGTCGCCGCGATCGAGGGTGGCTTCATCGTCGACATCGGCTTGCGCGCGTTCCTGCCCAGTTCTCAGCTGTCGCTGCGGCCGATCAAAGACCCAGACCAGGCGCTGGGCCAGCGACTGGGCTTTCGGGTCCTTCGATTTCATCGCGGGCGAGCGAACGTCGTTCTGTCGCGGCGGCCCATCCTGGAGGCGGAGCGGTCCGAGCTCATGGGCAGCGTCCGCGTGGGGGCCGTCGTCGAGGGCGTGATTCGAGAATTCGTCGACCAAGGCGTCCGCGTCGACGTCCGTGGGATCGACGGCTTCATCCACAACGCGGACCTCAGCTGGGACAAGGGCGAATCCCCTTCGTCGGTCGTGTCGGTCGGTGAGACCCGGCGGCTCAAGGTCCTGCGCTTCGATAAGAAGCGCGGCCGCGTACAGCTGGGCCTGCGACAGGCGCAGGACGACCCCTGGGCCGATGCGGATGCGCGGTATCCGGTGGGGACTCGCGTTCGAGGGATGGTCGTCAGCAAGACCGACTTCGGGTGCTTCTTGGAGTTCGAGCCGGGACTGGAGGGACTGATTCCCCTGTCCGGTCCCCTGACGACCGACGCCGCCCGCGAGCGGCTCCGCAAGGCCGACATCGGTGACGAGCTCGAAGCGACGGTGGTCGACGTCAGCCTGACCTCCAAGCGGATCGGACTCCAGCTCGTCGAACCCGACGCCTAGACACGGCGCCGTCGGCGCTACTCGAGGACTTCGAACTCGACCCGGTTGTTCTGGGCGCGTCCGCGGCCCGTCGAGTTCGGGGCAATGGGCTTGTCGGCGCCGAAGCCGTCGGCCTCCAGCTGCCCGGCGGGTACGCCGCGGGCGACCAGGGCGTCGAGCACCGCGGTCGCGCGGTTGTCGGAAAGCGTTTGGAGGTCGCTGGGGTCGCCTTGATTGTCGGTGTGGCCCGCCACCCGGACGCGAAGGTCCGGTCGCGAGAGCAGCAGGTCGACCAGACGGGACAGGAGCACGGGAGCGTCCTCGGGCAGTTCCGACGAGCCCGCCTGGAAGGTCAGCGGCCTCTCGAGAGCGATCCGGCCGTCTTCGGGAGCGAGCGGCTCATCCGACGCCGGAGCCAACCGGATCGCCACCTGCTGGGTCTTTCCTGGCTCGACCGTCAGGACGGTGCCGTTGCTCATCAGGCCCTTCGCCCGCGCCACCAGTCGCAGCTGGCCGGGGGGAGCGGAAACCTGAAAGGCTCCGTCGTCTCCGGTACGCACCGACCGCTCGACCGCGCCAAAGAGCTGGACGGTGGCGCCCGGGATCGGTCCGGCCGGTCCCTCCACGACCCCCCGCAGCTGGGAACCGGTCGGCGCCAGAGCCACTTCGACCTCGGACGTCTCCTCGGGCGGTAGGTCGAGCTGGGCCTCTCCGTCCTCGTAGCCCTGAGCGGAGACCACCATGCGGATGGGGCCGCCCTCGAGCGGCTGCGACCGGAACGTGCCGTCTTCGTCCGTCGCCACCGGCGTCGAGCGGTCGAACCGTACGATCGCGCCCTCGATGGGCGTGCCCGTGTCGCGGTCGACGACCGTGCCCTCCAGCCGTCCACCGCCGGCGATCCCGCCGGTCGGGACCAGGACGGGAACCGCGACGGCGGGTCCGCCCTTGGGCTTCTTCACGCCAAAGGGATCCAGGTTGTAGGACGCCAGGAAGACCACGTTGTAGGGCGGCACGACTGGAACGCCGCGGGCGGTATCCGGGGTCAGCCCGATCTCGACGGCAACGTCGAAGGTGATGTCCTCGAGCGCCGTGACTCGAATCCCGGGGGTGAGGCGTTGGGGCATGACCCGCGCGAGCGCGCCGCGCGCCGCTTCTTGGTCGGCGGCCGCCTGGCCCGGCACCGGGCCCGTGGGCTCGACGACCACTCCGGGCGTGGCCAGATAGTCCAGGGGAACCTGAATCGTGTATTCCAGGTAGGGCGACACGTACTTCACGGGGACCTCGATGCTGAAGCCGGCGGTGAAGCGGTCGAACTCGGAAAAGCCGAGGCCGAACTGTTCGGCGGTGGTCAGCGTGAAGGTTTCACCGGCGTCGTTCGTGGTCGCGACGAGATCCTTGGTGCCGTCGTACAGGTAGCCCAGGTTGAGGTGGAGGCGCAGAGGCACCTTCGACTCGAGCTGCAGAAAGTCGGCGGTCAGCAAGAATCGCGGCGCCGCCTGGACGGCGTCGTATCCGGAGCCGCCGACCCCCGTGATCAACCGCAGTTCGAAGTCGGCTCCGAGGGAGAGGGCGTCGATGACGGGATAGAAACCTTTGATTCCGAAGCCGAGGTCGCCGACTGCCTGCAGCAGCGAGGGTTCGGTGAAGTCGTTCGACGTCGACGCGAAAGCGACGTTGAACCACAGCTCCATGTAGTCGACGGGCGATCCGGAAAGCGACAGCTTGCCGCGAACCCGGGAGGCGTTGTCGCCATCCCGCAGAAGGCCGTCGAGCAGGAAGAAGTCGGCGCCGACCGCGATCCGCAGCATGCCGGGAAGCACGGTCTGGGCGGCTCCCGTGCGGAGAAGCCCGGTTCCGCCGGACGGGGACACGGCCCAGCGGCCTCGGTCGTCCTCGTCGCGGGCGCCGACACCGGCGGCCCCCGTCGCGGCGGTCGCCGGCTCGCCCGCCTGCGGCGCCGGGGGCGCCTCGGGCTCGCCTTCGGCAGGCGGGGCTGGGACATCAGGATTTTGCCCGAAGCTCGCTTGGGGCATCAGGGTCAGCGCCCACGAGACGGTAAGGAGTACGATCGATGGCTTCACGGGCGGAGTTGGCGGAGAATCTAGGGAGGCAGCCGACCCGTGTCAAAACCCGGACAGGTTAGAAATCCTATCTTTTTCGCCGTGATATCGGCCGTATCGGCCCCGGCGCCGGCTCTGGGGGAGCCTCAGGCCAGCCGCTTCGTGAGCTCACAGGCCTACTACCATGCCGTGGTTGCCGAGCTGGCCCGGGCCGCCGGCGATGATCATCGGGTCGTCACGGACCTGGAGCTTGCCCGCATCTACGATGAGGGGAGCGCCTGGCTCGCCACTCGGCTGGCCGAGAAGCGGCTCGACCAAGGGGATCCGATCGGAGCCGACCGGCTCGTTCGTCCGCTGGGCAGCGAAGCCAACCTGCTTCTCGCCCGAGCCGCCTTCCTTCTGGGTCGGCGCACCGAGGCGCTGCGGCGACTGACCCGGGAGCTGCTCTCGCCGGACTTTGCGTGCACCCAAGCGCTGCTCGATCTGTTGCTCGACTTCGAGGCTCGGCCGGAAGGACGCATGGTCTGGGCCCTGCTCGCTCGCCAGCTGGAGGGAGCTGCCGGCTCGGAGCTGATCGTCCATGGCTTGTCGCGCGCCCGGCCCGATTCCCCGTGGTCGGAAGCGGCATGGGATCGACAGCTGCGGCGCGGGGCGTTCTTTTCGCCGACCGCGCTGAGACTCCTGGTCACGGTGTTTCACCACGCAGACCGCGACGATGATGCCCGTCGCGTCGTCGCAGCCGCCCTGATGCGATACCCCGGTCATCCCGCGGTCCTGCGGGAAGCGGCGCGGACGGCTGCTCATGCCCGGGACGAGCCCGATGTTCGTCGTCAGCTGGTCCGGCTCCATCGTGCGTGGCCGGATGCGACGCGACCTGCCTGCCGGGAGGTGTCGTCGCTCGGCTATTCCGCGCTCGCCCTGGAGGTTTGCACCCGGGCGTCGGTCGCGGACCGGGCGATCTGGCTTTGGCGCACGAATCGCCCCGAGGCGGCGGCTCGGCTGTGGGGCCCCGAGCCCCCTCGGGAGATCGAGAGGCGGCGAGCGTGGGCGGCCCTCACGCTGGAAGCTGGACGACCCGAATGGCTGCGCAAGCTGCCCGCGGAGGCCGCGCGGGCCGACCCGGCGGTCTGGGCACTGTGGGTCCGAGCCCACCCGGACCGGACCGTCCGACGCCGGCTGACCGACCACCTACCCGCGGTCGACGCGGACCCCACCGTGAGCGGGATTGCGTTCGCCGCGATCTCGATTGTCCGCGGCTCCGAAGCGGCCGACCGCTGGCTCGCCGAGGCGACGCTTTCCCCTCCTCGGGCGCGGATCATCCGGCTGAGGGGCGCCGTGGAGCTCGGAAGCTTTGGGCCGGCCGAGCTGGCGACACTGAAATCGTTCGATGACCCACCGCTGGACCTGGCCGCGCGGCGCTGGGCTGAGGCGACGGATCAGCGCGAAGCCGAAGGACAGCTCCGACGTCTGCATCGACGAGACCCGGACGAACCTCACGTCTTGCATGCGCTCGCCCGGGTCGCGTTGCGGTCGGGTGCGTTCGACGATGCCCGGGCGTATGCCCAGCAGGCGCTCTTGCGGTCTCCCCTCGATCCGGAACATTGGCGAATGCAGGCCGACCTGTTGCGTGACGTCGATCCCATCGCCGCCCATCGGGCTTCGAAGGTTGCCGCCGAGCGCACGAGAAGGGAGCGACGTCGACGATGGAAACGTTCGGCCGGTGCGACGGTCCGCTCTCACGCGCCATGACTCGGATGTTGCTCGCTGCCGCGGTCGTCACGCTCGGCTGCCGTTCGGCCCCGTCGGGGGGCCCGCCGCCGGACCCGGATCGGCTGTTCGCGTCATTGGTTCGCACCGCCACCCGAACGCAGTCTCTCCAGGCGGAAGGGCGCGTGACCTACTGGGGCGATGACGGACGCGTTCGGCTTCGTACGGTGGTGGTTGCCGAGCGCCCCGACCGCTTTCGCGTCGAGACGCTGACGCCCTTCGAAGAGCCGATCGATGTGGTGACGAGCGACGGGACGAAGCTCTACTGGCTCGGTCAAGGAGCGCTGCGGGTCGGAGCGGCCACCGCGGACAATCTTGCTCAGGTGATACCGCTGCCGCTGCCGCCGCCGGCGGTCGTCGACGTGTTGCTCGGCGGCGTGCCCACCGCTCGACGATGGGTGGCGACGCGAAGTGAGGCAGGTGAGCATGGTAGCTGGCGTCTCAGTCTGACCGACCCCCGCGGCGAAGCTGCGCAGCTTTGGGTCCAGCGGGACACGACGCGCGTTGTACGAATCCGACTGGCGGAAACCCACCGGCATCCGGCGGTCGACGTGCGTTTCGACGCTTTCGAGGACGGCATCGCAAGGCGCATTCGTCTGGAAGTGCCGACTCGGGACCTTTCCGTGCAGATTCAGCTAGAGGACCCTCTGATGGATGCATCACCCGACGCGGCACTTTTTCGCGTCGACCCCCCGAGCGGGCGAAAAGCGATCCCTTGGTGACGACGGCTCATCCGAGAACGCGAGAGTCGCCTCCGGAAATGTACAGACCCTCGATGCTCGGGTTAGATGATGAAGGGCGTCCCGTGGCTTTCGCTCGGGCCGTCGAGAAACGATGGTTAGCCGGATACGCCTGGGAGATCTGCTCGTTCGCGCTGGCGTCCTCACGAGCACTCAGCTTTCCGCCGCGCTGACCGAGCAGAAGAGGTGGGGGGGGCAGCTCGGTCGCATCCTGGTCGAGATGAACTTCATCTCGGAACCCCTTCTCGTTCGCGCCCTTTCCAAACAGCTGGGGATGGAGCAGGCCAAGATGCGGGAGCTGAAGGTGCCCTCGGCCATCGTCAGCAGCCTCGACTTCAGCTTCCTGCGCAAGGCATCTTGCTGCCCGCTGAAGGCGGATGTCGCGCAGCGAGTCCTGTGGCTGGCCATGGCCGACCCCACGAACCTGAAGACCGTCGACGAGATCAGATTCCGCACCGGCTACCGAGTCGAGCCCCTTATCGCGGGCGAAACCGAGATCGGCCGAGCGATCGATCGCCTCGAACAAAAGCCCAACTACCCGGAGGTCGAGATTCCTCACGGACCTCCGGCCAATCCGACGACGCCCCCCAAGATGCCGGTGGCGACCACCGGAGACATCGTCGCTGCGTCCTACCTTCGCTCGCATCAGGCACGCCAGGAACGCGCGCTTCGGGTGATGGTGGACCTTCTCATCGAGAAGGGTTTGTTCACCCGCGAGGAGTACCTGGAGCTCCTCAAGCGATATTGAAGCCCGAAAACCAACCCGGGCTCACGGCACGCGCGATCGAGCGTAACCTCGATCGTCGGATCCGCGTCGGTCCGGTCGACCTCGACCTGAAACCGGGGACGGTCGGGTCCCTGGTCGGTGAGAGCGGCTCCGGCAAGACCACCATCGCCCGGATGTTCGCCGGTCTCGACCGACCGGACCGGGGTGTCGTTTCGTTGTCTGGTCGCCCGGTATGGACGCCCCGACCGGGGCCGGAGTTTCGGCGGACGGTGCAGTACCTTCCGCAAGCCGCCGGTGCGACTCTCGATCCGGCGATGTCGGCTCGGCGGATCGTGGAAGAGGTCCTGCGTCTTCGCGGTCGACCGACTTCCGACTGGGCCGAGAGCTTCGCCACGGTGCAGCTCGACCCATCGCTGGGGCTTCGACGGCCCGGACAGCTCTCTGGGGGGCAGCGCCGGCGGCTGGGCTGGGCGCGCATTCTGGCGCTCGAACCCGAGTATCTGATCCTCGACGAGCCCCTGACCGGCTTGGATCCCGACTTGAGGACGTTTTTCGGAGATCGGATCATCGATCTCGCGGCGTCGGGCACGGCGGTCTTGGTCATCTCGCACGACCTGCATGCGGTGTTCCGGCTGGCGTCGACGGTTTCCGTGGTGTGGCGGGGGCGAATCATCGAAAGTGGCCCAACCCAAAGCGTTCTTCGTTCGCCTGCGCATCCCTATACCCGGCGTCTGTTGCGGGCGGTTCCGGTACTGGCGACACGGATCTAGCGCCGTGCGCGACGGTTCAGCTCAAATCGACGACGAGACGCTGGCCGCGGCCTACCAGCGTGGGGACGTCGAAGCGTTCCGGCACCTGCTCGCTCGATACGAGCGACCGATCTACGTGTTTTGCCTTCGCATGCTCGCGGACCCGAGCAGCGCCGAGGATGCCTGCCAAGACGTATTCATCAAGGCCGTGCGAGGGTTGAGGCAGTGGAGCCGTCAGGCGCGATTCAAGACGTGGCTGTACACGATCGCTCGCAATCACTGTGTGGACACGCTCCGAAAGGCGAAGCACCGCAAGACCGAATCGCTCGACCGAACGTCTGATCCTTCGGGCGTGGCTCCCGTGGACAGGGTCGCCGGACCCGATGCGTGGCGGCCGGATGCCCACATGGAGCGAACCCGGCTCGGCCAAGCGATACGGGATGGCATCGCTCGACTTCCTCCGGAGCAGCGCGAGGTCTTCGTTCTGCGGGAGCATTCGGGTTTGCCTTTCAAAGAGATCGCGGAGATGACGGGCGCTTCGGAGAACACGGTCAAGAGTCGGATGCGCTATGCCCTCGAGCATCTCCGCCGCTCGCTGCAGGCGA
Source organism: uncultured Myxococcales bacterium (assembly GCA_964473255.1). Lineage (GTDB taxonomy): Bacteria > Myxococcota > Kuafuiibacteriia > Kuafuiibacteriales > Kuafuiibacteriaceae > Kuafuiihalomonas. Next base: position 34,959 of record CAYYOT010000015.1, on the reverse strand, counting down.
AGGGCTTTGGCGGAGACGGATCGTCATGACGCGAAACGATGATTCCATCCGAGAGCTGACGGACCCAGCCGATGACGAGCGGAAGCTCGAGAGCTGGAAAGCCGTGCTTCGCGCGGCCGAGGTCGCGGATGCCGAGGACGACCTGCGACCGTCGTTCCGCGTCGCGCTTCGAGATCGAGTCATGGCCGAAGCGAGTGCTCGGCACCGTCCGCGATGGCGTCGATGGCTGCTCGGCTCCGCGGGGGCCGGCGTCATGGCCACCGCCGTCGCTGCCGGCCTGCTCTTCGTCTTGAAGCCGGAACCCCAAATGGCGGCTCGAGCACCGTCTTCGGTGAGCGCCGACGACGCGTCGGCCGACCCGGCAGACCCCACGCCCAAGGCGGCTCCGGTTCCCGCAGTCGAATCGACTCCGGCCGTTCCGGCGCCGGTCGTTCCGGAGTCGCCCCCGAAAGCGACGGCGCCGCTCGAGAGAAGAGCCACCCGGCGAAAGAGACGGGCGGCCCCGCGAGTTCGGACCGATGAGTCGCCGGCCGCGCGGCGATCGGCGACTCCGCCCGAGGTTTCATCCGACGACACGATGGGGGCCATCGGTAGCGGTGCGGGCGAGACGGGCTTTTCCGCGGTGGAACCGAAGGGTTCCGTCAACGGCGGCGGCTCGGTCGACAAAGCCGCTCTCCGGGCGCGGGCCGAGGCGCCGACGTCGCGATCCGAGGAAGACCGCGACGGGGCGGCGTGGGAAGCCGCTCTCACCGAAGGGCGGGAGCTTCGGATCCAGCGCCGATGGCCCGCCTCCGAGGCACGGCTCGACCGTGCGCGGCGCTTGGCGCCCGACCTGAACGCGAAGGCTCGGGTTTGGCTAGAGCTGGCCGAACTGGAACTCGCGCGGTCTCGGGCGGGAGCCGCCGAAGCTTGGGCGGCGAAGGCGATGTCGTCTCCGGAAGCACGTGTGCGTACCCGCGCTACCGAGATCTCCAGGAGAGCTCGGTCACAGAGACGCGATGCGGACGTCCCGTGACGCTCGTACATTGGCCCGCTTTCCCAAGGTCATGGTATCTCTTTCATCATCGGTATGGTCAGCGCTCGCCACATCGCGGTCTGGGCCGCGCTCGGTCTCGCTGTTGCGTGCAGTGACGAGAGTTCGCCCGCCGGGGGCGGCGCGCGACGCGACGCCGCTGTCGGCGACCGCGCGAGGGACGATGCCGCGAGCGGCGGCGGGGACGCGCGCTCGACGGCTGACGGGGGCTCGGTCTCGGATGCGAGGCCGGAGGCGGGCGATGCTTCGACCGCCGACGCTGCCGCGGATCCGTTCGACCCCGATAACGATCGTAAGGACAGCGACTGTGACGGACTCTCGGACGAGGCCGAGTTTTCCGTCGTTCACCCCAACGGGATGCGGACGTCGCCCGACGACCCCGACTCCGACGACGACGGGATTCCGGACGGAGTCGAGAGTGGTCTCTTGGAAGGGGTCGAGGGCGTCGACTGTCCCGACCTCGCTCTCGATGTCGACCCCACCACGAACACGTCGCCCGTCGAATCCGACACCGACGGTGATGGGATCCCGGACGGCGTCGAAGACGCCAACCGAGACGGCGCGGTCGACGATGGCGAGCTCGACCCGCGTCTGCGCGATACCGACGGCGACGGCATAGCCGACGGCATCGAGGATGCCGATCGCGATGGCGTCCGCGATGAGGGAGAGCTCGACCCCTTGTCGCGGGACAGCGATGGCGACGGCATTTCGGACGGCATCGAAGACCGGAATCGGAACGGGCTCGTCGACGATGGGGAGACGGATCCGCTCGCCGAGGACACCGACGGTGACGGGCTGGTCGACGGTGATGAAGACCAGAATCTGAATGGGTTCCGGGAGTCGTACGAGACCGACCCGCGGCGGGTCGACACCGACTGCGACGGGCTATCGGACGGCGATGAGATCTCGATCCACGGAACGAGCCCCCTGCTGCTCGACACCGATGGTGATGGGCTGGCCGACGGGCTCGAGCTTGGGGTCACCGAGTCGATCGACGCCGTCGAATGTCCCGATGTCCCGCTCGACCTCGATCCGACCACCACGACCGACCCCCGTGACCGCGACACGGACGGTGACGGGCTCGACGACGGATTCGAAGACGCCGACGGCAACGGTCGGTTCGACGACCCGGACGAACCGAATCCGCTGGACGACGACACTGATGATGATGGCCTGAACGACGGCGACGAAGTCGTCGCGGGCTTCGATCCGACCGACGGCACCGACCCTCCCGCCGATCGGGTCAACGGGATCCTGGCCATCTGCGCCGACAACAACCTCAAGGTCATCGACTTCGATGACGGCGGCCCGGGAACGTGGACCCTGGCCCACGAGACTTCGTTCGCCTACGCGGGCGTGCCGGTGCTGGCGGCGAGTGCGAGCGTAGCGGTGGCCGCCCTCGACGATCCGAGCAACGACATCGCCGGCTTCGTGTTGACGATGCCCGTGCTCGGGGGTGCGGGCCTGAATGCGGCCGAGCAGGTGGCGGCCCTCGAGGCGCGGGTGGACGCCGGCACCGCGAGCGAGAATCTCAGTCGCGTCATCCGCGTCTCCGGTCGTTCGATTCAGTCGCACGACGGGTACGAGACGGTCGTCTCGTCGATCTACGACCTCGACGTCACTTCCGGTACGCGGCGGCCGGAGGCGGTGCGGGAGGCCCTGGTCCGGCTCGTCTCGGGTCTCGGCGCCAACGACTTCGGGAGCTTTCCCACCCGGGTGGCCACCCCCGGTTCGGAGTTCATCTACGCTCAGCAGCTGCTCCTGCGCTCGGACGGCGTGGTCGTGATCGGCGCGGTGCTGGATCGAGCTTCCTACCTCGATCGTACGGACAATCGGGCCATCTTCGTCGACGACCTCGTCAATGGGACTGCGCTCGCCGAGTTCGACGCCGACCGTTCGAAAGACTGCGACCCGTTCCTGGCGGAAGGCGAGTCGGTCGTGGACTTCATCTGGATGGCCGACATCTCGGGCTCCACCAACGACGACCGCAATCGCATCCGCGATGCCGCCCAGCAGATCTTCGACGAACTCGACCAGAACAACGTCGACTTCCGAATGGGCGTCGTTCCGCACACCGAAAACTCGTACAAGCGCCCCAATCAAAACGGTCGGTTGCGAAACAATCGATTCACCACCAGCGCGACCGACTTCGCCGCCGACCTTCAGGACGTCTCCGGAGGACGCGACGGCTGCGAGTTTGGGCTGGAGGCGGCCTCCAATGCCATCGATCGAGCCCTACCGCGGTCGCCGCCCGGGGTCGTCGACCCCACGAAGCTCCGAGAAGACGCAGTTCTCGCCGTCGTCTACGTCTCCGACGAGTTCGCCGAGGAGATCACCGACGAAGACGGAGCTTGCTTCAACTACGACACACCGTGCGCGACGGGTATCCAGGATCTCTATCTACCCAGTCCGGACGATGACTCCGTGTGTGAGGTCGTACCCGACACGACCCAGCAGGCCTGCATCGACTCCATCGTACAGCCGTACATCGACCAGATCGTCGACAACAATGGCGTAGCCTTCGCCCAGGTCATCCTGCCGCAGGCCAGCCCCGTGCCGTGCAATTCCTACGCGTGCACGACGGGCCGAAACGAACCGGGCCGAGGCTACGTCGAAGTCGTCAATGCGACCGGCGGTGCTTTGTACAGCCCCTGCTCCGCGGATCCGGGGTCCGCTCTCCAGTCGATCATCGATGCGGTGGCCGGGGCGTCTTCCCAGTATCAGCTCACCGGAGCCCCGATCTCCTCGACCATCAAGGTGGGCGTCATTCGGCTGGGTCAAGGGGGCACGGGCGTCGTGGAGACCGTTCCTCGCGACCGCGACAATGGCTTCGACTACGACGCGGGCAGCAACTCCATCTTCTTCCGTGGCTTCGGGTTTCGACCCAACGAGAACGACATCGTCGTGATCAGCTACCGGCGCTGGGAGCCTCCGGTGAGCGTATGCGGCTCCTGTGGCCCTCGTCAGGAATGCGACGAAGGCCTCGGGGCTTGCGTGTGCAAGTCGGCCATCTGCGCCCTGTGTGGCGACACTCGCGTTTGCGACTCCGACTGCAACTGTGCCTGCACTCCGGATTGCAACGGTCAGTGCGGATCGGGTGAAGTCTGTAATCAGGAGACGTGTCAATGCGAGTGTGCTCCGGACTGTGGGGGGGCTTGCGGACCGGGTACCGTGTGCAACACGACTTCGTGCGCTTGCGAGTGTGCGGACTGCGGGGGCGCCTGCGAGGACGTACTCAACACGTGTGAAGCAGCGAGCTGTACGTGCGAATGTCCCGAAGATTGCGGAGGAGCGTGCTCCGGGAACACGTCCTGCAACAGCTCGCTGTGTGAATGCACGTGTGATGTCGCGTGCGACGCAGCCTGTTCGGGCGAGGCGGTGTGCGACCCCGCCCAGGACTGCGCATGCGCTTGTCCCGAAGACTGTGGCGGATGTCCGGGGGGGACGGTCTGCAATGAAGACTCCTGCGAGTGCGAGTGTCCGGCCGGATGCGATGACGCGTGTTCGAACAACGAAGTTTGCCAGCCTTCGGCCGACTGCGAGTGCGTGTGCCCGGTTGACTGCGGCGGCTGCGGACCGGCGGAGACCTGCGACCCGGTGGGCTGCCGGTGCATCCCCGTCGTCTGATCAGGTGCCCGTCGACTCGAGATCGGGTGGCGTGGAGGCGACGAGTCGGGGCTCTTCCATCGACTCGGCGTCGTCGCGGGCCACCGAGCTGGTGGCCGCGGCCTCGACGGGAAGCTGGACGATGAACTCGGCCCCGCGGCCCACCGTCGAGCTGGGGCGGATGGAACCGCCGTGGTTGTGGACGATGCGTTGACAGACGGCCAGACCGAGTCCGGTACCGGAGTGCTTGGTGGTGAAAAAGGGCGTGAAGATCTGCTCGATGTCCCGAGCAGGTATTCCGACTCCTCCGTCGCGAACGCGGACCTCGACGTCTTCGCCTCGACGTAGAGTCCGGATCACCACCGGAGATTCCCGGTCGCCCGTCGCGTCTTGAGCGTTCAGCACCAGGTTCAGCACGACCTGTTTGAGCTGCTCTCCGTCGGCCTGAATCCGAGGCAGCGCGGGGTCGAGCTCGAGCTCGATCGGTGCCGGGTTGCCGGCTCGGGCCTGGACGAGCTTCACCGTTCGGCGGATGATGCCGTTCAGGTCGACGCTATCGAACCGGGCTCGGAACGGCCGGGCGTAGTCCAAGAACTGGGTGACGACCGAATTCAGGCGATTGGTCTCCTCGATGATCACCTCGAGGAACTCGGAGTCCTCCGGGTTGGCGGGCCGCGTCGGGTCGAGGTACTGCGCCGCGCCTTTGATCGCGCCGAGCGGATTGCGGATCTCGTGGGCCAAGCCGGCAGCCATGGCTCCGATGGCCGCGAGTCGCTCTCGCTCCCGCAGACGTTCGGCGAGCTTTGAATTCCAGACCACGGTGGCGGCCGTCTCGGAGATCGTCTCCAGGGCGGCGATCTCCGCCGTGGCGTAGGGCTCCGCTGCTCGATCGTCGCGGAGGGCCAAAAAACCGAGGACCATCGACCCCGACCGAAATGGCAGCAGCAGGTCGGCGTTGACGGCCCGCAGGGAGCTGGCGAGCTCGATGCGGGGGGGAACCGCTTCGGAGGAAAGGGCGCCGACGCCGAGGTCCTCCAGCGAGACCGGCCGCGACGCTTCATGCACGAGCTTGAAGAGCTCGGGATAGTCGGAGGTGTCCACCCGCGGCGCGGGTTCGGGGCCGCGATGAGCGTGTAGGTCGAAGCCTCGACCGCCAGGATCGAGAAGATAGACCGCGGCGTGCGTGGCGCGACGGGTATCGTAGAGAGCCTCGACCACGATGTGGCTCATTTGGTTCGGGTCCAGGACGCCGTGCTGCATCCGCTGTCGAAGATCGGACAGAGCCTGGAGGAATCCATGGCGCTCTCGGAAGAAGACCTCGGCCGCCTTGCGCTCCAGCCAATCCTTCATCGGTTCGTAGAGAGTGAGCAGGATGATCACGCCGAAGACGGCATTGAACAGGCGACTGGAGGGACCGTCGCCGATGTTGATGAGCAGAGCCGTGACCGAGGCGAAGAGAATGGCCAAGATCCCCAAGATGAGCATTCGGCCGAGGAACTCGTTCAGGTCGAGCAGGCGATCACGAAGAATGACCTGCGACAGAAAGAATACGTACGTCATGACCGCCATGTGGCCGATGGCCGTCGCGCTCCCTTTGAAGGCGGGGAGCTCCAGTGTGGCGCACAAGACGGCGACGAAGGCGGCGCCGATCGCGAGATACAGGCGGCGCGCGTAGTCCACCGTCCCTCGGCCCACGTCGCTGGCCGCGATGAGCACCCGGCTTCCCCAGAGGATGGTGACGACGACGAAGAGGGTGGCCAGGACCTGCACGACGGTGGTCGTTCCCAGCGGCGAGAGGGCCGCCGCCGCTGTGAGCGCGGAAAGCGGATACACGGTGGAGAGCAGGCGCCGAGCCCGAGCAGCGCTCTCCGGAAGCAGCTCACTGAAGAGGCGGATGAGCGCCGTGGGAATCAGAGCGGCCACCGCGAGTTCGACCCGAATCCCCCAGTCGCCTTCGGTCACCGCGGCCGTGAACGTGGCCATGAACCAGAGGATCAGGCTCAGGCACAGAACGGAGAAGGGAACGTCCGTCGGGCGCCGACGACGTCGCAGGAGCAGGCCGGTCATCACCGCCACGGTGACGATCGCTCCGATCAGCGAGCTCTGGACCTGAAGGGGCATGGGCGAACGCGGCTTCCCCGCCTTGTAGTCCGGGTGGGCCCGCCCCTCCAAGTGATGGGCTCGGGACGCCCCCGACTGAACACGGCAACGGCACTTACTGGTTGAGCAGGAGCGCCCCGAACCCACGGTGCAGTGCAGCAAGGGCCGGGCCGAGGGCGCAGCCCTCACGATACTGACCGGTGAGTACGATTAGGGCGACAGGAGCGTCGCGCTGTGCCAATGATTCACATCCTTGGTGGTTCGTCTCGAGGGTTGATACCGCCGGAGAGCGGATGTCGGGTCTTCGTGGAATGGCAGGTGTGGTTTTCTGGACCGTTCTCGGTCTGTGTGTGGCGGGGTACGGGTATCTGCGAGCGGGTGGTCCGACGTGCGCGGGCGCCCACGATGCCTCGGGTCCGGTGGGCCTCGTGTCCGTGTTCGGGCAGCTCGAGTCGGGGCCGACCCGACTCGTCGCCGGGCGGGTCAACCGTCTACCTCGCCCGCAGCGCCTGGCCTTCGACCTTCGCCTCGGAGGAACCGGGCGACGCGATCTCCGGCTGGAGGTCGATGTCGAGGGTGCGACCCGCGTCGTGTTCGAGGAGACCTTCGATGCGACGGTCTCCTCGGGCTATTTGGAGTTTCTATTGCCGCTGGACGAGCGAACCCCCGACCGGATCCTTCTCCGTACGGTCATCGAGGCGCCCCACGACAGAAATCTTGCGGTCGAGTATCCGATCCACCTCGTCGGTCGCCGACGCTATTGAGCCTCCAGGGCTCGACGTGTTGCCCGAGCCCGGTGCGCAAAGAGGATGCTCAGCGGGAGCCGGCCGAAGAGAAGGCGCGTGCCGATCCCTCGGACTCCGGGCGGATGCTCGTACTGGATTTCGTCGACCACGTCGGTCTCGCCATCGCTCTTTGGCTCGAAGCGATGTCGATGAGTCCAGGCGGCCATGGGGCCTCGGCGCTGGATGTCGGTGAACCCGGTCGGAGAAACGTCGCGATGGACGGCCTCCCAGCGGATGGGCAGCGGTCCGAGCCAGAGCGTGAAGTCGGCCACCATGCCCTCGGCCATCGGTCCGAATGCGTGGAGCCGAACCGCGGTTCCCGGTGGGCTGAGACGCTTCAGCGCGCTGGGGTCGTCATGGAAGTCGCGGACGGCGTCGACGTCGGCGCGGACCGTGAACCGGTGGGTGAAGCGGGGCATGCCTCGGCCATACCCTGGGGTTGGGGCTCTGTCTGCCGAGGACGCCGATTCCGCCTTGCCCTGGCGCAGCCTGTGGTTAACCTAGCGGCATGACCGAAGAGCATGCGCACGTCGTCCTGGCGCCTACCGAAGAGCCGCCGCTTCTGCTGACGAACAAAGCGATCGAGATGGTGCAAGAGGCGATGGAGGCCGAGAAGCTCGAGGGCCACGGGCTCCGCGTCTTCGTGCAGGGCGGAGGATGTTCCGGTTTCCAGTACGGACTCGACTTCGACAACCAGGCGAAGTTCGGCGACTTCGAGATGAGCTTCGAGGGGTTGACGGTCTTCGTCGATCCCATCTCGGCCATGCATCTCGAAGGCACGACCATCGACTACGTCATGGGCATTTCGGGGGCCGGCTTCAAATTCGACAACCCCAGCGCCGTCACCACCTGCGGCTGCGGTTCGAGCTTCTCTTCCTGAACGCTCAATCCTCGGGCTCTGCCGCCGGACTCGACCGCGGAACACGGACCCCGAGGAGCGGGTCGCGCACGCCGTTGGCGTCCCGGGCGGTGAGGGCATCGATGAGCGCGTCGATCTGACTGCGGACTTCGTCGGGCTTCAAGAAGCGCAGGCCCATACCTCCCAGCGAGTCCGTATCGGGGTCGTCGGGCACGACACGCACGACTTCCGCCTCCAGCTCGAACATGTCGCTGGCTTCCCTGTCGACAGGGAAGAGCGTGAGAATGCTCCCGCGGGGCTGAGGCTCCGAAGTTTCGAGAAAGAGACCCGTCTCCGAGACGTCCAAGACCCGTCCCGCCGTGAAGCTCTCGCCGTTGTCGAACACCAGCTTGAACTCGCGGTGATGTCGTTCGGCCCGCTTCCTATCGTCGGTCACGGTCCCGATGCTAGCAGATGTCGCCGGCCGACTCAGCGGCCGGCCGACCCGGTTCGAAAGCTGATGCCCGCGAATACGGTCTGACGCAGGTACTCCAGGTCGGGGGCGCTGGGGCCGCCCTCGATGCGGTACCAGTAGGCCGCATACCGGATGTCGAAGTCGAGGGCCGGCGTGATCGGGCGACGAACCTGGAGCTGGCACTTGTTGCGGTTTTCGTCCTCGTCTCCCAGGGCCAGGTCGAAGGTTGGGGAGTCACCGAACCGCAGCTGGAGCGCGCATCGAGCCGTGGCCAGGATTTCCCAGACGACCGGTACGCTGACGAAGCCGCTGACCCGGTGCAGATCCAGGTCTTCCAGCGGTGGTTCCGAGTTGGACCGTAGAAGCCGCAGGTCGTACCCCAGCGCACCTACGACTTTCCCGCTCCACTGCACGCGGATCCCGGTCCGCAGCTCGGTGTCCTCTCGGTCGGCGCAGTCGGGTTCTTCGGCCTCGCAGAAGCGAGGCCCCACCGGCGTGCCGACCAAGATCGTACTGTCGTAGTCCTTCAGCCAGCCGTCGACCCAGGCGTAGAGCGTCCACGGTCGGGCGAAGGCGTACCGCCCGAAGACGCCGCCTTGAGGTCCGGAGTACGTGAACTCTTCGCGGGGCTCGAACTGGTAGGCGAACCAGCCGGCCCATCCGCCGACCGCCCATCCGGCGCCCAAGTCGACTTCGGTCTGCAGCCGCGCTTGCTGCCAGGAGTAGTTGCGGACGGCTCGTCGCATCCGGCTGATGCGAAACGAACCGTCCGTACCGATGACCACGCGCCCCCATCGTTTGGCGAGACCCGCGGACAGCAGCTGGGCCCACTGGTCTTCGGTGCTCTCGTTCACGAAGCGCTTCGCTCCCGCCAAGAGCTGTCCGTGAAGCTCCCATCCTCTTCCCAGCCGAATTCGGCCGCCGCCGTCGATCACGACCTTGAGGAGACCGTCCGTCACGACGCTCGGGAGGTCGAAGTCGGTGTCGTCGGGGGGCTCGTCGGGCAGCTCGATCTGACGTCGAGCATTGGTGTCGATCTCCGGTCCCACGGCCGCCCGCAGGGCTCCACTGACTCTCGGGGTGTCCCGGTCCGAAGCGTCGCCCTCGACCGACGGCCGGATCGGATCCGGCGCCGCGGAGTCGACCTGGCCTCGGGCGGGGAAGCCTCCGCCGCCCACGACGAGCCCCACGAGCCATGGGGCGAGCCGCCTCATTTCACGTCGGACTCGAGGCGACGCGCCTTGGCGCGCATCGTCCGCGCCCGCGCCGAGAGGACGGCTTCGACGCGGGCGACCTGGTCGAGCATCGCCTCCAACGATGCCAGGTCCACGCCGGCTTCGGCTAGCTGGCCGACCTCGAGCTGGAGAGCCAGCAGCGGGTCCAGGGCGGCGGGCCCCCCGGCCGAGTTCTGGCTGCCGCCGTCCTCCGCCGGAGGCGAGCCTCCGCCCGTGTCGGGGAGGCGGCCGGGACCCTCGATGACGAAATCGCCATCCGCGCCGAGCCTCGGTCCGTCGACGTTCGGATTGTTGCCCGGTGACGTGGGCACACCCGACTCGTCTCCTCCTGCTCCGCTGCGGTCCGTCGAGCCTCCGCGGGCCGGCGAGCTTGAGCCGGACCGGCTGTCCTCGTCGAAGAGCCGCTCATCAACGGCCAGGTCTCGGGCCGCTCGGGTCAGACGCTGGGTCCGTCGCTGGTCCTTGATGAGCCGGGCGAGTTCCTTGCGCTTCTTTCGGAGCTTATCGCGAGCGTCTTCAGCGAAGTCCGCCTTGTCGCGGAGCTCCTCGGGACCGTCCAGCGGGTCGGCCGTGAGGTCGAAAGCCTCGGCCGGCAAGGCGAACGCGACCGGCGCCTCGCTCGTCCGCCTCAGCTCCAAAATCGCCTCGCGGATCGCGAGCATGTCGCGGATCTGGAGGGCCACCGCCCGTCGCCGGTCCGGCGGGGCCGCTTCCAGCGCGGCCGCCGCGGCGCGGAGCCGGTCGTCGACCGCCGTGAGCTCGGTCTTGGCGACCGCCTGGAGGTTCCTTCGCCGCGCGTCCAGCCGGTCGAGAAGGTCCTCCAGGGCGCGCTCCGCCTCCACCGACCGGAGGAGCAGCCTTTCGAGACGTCCGTCGTTGGGGCCGCCCTTGGCCTTGCGCTCCAGGATGGCTGCGGCGAGCTCAGCCTGCTGGCTCTCGGTCGCCTGGACTGCGTCCTCGGCCGACCGCGCCGCCCTCGCCGCCGTCTCGACCCGGACCCGCCCCTCCTCGGAAGCTCGGACCGGTTCCGGCGCGGCCTCCGCGGTGGCCGTCAGAGCGAAGAGCGCCAGCACGTGGCCGGCCGATCGGGTCCAGAGGGACGCCACGCTGCACTGTGTCGCAAGACGCGTACCAGAAGGTCGACATGGTTCGAGGGTCCCGTCATCGTCAGGATTCTGAGGCATCGCCCTCGGTTTCCCTCGACCCCGCGGGCCGGCCCGCCACGGTGCCGATCCCGTACTTCTCGAGCTTGTAATAGAGGGCGCTCGTCTTGATGCCCAGCCGGCGTGCGGTCTCCGTCTTCACACCACCCGACGACTCGTACGCAGCGAGGATCATCTGCCGCTCGGCCGACTCCAGAAAGTCGTTCAGCTCGACATCGCCGCTGGGGATGGGGATCGATGGGCGGTCGGGTGCGGTATGACCCGTGACCTGGGGCGGAAGGTCGTCGGGCACGAGATCCTCCCCTTCCGCGAAGACCATCGCCTGCTCGATGATGTTCTCGAGCTCGCGGATGTTTCCCGGAAACGTGTAACCCCGCAGTCGCTGCTCGGCCTCCGGAGATATCCGGCGTACCGAGCTGTTGGTCCGCACGCGCAGCTTGTCGATGAAGTGGCGGGCCAGGGGCCCGATGTCGTCGGTCCTCTCACGGAGAGGTGGAAGTCGAATCGGAACGACGTGGAGGCGATAATACAGATCCTCCCGAAAGCGTCCTTCCTCGACTTCGCGCTTCAAGTCGCGATTGGTCGCGGAGACGACGCGCACGTCGATCTTGACGGGGTGGGTTCCGCCGACTCGGTCGATCTCTCGCTCCTGCAGGACGCGGAGCAGCTTCACTTGCATGGCGGGGCTCAGTTCGCCGATCTCATCGAGAAAAAGGGTTCCGGAGTCGGCGAGCTCGAAGCGACCGAGCTTTCGTTTCGCGGCTCCGGTGAAGGCGCCCTTCTCGTGACCGAAGAGTTCACTCTCGAGGAGGGTCTCGGGGAGCGCGGCACAGCTGACGGAGACCAGGGGCCCCCCGGAACGACCGCTGAGCTCGTGAAGGGCGGTCGCCACGAGCTCTTTGCCGGTTCCCGATTCGCCGTGGATGTGCACGTGGGTGTCGCTGGCCGCGACTTTCTCGATGAGTCGAAACACCCGGTTCGCCGCCGAACTGATGCCGACCATGCCCATGAAGTCACCGGAGTCCGATGGCCGGTCCCACAGGAGCCGTCGCGACTCGAGCAGATGGTCGTGGGCGCGTCGAAGCCGCCGCCACTCGACGGCTCGCTCCAGGCGAGCGCGGAGGTCGCCGGGAGAAAACGGCTTCTGCACGTAGTCGAAGGCGCCGAGCTGCATCGCCTCGACCGCGTTCTCTACCGTCCCGAACGCAGTCATGATCAGGACCGTCGTGTCCGGATGGTCCCGATTCACCCGTCGCAGCACTTCGACCCCGTCGATGCCCGACATCTTGAGATCGGTGACGACGAGCTCGTGCTCGCCCTGAGCGAGCTGAGCCAGCCCCTCTTCTCCGGACGCGGCTCGGGTCACCTTGAACCCGGCACGCTCCGCGACGGTCGCCACGCCCTCGCGGATGGTCTCGTTGTCGTCGATGACGAGGACGCGACTCATGACCCGAACCTAGACCATCCGCGTGGGAACGCGAATCACGAAGCGAGCCCCTCCCAGCTCCGAACGGTCGACCTCGATCGTTCCTCCATGGTCGAGCACCGTCTTTTTCACGAGTGCGAGGCCGAGGCCGGTGCCCTTTTCCTTCGTGGTGAAGAAGGGCTCGAAGATCCGGTCATGGGCCTCCTCGGGAACACCGGGGCCCGAATCTTCGACGGCGATCTCGCACATTTCGCCGGCCCGCCGAGCCGTACAGCGAACGGTTCCCCCCTCGGGCGCCGCCTGGACGGCGTTTCTGAGCACGTTCAGCAGGGCGCGTCCGAGGCGATCGCCGTCCACCTGCAGTTCGACGGTCTCGGCGTGCGTGATGATTTCCACCGGCTTGTCTCGTGATTCGGCCATCACGGTGGCTCGTTCGACCAGATCGCGGGCATCCTCGGTCGCCACCTCGGCGGGCCGCTCTCGAGCGTACTCGAGAAAGTCGTTGACCGTCGCCGACAGCGTTTGGAGCTCCGTGAGAATTCGGTCCACGTACTCTCGCCGGGGATCCGTGGATGGGATGTCCTCTCGGAGGAGTCCTCCGAAGAGTTCGATGCCTCCCAGAGGGTTTCGGACCTCGTGCGCGATACCGGCCAGCATCATCTGCATCCGCGTGTCTCGAGCCTTCAGGTCCCGGATCATGGCCTGCATGGTCTGGCCGAGCACCTGAGCCTCGGACGGGCCCGAGGTCGGAACCTCGACGTCGAGCTGCCCGAAACCTACCGCCTCCGCCGTTTCCGCGAGCCGGGCCAGGGGCACCGCCAGCCGCCGGGCCGTGGCCAGGGCGAAGAGAGCCAAGGCGGTGAGCGCGAGGAGCGCGATGGCCACGGAGCTTTGGCGCAGGCGAACCAACTCATCGGTGTAGTCGGCCGGGGCGGATACCGCGGCGTAGACGACGACGCCCTCGTCGTCGATCGCGAGGGGGGCGTAGCCCGTCTTGAAGGGTCGACCGTCCGGGCCCTCGAAGAGCACCGAGGAGCTACTCTCGCCGCCGGCGACGCGGTCGAGTTCGTAGCGGTCGAAGCGAGCCCGCAGATACGGGTCACCGAGTCGTCGCTGACCGATACTGTCGACGAGCAGCGTGTCGTCTTCGGCCCGGACCAGCTGGATGCGGGCGACCCCCGTCGCTCGCTGAAGTTCGTTCAGCTTGGCTTTGAGGTTCTTGGCCGTCCGGGTTGCGTCATCCCCCGGCTGCAGAAGGAGCACGCGCGTCGAAGCTCGGGTCACTGCGGCGGCAGCGACCGCCGTCAGTCGTTCGCCCAGGGCGCGGTCCAGCGCGGCTCCCGCGGTACGCTCGACCGCCCACAGCGCAACCCCGAGCACGACTGCGGCCGGACCCACCATCGCGATCAGGAGCTGGGTCGATAGACGCATGGGTTGGTCCGAGCGATATGTCAGTCTCCCATGCGAGAGTCGAGCCAAGGCACTGCCGTTTGATCTCGAAGGGGAGGCGTGTCATGCCCGAAGCCCCGCCGCGCGGCGGCGAACCGTCATGTCCGATTCGACGACTGTGTCCCCCCTGCCCGACGCGATCGACTGGCGCCGCGTGGCCCGGCTGATCTTGGCCTCCCGCGCCATGGATCGCATCGAAGAGACCGAGCTCGTGCCGGCCAAGAAGGTGCTCTATCAGTTCTCGGCGCGGGGGCACGACATGGCGCAAATCATCTTGGGATGTCTTTTGAACCATCCACACGACGCCGCGAGCGGCTACTACCGCTCTCGACCGACGCTTCTGTCCCTGGGGCTCTCGTTCGAGGATGCGGTTGCCGGCCCTCTCGGACGGTCCGGCGGCTTTTCCGATGGCCGCGACATCGGAGTGGTCTGTAATCTGCCGGCGGTCGACTCGGCGAAGGTTCTCCCCATGGCCGGTGGCGTCGGCACGCAGTACACGCCGGTCGCAGGGTGGGCCCAGGCCGTTCAGTACCGGGCTCGGGTGTTGGGAGAAGAAGCGTACCGAGGGGCGCTCGGTGTCGCTCTCGGCGGCGACGGCTCGGTTGCGACCAACGGGTTTTGGTCCGCGCTCACGATGGCCACGACGCAGAAGCTCCCCTTGCTGCTCTACATCGAGGACAACGGCTACGGTATCTCCGTCCCTTCCACGAGCCAGACCCCGGGCGGCGACATCGCTGCCAATCTCGCGTCGTTTCGGGACCTCGAGATCTTCGATGGGGACGGAACGGAGCCGGAGACCGCCGCCCGACTTCTGATGGCGGCGGTCGCTCATGTTCGCGCTTGGCGCGGGCCGGCGCTCTGTCGCTTGCGCGTGCCTCGTTTGAGCGGTCACTCGGCCCAGGACACCCAAGCCTACAAGAGTGAAGCGATCGTTTCGGCGGAAGAAGCGCGTGACCCGCTGCCCAAGCTGCGGCGAGCTCTGGTGCCGGCCGTGATGACCGAAGACGAGTGGCAGGCCCTCGAAGACGACGTGAACGCCGAAGTGCGAGCTGCGGTGGATGCCGCTTTGGCGCGGCCTCCTCCCGACCCGGAAAAGGTCGAAACGCACGTTTTTTCCGAGGTCGACGACGAAGGTCGTCCGCTTCTGCAGCGGGTTGGTGGGCTGTGGCCCGCCGGTCACGACTACGCACCCTCCTCCCCGGAGCCGCAACCGGAAGGGACGCGGATCAACATGCTCACCGCCATCCGACGCACGATGGACGTCGAGCTGGCGGCGAATCCGAAGATGGTGCTCTTCGGCGAAGACATCGGACCGAAAGGAGGGGTGCACGGCGCGACACTGGGACTCCAAGACAAGTTCGGGACCGAGCGCGTGTTCGACACCAGCCTATCCGAGGAAGGCATCATCGGACGAGCCGTGGGGATGGCGTATGCCGGTCTCCTGCCGCTCGCCGAGATCCAGTTTCGCAAGTACGCTGATCCGGCCCAGGAGCAGCTGAACGATGCCGGAACCGTTCGCTGGCGCACGAACAATCGCTTCGCAGCGCCCATCGTGGTGCGCATGCCCGGCGGATTCGCCAAGTGCGGCGACCCTTGGCACAGCCAGAGCGACGAGGCGTCGTTCGCGCACGCCGTAGGCTGGAGGGTTTTGTACCCTTCGAATGCAGAGGACGCGGTTGGCCTTCTCCGTAGTGCGCTTCGGGGAAACGACCCCACGCTCTTCTTCGAGCATCGAACCCTCCTCGATGCTGCATCCGCCCGGCGGCCCTACCCGGGGGACGCGTACGTCGTTCCCTTCGGACGGGCGCGGCCGGTTCGTACGGGCGCGGCGCTCACCATCGTGACGTGGGGTTCCATGGTGGAGCGGGCGGTCGCCGCGGTCGAAGCCTCCAGAGCGGATGCCGAGATCCTCGACCTGCGGACTCTCATGCCCTGGGATCGGGAGTCGGTTCTGGACTCGGTGGCCAAGACGGGTCGCTGTCTGGTCCTTCACGAAGACGTTCTCACCGCCGGCTTCGGCGCCGAAGTCGTCGCCGAGGTCGCTCATGAGGCGTTCATGTTCTTGAAGGCGCCGGTCGATCGTCTGGCGGTCCGTGACATCCCGTTGCCGTATGACCCGGGCCTCTTGGCCGCCGTCCTGCCGTCGGTCGAGACCATCATCGAACGCATCGAGCGACTCGTGGAGTTTGCCTGAGCCATGACCGACCTCGTCGACATCATCATTGGAGAAGATCAGCAGGAGGGCACGGAGCTGGAGCTCGGCCCCTGGCTCAAGCAGGTCGGGGACCCGGTCACTCAGAACGAGCCCGTGGCCGAGCTGGTAACGGACAAGGCCGTGGTCGAGATCGCGGCTCCGGTCACCGGTGTCCTTCGGGAGCAGCTCGTCGCGTCGGAGACCGAGGTTCAGCCGGGCACGGTCATCGGTCGCATCGAGCCGGGAACGTTCGAAGAAACGGCGACCCTCGATCTCGACCCGCCGGCCGTCTCGAAGAACGCCGGCGCACCGCGCTCTTCGGCCCGGGAAGATCGGCCCGACCGGTCGGACCGGCCCGAGATGCACCCCGCCCTCCTTCGCTACGCGCTCCGTCAGGGCCTGGAACCGGATGCGCTGCTCGGTACGGGTAAAGGCGGGCGGGTCACCCGAGCCGACGTGCTCGGGGCGCTGGGGCAAAGCGCAGGGGATGCGCCACTCCGCGCGCCGGCGACGGCGGTCGTGCCCGCCCGGTCGGTCCCGCCAGCACCGCCAGCACCGCCAGCACCGCCAGCACCGCCGATCGCGGGCGCTGCGCACCGCATTCCTCACGACGTCATGCGGAAGACCATCGCTCGCCGCATGGCGGAGAGCGTGCAGGTTGCTCCGCACGTCACGGCGGCATTCGACTGCGACCTGACGGCGGTGATCGCCGACCGTGAACGGCGCAAGGCGGAGTTGGCGGAGCGAGGGGTGAAGCTGACCTTCAGCGCCTACTTCTTACAGGCCGTCGTCGCCGGGATTCGAGCCGTTCCCGAGATCAACAGTCGATGGCACGCGGACGCCCTCGAGATCTTCGAATCGATTCACGTAGGGGTGGGCACTGCCCTCGAAGACAAGGGGCTGGTCGTGCCCGTGGTCCACGACGCCCAGGACCTCGATCTCGAAGGCGCAGCGGCTCGGCTCACCGAGCTCACGGAAAAAGCCCGGGCCGGGAGGCTCTCGCCGGGAGAGATGAGGGGCAGCACCTTCACCATTTCCAATCACGGAGTGATGGGGAGCCTGTTCGCATCACCGATCATCATCAACCAGCCCGAATCCGCAATCCTGGGCGTCGGGAAGCTGGAAAGGCGTGCGGTCGTGAAAACGCACGACGGCACTGACGAAATCGTGGTTCGTCCCATGCTATACGTGACGCTCACCATCGACCATCGCGTGCTGGATGCCTTCCACTGCAATCGCTTTTTGGGCACGTTCGTCGACACGCTCGAACGGTGGGGTGGGTCGTGAAGCTCGCGCTTCTCGTCGGCTGCCTGTTGATGGCCGGGGCGTGCGCTTCGGAGCGGAAGACGACCGATGCGGCGTCGCCGACGGTCGAGAAGGCCTCCGAAGCGGCCGCGGACGAGTGTCCGGAAGGGAGCTACCGGTCCTTTCCTACGGGCAGCTGTGGTGAGGACGAGGCGGAGGGCACATGTCGCGAGCAGCCGCTGATCTGCACGATGGACTATGCCCCCGTCTGCGGGTGCGACGGCGAGACTTATTCGAACGCCTGTCAGGCGGCGAGTGCCGGCGTGAACGTTCGCCGAGCCGAAGAGTGTCCATAGCCGAGGTCCTCAGTCCGGCGGCGGCGAGGGAATCGGAAAACGGAAGGTGATCACCGTGCCCTTTTTTACGGTGCTCTGGGCCTCGAGGTCGCCTCCGTGCTTGGTCATGGTGGCATAAGCGGCGGACAGGCCCAGACGCATCTGAGTCCGCGCACCCTCTTTCGACCAAGATACGTCGAAGAGGTGACCGACCTCGTCCGAACTCATGCCCCGACCATCATCGCGGATCCGGACGATGACCTCGCGATCGGTGGTTGCGGTCTCTACCGTCACCCGTCCTGAATCCTCGATGGCCTGAACCGCATTCTGCAGCACGGTCATGAAGGCGTGATTCAGCTCCCGCGGCCAGCCCAAAATGGTCGGGACTTCGTCGAGTCGTCGCTCGATCGTGACCCCGGGGGGCACGGAGGGCCGGAGCAGGGCGAGCGCGCTCTCCAGCCCTTCCCGAACGTCGAACGACCGTCGCTCCGCCTGGTCGAGCTGACTGAAACGCTTGAAGCTCGTGGCGATCGCTCCGATCCGCTCGACGGCTTCGTCCGTGGTTTGGCGGCACGACTCGAGGATCCTCGCCAGTTGTTGCGCTTCGGGAGCCTCTCGGGGAGCCAGGGACAGCAGTCGCTCGGTCGTCGTGGCGGAAAGCTCCGCATTGCTGCGCAGGACGCCCAGCGGCGAATTCAGCTCGTGGGCGGTTCCCGCGGCGAGCTGCCCCAGAATCGCCGATTTCTTGGCTTCCACGAGCTTGGCCTGCATCGCGTGGAGCTCCGCGAAACGCAGGCGGTGATGCTCGGCATCCTTCTTCGCGGCCTCCATCGACGCCCGAATCTCGACCTGCTGCCGCTTGTTCTTGGCGTCGTTCCGAGCCACCTGTTCGCGAAGCCTCCTCGCCTCCTTCAGGTGCATCACGGTCGCCTTCAGGTCGCCCTTTCGTTCCTTCAGCTCGGCGAGCGTCTCGCGGATCGCTGCCTCGGTGAGCATCGAGACGCCATCGCCGGTGATGCGCTGCAGTGCATCCTGCAGTTCGGTCTCGGCGGTTTCGAAGTCGCTCTGTCGAATGAGGAACTTGCCGAAGCTCAGCAAGATTTCGGAGCCCGCGATGCTCCGAGCCTTCTCGTGAACCAAGCTGGCCAAGGCCGCGCGATACAGACCCCGGGCCGTGTCGGGATGGGACCGGGCATCCTCGATCTCGGCCATGACGGTGAGCGCGGTAGCATAGGACCATTCGTCCTTGGCCGCCACCGCCGAGTCTCGCACGCGGAGGGCGTAGCCGAGGGCTTCGTCCGGTCGGCCCGCCGCCCGCAAGACTCGGGACAGGCGGGAGCAGATGGTTCGGATACCGTTCTCGTCGTGGACGGCTTCGAAGAGGTCGAGCGCTTCCTTGAGCCGGTCGACGGCAGTTTCGTGGTCGCCTGCAGCCGTCAGAATCCCGCCTATGCTGCTGAGCGCGTAGCCCTGCCGGACCGGATCTCGAATCTCGCGAGCGATGACCAGTGCGTCCAGTGCGTACTCCAAGGCGGCCGTCAGATCGCCCGTGAACTCGAGAATGGAGGCGAGGAAGTCGCGCGAACCGGCCCGCCCGTAATCGTCACCCACTTCGTCGAAGAGCTCCTTGGCTTCATGAGCGAGGTCGAAGAGGGTCAACAGGTCGTCCTCTTCGCGGATGGTCATGGCCATGGTGCGCGCAGAGCGGGCCTGTCCCAGCTTGTATCCGCACGCGACCGATTCACCGTGGGCTTTGCGAGCGAGCTCATGCGCGCGAAGGTTGCCCGAAGCTCGAAGCGCCCAGGACAGGGCGTTCAGGGCGTCGATTCTGCGTCGAGGGTCGACCGGCGGAACGCTGGCCGCGTCGAGCTCGGCCTCGAGCTTGGCTACCTCCGCCGGGTCCACCTCGACTGCGTAGCCCGCAGGCTCGGACATGAAAACCCCAAACGCTACGTTCGGCGCCTGAGCCGGCCCAGATGACGGCGAGCGCGGTCGCGACGGATTCGAGTTCACGCCGTAGCGGTCGGCGGTTACCGTTGAGAGGTGCAGGACCCGCGAGACTCGGCGGACTCCGCGTCAAAGAGCGCGCCGAAGCCGCCTTCCCGTCCCGACCAGAGCTGGCTCGGTCGCGTTCGCGAGCTGCAGCTACCGGCGTACGTCGACAAGTGGCGAGACGAGTTTCGCACGCATCCTCAAACCGGTCTGCCGCTCACCCCGCTCCGGGAGCATCTGGACAAGGGGACGCTCAACATCGAGCGGCTCGCGTTCTCGACCGGGCGTGGACTGCGCCTCGCGCTGAAGCTCTTCGCGCCGGCGTGCTTCATCGTGTTCGGTTTCAGCTTCTGGGTGCCCATCCCGTGGCTGGAGGAAGTCCTGCGCGCTTGCTCAACGGCGGGCCTGATCGGCTTCGGCACGAACTGGGTTGCCATCAAGATGCTCTTTCGCCCGCGCCAAGTGCGACCGATCTTCGGTCAGGGCCTCATTCCCTCCCAGCGCGACGAGCTGATTCAGAAGGTCGCCGACGAGGTGGTCGAGAATCTGATCAACGAAGAGATCATCAACCGTGAGCTCGACGAAAGCCGCCTCATTTCGCGCCTGACCGAGGAGACGGCCCGCGAGGTTCGGCGCCTCGTACGGAATCCGGAGTTCGTGGAGGACACCAAACAGATGATCCTGACCTACGCGGCCAAGTTCACGCAGAGCGAAGCTTTCCGCGACGAAGTCGCGGGCGAAGTGGAAAAGCGCATCGAGGGTGTGGCTGGAAGCCGCTTCGCGAGCGGTGTGGTGGGTCGACTCCGCGGAATCTGGCGGGAGCCCATCATTCGGATCGTCAATCAGGAGCTGGATACCTTGCCGGATACGCTCGACCGCCTCGTGGGCGACGTGGACAGCGCCCTCGACCATATTCCCGCGTACCTGGAGGGGCATCAACAGAAGATAGACGCGGCCCTCACTCGAATCACGATGTCACTGATCCGAGAGATCGACGTTCGTCAGCTTATCACCAAGCAGCTATCGACGGTGACGAGCGACCAGCTCGAGACGGGGTTTCGGGAGTTCGCCGACGACAAACTGAGCTACATCACGCTGCTCGGCGGGCTTCTCGGGCTGGTCGGCGGGCTGGTGATCATCTGGCCGTTCTACTCGCTCTTGGCCATCGTCGGGCTCTTCGCCGTTCTCACCGTTCTCGACATCGTGCTGCACGCCGTGCTGCAGCGCTTCCGCAAGAGCGTCGAGCCGACCTAGCTCGGAACTCCGTCCTTCCAGACATAGAAGCCCTCGCCGGTCTTGGCGCCCAGTTTTCCCGCCCGCACGAGCTGTCGCAGGATGGGGGGCGGCGCGAACTGGGGCCCGACCTCGCGGGTCAGGTGGTCGGCGATCGCGAGGCGAACGTCGAGGCCGACGAGATCGGTGAGCTTCAAGGGGCCCATGGGGTGCCGATATCCGAGCTCCATTGCCGCATCGATGTCGGCGGCCGACGCTACGCCGCTCTCCAGCATGCGCATGGCTTCGAGACCCAGGATCACGCCCAGTCGGCTGGTGGCGAAGCCAGGAACGTCTTTGACCACGATGGGATGCTTGCCGATGCGCTCCGCGAAGCGCCGACAACGCTCGACGAGATCCGGGGGAGTCTGGATGGCGCGGACGATCTCCAGGAGCTTCATGACCGCCGGCGGGTTGAAGAAGTGCAGTCCAATGATCTTTTGCGGCGTGGCTGTACAAGCCGCGAGCTCGGTCAGCGAGAGCGACGACGTGTTCGAAGCGATGATGCAGTCCGCGTTGCGGCTACGGACATCGGTGAATATCTCCTTCTTGAGGTCCATGATCTCGGGGGCTGCCTCGACGACCAAGTCCTGGTTTGAAGCGCCGTGGAGGCCAACGGCCGACCGGATGCGACCGAACGCGGCCTGAGCGCCGGCTTCGTCGAGCTTGCCCTTGGCGACCGCCTTCTCCAAGGAGACCTCGATGCGGTGCCTTCCCTTGGCTATCGACTCCTCGTTGACGTCGCAGAGAAGCACCTCGCAGCCAGCCTTGGCGCTGACTTCGGCGATCCCCGCGCCCATCGTCCCGGCGCCGATGACCATCACCCTGTCGAATCCGTCGTGCTTCACGAGCGCCGTCATAGCGTCGATCGGTGATAGGGTCACGTCATGAGCTCGTCCGACTCCGTCTACATCTTGGACGCCGTTCGAACGCCCGTGGGGCGCCACCGCGGAAGTCTCTCGCCCGTCCGACCCGATGATCTCTTGGCCCACGCCATCCGGAGCGCGGTCGAGCGGTCGGGGATCATCGCCGCCGAGGTCGACGAGGTGATCATGGGCTGCGCCAATCAGGCGGGCGAAGACAATCGGAACGTCGCCCGCATGTCGCTGCTTCTTGCGGGGCTTCCGGACAGCGTGCCGGGCTTCACCGTCAATCGTTTGTGCGCGTCCGGTCTTACTGCCGTGAATCTCGGGGCCCGTCAGATCCGGGCCGGAGAGGCCGACGTGGTGCTCGTGGGCGGGGTGGAGAGCATGAGCCGAGCGCCGCTGGTCGTGGGCAAGGGCGACCGGCCGTTCGCCCCCGGTAACCGCACGATGTACGACACGTCGCTCGGTTGGCGCTTCCCCAATCCCGCGCTGGAAGCGCTCTTCCCGCTGGAGGCGATGGGCGAGACGGCCGAAAACGTGGCCGAGAAGTACGAGATCTCTCGGGAGGACCAGGATGCCTTTGCCCTGGAGTCCCACCGTCGAGCGCTTGCGGCCGAGGAAGCGATGCGCTTTGCCGACGAGCGCGTCGCCGTCACCATCCCCCAGCGAAAGGGCGAGCCCATCGTCGTCGACCGCGACGAGGGTCCGCGGGCCGACACGTCGCTCGAAGCGCTGGGAAAGCTCCGGCCGGTCTTTCGCCAAGGCGGGAGCGTGACGGCCGGCAACTCGAGCCCTCTGAACGACGGTGCCGCGTGCCTGGTGCTCGTGTCGGCCCGAAAACGCGCGGCGTTGAGCCGAGCCCCCCTCGCCGAATGGAGCGGCAGCAAGAGCGTCGGAGTCGATCCTCGCTACATGGGGATCGGACCCGTGCCCGCGGTGCGAGGTCTTCTCGAGCGACGAGGCCTAGCGCTCGACGACGTCGACCTGTTCGAGCTGAACGAGGCCTTCGCGGCGCAGTCCCTCGCCGTTCTTCGGCAGCTGGGTCTCGAGGAACGGCACGATCGGGTGAACGTGAACGGAGGCGCCATCGCCTTGGGACATCCGCTTGGGGGCAGCGGAGCGCGGATTCTGACCACGCTCGTCCACGAGATGAAGCGGCGCGACGCTCGCCGGGGCGTAGCAACGCTGTGCGTGGGGGTGGGTCAGGGCGTGGCCACCCTCGTGGAGCGCACCTAGTCGCCTTCGGGGCGTGGGCGCTGGGCCACCAGAGTGAGGATGCTGTACGTGGCGACCAGGACGTCGTCCTGGTTGGTCACGTCGACGTGAAACTCGACGATGCCCTGAGGCTTTTCGTCTTCCTTGGGCTCCTTGATGGTCTTCCGTTTCACCGTCAACTTCGCTTGAATCGTGTCCCCTGGGTAGACGGGCTCGGTGAAGCGGAGCTCGTCGAGCCCGTAGTTGGCCAAGACCGGGCCGTGACCGGGGTGAACGAACAAGCCAGCCGCCGCCGAAAGGACAAAGTAGCCATGGGCTACCCGACGATCGAAGATCGAATCTTCCACGGCGATGGCATCCATGTGCGCGTAGAAGTAGTCGCCGCTGATGCCGGCGAAGTTGACGACATCGGCCTCGGTCACGGTCCGTCGATGGGTGGTGAGCGTCTCGCCGATCACCAGCTCCTCGAAGTACTTCTTGAAGGGATGGACGGTCGCCTCCGGGCGGTCCGCGCCTGGCAACCACTCGTTTCCAATCTGCGAGAGCATCGTCGGGGAGCCCTGGATCGCGCAGCGCTGCATGTAGAGATCCAGCGCCCGGGTGCCTCCCATCTCCTGCCCCCCGCCGGCGCGTCCCGGGCCACCGTGCACGAGGTGCGGAAGCGGAGAGCCATGGCCCGTGGACTCCTGGGCACAGTCGCGATTCAGGAAGTGCAGACGTCCGTGGTACGCCGCCGTCTCCATGACCATGGTCCGGGCCGTCGAGCCGTCCCGGGTGACCACGGTCCCCACCAGGCTTCCGCGGCCTCGGCGGATGATCTCCGCGGCTTCGTCGAGTCCCTCGTACGGCATCACCGTGGACACCGGCCCGAAAGGCTCGATTTCGTGCGGGCTGGCGTGGTCGAGAGGTCGGTCACAGTACAGGAGCGTGAAGGGATGGAACGCGCCCTTGTCCCGGTCGGCACCGACCACGGTGAACTCTCCTTGTCCGTAGACGACCTCGGCTGCGGGCAGGAGCTTCTCGATGCTCGAGGCGACCTCGAGCCGCTGGTCTTGGCTGACCAGCGGCCCCATCTTGACCTCCTCGAGCGAGGGATCGCCTACCGTCCAACGATCGAACTTTGACTTGAGAGCCCCGATGACGTCATCGGCCAGATTCCTGGGGACCAATGTTCGCCGAACGGCGGTGCAGCGCTGTCCCGTCTTGATCCGCATCTCGTTGGCAACTTCGCGAACGAAAAGATCGAATTCCTCGGTCCCCGGGATGGCATCGGGAGCGAGCATGGCGAAGTTCAAAGAGTCCGCCTCCATGTTGAACGGGATGCACTTCTCGAGGAGGTTGGCCTGGGAACGAATCTTCAGACCGGTGGCCGCCGAGCCGGTGAACGTGACGACGTCCTGGCTGTCCAGCCGGTCCAGCAGGTCGCCGACGCCGCCGGCGACGAGCTGAAGTGCTCCGTTCGGTAGCAGTCCCGACTCGATCATGATGCGGACGCAGTGCGCCGTCACGTACGCCGTCTGGGAGGCCGGCTTGACGATCGCCGGCATGCCGCCGAGCAGCGTGGGGGCGAGCTTTTCCAGCATGCCCCACACGGGAAAGTTGAAGGAGTTGATGTGTACGGCCACACCGTGCTTCGGCACCTGGACGTGATGGCCGACGAAGGTGCCCTCGCGTGAAGTCCGCTCCAGATTGCCGTCGAGGAGGAAGGGCTCGTCGGGAAGCTCGCGACGGCCCTTGCTCGCATAAACGAAGAACGTGCCGGCACCGCCGTCGATGTCGACCCAGGAGTCGAACTTCGTCGCGCCGCTGGCGAGGGACAGCTCGTACAGCTCTTTCTTTCGAGCCATGACCGCCTGCGCGAGGGCCTTCAGCATCCGGCCTCGCTCGTGAAACGTCATCGCGCGCAGGGCGGGCCCGCCGACGGTCCGGCCATGCTCGACCATCGCGCCGAAGTCGAGTCCGTCGGTCGAGATCTCTGCGACCGTCTCTCCGGTCACGGCATGGTGCACGGGCTTGCCGGATTTGGTGCTTTCGAACCACTCGCCCTGGGCGTAGCTCAATACTTTCATGGGTCGGTCTCCTCGTCGATTCGCACCTGACCCAGACCGCCGAGGAACAGGTCGCTCGCCAACGTCGCGAACTGTCCCGCAGTAAGGGGTCCGTCAGGTTTGAACCACGTATATGTCCAGTTCATGGTCCCCATCAGCGACATGGTCAGGGGACGTTGTAGGGGGCGCCGCTCGGCGAGCTCGGGTCGAAGCTCTACGATCAGGGTCTGAAACATATCGACCAGTTCGTTCTGCAGCGACTTCAGCTCGGCCTGGGCCTCCTCGGTCAGGTTCGACAGCTCGTTCATCAAGACGACGTGCTTGTTCGTGGCGTCCACATAGAGTTCGAGCATCGCTTTCACCAGCGCCCGAAGACGAACCTCGGCCGATGCTTCGGGATCGACGGCGCCTCGCGCCGTCTGCAGGAGGCGCTCGACGTGGTCCTTGAGCATCGCGTACAGCACCGCCTCTTTCGAGTCGTAGTAGTGGTAGATCCAGGCTTTCGAGGCGTTCAGCGACTTGGCCAGGGTCTCGATGCTCGTTTGGGCGAAGCCGTTCTTGGCAAAGAGATGCGCCGCTCCTTCGAGGATGCTCTGCTGCTTGTCTTCGTACTCGGCCGAGCGCGTGCGTGCCATGAGCCTCCCGGCCGCCATAGGAACCACCCGGACGAAAACGGGTCAATCATTCCAACCGAGACCCGGGGAGCGTAGGTTCATTTTCCATGGGAGACGGCATCGTACTGGTCCTGGGTGGCGGCGGCGCGCGCGGGATCGCCCACGTGGGTGTTCTCGAGGTCCTGGATGCGCACGGCATTCCGGTGCGGGCCGTGGCCGGAACGAGCATGGGCGGCCTCGTCGGAGCGCTGCTCGCCGCCGGAATGTCGACCGTGGACCTCGTGCAGAACGTCAAGAAATACAGCCGGCCGACCGAGGTGCTGAAGCTCGTGGACCCGGGCTTCGGGATCGGCGGTCTCAGCCTTAAGGGCGCAAAGCTGTACACCGAGCTGGAGCGTCATCTGGAAGGGGTCGAGACCTTCTCCGACCTTTCGGTGCCGTTCGCCGTGGTCGCCGTCGATCTGAAGTCGGGTCGCGAGGTGGTCCTGGATCGAGGGCCGGTCGCCGATGCCGTGCGGGCGACGGTTTCCGTCCCCGGCTTGTTCGCGCCGGTCGAGCTGGAAGGCATGGAGCTGGTGGATGGTGGTCAGCTCGACAACGTGCCGGTTGGCGTGGGGCGGCGGCTGGCTTCGGGGCCGGTCGTGGCCGTCGATGTCCTGCCATCTTTTGCCGAAAACCAGCCCGGCCGAACTCCCGTGCAAGCAGCATTGCAGGGTTCGGGCCTTCCGGGCTTCTTCAACCGAGCGGCCCACCTTCGCTTGGTCATGATCTCGGCAATGACCGCGCTGCGTCTCGAGCGCGATCCCCCCGAGGTGCTGATCCGGCCCCGCCTGCCCGACGACGTCACGCCCCTCATCGGATTTCATCGGGCCGACGAGCTCCTCGCCGCCGGTCGTCTGGCTGCGGAGTCGGCGCTACCCGAGATTCAAGCCGCGCTCATGGGCCGCGAACTCGGCAGCGGGCTCTAGCGCGCAGCAAATCCCGGCCTCGAGGGGAAGGAAGCCATGGATCGGGCCGTTTCCTTCACCTCGAGGCGTGGATCTCCCGGGCTTCGTTGACGTGTTTGCCCTGGGCGCGGCAAGGGTTCTTCATGGAGATACCGACGACGGGCATCAGCGCGATGAGCCTCTACCTTCCGCGGCACCGCGTCAGTCTTCGGGACTGGTGCGAATGGACGGGGGGCTCGTGGGACAAGGTGAGTGCGGTCGTCGGGCGAAGCTTCCGGGTGTGTACGCCTCAGGAGAACGTATACACCATGGCGGCCAACTCGGTGCTGCGCCTGATCCGGAACTACGGGGTGGACCCGAGCCGCATTGGCTATCTCGGGCTGGGTACGGAGTCGAGCACCGACAATGCCGCGGGGGCAGTCATCGTTCGCGGCATGGTGGACCGCGCGCTGGCGCAAATTGGACTGCCGCGACTGAGCCGTCAGCTGGAAGTTCCCGAGTTCAAACACGCGTGCTTGGGCGGCATGTATGCGCTCAAGAGTGCCTTGCGCTACGCGAGCACCGATGGACGGGACCGACTCGCCATCGTCGTTTCCGCCGACGTTGCCGAGTATGAGCGAGGGACGTCGGGTGAGCCCACGCAGGGCGCGGGGGCCGTGGCCATGCTGGTCGAGGCCGAGCCCAAGATGCTCGCGGTCGATTTGGCTCGAGCCGGGAGCGCTTCGGACTATCGTGGGCCGGACTTCCGCAAGCCCTTCGCCCGGCATTTCATCGATGGCTACGCCGAAAACACCAGGCGCCTCGCCGACTTCCCGGTGTTCAGCGGGAAGTACTCGACCTTTGCCTACATCGACGAGGTGACCCAGGCGGTCGAAGCCATGCTGGCCAAGCAGGAAGTGACGGCCGGCCGATACTATCGGAGCGTGCGGGCGCTCTTCTTCCACCGTCCGTACAAGATGATGCCCATCCAGGCCATGTCGTTCCTCTACGTACGAGGGCTGGCTCGCGGTGAGCACCATCGCGACGAGCTGGAGGAGCTGTGTCGCCTCGGCCAGGTCGACATCAACGAAGTGCTCGACGAAGCCAACTCGACGCCCGACCTGTACGGCCAGCTTCTCGCCGACGGCACGCCCCGAAACCCCTACGAGGCCACGACGGCACTGGCGAGCCTCCTGCGAAAGCAACCGGCCTTTCAAGAGTTGCTGGCGGAGAAAATGAGTCTCGGTGCGGATGCGGCCATGGACATGGGCAATCTCTACTCGGCGGCCCTGCCGGCTTGGCTGGCCGCGGGGATGGATCAGGGCGCTCACGAAGGGCTGGATCTGACGGGACAGCCGATGGTGGCCATCGGCTACGGCAGCGGCGATGCCGCCGAGGCGATTCCGATTCAGCCGGTCGAGGGTTGGGAGACCGCGGCCCGGAAGATCGGAACTCAGGCGGCGCTGGCCCGAGGCGCCGTCGACCTCACCGAAGAGCAGTACGCGGCCCTTCACGACGGGCGAGATGCGGAGCTCGCGACCGAGCCGAGCGAAGAGTTCGTCATCGCCCGCGTCGGCGAACAATATGATCCCGCCTTCCAGGATCTCGGCGTCGAGTATTACGAATATATCGGCTGACGTCGGTCTTTCGCGACCGCCAGCGAAAGCTCCGGCGAAGGGCCCGAGGAGCAGCAGTCATTCTCGAACGGTCCGGGGACGCGGTCTCTCGACAGGCACGCCGGAGCCGGACCACGCAGACTCGGCTGAACGAGCGTCCCTCGCAGCCCCACGTTCGAGCCGAGAACAGTGCATACTCGCCTACGGCATGGATCGGCTGGGGCACCGAGGCTAGGGTCCCGGCATGCCAGGCTATCCTCACCTCTTCAGTCCGTTTCAGCTGGGCTCTCTGGAGCTCCGCAATCGAGCTGTGATGTCGCCGATGACCCGCAATCGGGCCATCGACAACGTTCCCAACGACCTGATGGCCGAGTACTACGCCCAGCGGGCTTCGGCCGGACTCATCATCACCGAGGGCACGGCGCCGAGCCCCAACGGTTTGGGATATCCGAGGATCCCGGGGGCCTACTCCGACGCCCAGGTCGAGGGTTGGCGAAAGGTGACGGAATCGGTTCACGCCCGCGGAGGGGCCATCTTCCTCCAGCTCATGCATGTTGGTCGGATTGCTCACGCCAACAACATGCCGTCCGGCACCGAGATCGTCGGGCCCTCGGCGATCGCCGCTGCGGGCAAGATGTACACGGACTCCGAAGGCCCGATGCCTCATCCGACCCCTCGCGAGATGACCGCCGACGACATCGAGCAGGCGATCGGTGAGTATGTGCACGCCTCGAAGCGGGCGATCGAGGCAGGTTTCGATGGGGTCGAGCTGCACGCGGCCAACGGCTACCTGATCGACCAGTTTCTTCAGGAGAAGGCCAACCACCGGACAGACGACTTCGGCGGCTCGGGCGAAAACCGGAATCGATTCGCGCTCACGGTCGCCGACCGCGCCGCCGCGGCCATCGGTCCCGACCGGGTGGGCATTCGCGTTTCACCGTATGGCTATTTCAACGATGTTCAGCCCTTCGAAGGCATCGACGAGCAATACATGGCACTGGCCAAAGGCCTCGGCGAACTGAAGCTCGCGTACGTCCACATCGCCGACATGTCCGGCATGGGGGCTCCGGAGGTGCCCTTCCGGATCAAGGCCGCCATCAAGGAGGCCTTCGGCCGGCCGTTGCTGTTGAGCGGTGGGTACGACGCCGCGCGAGCCGAGGTGGACCTCGCGGAAGGAAAGGGCGACCTCATCGCCTTCGGCCGACCCTTTCTCGCAAATCCCGACCTTCTCGATCGTTTTCGCCAAGGGGCCAGCCTCAACGAACCCGACCACGATACGTTCTACACGCCCGGCCCCGAAGGCTACACCGACTATCCGACGCTCTGATGGAGGCGCTCGGATGCTGTCTCCTTGGCGTTAGTTCGAGGCGCCGACCGACTGTGCGGTACGCATCATCCAGTGGGTGAGAACGCCGCTCATTTGGCGAATGAACAGCGACAGTCGGTGCCCGGTGCGCCCGCCCAGGAGGTAGGCGACGTAGCCGGCGAAGCGAAGCTGCAGGTTCATCGCGGTCGCCATCAGCGGAAAGCGCTCCATGGCCCGCTCTGCAATACCGATCTGAGCGAACTTCGAAGTCTTTGCCCGGCCGACGGTGAGACAAGTAATCGCAAAGCTCTCGCAATTGAAGTTGACGAGGCTGTATTTGTATTCCTTTCCGACTTCGGACTTCGCGTAGGCCACGATTTCCTCGGCGGCGGCGAGTTCGAGGTCTGGGTACTCCCAGTGCACGGGCCGACGGCCCAGCAGGAACTCGGGCCACGTGACTTTGTGGACTCTGTTGTCGTCGCGAAAGTCGACGACCTCGTTGCCCCCCACGTAGACGCCCAGGTGAAAAGAATTTCCGATGTAGACCGCGTACGCCTCGCCTCTTCTTGGGTTTCGGCTGAAGCCGAAAGCAGTCGCTCCGTAGACGCCGGGATCTTCGGCACGCGCGGCATTGCGCGCCATGGCCAGGAGAGCGGCGCCGAAGAGCGCCAGCTTGAATCCGCCCAAGAAGAAGAGGGTGGAGAGCGTATCCCCGAGCGTCTTCGCAATGGCGGCCCAAGTCGCAACACCCACCGAGAAGAATCCGCTGAGTGTGAGCCCGATGCGGGCCGCACGGGTCTTCAGCCGATACGCGAACCAGAGCTGGATGACCCCTTCGGCCAAAAGACCGACCCAGACCCAGAGCAGGAGGAGGCGGAGCGAAATGCCCGGAGTCAGGAATGCTGCGCCCAGCGCCAAGGAGATGCCGGCCTGAAAGCTGACGGGGATCGCGCCATGGACCTTCGGGCCTTGCTGAACGCGACCCAGCGCCCATTGAACGACGGTCATCAGGCCCAAGAACGTGAACTGTAGACCCACCAGCCATAAGAGCGTCGTGGCCATCATCTCGGGGGCGAAGATGGAGGCGATTCCGGCGAAGAGAAGCACCAAGCCGGTCAGGGTGAGCGGCAGCTGCTGCGCTCGGACGAAGCCCGGAATGTCCGCCCAGGTCTCCGACACGTGACGGATGGATGCGGGCAGCTCCGTCGTGCTCTTGTCGCCGTCGGGCGTGTAATCCGAGGGTCGCATACCGGCCGCCGGCCCTGCTAAGGAGGACACGTGGCTAACGCATCTGTCGAGACCGACCTGTCGAACGGCCTGTATACGATCGCTCTGAATCGCCCGGAAGCGGCGAATGGCTTCAACCACGAGCTTGCCGATGGCCTCTACGAGGCGGCGATCGAAGCTGATCAGAACCCAGACATCCGCGCGGTGGTCCTGACCGGTCGGGGTAAGTTCTTTTCCGCGGGCGGCGACGTGAAGCTCTTCGCGAATGCGGGCGATGACGTGGGTCGGGAACTTCACCGGCTTACGTCGCGCATCCACGGATCGGCGTCGCTGTTCCACCGCACGGATGCCCCGGTGATCGTCGCCGTCAATGGTCTGGCGGCCGGCGGCGGATTCAGCCTGAGCTTGGCCGGGGATCTGGTCTTAGCCGCGGAGAGCGCGAGCTTTCTCATGGCATACACCACGGTCGGGCTTTCGATCGACGGAACCTCGAGCTACTTCTTGCCGCGCGTCCTCGGCTTGCGCCGGGCCCAGGAACTCCTCTTCACCAACCGAAAGCTCAGCGCTGCGGAGGCTCTCGAATGGGGTCTGGTGACGCGCGTCGTGCCCGACGACGAGCTCATGAACGAAGCGACCGAGCTGGGCCGGATGCTCGTCGCCGGCCCCGCTCGCTGCCACGGCGTGTGTAAACGACTTTTGGCCGAGACCTACGGCAATCAGATCGAAACCCAGGCTGCCCTCGAGTCTCGCGGGATCGCGGAGACCTCGCGTGGACCGGAAGGGCAGGAGGGGCTCGCCGCGTTCAAGGCGAAGCGCAAACCGAACTTCGACGCTCCCGGGACCGCCTAGAAGAAGCGGAAACCCAGCCGGAGGCCGAAGGCGACCTCGGTGCGGGCACCGCTGAGTAGACGCTCCAGCTCTTCGACGCCAGCGGTGACCGCGGCTCGGTCACCCTCCCCGGACACGAGCGGAGTCCCCCAGAACGTCAGGTACGGTCCCGCGTCGACGGTCAGCTCCGACCAGACGCCGTCGTCGACGCGGCCGAGACGACGCACGTAGCCGAGCGTGGGTTCGAAGCCGAACCCATACTGCTCGAGCTCCAACTCGGCCCGTAGAGACGCTCGGTCTTCGATGACGGAGGTATCACCGGTCCAGGTCGTCGTACCGTTCCAGTATCGGAAGTGGTTCGACACGTTGAGCATCAGTCCGTTGCGTCCGAACTGGACCACGCGCCAGCGTACGCCGAGCCCGGTGCGAACGCCGCCGGTATCGAATCCATCCGAGCCGATCGCTTCCGCGACCCCCTGCATCTGAAGCTCGGCGAAGTCGGTCTCGGTTTCCCAGACCAAGGCCAACCGTCGCGCGCGTCCGAAGCCGCCCCCAAAATCGAAACGAACGTCGCCGGCGAAAGCACGATTCGACGCGCTGGCGATCGATTCGGAGGTCACCGGTGCGCGCCCGCTGAGTCCGAATCCGAAGGTCCAGCCTCGTGGACCACGTTCCCGCGGCGCATCGTGCTCGTAGACGGTCCGCGCCTGACGCGCGAGCCGCTGTCCGTCGACATCTCGGTTCGTGACCCGCAGCCGTCGCCAGCTGTGGTTGACCGCGCCCGGAGTGCCTCGGCGGGCATCCACGAGCGAGCTCGAACGTCCGCACTCGGCCGACTCAGCCAGGCCAGGGGCTCGCCGTTCGGGCGTCGGATGGCATAGGCGTTCGTCAAGGGTTCGCTCCGAACCGTCGCAAGGTGGCCTTCGACCTGGACCACGCCCAGTTGCTTCGACACGAACGTTCCGGAGAGTGGCTCGAACTCGGGGGCAACCAAAGACAGGGCGGGCCCGTCGTCGTGAGCGGAAAAGCATGTCAAGTGAGCTTCCCGGCGGTCGGCGTCCAGCCATCGCGCGCACCGCCCGCGATCGAAAACGTCGCCGTCGAAGCCGCGCAGGCCATAGGCGACCACGTGGACGCCCTCGGAATCCGAGCGTACTTCGCGCTCCGCCAGCGAGACTCCATGCGCTGAAAGCGGGGTGAAGACGAAAATCGACGGATCGAAGACGGGGCCTGGCCGAAGCGAAGTCTTCGGGGCGTCTCGCAGATCGCGCGGGGCCTCAGGACCGCGCATCGGCCGGACGATCTCGCGGTCCCAATACGACTTCAGGCCACCGCACCCCGAACAACCGATCGCTAGACCCACGGCAATCGCGAGACGGCCTCCGCCCCTCATGCGCGAAAGCCTACGTCATCCCAGTCACCGAGTCCTGCTCGGGACTCCCCGAGGTGTCCCGCCCGGGGCGAATCATTTTTCACCAGCGCCACACTTTTTTTGCCGTCACACCGTAGCTCTCGTCGTGACGTCACACGTGTCCCGCGAGAGCAGGCAAGCGGATCGATCTTTCACGTCCGGCGATCGGTTCAGCGACTTCGCGACGATCTCCCAGGCGAAACCGGGGGGGGGCCGGGTCAACACCGTCACAGCTGGGGTGTCACATCGACGCGAGTCGGCGCTCGAGGCGGTCCATTGACGGACCGAAGGTCGAGTGAAAGTCTGAGTGGGTCGAACGGATCGACAAAATATCTAGCAACTTGAATTGCAGAAGCTTCTGCGGCGTCCCTGGGAGGGGATCATCAGTGAAAAAACAAGTCTTCGGCATGATTGTGTTTGGCGTGGTGCTCATGGCGAGTTCGGCTGCGCATGCCCTTTACATCGAATACTATCGCGACAGCCTCTTTCTCGGTCTCGCCTACCATCGCGTTGGGTGTTTGACCGACTGGTCGACGATCCAGTCCAACCGGGAGTACGACGGCTTCAGTAACAAAAACTACTGCTCGTCCGGAGCGAAGGCGAGTTCAGTGCCCGGAGGCAAATGGTTCGCGTGGGATTGGGCGACTACCAAGTCCGTAGCCGACTCGTGCGGAAGGTCGACCAATAACACATACGGAACCCCCAACTACGCGTCCCGCTCCAATACGTGCAACTACAACATCATGTTCGACTGCAACAGCGACTGCTGGATTCGGGAGTTCGGAGAGTGCATGGACCGGGCGCGGAGCAATGGCTCCAAGGTCGCGAAGACCAGTCCGTGTTGGTGAGGCGGTCATGAATTCCGGAGGCCGGGTGCGGTTCGCTGTGGGATTCGGGCTCGTGAGTCTGCTTGGGCTCGCGGTCGGAATGGTCTGGATGCGCAGCAACGGGAGCCCACCACCACTGCCCAGCGATGGATCGGCAAAAGGCCTGGGGGAGGGACGGCCGATCCTCGAGCCACGCACACTCACCGCCGCCCAGCGCGCCGAGGGGTATGCACAGATGGCGAGGGCATTCGCTGCCGAAGGCGATCCCGCGCGTCCCACCCGACCTCCGGAGCCTGGCATCGACGAGCCAACATCGGCGCCGCATCCTTCGGCGGCTCCCGACGCCCAAGATGTGCATGCCGAGGCTTTTGCCGCAGCCGTTGCTCGAAACATGGATTCACCTGGGGAGTTCGCGTTCCGCCGAACCGTGAACGCGTTCATGCAGCACAATCGTGCGCTCGCCGAGCAGCAGGCCGAGCGCGAGGGGCTCACCCTCGAAGAGATCGAGGAGCTGACTTACTTCGGCCTCATGGCCCAAGAGAGCCAGCGCTGGGACGATGTCGAAGAGCTCGTCGGGCGCACCCTCGAAGACCACGAGCGAGCGGTGGGCGAGGCGCTGCTCGACGAGTTCAACGCCGAGTTCAAGAGGGAAATGCGGGCGCTCGTGGCGAGCGAGGCGTCCGCCGGCGAGCGATGGGACCTGATCACCGACACCGAGGCTCGCTACCGCGAGGCCTACTATGACCTCACGGGGATGAACGAAGAGCTGCTCGATAGTCTGCTCGCTGGCGACGCGAGCCGCGCCTACGCTCCGGCCACCACACATCCACCCGAAGATGCTCCGCCGGCCGAGGCTCCCCCGGCGCCCGAGCCGCGACCCGCATCGGAGCCTCCCCGCCGGGACTGAGCGGAATTCTCTTCGACGTC
>CAYYOT010000014.1:0-77979 GCA_964473255.1 uncultured Myxococcales bacterium | reverse complement strand
AGGCCGACCGGCTTCTAGCGACCTTCCCGGTGGCGGAGCGAACTCCGACCTCGGGCCGGCGCTCGGCGCCCTGGTGGATGGGTCGGGCCAGACCGTCGATGCCGCCGCGGTCCTCCGCCTGGAGAAGCGTTTTTGGGCCATGCTCCGAGTCCTCAGCCGCAAAGGTCTCATTACCAAAGAAGAGTTCATGCGAGAGCTGGGCGACGATCAGTCCTGGACCTGAGCCCCGAGCGACGGCTAGCGCTCTCGCTCCCCGGACTCATCCGCCGGCGGCTGGACGGTACGTTCCTGGATCGGCTCGGGCTCGCCCACGCGGCGCCTGAAGCCATCGGGCACGATGATGCCCTCGGGATGCTTGGACGGCTTGATGTAGCCGGGGGTGAATAGCTGGGTGTCCTCGAAGAGCTCGATGTCCATCTCCGACTTCCACGTCTCGAGCGCTTCGTGGACCTTCTTTCGCCGTCGCTGAGCCACGAGCCGGCGCTCGATCGCCGGCCGTGCCTGGGCGAAGGACTCCGTGTGTGCGGGTCGGACCTCGAGCACTTGGATGATCGTGAATCCGAACTTCGTTTCGATCACGTCGGAGAGTTGTCCGGGCTTGAGACGGAACGCGACCGCCGCCACCTCGGGCAGCAGACGCGAACGTTCGGCGAAACCGAGGTCGCCGCCGCGGTCCCGACCGGGGCCATCGCTGACGGCACCGGCTACGACGGCAAAGTCGGCGCCGTTTCGTAGGCGCTCGAGGGTCTTGCGGGCCTTGTCCCGCTGAACCTCTCGGTAGTCCGGGGGACTGGCTTTCGGGACCTCGACCACGATCTGCCGCAGGTGGACGGCGTCGGGATGACGAAAGCGGTCGATGTGTTCCTCGTAATAGGTCTGAAGCTCCTCATCGGAGAAGGCGATGGTCGACGTTACGTGCCGATTCACCCGCTCCCGGATCAGATTATCTTCGAAGCGGGCTCGTAGGTCGGCCTCTGTCGTGCCGGAACGCTCGAGGAAACTCTGGAAGGCTTCTTCGGTGCCGAGGCGTTTCCGGTACTCGCGCCAGAGCATCTCCTGCTCCTCGGGGCTCGGTGCCAGGCCGAGCTCGTCCGCCTTTTGACGGAGGACCTCGGCCTCCACGAGACGCCGGACGAGGGTACGCCGGAGATTGGCCATCATCGCGGGCTGCACCTCCTTTCGCGTAAGCTCGTACCGGGCCCGCGATTGCGCCAGCTCGCGCTCGAGCCGCTCCCTCGAAACCGGCTTACCATTCACCGTCGCGACCGGACCCGTCGGGTCGGCGGGCCTCGATGCAGCCTTCTCGGGGGCGGTTGGCTTGGGGTCGGGCGTCTTCTTGGACGAGCAACCGAGACCGATGAGGAAACCAGCGACGAGCAGTGGAAACGAGCGCACAGGACGCGGGAGGTATCAATCGGGCCGCAGAACGGTCAACGAAACGCCTTTCGTGAACGCTCGGCCGCGCGACGGACACGTCCGTAGCCATGCCCCCCCTCCTTTGGGCAGCGACGCTGTACGCCGCAGGTCTCGCGCTCGGCCCGAGCGTCGGCATCACGGCCATCGGCGGTCCTGGCCTGGTCGGGGCGGCTTTCACCCTCGTTTGGGGCCGGGGTCGGCCTGGCCTTTCGGCCTTCGTGGTGGCGTTGGCCTTCCTTTTCGCCGGTGCCCTGCGGGCGCCTCCGGTCCCACCCTCGGAGGGATGGGTCCGGGTTGCTGGCACCGTACACCGAAGGCTCGGCCCCTCACGCGTGTGGCTGCGAGGCAGCTCGATCGCTTCTTGGCCCACGGGTCGAGTCCGATCCGCGACCGCGCGAAGCGTCCGTCTGGACGATGTCCCGGAGGGCTGCCTCCTACCCGGGAGTACGCTTCGCGGAATCGCTCGGTGGCGGCCGGTCCGGGATCAAGCGGCGCGCTCGGGGCAAGCTCAGCTGGCCGTCACCCTCAGCTGCCGTCCGCCGCCGCGCCGGCCCGTCCGCGACGCACTTCACCGGATCATCGAGGGCGTGCCGGCCGGGAAGGGCCGAGCCGTCGTCCGCGCTATGATCCTCGGAGACCGGGGCGAATTCGACGGGGCGCTCCGCGACGACCTCGCGCGAGCCGGGCTGGCGCACCTCGTCGCGATCAGCGGGCTACATCTCGGGTTGCTCGGCGGCGCCGCCGGATGGGTCGTCGGCTGGGGCGTACGACGGCGATACCGCTGGCTGGCGCGATGGGGGACCCACCGACCCCAGGCCGTCGGGGCCTTCGTGGGCGCCGCCGCCTTCGCCGGCTTGGTGGGTCTGCCGGTTTCCGCGGTGAGGGCGGCCGCGTTCATCGGCGTAATCGCGTTCGCGAGCCTGGCGTCCCGCCGGATGACGGCCTGGAGCACGGTGGGGGGGGCCCTCTTCGCGCTCCTCGCCGTCCGGCCAGCCTGGATCGACGACCTCGGATTTCGACTCTCCGTCTCGGCCGTCCTCGGCCTGCTGGTCTTCGCGGGAGCTCGGCAGACACGTCGCTGGTGGCTGCGAGGTGCTCGAGCCAGCGCCGCTGCAATTGTCGGCACCGCTCCCGTCGCGCTCGATGCCTTCGGGCGCATCGCCTGGATCGGGGTCGTCACGAATCTCGTGGCCGTGCCCTGGACCTGCTTCGTGGTGGTCCCGATGGCCTTGGCCGGAGCCGCCCTGGGCCTCGTCTGTCCTTCCCTCGGCGCAGCCGTCCTCGCCGCGTCGAGCTGGGCCGCGGAAGGTGTGTGTCTCATCGCCGCGTGGGGGGCGGCGGTGCCCGGAGAATGGGTCATGGGCGCCCACCGTAGCCTCCCTGCGTTCGGCGTCGTGGCCGCGGCGGGCCTCGGCTGGCATGCGCCGAGAAACACCCGATGGGTCGCGATCGGCGTGGCCGCCGTCTGTCTACTCGCAGGGGTCCAGGCTCGGCCGGGCCCGCAGGTCGTCTTCCTATCAGTGGGTCACGGCGATGCCGCCGTGGTCGTCGATGATGACGGTCGCGGAATGCTGATCGATACCGGGACCGATCGCGCCTTTCGACGGGTGGTGGTGCCGGAGCTCTTGCGCCTTGGGCTCGGGCGCCTCGAGGGGGTCGTGATCACCCACCCCGACGACGATCACGATGGGGGGCTGCCGGCTCTGCTCGAACGATTCGACGTCGGTCGGGTGGTATTGGCGCCAGAGGACTGGGAGCCGCTCGAGATGCGCGACGTGAAGGTCGAGGTTCTGGGGCCCTTCGGGCCTCGATCGACCCTCTCGGACAACGACGCGAGCCTCGTCCTGCGCGTCCACCTCGGTCGATATCGCATACTCTTCGCTGGCGACGTCGAACGTCAGGGAGAGGCCGCTCTCGTCGCACGGTGGGGCACCGACCTCGGGACGGAGATCCTCAAGGTCCCCCACCACGGCAGCCGCTCTTCCTCGTCGAACGCGTTCCTCGAGGCCGTCGCTCCGCAGGTCGCGGTCGTCTCCATCGGTCCGAACCCGCACGGCCTACCGTCGACCGATGTGCTCTGGCGTCTCCGGCGACGCGGGATCCGCATCCTGCGAACCGACCACGCGGGTACGATCAGGTTTCCGTGCCCGCCCGACGAATTAGGTGTTCGTACAGAACACGACTGAGGTCGTCGTTCAGGAGCTCTGGATGCCACTGCACCCCGACGACGAGCTCGCCGTGGTCGTCGACCGCCTCCACGAGGCCGTCGTCCGCCCAGGCCAGGGGACGGAGGGAGGGGGGCAGGGCGCGAACGCCTTGATGGTGGGTCGAGTTGACTGCGGTGCGGTCGCGCCCGAGCTCGCGAGCGAGCCATGCTTCGAGTCGCAGGCCGTGGAAGGCCTCGGCCGGTGAGGTCGGCTGCTCGTGCTCGCCGAATGTCGGACGCGCGCTCCGAAGATCGCCCCAAAGCGAGCCCCCGGCGCGGGCCACGATCAGCTGCATGCCGCCGCAGATTCCGAGCACCGGACGACCGTGAGCGTCGGCCTGGTCGAGGACGGCGTACTCGAATGCGGTACGTTCGGGTTGAGGCGTATCGATCCGACCATCCGGATCCGCGCCGCTCAGCTCAGGGTGAAGATCGAAGGCGCCACCCGAGATGACGAACCCCTCGGCGATCGAAAGCAGGTTGGTCGGATCCGAGCCCGGTACGGCGAGGATCGGCTCTCCTCCGGCGTCGAGGACCGCGTCCGAGTAGGCCTGCTTCAGAACGTGCGCCGGGAAGACTACCTCGCGCCGAGGCTGCTCCCCGGTATCGACGGTGATCGCGATCGTGGGTCGACGAGCCATCCGCGGTGCACGTTACCTCACGCCGGCACGAGACCTGCAGGATTTGCCACCGATGGCCCGTTCGCCCAACACCCGCCGTCTGGGTCTCGACGAAGAAGAGGCGGCCGAAGACCATCTACACCAGGCCGGATACGTCGTCGTCGATCGCAACGTGCGATCCGGACCCTTCGAGATCGACCGCATCGCCTGGGACGGCACCACGCTCTGCTTCGTCGAGGTGCGATCTCGGGCATCGGAGCGGCACGGTCGCCCCGAAGAGACGGTGGACGCCAAGAAGCAACATCGTCTGGTGGTGGCCGCTCGATGCTATCTGGCCAAGAACTTCCGTCGAGTTCCGCCCGTTCGTTTCGACGTCATCGCCGTGGTGGGTCGAGGCAACGACCGAGAGATTCGCTTGATACGTGACGCTTTTCGCGCCCAGTGCTGAAGGGCGTGCCGCTCTACGTCGTCGCCACTCCGATCGGGAATCTTGACGACCTGTCGCCCCGGGCCGAGCTGACGTTGCGTGAAGCGGATGTCGTGGCGTGCGAGGATACTCGGGTTACCCGGAAGCTCCTCGCGAGTCGAAGGATCGAGACGCCCGTGGAGCGGTTCGACGCTCACGTCGAGCGGGACGGCATCGAGCGTTGGCTGGAACGCGTGGCGGGCGGGGCCCACGTCGCGCTGGTCAGCGATGCCGGGACGCCCACCATCAGCGATCCGGGTCGTCGGCTGGTCGCCGCTTGCCTCGACCGAGAGCTGCCGGTGCACCCGATTCCAGGCCCCTCGGCGCTGGCCACCGCCCTGAGCGTCAGTGGGTTTCCGGGTGAGCCATGCCTCTTCCTCGGCTTCATCGCTCGCTCCGGTCGGGCCCGCCGCGAAGCCTTGGCGATGCTCCGGACCGTCCCCGCGACTGCGGTGCTCTATGAGTCGGCGACCCGACTGCCCGGAACGCTGAAAGAACTCGCGGCGCGTTTTCCGGACCGGATGGCGGTCGTGGCTCGCGAGCTGACCAAGCGCCACGAATCGCTCGAGCGCGGAACGCTATCCGACCTCGTCGACCGCTTTTCGGAGGCACCGAAAGGGGAGGTCGTCCTGCTCGTCTCTCCCCCGGAAGCCGCCGTGACCCCGGACGCGGACGTGGACGAGCGGATCGCCGAGCTCCTCCGTCAGGGCCATTCGCCCCGGCGGGTCGCCGAGCAGGTGGCCGCGGAAACCGGCGCTTCTCGACGGCACGTCTACCAGCGGGTTCTGGCCAGGAGATCCGACCCGCAGGGCGTCAGTCCTGGGTCAGACGAGTGAGTTCCTCTTTGATGATCGTCTCGGCGAGGTCCGGGACAACCTCCCACGCGATACGCTCCAAGACCTCGCGGGCGAGGGCGCGCAGCTCCTCTCGGGGTAGGCCGTCGAGTCGGGGCTCGGCGGAGATGGCCTCTGAAGACAGGGACGAAGCCGCCGTCTTCAGGGCCCGCGCCGGGAGTTCGGGCTCGGCCGAGGGCTCGGGCGGGGGGGGAGCCGCGACCGCCCATGGATCGGACGTCGGCGTCGGGACCTCGGCCGGTTCGACCGCGATTTCGACCTGTTCGTCGTCGAGCGGGACCATCGCTTCGTCGGGAACGTCCTCGATGTCGATGTCTTCGATCTCATCGAGATCCGCGGAAGGCAGCGCCTCGACCTCCACGGACGCTGAAACCACCGGCATCGAAACCTCGATGCTGGCTTCGGGGGGCGGAGCCGGGGGAGCATCGAGCTGGGCCTCGGCCAAGTCGATCAAACCCTGGGTATCGAAGGGCTTGTCGATGTGGGCCGACACCCCCGAGCTCGAGGCCCGGGCCGCATCGAAGGCGCTGAAATGACTCGTCAGGAGAACAATAGGAATCCCGTCTCCCCGAGCCCGAATGTCGGCCGCCAGACGGTAGCCGGCGCCATCAGGGAGTCCGGCGTCCACGAGCACGAGCGCGGGGTTGGTCGTGTCGAACTGCGCCAACGCCTCCTCGGCGCGGTCCACGGCTACGAGGTCGAAGTCCGTATTCTGGAACGTGAGCTCGAGCGCTCGCCGCAGGGTCTGGGAGTCATCGACGGCAAGGATCGTCTTCGTCATGGAGCCCGCTCGGCGCGATCTGGGAACCCGTGCGCCTCGAGGAATGCGGGTTATCATGGAGATGTGCGCCGATCAATCCCGCGCCCGAGTCCCTGGCTGACGCTGATGCTGGTCCTGCCCGCGACCGGGGGATGCGTGTGTGCGGAGCGCCCGTCCGACGCACCCCGTGTTCTCATTT
This sequence comes from uncultured Myxococcales bacterium, assembly GCA_964473255.1. GTDB lineage: Bacteria > Myxococcota > Kuafuiibacteriia > Kuafuiibacteriales > Kuafuiibacteriaceae > Kuafuiihalomonas. The sequence goes on along the minus strand of CAYYOT010000014.1, from coordinate 71,458 downwards.
GGGGAACGACCGCCGAGCCCGCGAACCTCGACCCCAAGCAGGTTCAGACCTCCGGTGCCCGAGAGCTTCTCGGGTTCGTCCATCGAGGCCTTCTCCGCTTTGATGACCGTGGACGGGTGCAGCCGGACCGAGCGGCGCGGATTCCGGCGCTCGTAGACTCGGGCACGGTGACCGAGGTCCGATGGGAGTTGAAACCGACGTTCTGGTCCGATGGGCGTCCGGTCACGGCTGATGACGTCGTGCGAACGTGGCGGTTCGAGCGCGGTGCGACCGCCGAGCTTGTGAATGCGCGCCTGGCCCGACAAGTCCTGAGCCTGGAGTCGGACGGGCCGGATCGCTTCGTCGCTCGATGGCCGGCACCGACGCTTCAAGCCACGAGCCCCGGCGTCCACACCGTGGCTTCATCCACTTCGGTGCGCGACAAGACTCCGGTCGGAAACGGTCCGTACCGAGTCGAGCGATGGACGCCCGGTGTGGAGCTTGTGCTCGAGCCGAATCCGTACTGGCCAGGTCCCGGCCCCGTCATTCCCCGCGTCCGCGTGCGCTTCTACGCCAGCGAGGACGCCCTGGTCGTCGGTCTCGTCAGCGGCGAGGTGGATGCCGTCGGCGAGGCCGGTGGGCTCGGACCGGCGAAAGCCAACTTGCTGCAGACTCGCCTGGCCGACAGTCACCGAATTCACCTGCGCGACGGTGGTCTATGGGTTCACCTTCTCTTGCGGGCGGACCATCCGGTGACCGGCGACATCGCCTGCCGCCGGGTCCTGTATCGAGGGCTCGACCGAGCCGCCCTGGCCAAGGTGTATGCCCGCGGCGGAGCGCGGCCCGCCTACGGCGTGCTGCCCAACACCCATCCGGCGAACACCACCCACCGATCGCCTCCGGCTCCCTCAGCGAACGACCGACAGCGCTGCGCCGAGCGGGCCCAGCAATACGGACCGCTGACCCTACAGATCACCGCCGGTAGCCAGGCCGGGGCCGACCTCGCCGCTCTCCTGGTCGACCAAGCGGGGGAGCTCGGAATCGAGCTGCGGATTCAGGCGGTCCACTTCGGATTGATGAACCAGCGGCTTCGAGAAGGCCAGGGGCCCCCGCTCGCGCTGTACGGCTGGCGGATCCGGCCCGACTGGGACGGCCGGTCCGTTTTTGCCACCGATGGCCGCCAGAACTACGGCGGCTGGTCCGATGCAGCCCTCGACGCGGCGCTGTCCGCCTCCAGCACGGCCACGACGACGGAAATCTGGACGCGCTCCATGAGGCGCGTCGAAACTCGCTTCCTGGAGGTTCTCCCCGCGATCCCGTTGCTCCACCGCCAGTCGCTCTCCGTTCAGCCGCTCGACCTCCACGGGTTCGCGCCAACGGGGACCCAAACGCCGGTGAGCTGGAATGCCGAGACCTGGAGGTGGTCGGACGACGATGAAGGCTGAAGCCCAGGAGCGCCCGCTGGTCGTGGCCGGACAGGTCGTCCGGCTCGGCAGCTACGGCATCACCCGCGCCCTCGCTCGGGGCGGTATGGCGGACCTGTATCGCGGCAAGGCGCTCGGCCGCTCGGACGCCGGGTGGGTCGTTCTGAAGCTCATGCGAACCGGTTCCGACCACGTCGAGGTTCGCCGCGAGCTGTTCGCGCGAGAGCGGAGGCTCGCCGAGCACCTGCGCCATCCGAACATCGTCGAGTTTGTAGAGGCTGGCGCCCCGTCGAGCCGGCCCTACATCGTGCTTCAGTACGTCGCGGGTCGGGACGCCGAGAGCCTGGTTCGGCGTGCGCGAGACCGCCTTCCGGTCGAGCTGGTTCTGTCGCTCGGCGCTCAGGCCGCCCGCGGCCTGGGCTACGCGCACCGGCTGCGAGGACCCAAGGACGATCCCCTTGGAATCGTGCATCGCGACGTGAGCCCGGGCAATCTGCGGGTCGGTTGGGACGGCGTGGTGAAGGTGCTCGACTTCGGCGTCGCCAAGGTTCAAAGCGGTGCGCGACCGCTGACGCGTCCGGGGGAGCTTCGAGGCAAGTACGCATACATGTCGCCGGAACAGGCCTCGGGTGAGGAGGTCGACAGTCGGAGCGACGTCTTCTCTCTGGGTGTCGTGATGTACGAGCTGTTGACCGGTCGCGCGGCGTTTCGGCGTGGGGGGCCCGTCGAGACCATGGAGCAGGTACAGACGCTCCGCCTACCGCTGCCGTCGACGCTCCGCGACGGCGTTTCCATCGACGTCGACCAGATTCTGGCCCGGTGCCTCAGCAAGAACCGCGACCTTCGCTACCCCGACGGAGCGGCGCTCGCCGATGCCCTGGAGTCCTACCTCGAGGCTCAGCGCTTCCACGGCGAACGTGCCTGGGCCGATTACCTGGCCACGGCGTTCCGCATCGAGCGAGAGCACGAGATGGCGGTGCTCGCCGCGGAAGACGAAGCGCTGAGAGCCTTCGTGGCAGCCGGCACGCCGCGGCCCGCCCCTCGGGCGCCGGCCAGCGACCTCCGGGGGCGCTCGGTTCTGGTGCGCACGCAGCCGACGCGCTCTTCCGGGCGCCGACGTCGACTGATCTGGGCGACCGTGGCTGGCTTGAGCGTGGTCGTCGCAGGCCTGTCGGTCTTGTGGACGCGACCTTCCGAACCGAATTCCGAGCCGCTTCGCCTGGAGACCGTCGTCATCGAGGCCGGTGCCACCGGCGGCGGCGCAAGCGCAGGAGAGGAGTAGCTCGCAGCGCGAGCGGGACCGGAGCGAAATGAACGTGGTTCGCCGACTCGTGGCGATCGGCGCGCTGTGGGTCGCGCTGTCCGTCGTCATATACGGGCTGCTCCGCGCCATGCCCCCGAGCAGTCGAGAAGACCCGACCGCCGGCGCGCCCGAGATCCGGACCTCGCGGGTCGGCCCGGTCGAGGGTTGGGCATGCTGGATGTGGGGCGGTGATGGCTGCCCGGACGGGCGACGAGGCCTGCTCCGAGGCGACCTCGGATCTTCGCGAGCGTACGGTGTTCCTCTGGCGCCGATCCTCACTCGGCGCTTGATGGCGAGTCTCCTCTTGCTCGGGCCCGCGCTGCTCGCCTCCATGGTCTTGTCGGTCCTGATCGGGTTCGGGGTGGCGCGGTGGCCCGACTCGCTCCTGGCGCGGGTGACGAACGGTGGAGTCCTCATCGCCCTCGGTGTGCCCAAACATTGGGCCGCGCTGATCCTTCTGTGGATGGCGACCAGCGTGCTCGCCCTCGGGGCGGTTCGTCTCACGGCGACCGGTAAGTGGGCGCTCGCGACGGTAGTCTTGGTAACGTTCTACACCGTTCGCTGGTCTCGGTACGTGCGCGGTGAAGTCATCCATGCGCTGCGGTCCGAGCACGTCCTCGCGGCTCGCGCTCGCGGGGTTCGACAACGGTGGGTGCTCACGCGATATGTGCTCTACGGTTCGCTGATCCCCTTCGTCGCTATCGTATCGCAGTCGATCCCCGTCGTTTTTTCCGGCTCCGTGCTGGTCGAAAGCGTCTTTTCGTATCCCGGGATGGGCGCGCTGATTCTCGCGTCCATTCGCGCTGGCGACATCGAAGCCGCAGCGACGGCGTTCCTCCTGTACGCCGGTTTCACCTTCCTCGCTTCGTTCGGCGCCGACCTCATCTACCGCCGCCTCGAGCCGCAGGGCGCCGCATGACGTCAACCCGCTGGTGGGGCCTGGCGGGGCTGGGCGTAGCCGCCGCCGTCGCGGTCGTCGGACCCTCCCTCTTGGGTTCAGCGTCCCCCAACGTGGACCGAATCTTGGAGGGCCCGTCTTGGGACCACTTCCTGGGGACGGACGAGCTCGGCCGCGACGCGCTCGCACGAACGCTGGTCGGCCTCCGCGTCAGCCTGGGCTTCGCCGTACTCGCCACGTTCGGCACGGCCGTCTTCGGCATCGCCCTGGGCTTGCTCGCCGCGTTCGGCGGGGGCTGGCTCGATGCCGGCATCCAGCGAGCGTCGGAGGTCGTGCTCGCCATACCCAAGCTCCCCTTGCTGCTGGTCTTCGCCGCGGTTGCGGTCCCCTCGACCGCGGCGACGGCGGGGTTTGGGGGACAGGTCGGTCGTCTGGTGCTCGCCTTCGTGCTGCTCTCGTGGGTCACCATGGCCCGCGTGGTGCGAGCCGATGGGCTGCGCCTGCGGCGAGCGCCCTTCGTGGAAGCCGCGCGGGCCGCTGGACTCCCGCCGGGAACCGTCGCCGTGCGGCACGTCCTCCCACACATGCTGCCGGCCATCGGCGTGACCATGGCGCTGGATTTCGGCGACATCGTCCTGATGGAGACCGGCCTTTCGTTCTTGGGGCTCGGCATTCAGCCGCCGACGCCGTCGCTCGGAGGGCTCCTCTCGCGCGGCCTGGAGTACATCCTCGGGTCGCCCTGGCTCCTGTGGGCTCCGGGCCTCTTGACGGTCGTCGTGGTCGCCTCCGCGCATCTGCTGGCCGAGGCCTCCCCGGCGGTGGACCACGGTTCGGTAGCGGAAGCCCAGCGAGCACGCTAGGCTCCCAAAGACATGCCAAACGTGGTCGTCGTCGGCGCCCAATGGGGCGACGAAGGCAAGGGGAAGGTCGTCGATCGATACGCGGCGCGAGCGGACTGGGTGATTCGGTACCAAGGCGGCAACAACGCCGGCCACACCCTGGTCGTCGACGGAGAAAAAACCGTCCTCCACCTGATCCCAAGCGGGATCCTCAGTCCCAGCACGAGATGCGCGATCGGGCCCGGCGTCGTGGTCGACCCCGTCGTGCTTTTGGAAGAAGTCGAAGCGCTCGAGGCTCGCGGCCTGACCATCCAAGGACGACTCGTCGTCAGTCCGAACGCCCACGTCATTCTCCCGTATCACCGCCGGCTGGACGCGGCGCGGGAGCGCAGGGATGCGATCGGCACGACGGGTCGGGGGATCGGTCCCGCCTACGAAGACAAAGTGGCACGCCGAGGGATCCGCGTGGCCGACCTCGGCGAGCCCGACCGGCTCGACGCAAAGATCCGTGCGCGGGTCCCGGAGTTGAACGCCGTGCTCGACCATCTGGGCAGCGATCCGATCCCCGGCCGCGAAATCGACGCCATGATCGCCGACTACGCTAGGCTGGGCGAGCGCCTCGCCGCGTTCGTGGGTGAGGTCGGCCAGCGCCTTGAGGATGCCCACGCCGAAGGCCATCGCCTGCTGTTCGAAGGCGCCCAGGGGGTCCTGCTGGATGTGGACCATGGAACTTACCCCTACGTGACGTCTTCGAATACGGTCGCGGGCAATGCCGCGACCGGTTCCGGTCTCGGGCCCCGTCGAGTGGGCCACGTCGTGGGGATCTCCAAGGCGTACACCACGCGCGTCGGCAGCGGTCCGTTTCCCACCGAACTCAAGGATCGGTCGGGCGATGAGCTCCGCAAAGCGGGCAGCGAGTTCGGGGCCACGACCGGGCGGCCCCGTCGCTGTGGCTGGCTCGACCTCGTCGCCCTCCGCTACGCCGTGCGGGTAGCCGGTATCGAGAAACTGGTGCTCACGAAGCTCGACGTCTTGGCAGGCCTGGATCCGATCCGCATTTGCATCGGTTACGAACTCGACGGAGAGCGAGTGGACGACTTTCCTCGGACCTGCGAAGCCCTCGAGCGGGTGCGGCCGGTCTACGAGGACCTGCCGGGATTCGCGGCGCTGGGCGAGGCCGACCGATACGACTCGTTGCCCGCCGCCGCGAGGGCGTACGTCGAGCGAGTCTCGAAGGAACTCGACGTCGACGTCTGCCTGGTTTCCGTGGGACCCGGCCGAGGCGAAGACATCGAGCTGTCCGACCCCTTCGCCGATTGACGAACCCGTATTCGTCCGCAAGGAGCACGGCATGCCCTACGATCCGAAGCGCATCGAGCCGCGATGGCAGCGCTACTGGGACGAGCACGCGACTTTCCAGGCGAGCGACGACCACTCGCTCCCCAAGTTCTACGCGCTCGACATGTTTCCGTATCCCTCGGGCAAGGGGCTCCACGTCGGACATCCCCAGAGCTACATCGGGGCCGACGTCGTCTGCCGGAAGCGCTGGGCGCAGGGCTATAACGTCCTCCACCCCATGGGCTACGACGCCTTTGGGCTGCCCGCCGAGCAGCGAGCCATCGAAGATGGGACGCCACCGCAGGTCTCCACCGCCGAGGCGATCGAGAACTTTCGACGCCAGCTGAAAAGCTGCGGCTTCTCCTACGACTGGAGTCGGGAAGTCAGCACCGCCGACCCTCACTTTTACAAGTGGACCCAGTGGATCTTCACCCGGCTGGTGGAGCGAGGCCTCGCCTATCAAGCGCACACGTTCGTGAACTGGTGTCCTGCGCTCGGGACCGTGCTGGCCAACGACGAAGTGATCGATGGGAGATCGGAGCGCGGGGGCCATCCCGTCGAGCGTCGCCGAATGCGGCAGTGGATGATCCGCATGACCGACTACGCCGACCAGCTGCTGGAAGGGCTCGATGAGATCGACTGGCCGGAACAAACGAAGCTCGGCCAGCGGGAACGCATCGGACGGAGCGATGGTGCGGAGATCCGTTTCGACGTCGAGGAGTCCGACGCGTCCATCGAAGTGTTCACGACACGCCCCGACACGATCTGGGGCGCCACTTACATGGTCCTCGCGCCCGAGCATCCGCTCGTCGACGAGATCGTGAAGCCCGCCGAGCGCCAAGCCGTGGAGGCGTACCAGGCGCGGACGGCGCAGATGAGCGAGATCGATCGTCAAACGACGCGCGAGAAGACTGGGGTCGATACCGGGGCTCGAGCGATCAACCCCGCGAGCGGGGCGTCGATCCCGGTGTGGATCGCCGACTACGTGATCTACGGCTACGGCACGGGGGCCATCATGGCCGTGCCGGCGCACGACCAGAGAGACTGGGAGTTCGCGCAGGCGATGAAGCTGCCGATCATCGACGTGATCTCGGGTCGCACCGGGGACGACGGCGCTTACGATGGCGACGGCGTCATGATCAACAGCGGTCCGCTGGACGGCACGCCGACGAAGGATGGTGAGGCCATTCGTCGGACGATCGACTTTCTCGTCGAGGCTGGCGTGGGCAAGGCTCGCGTCAACTACAAGCTTCGCGACTGGATCTTCGCTCGGCAGCGCTACTGGGGCGAGCCGATCCCCGTGCTCAAGGACGGAGGCGAGGTCGTGCGAACGCTGGAGGTCGATGAACTTCCTCTGGAGCTGCCAATCGTCGACGACTTCGCGCCCACCGGAACCGGCGACTCTCCGCTATCCCGGGACCGGACTTGGGTCGAAGTCGACGATCCGAAGACCGGCCGGCGTCTCCAGCGAGAAACCGACACCATGCCCGGCTCCGCCGGCTCGAGCTGGTACTTCCTTCGCTACTGTGACCCGCACAACGAGGAGGCGTTCTGCAGCCGCGAGCAGTCGGACTATTGGATGCCCGTCGACCTGTACGTAGGCGGAACGGAGCACACCGTAGGCCATCTCCTGTACGCCCGCATGTGGAATCGAGCACTGAAAGACATGGACCTGGTCCGCGACGCCGAGCCCTTCAGCCGGTTGCGCCATCAGGGCATGATCCAGGCCTTCACGTACTACGACCCCGAAGAGCGGATCGTTCCCGTTGCTGACGTCGAGGAAAGGGGCGGGGCCTTCTACAAGAAGGGGACCGACATCGAGCTCGAACGGCACGTCGAGAAAATGTCGAAGCGGAAGGGGAACGTCGTCAATCCGGACGAGATCATCGAGCAGTACGGCGCCGACGCCATGCGGGTGTACATCGGCTTCCTCGGTCCGCTAGACCAGGACAAGCCTTGGTCTCCTTCGGGCATCGAAGCGCAGTACAACTTCCTACGGCGCGTTTGGCGTCTGTACTTCGACGAGCACGACCGGCCGAAGGTCACCGACACCGCGCCGACCGAGGACGAGCTGCGCGTACTCCACAAGGCGATCGCCAAGGTCGACGACGATATCGAACGGCTCGCCTTGAATACGGCGATCTCCGCCCTACACGTAGCCACCCGGGAGCTCTCTTCTTCGGGCACCACCAGCCGCGCGGTCCTGGAACCCCTCGCCCAGCTCCTGTCCCCGTTTGCTCCGCACTTGGCGGAAGAACTCTGGGCAGAGGGGCTGTCGAACCCGGGCGGGATCACGCGGGTGCCGTGGCCGAAGGCCGACCCCGCCTACGTCGCGGAGGATGCGGTCACCATCGGCGTGCAGGTCATGGGCAAGGTTCGGGGAGAGATCCGAGTGGCCGTCGATGCCGACGAGGCCACCGCCGTAGCCGCGGCTCGAGCAGAACCCTCGGTTCAGCGGCATCTCGACGGTAAGAACGTGGTCCGAGTCATTTACAAACCGGGAAAGATCCTGAACTTCATCGCGAAGTGAGCGCTTCGGGGCCCCGCTCCGAGTCCGCCATCCTGCTTCGCATCGCCGCCCCGTTGATGGCCTCCCAAGCCGGGCAGGTCTTGATGGGGGTGGTCGACACGTTCATCGTGGGCCGGGTCTCGGCCGAGGATCTGGGTGCCGTCGGGCTCGGCAACAACGTGGTCATGGTCATCGCCGGATTCGGTCTCGGCTTGATCATGGGGCTGGAGAGCTTCGTCTCTCAGGCCAGGGGGCGGGGCGACGAATCCGCTGCCTTGGCGTGGCTCCGGCAGTCGGTGTGGCTGTCGTTGATCGTCGGCCTTCCACTGTCACTCGCGGCACTGCTACCGCTGGCCCTCTTTACTTGGGGCGACGTCGATCCGGAGGTGGCCGCTCTCGCCTCGGCCTACGTATGGGCACGTCTCCCGGGACACGTGTTCACCCTCCTGTTCACGTCCTATCGGAGCTTTCTTGCGGCGTCGGGCAAGACCCGGCCCATTCTGTGGGCCGTCGCCATAGCCAACGTGGCCAACCTCTTCCTGGATGTCGTGCTGGTGTGGGGCTTCGGTCTCGGCGCAGTCGGCGTGGGCCTCGCCACGAGCACCTGCTGGCTGGTCATGCTTGCCGTCGCAGTACCCGCCGTGCGCGTCAGCTACGGAGCTGCGTTCCGTTTTGGAGACCCGTCGAATCGACCAGACCCGCCGGCCCTCCGGTCCTTGGCCCGCATCGGAGCGCCGATCGGATCGCAGTTCGCGCTCGAGGTCGGGATTTTCGCGATGGTCTCCGTGCTCGTGGGTCGCGAAGGGCCCGAGGCACTCGCCGGACACCAGATCGCGCTGACCATGGCGGCGCTGACCTTCATGATGGCGATGGGCCTCTCCATCGCGGCAACGGCCCGCGTGGGGTACCACGTCGGGCGCAAGAATCTTCGCGAGGCTCGGCGCTCGGCGTTCTTGGCGTTGGGCTGGAGCGTCGCGCTCATGTCGGCGGGAGGCCTCGTGTTCGCTCTGTTCGGGGAGCCGATCGCGCGTCTCTTCGCTCCCGATGAACCGGTGGTCGTACAGATGGGGGCGCGACTGCTCCTCATCGCCGCGGTCTTCAGCGTTTCCGACGGTGCCCAGGCCGTCAGTGGCGGCATCCTTCGCGGGCTGGGCGACACGTCCTATTCGTTTTGGGCCAACATGGTAGGACACTGGGTCATCGGGCTACCGGTCGCCATGGCGCTAGGCCTGAGCGCGGGGCTCGGTGCCGAAGGCTACTGGTGGGGCCTCGTGGCTGGCCTGTCCGCGGTCGCGGTCGCGCTGGTCCTGCGCTTCGTGATCCGTCTCGCGGGACCCATCGAATCGCTGGAGGTCGGCGCTACCACAGTTCGGAAGCCTGGATCCGCTCCGCTCGATAGATGAAGCGGCCCGGAGCTTCCAAGGACCAGACTTCTTCTCCATCCGCGGTCACCTCGAAGACCGTGGGCACGGCTGGCGGCGCGGCAATGCCCGCCGCGACGAGAAAACCGTCGTCGGCCAGGTCGTCGATGTCACCCACTGCCGAAGTGTAGAAAGGGGTCCACCACGACCACGTCTGTCGCGCGGTCATCTCTCGCTCATCGAGACTGTAGCGGACGCCGCGCGATGCCGGTTCCGGCCGCTCGTTACCATTGTCGTAGAGAACGAGAGCGCCCCCACCCTGCGGGCTTCGGGAGGGCGCATGCTGATTGAAGAACCACTCCCCGCCCCGAAGCGCAAAGTCGCCACCTCGTCCGAGCCTCCACACCAGCTCCCCGGACGACCGGCTGATCTTCACCACCCAGGACTGATTGCGAACCGAGACGAGGAACGTGTTATCGCTCGGGTCGTACCAAGCTGCGTTGGAGTGGGACCAGTCCAGGCCGTCGCGAACCATCAGCAGGGAATTGAAGCCGGGAAAACGCGTCGGGTCGAGTAGGTCGAGCAACGGGTACTCGGCGAGAACGCGGCCGCTGGGTTCGATCTCGACGATCACGTCGCCGGTGACCGACGTGGGGCCACCGAAGCGGGGTATGTCTATGGTCCGAGTTTCGTAAGCGAGGAAGAGGAGGTTGTCGTTGGGGAGGATGATCGCGTCGTGATGCATCTTATACGCGTCGGGAATGGAATAGGTGCGCAGGGTGTCGCCCCAGCCATTGATCAGGCGCACTTCCTTTTGGAAGACCACGGAGAGCCGACCCTCGCCCTCCGACCGGATGATGGGAGCCTGCGAGTTCAGTCCGGGGACGTCGTAGTACCAAACCACGTAGCCCTCGCGGTCGACCGCGTAGTACTGCGTCCCCCCACTCCGGTCCTCCCCGAACAGGAGGAGAGCGTCATCGGCCTCGCTGAGGGTGTTGGTCGCGACGCGAACGGCCGGCCCAATGTCGCCCTGGCTGCCGGTATCGATGGCTTCGAAGGCAGTAGCGACGCCGCGGTACTCGGTCACGCCGCGTACCTCAACGAGGTAGGTCGAGTCGGCGCGGAGGGCGAGCATCGGCAGGCTGGATGCGATCGCGAAGACGGAGGTTTCCACGACGCGGTCCCTCACACCGGGGCCGTTTATCGTCGCCTCGAGGCGAACCGGAACGTTCGACTCGACCTGCAGCATAGCTTGCAGCGGCTTGTTCGGGACATAGCGCGCCGTCACTCGAAGCTGAGGTGGGAGCCCAGCGTCGACGGTGACTGCATCCGGGACCCCAGCGTCGACGACGCCGGCCTCGGGGCGGGGAGGGACGGCCTGCGCGTCAGCCAGACCAAGGTCGGGTCTTTCGTACCGCGCGTCGGGTGCGTCGGGCAGCCTCGCGTCCGAGTCCACGGAAGAGGGCGGGGGTGCGGAGCACGCGACGAGCAGCACCACGAGCCGCCTGATCCGTCGCATCGGACAGGGTATGTAGCACCGAGGGGCCCTTCAGGCACGCCCGAAGCCGGGGCCTTCAGTAAAAAGCGGGGGACCGAGACGGTCTCGACCTCGGTCAGTCGCGGGAGCTCGCCGCCAACATGCGGTCGGTCCGCGCCGCGCCGCGCAATGCCGGCGTGGGCCTTTGGTAAGGTGCGCCGAACACGCGGTGCAGCAGGCGGCGGGTACGTGTGGAGAGGTAGGCGCTCGTGAAGGGGACGGCGATCGTCGGCTCGAAGTAGGGGTTGTTGAGACCTCCCAGGTATACGAGTGCCAGAACCTGTTCGGCGACGCTGACCGGGCATCCCGCCAATCGGAGGAACGGCGCCTTTCGCTCCTTCTGGAAGCGACGAGCCACCTTCCACATCTTGACGAAGATGTCCTCCTCGGTCGCGGACTCGGGGTCCAGCCTGGACCGGTCCACGTACTGGCTCTGGATGTTCACGAGCTGGTCGCCGATGGGGCCGCTGTATTCGGCACAGTCTCCAATGAAGATGACGCGCTCTCCCGGTTGAACGTCCAGCGGCTCTTCGTATCGTCCGAAGACCAGATGAACCGGCGGGATCTTGGTATTCGTCCCTTTGTCCACGAGACGCAGGATCTCGATGGCCTCCTCCAGTGCTCCCGGGCATCCCCCCCAGCAGTAGTCCTTTTCCCCTCCGGGCGGCGCGCCCCCGTAGGCGCGAATGTTCGTCCCCTCGAAATAGTCTTCCACCCGGATGAGCCCCGTTCGAAACGATGAAGCTCGCTCGCGCGCGGCGGCGAGCGGCAGGTCGCCAATGACGTCGATGTGCTCGAGATCGATCGGTCCCAGGCCGCGCTCGTGAGCGAGGCGAATGTGTTCGACCGTCTTCGGGTCGACCCCCACGATGTGGCAGCAGACCGCGTCGAAAGCGACTTGGTTGTTCCCGAACCCAACCAAACCCAGCTCGTAGGGGAGGGGAGTCAGCATCCGCCCCTCCCCGGCGGTGATGGCATCGATGGCTATGAACTGCGGCTGCAGGATGAACTGCAGGTCTGCGACTTTGGTATCGAGGAGATGGTCGTGGTCGATCAGTCGATGGCGGTCATCCTGAATGCCGATGTAGTTCTTCTGGCTGAAGGTGACCGTGGTCCAGGGATGGGCTTTGAACTTGGGGCAGTTGACGAAGAAGTCCGCCGAGGCAACCGGCTCAGGCGTATAGACTGCGTCGCGCAGACGGCCGTCGTGTCCCAACGGGATCTTGACCTGTACCGTCTCCTCGAAGTGCGAAAACCGTAGACCCGGGACTCGCCGGGCGAGTCCGTAGTAGCCGGCCTGATCGAAGGCAAAGCGGGTGGGCATGGTGATGCCGCACCGCTCCCCCAGGGTCAGCGACTCCATGGCCCCATCGCTCCGATCCTGCAAAGCGAGCAGGACGCCCTCCAAGAACTCGGGCCGGGTGAAGGCATGAGGGAAGAACTTCCCCGACGCGACGGCGTTTGGCTTGACCAGAGTGCGGCCGAACGGGCGGAGGTCGAGCGTCTCGAGCGCTTCACGCACCAAGCGACGGATGTACTCCGAATCGTAAATGGAGCAATCGCGCAAGATGACCTTCGGCTTCACGCGCCGACCGTGGATCATCGGCGAACGAGTGTCACGAGCTGGCCGCACGCTGCGGCTTGGTCCTGGCCCCGCGGCCGCCGCACCATGGCAAAATAGCCGCGCTCGCGGAGCCGTAGCGCAAACGCCCGTACCGTCGGGGGCGGGCTCGGTCGATACGGTGAATCCGTCGGGTTGCAGGGCAGGAGATTGAAACGAACGCGACGCTCCGATCCGCGGAACAGGTTGGCGGCCGAGTCAGCCGCCGCGAGGTCATCGTTGACGCCGTCGAGGAGGGTCAGCTCTACGAGCAGGCGCTTGTTCCGTGATGCAACAACCTCGAGAAACGCTGCGGCCAGCGCGTGGACCGAGGTTCGTGCCGTAGGGATGAGCCGGCGCCGGAGCGCATCGTCCGCGGCGTGAAGCGACCAGGCCAGCTGGCACGGCCAGCGCCGAACGAGGTCGATCGCGCGCGCCGAGGGGGCTACCGTGCTCACCGTGATGTGCCGAGGGGCCATGGCCCATCCGCCGGCGTCGGTGAGGATGTCGAGCGCTCGACCCACTCGGCGGGCGTTGTCGAGCGGCTCTCCCATCCCCATGAGGACTACGTTGCGCAAGGGAGGCGCCCCCGCCGCGTAGGCCATTCTCGCGGCAACGGCCACCTGCGCCACGATCTCGCCGCTCTCGAGGTTGGCGCGGAGACCCATCCGGCCCGTCGCACAGAAGCGACAGGCACGACGGCAGCCGACCTGAACCGAGATACAGGCCGTCGAGCGTTCGTCGCCGGGGATCATGACCGTCTCCACCTTTCGGCCATGGCCGAAGTCGACCAGCGCCTTGACCGTGCCGTCGTGCGAACGTGTGAGAACCTCTGCACATCCGCCCCAGGACGAATCATTTACGTTCCTCGAACCGTCTAAATCGACACCTCGAGCGAGCAGCTCCCCGCACTTTTGGCGGATGAGCCCGGGCTCGACGCCACGCGCCATGAGGTCCGAACGCGTCAAAGCGAAGAAGCCGCGTTCAGAAGGGCGTCGCAATGATGAAATCCTTCGCAGTTCTGTGCCCAGAAAAGCGACAGAATTTGTTATCGCGGTCGACTTTGTCGAATTGAACGTCTAGGATCGCGGAATCATCGCCCTTGGGTCGGATAAAGGTGGTGAGCTTTTCGCGCCTACGACCGACCCCGAGCGACGAGAGAAATTCGACCAGATCGGCTCGTGGGGGCGGCCGATCGGTCAGAGAACGGCGGCGGCCCCCAAGGAGGGTGTGTTCATGAACTCGAACGCCAGGACGCGAATCTTGGTGGCCCATCGCACGCAACCGGCGGCGTGGACGGCCCAGCTCGTCGAAAATGGCTTTGTCGTGGAGAGTACGCGAGACCGTGCGCAGTACGAGCGGCGCATACGTGACTGGGGGCCGGATGTCCTCATCACCGACCTCGACCCCGAGCCCGGTCGACGCACCTCGGTCATCGAGGCCGCCCGGGTCGTGGATCCCGATCTGATCATTTTGCCGGTCGTCGGCCCGCACCAAATGGCGGACGCGGCGGCAGCCATGGAGCTTGGAGCTTCGGGCTTCTTGGTCGAACCCGTCCTTCCGCAAGCTCTCTTGCAGGTCGTGCGCCATGAGTTGGAGCATCAGCACGTGCTCAACGAGGTTCGTCGGCTCAAGAATAGTCAAGGTCTGGGTGAACTCACCATCCCCGGCGCGACTTTGGGTGAGATCGAGAAGATCGCCATCCTACGGTCGCTGGAAGCGGCGAACGGAAGCACGGGGAAAGCCGCGAAGATGCTCGGGATCAGCGTACGCAAGATACAGTACCGTCTCCGCGAGTGGAAGGAGACCTCGCCCGACCTCTTCAAGCGGCAAGGCAACCGCATCATCCTGAACCCAAAGGTAGCCACCACGGCCTGAGGCCTGGTTCAATCAAGCGTTGACTACCGCTTCCCGGACACTCTGCCCGACGGCGGCGATCTCGTCGTCCGTCGAGCGGATGTTGATTCCGTAGCCTGAGCCGAGGCCACCGTCCACCACGCCAACACTGAGGTTGATCGCTCGGGACAGGAGGTCATCGGTGCGCGGAAAAGCGCCGAGGCTGATGTCGAATCCTCGGTCCTTCAAGGCTTTTTGAATGTGCTCCATGTTGGAGTAAACGTGCCAGCCGCTCTCCTGAAGCGGCTTCGTGCCCAGGCGCGCCGCGACTCGCCGCGTACGCTCCTCATCCTCCAAATACAGGACAAGCAGCGTTCCGCACTCACCCTCCGGATCGCCGATGCTGCGGAAGCTCACGCCTCGAAGGTCTTGCAGCATGGCTTTGAGCTTGGCCTTCTTGGCGCGCAACGTCGACGTGATGGCGTCGAGCTTGCGGAGCTGCGCCAGGGCGACCGCACCGGTCAGCTCATTGATTCGGAAGTTCATTCCGATCACCTCGCGACGCCCGACCTCCACACCCGTGCGCAGCGGGCGGTGGCCCTGGTCGTGAAAGCCGAACGCTCTCTCGTACAGGTCCGGATCATCGGTAGCGATGAGACCGCCGTCGCCCGCGGTGAACGTCTTGAAGAAGTTGAGTGAGAACCCACCCATGCTGCCGAAGCTCCCCACCGAGCGCCCCTTGTAGCGGGCGCCAGCAGCCTGAGCGCAGTCCTCGATGACGATCAGGCCACGTCGTTCTGCGAGGTCTAGGATCGGCTCCATGCGCACCGGATTGCCCAGCATGTGCACGGGCACGATCGCTTTTGTCTTCGGCGTGATCCTCGCTTCCACATCTGCGGAATCCAGGTTCAGGCTGTCGTCCACCTCGGCCAAGACGGGTGTGGCTCCAGTGAAGAGGACGGCGGTATACGTGGCGACGTAGGTGTAGGCGGGGACGATCACCTCGTCGCCTTCCCCGATCCCCATGGACATCATGGAGATCCACAGGGCCGCCGTGCCCGAGTTCACGGCTAGGGCATGCTCGACCCCGACGAACCGGGCGAAATCGCGCTCGAGGGTCATGACCTTCTGCCGAAAACGAGGATCTTCCGGGTCACCGTATCGGTACAGGTGACCGGAGCGGATGACTTCGAGGATCTCTTTTTCCTCTTCGGATCCAACGAGATAGGAACCAGGACCGGGCATGCGAGACTCCTTCTCGGAGCCTCTTGGCCCCGACGGCGCATCCCTTTAGCAGCCTGCGGCGGCGTTCGACACCGGTTTGTTACCGTCCAACCATCATGTTGCCTTCGGTTTTCCCTTTTAGTCCCCTCGGCATCGCACTGAGGGGCAACCCCGGCGGCCAGAGGAGAACATATGCGAATTGCCTACGGGGTCCACGGATACACGCGAGGGCACGCGACGCGCGCGGCTTCGATCCTCACCCATCTGCATGAGAACCACGACGTCCTCATTCTCGCCGGGGGTGATGCTTACGAGGCCCTCGAAGGTCGCTTCGACGTGCACGAGATCCCGACTCTCGGGTTCTCCTACGGAAAGCCCGGCAGCATCTCGAAGCTCGACACGCTCCGTCAAAACGTCCCGAAGCTCTGGGACCTGTTCTTCCGCGGCCCGCAGTTCGCTCGCGTCGCGTCGACGCTGAAACGATTCGCTCCGGACGTGGTGATCTCGGATGCCGAAGCCTGGACGCATCGTGCTGCCCTGGCTCTCGGCATCCCGCGCATCGGTTTCGACCACTTCGGAGTGATGATCTACTGCAAGGTCCCCATGCCCATCGGAGACCGACTGGCCAGTCTCCTGGACCGGACGCTGTACCGCACGCTGATGGGGGCACCGGAAAAGGTCTTGGTGTCGAGCTTTTACGATGCGGATCCCAGCTCCGGTGACGTGGGCGTCGTGGGGGCCATGGTGGGAGACGACGTCGCTGCGCTGCGTCCGTCACTCGGACCGCACCTGCTCGCCTACCTCAACATGGGGATCCATCAGTGGACGCCGCGCATCGAGCAGGCGCTCGGAACCTGCGGTGTCCCGGTCAAGGTGTACGGGCCGGGGCTCGGGGGCGAGCGGGGTCGGATCTGCTTGAGCGAGCCCAATCGCTCCGGCTTCCTCGAGGACCTCGCGTCGTGTCAGGCCGTCCTGAGCACCGCCGGCAATCAGCTGGTCGGCGAAGCGATGTACCTCGGTAAGCCCCTGATGGTGATGCCGGAAGGGACGGTCGAGCAGCGGATGAATGCGGCGGCGGTACAGCGGATGGGTATCGGGCTGGCCACGTCATTCGATGCGCTCGACGCGACACTCATTCGGAGCTTTCTCGACAACCGGGAGCGGTACGTGGCCGCGACCCGCGAGCACGCGAAGAACGGTCGGGCCGCCGCCATCGAGCGGCTGGAGGACTGGTTCGAAGAGCTTTCGGCGAGGCGCCAGCTCCCAGCCGCGACCGCGGCCTGAGACACCGTCGCTACTGGCCCGTGGCATCGAGCTCTTCGCCGCTGAGCAGTGAGTCCGTGATCTCGGAGACCTCCGGCTCCTTGAAGAGGGCCACCGTCTCCTTCAGGCGTTCGTGCAGCTCTTCCGCGAGCTCCCGGACCTCCGGATCGTCGTGCTGGGTCTTCAGGCGAAACGAGTGGACCATCGATCGATAGGCCTCATCGGCCTCCGCGTCGCCGGCGTGCGGCTCGATGCCGAGGAGCTGATGGGGCTCGAGGTCGGGGCGGTTGAACATGGCCAGCGCGTTGGCGACGAGCCGCATCATGCTGGCCGCCGGCAGGGGCGTGCTGTCGGTGTCGGCTTCCCCCACTGACTGAGCCTCCAGCTTCTCGGTGATGTCGAGAACATCTTCGATCTCGTCGCTCCGAAGCTTTGCCGCCGCTTCGGCCGCCACGACGATGTGCTCGAAGCTGGCCGGTCCGAGCAGAACCCGTACTTTCGCCTCTTCGGTGCGGATGATCAGCCCCTCCACCCGCCAGGTATGGATCATCGTCGTCCATCTTTGGGGCGGTACGGCGCCGAAAGGGAGGGCGTCGATCCCGTGAACTCGGGCAAAAGCCCGAAAGAACTGGAGAGGACGAAGCTCGAGGGTCCGCATCGTTCGTTCGACGCAGGCTAGCACGGACGGTCACGGCCTGCTGGTTTCCGATAGACGAGCCCGCTCGAGGGCGACGGGTGCCGGAGCGTTAACTCGACTTGTTCGTCGGTTCGCCGGTCGGCGTGGTCGACGCGGCCATCCGGGGCGCGGCGTCGTCTTCCTCGACGAGTTCCGTGCTCGCCTGTCGAAACTCCCGCAGCCCCTTGCCGAGACCCTTCGCCAGCTCGGGCAAGCGCTTTGGTCCCAAGACGAGCAGCAGGGCGCACGCGATGAGGCCGATTTCCCAAGGACCCAATCCAAACATCGTGGGTCGCTGTAGCACGTCGAGCCCGCCGAGCGCACCCGAGACTCTGCCGTTGCGGATCCTGGACCGGCGGTCTGTTCACTTAGTCGATAGGCGAACGGGCGTCCCGATCCCGGCGACGGCGAACGATGAACGCTGTCAGCTCCGCGATGCGAACCAAGCGAAGGCAGTCCTGTGACGTTCGCAACACCGCAGCGTTTGCAGGTCGTTTCAAATGAGGCGCGTGCGTCCTTCGTCGCGCGTGCAGAAGGCACCTCCAGCATTACAGGGTCGACCTCGAGCGCTTCAGTCGCGCCACAAGCGATGGAGTGTCGATCATGTTTCGGTCGGTTCATTCCCACGTAACGCCAAGACCGGAGCTTTCGTCGCGGGCTGAGCCCGTGAATCCAAAAAAGCTGAACCGCCTCGATGGCGCCGAGAGCGCCACCGAGGCCCCGAAAGTGAGTTGGGGGAAGAACCATGACCGGTGTGACAGACGATAGCCTCGAGATTACGCCGGTGGACCAGGACGAGATGGTCGACCAGGCGGACGTCTCCCTTCAGAACCGCCCGACGGCGGGCGAACCGTATGAAGACATCTTCAAGCGCCGACTCGGTCGTCGCGTTCTCATGAAGGGTGCGGCCGGGGCGGCCGGTGCCACCGTGCTCAGCGCTGCCGGCGTCGCCGAGGCTCGCGGCTACGGAGGCAAGGGCAAAGGCCAGGGGAACAAGGACAGCCTGACCTTCGGGCCCATCTCTGGCTCGACGGCCGACCAGCTGACGCTCCCTTGGGGCTACTACTATGACGTTGTCATCCGCTGGGGCGATTCGCTCAACCCGCGCGTCCCCGACCTGGATACCGACAAGATCGAGGCCGGTGAGCTGCTGAAGCCGGGTGCCGGCTACGCGCAAGCGAACCAGTTCGGGTACAACTGTGACGCCGTCGAATTCTATCCGATCATTCGCAACACGAAGATCTCGGGTCGCGGCATCGCCTGCTGCAACCACGAATACACCCAGCCGGAGATGAAGTATCCCGATTGGCCGCTCTTCGGTCAGGAGATCGTGGTCGACGACGATGCCAACGAGACTCGCCCCGAGACTCCGGCTGAGACACAGGAGCGAATCCGCACTTTCGTGCAGAACAACCCCGAGTTCATCAAGGTCGAGCTCGCCGCCCACGGTATCTCGGTGTTCGGTGTGCGCCGGCGCTTCGGCCGCTGGGGCTACAACAAGTGGTCGCGCTTCAACCGCCGGATCACGGCGGAGACCCCGATCGAGCTCACGGGCCCCGCGGCCGGCAACGACCTGCTCAAGACGTCGGCGGACCCTTCCGGTACGGTGGTTCTGGGAACCTTGAACAACTGCGCCGGTGGCCAGACGCCCTGGGGGTCCTACTTGAGCGCCGAGGAGAACGTCGACCAGTACTTCGGGAATTACAGCGCGTTCGAGGCGCGGGCCTCGACCCCCGAAGAGATGAACATCGTCGACGCGCACGCCCGCCTGCCGCTGCCCGGTGGACAGTCCAACCGCGGCTGGGAGTACGGTGAGGATCGCTTCGATGTCGACCTGGAGCCGAAAGAAGCCTTGCGCTTCGGCTGGGTGGTCGAGGTCGACCCGTACGACCCGCATTCGACGCCGAAGAAGAAGACCGCCATCGGGCGGTTCAAGCACGAGTGCGCGACCACGATCCTGGCCAAGGACGACCGCTGCGTCGTGTATTCGGGTGACGACGCGCGCATGGAGTACATCTTCAAGTTCGTGACCCGCGACAAGTACCGGCCCTGGGAGCCGCGGCACAAGCACCTGCAGCTACTCGACCACGGAACGCTGTACGCGGCTAAGGTCAACGATGACGGTACGGGTGAATGGCTGCCGCTCGTCTGGGGCCAGGGCCCGCTCACCAAAAGCAACGGTTTTGCCGACCAGGCCGAGGTCTTGATCAAGGCCCGCAAGGCAGCGGACCTGCTCGGAGCGACGCCCATGGACCGCCCGGAGGATGTGGAAGCCAATCCCAAGACCAAGAAGGTCTATGTGGCTCTCACCAACAACACGCGTCGTCAGGACACGGATCCGAACGGCTCGCGTGACTTCCAAGGGCGCACGGTCGGCACGTTCCCCACGGTGCCGAACCCCCGAGGGCCGAACCGCTTCGGTCATGTCATGGAGATTACGGAGGACAAGGACGACAACGCCGCCACGACCTTCACCTGGGAGATCTTCTTGTTGTGTGGCGATCCGGGCTCGACCGTAGGCAACTACCTCACGTCGCTTCCGGGGACCGTGCCGCTGGGCCAAGAAGACACGTACTTTGGCGGCTTCAACCGGCCGGACCTGGTGGCGCCCATCGGCTCTCCGGACAACATCGGTTTCGATAATAGGGGCAATCTTTGGATCGTCACCGACGGCAGTCAGCCCCGAGGCGACAACAACGGTGGCTTCGCGGTCCCGACGGAGGGCAAGGCTCGCGGGTTCCTGCGGCAGTTCGTGGCCGGTCCGGTGGACTGTGAGGTCTGCGGTGCCGAGTTCACGCCGGACAACCGCGCGTGGTTCCTGAACATCCAGCACCCGGGCGCGACCTTTGCCCGGTTTGGTCTGCCGACCCTGAAGAATCCGTCCAGCTACTGGCCGGACAGCACCATCGACGGTGGCGTCAAGAAGCAGCCGCGTCCGTCGCTGGTGGCGGTCAGCAAGTTCTTCCTGGGCCGCATCGGCTCCTGATTTCGGCTGGCCCGGGGGAGTTTCGGCTCCCCCGGGGCCAGCTCCCCGCGGGCTTACCTGCGTCCGTCTCCGTCGCCTTTGACTTCAGGTGGCATCCGTCCGAGCGAGTTCGACATGACGACCGCGGCATCTCCCAACCTATTCTCGGGTGACCGAGTTCCAAACTTCGCCCTTCCCAACACTCAGGAGCAGACGCTGCTCTTCTATGAGTACGCGGTGGGCCGGCCGGTCGTCTTTTGGGCAACGTCGGAAGCCTTCGAACCGCACCCGGAGACCCTGGCCAACGTCGCGCGTTCGATCGAGAGCAATGACGACCTGCAGCACATCGTGCTCGTGGATTCATTCGGGACATGGCCAGACCTGAAATCCTTGTCTCGGCCATCCGTGGTCCAGGTCCTGGCCGACGAGGAAGGGCGAGTTCGTAAGGCGATCTTCGGTCAGCTCCCCAGCGAAGAGCGTGTCGGTCTCATGGTCACGGACCGAGACCTCCGGATCCTCGAAGGGGGCCTGGTGCCCTGGAGCGTCAACGAGCTCGTCGAAGCCGTCGACGCGTTGAGCGAGGAAGCCCGTCAGGACGGCCGGTCTCTGTCGGGTCGGGCGCCAGTTCTCGAAGTTCCTCGGATCCTATCCCCAGAGCTGTGTGAGCAGCTGATCGCGCGCTTCGATGAATTCGGACCGGAGAAGTCGCCCATGCCGACCGGCGATGCCGCGGGTGCCGGGCTCGAGGTTCGCGCCGAGCACAAACGGCGAGAGGATGTCTTCATCCAGGATGAGGCGCTCGACACGGAGGTCGTGCAGAGCATTGCCCGCCGCGTCTTGCCCGAGGTCCATAAGGCGTTTTGCTTTCAGGCCAGCCACTTCGAGCGCCTCAAGCTGGTCCGCTACGGTGCAGACGGGCAGGGCTATTTTCATGCCCACCGAGACAATACCGCCCCCGACACCGCTCACCGCCAGTTCGCGCTCACCCTGAACCTCAACTCCGCTCGCTACGACGGGGGGGAGCTGTACTTTCCCGAATACGGTAACGGCAGCCTGTACTCGCCCCCTGCGGGCGCGGGCGTCGTCTTCTCGTGCAGCCTAGCCCACGCCGTGCGCCCGGTCGTCCGGGGCACGCGCTACGCCGTCATAACTTTCATGCACCGGGGCCCCGAGGACACCCCGCCGGATGCGCAACCTGATTCATAGGCTTCGGCCCTTGATAAGCTTGCTTGCCTGAGCACCCCTTTGGCGTCGAGGTCAGCCGTATCTGCGTGACGGGCACAAGCAAATACGCGAACAAGATTCATGGCTGATTCGTACGACGTCATCATCATTGGCACCGGAGCAGGCGGCGGTACGTTGCTCAATCGCTTGGCCGACTCGGGCAAGAAGATCTTGGTACTCGAGCGAGGGCCGTTTCTTCCTCGCGAAAAGGGCAACTGGACCTTCAGGGGTTCGTTCAACTACTACTCGAAAGAGGTGATGTACGATCCCAACGGGGCCGAGCTCCGACCTGGCTTCGTCTATCACGTCGGAGGCAACACCAAGGTATACGGAGCGGCCCTGTTTCGCCTGCGGGAGCGCGATTTCGAGGCCGTGGAGCACGTCGACGGGACGTCGCCGGCCTGGCCCCTTTCGTACTCGGACTTCGAGCCTTACTACGCCGAAGCCGAGCGCCTGTACCAGGTGCACGGCGAGGCGGGCCACGACCCGACCGAGCCGACCCGATCGTCGTCCTATCCATACCCCGCCATTAGCCATGAGCCCCGGATCGCCGACGTATTCGCACAGCTACAGAGGATCGGCCTCAAGCCCTTTCCCGCGCCGATGGGAATCCAGATCGACGAAGAGAATCGAGCGCGGTCCCGCTGCATTCGCTGCGACACCTGCGACGGCTTTCCATGCCTCGTGCACGCCAAGTCCGACGCTGAGGTCGTGGGGGTGCTGCCGGTCATGGACCGTCCCAATGTAACCCTCTTGACCGAAGTCAAAGTCGAACGCCTCGAGACGGATGCCACTGGCCAGCGAGTCGAGCAGGTCGTGGGCACCAACCGAGACGGAGAGGCCGTGACCTTTTCGGGGGACGTCGTCGTCGTGGCCTGTGGAGCCGTCAACTCCGCGGCACTCCTCTTGCGGTCCGCGAGCGACCATCACCCGAACGGCCTCGCGAATTCATCGGATCAGGTCGGACGCAATCTCATGAAGCACGTTCTGGGTTCGATGCTGGGCGTTTCGACCGACACTCCGAATCCCACTGCGTTTCAGAAGACATTGGCGGTGAACGACTTCTACTATGGCGACGACGACTTCCCGTTTCCCATCGGAAACGTCCAACTAATGGGGAGAACGACCATCGCCGCCCTCGAGGGACAAGACGAGCGTTACCGGCCGCTGTCCATCCGACAGGTTGCCGAGAACGCCGTCGACTGGTGGCTGACGACGGAAGATCTGCCCCGCGCAGAGAACCGGGTTCGCGTCGACGGTGAGCGCATCATCGTCGACTACCGCGAGAACAACACCAAAGCGTTCGAGGAGCTCTGCCGGCGCTGGACGTCGATCCTGGAGCAAATCGGATGCGGGTGCCACGTAGCGCCGGCCGGCACCTACTTCAATCCGCACGGCACCAATGACCACGTGCATGACAATGGGGAGGGCTTCTTCGCCACCAAGATGCCGACTCAGAGCCTAGGGCATCAGGTCGGTACGTGTCGCTTCGGAACCGACCCGGCAACTTCCGTCCTCGACCTTCAGTGCAAGACGCATGACGTCGACAATCTTTACGTAGTCGATGGTAGCTTCTTCGTTTCGAGCGCAGCCGTGAACCCGACGCTCACCATCGTCGCGAACGCCCTGCGCGTAGGTGACCATCTGCGCGGTCGTTTGGTCTGAAGCGCGTCTTGAGCTGTTCCGTTAGCGGAGGCGAAGAATCTCGGACTCGCCGAAGATGGGGGGAACCTCGAGCCCCATTCTGCTGTATAGAGACGGTGGCACCGAAATATCGGCCAGGTAAAGCTCACCCACGTAGGTTTCGATGTTCGGCTTCGCGAGTCCCGCCTTGGGGAGCGCCAGGGTCATGGTGGCTTCGGCTCGAACCGCGTCACCGGGAACGTCGATGCCCATATTCCTCACGATGCTGAGCTGGTGGGCGGGAACCGGCCCGAACGAGGCGTCGTCACCGCTCGTCAGATACACTTCGACGTCGGCGCCCCAGTTGGCGAGGCGTCGGGCGCAAACGAGGGCACCGCCTCCGTTGCCCCCCGTCCCTGCAAGCACGACCACGCGCCGGCCGTGCGGGTTCCGATCGAGCAAGCGATCGGTGGCAACACGAGCGAGGTTGCGTCCGGCGCTCTCCATCATCCGGACCAGGTCGATCTCGAAGTCCTCGATCATCAAGCGATCGACCTCGATCATCTGCTCGGTCGTAAGCCACGGGACCTCTTTGTCGAGCTGGGGAAAAGACATCGCTCAACCGTTATCGACGAAGCCTGGATAGAGCGTCATGCCGCCATCGACGAAGAGCGAAAGGCCGTGCACGTAGTCCGCTTCATCCGAGGCAAGCCACGTGGCGACCTGGGCACAGTCCTCGGGTTCTCCGATGCGCTTGAGCGGGATGAGCTTCAGGAGCTTTTCGTAGGCCTCGGGCGTGTCCCAGGCGTCGGTATTGATCGGTGTCCGAATGGCTCCCGGAGCCACGCTGTTGACCCGAATCCTCTCTGGCCCGAGCTCCTGGGCCATGCTCTTCATCATCAGCATGACGCCACCCTTGGAAGCCGCGTAATTCACGTGCCCACCCCACGGAATGATTTCATGGACCGAGGAGATGCAGATGATCTTGCCGAGCGCCTTGGAGACCTCGGGACGCATCCCGCGCCGCCGAAACTCTCGGACGGCCTCGCGCGCGCACAGGAATTGACCGGTCAGATTCACACCGATGACGCGGTTCCACTGCTGCAGGGTCATCTCCGCGAAGCTCGAGTCTTGCTGAAGGCCTGCGTTGTTCACCAGGATATCGACCGTGCCAAGAGCATCGATTGTGGCGGAAAACAGAGCCTGCACCTGAGCCTCTTCGGAGACGTCTGCCTGCTGGGCGATAGCCTCGCCACCGGAGCTCTTGATGGCCTCGACCACTTCGTCGGCCGACTTCGGGTTTGAGTAGTAGTTTACGCACACCTTGGCCCCGGCGGCTCCCATTGCCAACGCGATGCCCTTGCCGATGCCCGAGTTTGCGCCGGTCACCAGGGCCACCTGACCCTCGAGTTTCTTTTCTGTCATGTTCTCTCCTAGATGCCTGAGATAAGAGCGGCGACGAGGCCAGTCCAGCCGGTCTGATGCGAGGCGCCAACGCCTCGGCCCGTGTCGCCATGAAAGTACTCATGAAAGAGCACGTGGTCCTTGAAGTACGGGTCTGACACCAGCTTGGGATGATAGTCTAGTACCGGCCTCCGGCCGTCCTCGCCCGCGACGAAGATACTAATGAGCCGCTCGCGCAGGTGCTGAGCAATCTCCCGCAGAGTCAAGGCCTGGCCCGACCCCGTCGGGTACTCGACCTTGAAGTCGTCTCCATAGTAGCGGTGAAACCGGCAAAGCGACTCGATCAACAGGTAGTTCACGGGAAACCAAATGGGCCCACGCCAATTCGAGTTGCCACCGAAGAGCCCGGTCGTCGACTCGCCCGGCAAATAGCTCACCGAGACTTCGATTTCATCGTGCCGAAAAATGAATGGGTCGTCACCATGAGCCTTGGATAGAGCACGAATCCCATAATCAGACAGGAACTCGGCCGGGTCGAGCATTCGCTGCAATAGGCGCTTCATCCGGTGCCCGCGGAGCAGCGACAAGAGGCGCTGCTGACCATGGCCAGGAATCTCCCAGTGCGAAACGAGGGCCGCGAGCTCGGGGCGATTCTTCAGGACCCATTCCAGCCGCAGAGCAAAGTTGGGGAGCTTGGCCAATAGCTCCGGCTGCAGCACCTCGACCGCAAACAGGGGAATGAGGCCGACCATCGAACGCAGCCGGAGCACCTCACGGTCGCCGTTTGGGAGCTGCAGGGCGTCGTAGTAGAACTTGTCTTGCTCGTCCCAAAGACCGAGACCGCAGTCCGCCATGTTGGTCATCGCGTGGGCGATGCCCAAGAAATGTTCGAAGAACTTGGTCGCGATGTCTTCGTAGACGGGATTGTGGCAGGCCAGCTCTAGGGCGATCCGCATGAGGTTGAGGCTGTACATCGCCATCCAGCTCGTGCCGTCTGCCTGGTTGATGTGACCTCCCATCGGCAGCGGAGCGGAGCGATCGAAGGCGCCTATGTTGTCAAGTCCGAGGAAGCCTCCCTGGAAGATGTTCCGACCGTCCGCGTCCTTCCGATTCACCCACCAGGTGAAATTCAGCATCAGCTTATGGAAAACGGATTCTAGAAACGCGATGTCCTTTTCACCGGTCTGCTGGTGGTCGATCTCGTAGACCCGCCAGCTGGCCCATGCGTGGACGGGCGGATTCACGTCGGCAAATGCCCACTCATAAGCGGGGAGCTGCCCGTTCGGGTGCATGTACCACTCGCGCGTCAGCAACTTGAGCTGTGCCTTCGCGAACTCCGGGTCGATCATGGCGAACGGGATGCAGTGGAACGCCAAGTCCCAGGCCGCGTACCACGGGTACTCCCACTTGTCGGGCATCGAGATGATGTCCGCGTTATTCAAGTGCCGCCAATCGCAATTCCGGCCGCTGACGCGGCTTCGTGGCGGCGGAGGCTGTGCCGGGTCACCGTCGATCCACTCCCCGACGTCGTAGTGGAAGAACTGCTTGCTCCAGATCATCCCAGCCAAAGACTGACGCTGGACTCGGCGTGCGTCGTCGCTGACTACGTCGCGCTGGAGCTCACGATAAAAGTCGTTGGCTTCGGCGATTCGAGCCTCGAATATCGGCTCGAAGTCGGCGAAGGCCGTCGGGATCGCCTTTCCGCGACGAAAGCGCAGCCTCACCGAGCGCGAGGCTCCCGGGGGAACGGTGAGCTGATGAATCGCCCCCACTTTGGTCCCGTGGCGATCGGGATTGATGGCATCGCTCTCTCCGTCGACTAAAAAACGGTGAAAGGCGTCTTTGTAGTAGCCGGCGGTCGGTGAAGCGCCAAACAGGCGCGACGGATTGGTATCGTTTTCCGTGAAGACGAGGGTGGCGCTGGGCTCGACGAAGATGTCGATCCGTCCGAGGTCCGGGTACTCGCAGCTGGTCGTGGCCCCGTGCGCAACGAAGCTCGGCTTCGGCGTGCCCGGCTTCCAGCTCCACGTATTGCGAGCCACAACCTGGGGGATGAGCCAGAGCGGCGCCTCGTCCGGCCCCCGGTTGTACGCCGTGACGCGCATGAGCCAATCGTCGACGTCGGCGCGCGCATACTCGACGAAGACGTCGAAGTAGCGGTCCTCTTCGAATACACCCGTGTCGAGGAGCTCGTACTCGAGCTGATCCATGCCGCGACGGCGGTTCTCGTCCACCAGGTCGGCGTAGGGGAACGCGGCCTGCGGATACTTGTAGAGCATCTTCAAGTAGGAGTGCGTCGGCGTAGCATCGAGGTAGTAGTACAGCTCCTTGACGTCTTCGCCGTGATTGCCCTCGCTGTTCGTGAGGCCGAACAGACGCTCTTTCAAAATCGGATCGCTCCCGTTCCACAGGGCAAGTGAAAGGTTGAAGCGCTGCAGATGATCCGAGATGCCAGCGATTCCGTCCTCACCCCAGCGATAGGCCCGGCTGCGCGCCATATCGTGAGGGAAGTAATCCCACGCCGTCCCGTGTTCGCTGTAGTCCTCGCGAACGGTTCCCCATTGTCGTTCGCTTAGATACGGGCCCCAACGGGACCAGAGCTTGTCACCAGTCTTTTCTTCCTCGAGTCTTTGACGTTCCGCGGTCATAGTCGTTCCTAGTCTTCGACCAGTCGGACGGCGTGACCGTCCGGGTCGCGAAGGATGAAAGCGCGGCGCCCGACGGCGCAAAGCTCACATCGGGCAATACGGGTCGAAACGGGCTCGTTGCCCTGTGCAATCAAGGCATCGACGACCCTCGCGAGATCAGCGACGAGCACGCTCGTCTCCCAGTGGAAGGTGTCGCGAACCGTCGAGTCCGCGGGCCGTGGACGGCCGTCATCCGGGGCGACGTATTCCAGGAATTCGATCCCTGACCCACTCGGTCCGCGGAGACCCGTGATTCGCACCCGGGCGCCGTCGACTCCGGAGAGCCGTGCCTGCTCTTCGCCTTCGTTGAAGCTCTTGCCGGCGACGGTCAGGCCGATTCCATCCCGGTAGAACGCCAGGCTGGCGTCGGTCGAAGCGACGGCGATCGCGCTGTGATCGACGCCCAAGAACACCGCCTGGACACCCTCGGGGTGCCAACGACGCGGTCCTTTGTCGGCTGGAAACCAGATGAGCTCGAGCGGATGATCTTCGGCATCGCGGAAGTAGAAAGCGCGAATGCCGGCGGAGGCCGCGTTGGAGTCGGGAATGCGCTCAGGGCCCGATCGGGAGACTGCTCGAACGTCGGCTTCGACGACGCGCTCATAGGCGACGTCCATATCGCGAACGACCAGCGCGAGATGCTGAAAATCCAGGTCGTTGCTGCGGGCATCGCTCCGCCCACGATTGCCAGGCTTGCCGTACCGAACGAGGGCGACGCGCTCCTCGCCGAGGCGCAGGTGGACGGCGGTCGCCTTGCTCTGAGTCAGCCCGCTGAGCGCGTTCAACTCGTCGCCCTCGGCTACGACTCGACCTACGACGACCGCTCCAAGGACATCGACGAAGAAGCGGGTCGAGGCTTCGAGACTCTCCACCGTGAACCCGTACTCGGTGACGGACGGCGTGGATACTTCGTCGCTTCCGGCTCGAGGAGAGGAAGACGACAACGCGCAAGCCGACGCCAGCACCCAAAGCAGGACGGCCAGGAACTTCATGGCGAACGCTCGGCGGCGGGCTTGATGTCCTGGCCGCAGTTCCGAAAATGACACAGCGGGCCTTTGAGCTCATCGTGCTGGAGCTTGGCGCAGTGAACTCTTCGGCTCACTTGGGTGTAGGCGAACGCGGCGCCGAGCATCCCCAGGAGGGGCGCAATGAAGTAGAGCCACTCGGCCGTCCAGTCATTGGCCACGACCGAAGAGCCGAAGGTTCGGGCTGGATTCATACTCATGCCCGACAGCGGGGCCTCCAAGCAGATGTACGTCGCCACGAGGACTCCCGCAACCACGCCGGTGTACGACTTCAGCCGGTCATTGTTACTCGTGACGAGCACCGTGAGCATGAGCCCGGCGGAAATCAGAGATTCGGCGATGAACGCGACCGCAACGCCCGGCGCGCCAGGCCGTGTCACCACGAAGCTAACCGCCGGGTGGGCGAGGGCGCGGGAAAGGACGACGTACGAGACGAAGACCCCGGTCGCTCCGCCGATGAACTGGAAGAGGATATAAAAGACCATGTCGACGGTCTCGACCTTGCCCAGACGGTAAAAGGTCAGCGTCACCGCTGGATTGAGGTGTGCTCCCGACCGCTTGCCCCACGGGCTGTAAATGATCAGCACCGCCGTGATGCCCATGGCGAGGCCCATCAGGGCTCGGCGGACCGTGGGCGCATCGATCTGTTTGTGCACCCACGAACCCGGATGCTCCAGGAGCGTGGCGAAAACGCAGGCCGAGATCATGAAGACCATGAGTCCTCCCGCCTCGATCAGGTAGACCGGCCAGAGTCGGCGAAAACGGTCCCACGGGTTCATCTGGCCAGAGTCCGGTCGAGACGGAGCACTTCGGTCAAGGACCACGCTTGAAAAGGCGCTCCACGCGGCGTGTGTGGTGCATCAGCGTCGGCGATCTCGCTGATGTGTCCGAGGCCAGCATCGTCCAGATGACTCAGGAGGGGCGCCAAGAAGCGAACTCTCGCTTCGCGCTGCGCGGTCTCGGTCGAGCCGTGCGACCACACCCAGGCGTCGACGAAGGGGCCGACCAGCCAGGGCCAGACGGTGCCTTGGTGATAGGCACCGTCTCGCTCCCAGACGCCGCCTACATAGCGAGGCACATAGGAGGGATGACGGGGCGACAGGCTGCGCAATCCCATCGGCGTCCAGAGCTCGTCTTCCAATCGATTCAGAATACTGCGGGAGATTTCCCGCCCGACGAGCGCGAGAGGAAGCCCTCCGAGCGAGAAGATTTGATTCGGACGAAAGGCGTCATCGGTCGCCCCGGGCCGACCGTCGCAGTCCACGACGTCGAACAGGTAGCCGCGTTCCGGGTCGTAGAACTTCTCGATGAACATGGCGCACCCGCGCTCGAAGAGCTCTCCGAATCTCTCGGACATGCCACGACCAAAGGCGAGGGCGTTGAGCCACAGCGCCTGGACCTCGACCGGCTTGCCGACGCGACCGGTGACGACCCAATCTCCAACCTTGGCGTCCATCCAGGTGAGCTGGATTCCAGGCACCCCGGCGCGGAGAAGGCCATCGCTCTCATCGGCGCCGATCCCGTAGCGAGTGCCCGCCGCATAGCCGTCGAGAATCCGATGGACGGCGGCCTTCAGCTCGGCCTGAACGTCGCTCGGCGCGGTTCCGTCGAAGAGATGGTCGCGAACCGCGAGGACATACCACAGGGAGGCGTCCACCGAGTTGTACTCGGGATCGTCGCCGCGATCCGGAAACCGGTTGGGAAGCATACCTTCCGAAACCGCGCCGGCCCACTTCCGCAAGATGGCCTCGGCCACGGCGGCCCCGTCTGCGGCGTGCCGCAGACCGCGCAAGGCGATGAACGTGTCGCGCCCCCAGTCACCGAACCATGGGTAGCCGGCAATGACCGTCTTACCTTCGCTGCGCCTCACGACGTAGGCCTGAGTCGCCCGCTCGAGCGGGCAGTCGGTCGCGCGGCGTCGGTCGCGTTCCCCGGCGAGCATTCGCTTCGCGACGTCCTGCGGTCGTTCGCTCGGACCTCCGAGCGCGTCCCGGTCCGTGGACAGGAGCATCACCGCCGGTCCCCCTTCGAGATCGAAGGTGAAAGTCCCGGGTGACGCGAGGTCCTCCCGATGATCGAGCCCGCGCGCCGCTTCCTCGGTGTAGTCGAAGCCGCGGTACCAGTCGGGCGCATGCTCGTAGATTCCGTTCGAAAACACCCAGAATCGAGGCACCTCCGGGCGAGTGGAAAGGCTGATCCGACCCTCGTCGACGCCGAGAGCGAACCGCAGATCCGGCCATTCCTGCTGCAGCTGATGAGGATCTCGGCCGGATACCAAGAGTCGAACCTTCAGGAGGGCGCCCGGCATGGCGGAAGAGGGGGACCACCGAAGAACCGTGAGAGGAAGCGCTCGCACGACGCACAGTTCAAATGTGAGCGAACCGGGGTCGAGAGCATGGGTCCAGGTCGGCCACGGGTCACGCTCGAAGGACGCGATGCGACTGGCACCGTCGGGGTGCAGCACACCGTCCGCGTAGCGCTGCGTGGTCAGTGCTCGGCTCACGGTACCACGCTCGACCCAAGCTTCGATTCCATTGACCAAGAGCCAGCGGTCGGCCGGCGGCCGCTCGGCCGCCAGCAGCAGGCCGTGGTAGCGCCTCGTCCGAATCGTGGAAACCGTCCCGCTCGCGAATCCCCCGAGGCCGTCGGCCTCGAGCCACTCCGAACCCGCATCGATATTCTTGAACCGCATGGGCACGCTCTCGACGCCTACGGGGCCGCGGAAGTTACAGCCATTTCGTCGACCCGCTCAGCCGTCGTCTCCTTCGTCCGTTTCCGAGCGGTCGGCGGGGTCAGCGGGTCAGCGATGCCGAGCTACTCGAGGGGCGAGTAGGGTGCCGATGAGGGTCCGCGTTGGTGACCGCGGCCGGAAGCTGGCGCCTCGACGTAGAAGCTCGTTCCGCGCTGGCTCTCGTCGACGTGGAGCGGTCGGTGGGCGGCAGGAAAGGCACGCTGGTCACAATCGGTCCGCTCACAGATCCCGCAGGCGACACCGATCGGGACGCTGGAGCTCTCGCTCTCGAGGTCGATGCCGTCGGAGTAAACGAGCCGGTCCGCGTACTGCACCGGACAGCCGATCCCGACGGCGTGCAGAGTCATGCTGCCGCGGAAGCCGCCCCGGCTGGTCCGAACCGTTCGCGCTACGCTGAAAAAGCGTGAGCCGTCGGGCAAATGGGAGAGCTGCGTTCGGATCATTCCCGGGGTTAGGAACGCCGCGTGCTCGTTCCAGAGCGAGCATCCTCCGCTGAAGCGGGCGAAGCGAAAGCCGGAACCGGTAAAGCGTTTCGAGACGTTGCCGGCAACGTCGACGCGAATCATGTGGAGGGGAATTCCTTCCGCGCCGGGGCGGCGGAGGGTCGTGAGCCGATGGCACACCTGCTCGAAGCTCGTGCGAAAGCGGTGGCCGAGAAGCTCGATGTCGTACCGTTCCTGCATCGCCGACTCCAAAAAGGTCGCGTACGGCATCAAGACGGCTCCGGCGAAATAGTTCGCCAGGGCGACTCGACAGAGCCGTCGAGACTCATCGCTCGTGAGCGTCTGATCTCGAACCACGCGGTCGAGCAGACCGCCCTGCTCGAGGAGACCGATCACGTGGGCAAGCTGGAAGAGACGGGAGCGAGGGGCGAGGACCTCCGAAAGGAACAGCGTCTGTTCTTGGCGGTCGAGCCGGCGCACCAGACCCGTCAGGTCTGACTCTTGGACGACCCGTACGCGGATGCCGTGGACCGACTCGAGATAGTCGACGAGCCGCGGATACAGGTCGCTGGATGCCAGCCGTCCAGCCCGCCAAACGCGCTCGGCCGCGTCTTCCAGATCTGGGAAGTAGTTGTGGTTCCGCTGAATGAAGTCCGAGACCTCTTCCGGAGGGGCGAGCCCTGGAGCCTCGGCTTCGCCTTCGAGTCCGGCCTGCCGGAGCTGCCGGAACATGCGGTACAAGCCCACGATCGCGCGAGCCACGTTCGGACTCTGGTCGGCCAGCTCGTTCACTTCGCCCGTCGTGAGCTCGTAGGGGTCGAACAGCGGGTCACCGAACGCCTCCATCAAGGCCGATTTCAGCTCCGCTTCGTCGTCGGCCGAGAAGGCCTGGAGGTCGACCTGAAACAGCTTCGCGAGGCGAATCAGGTGCTGAGCCGGCAAGGGCCGACGATTGTGCTCGATCAGGTTCAGGTAGCTCGGGGAGATGCCCAGGCGCTCCGCCAGCTGCACCTGCGTCAAGCCCTCACGACGACGGAGCGCGCGGACTTTGGCTCCGAGCCTCGGACGGTCCACCACCCCGCATTTGTTACCCGTTTGTAAATACTTGACAATATTTTCAGATCATCAGGCACAGCATTCACGGCGTAGAGTTGTTTAACTAAATGATTTCCTTTGTGAATTGATGTTGTGAGCCGATTCCGCCCAAATGCGACGCATGACTCTAGCTCCCCGCGTCATCGGACCCCAAGGCCCGGGCTACGATGATATCCTGACCCCGGAAGCGCTCGATTTCGTCGGCGATCTCGCCCAGCGATTCGGTCCCGAGGTCCAGCGTCTTCTGGCACGTCGCGGCCAATCTCAAGCCGATTATGATGCGGGGCGTCGACCCGACTTCCTGACCGAAACCGCGGAAGTTCGCGCGGCTGATTGGAAGGTCGCAGGGCTGCCCCCGGATCTGCTCGACCGTCGAGTCGAGATCACCGGGCCCCCGGAGCGGAAGATGGTGATCAACGCGCTGAACTCGGGGGCACGGGTCTTCATGGCCGACTTCGAAGACGCCAACAGCCCGACCTGGTCGAACTGCATCGAAGGGCAGATCAACCTGCGCGACGCGGTACGACGAACCATCGCGTTCGACAGTGGGACCAAGCAGTACAGCCTGAAAGACACCATCGCCACGCTGATGGTGCGGCCGCGCGGATGGCATCTGAAGGAGAGTCACGTCCTCCTCGATGACGAAGCGATCCCCGCCTCGATCTTCGATTTCGGTCTCTTCTTCTTTCACAACGCGAAAGAGCAGCTCGGCCGCGGCACCGGACCGTACTTCTATTTGCCAAAGCTTCAGAGCCATCTCGAAGCACGGCTTTGGAACGACGTGTTCATCGCCGCCCAAGAAAAGCTCGAGATTCCCAAGGGCACGATCAAGGCCACAGTGCTCATCGAGACCATCCCTGCCGTGTTCGAGATGGACGAGATCCTCTACGAGTTGAAGGACCATTCCGCGGGACTCAACTGCGGTCGCTGGGACTACATCTTCAGCTACATCAAGACGGTCGGAAACGATGCGAACGCCGTGCTTCCCGACCGAGGTGAGGTCGGGATGACTCAGCCGTTCATGTCCGCGTATTCCCAGCTCCTCATCAAGACCTGTCATCGGCGGGGGGTGCACGCGATGGGAGGCATGGCGGCCCAGATTCCCATCAAGTCGGACCCTGAGGCCAACGAGCTCGCCCTGGAGAAGGTCCGTCAAGACAAACTGCGTGAGGTGAAAAACGGGCACGACGGTACCTGGGTTGCTCATCCGGGCCTGGTGCCGATCGCCATGGAGATCTTCGACAC
Organism: uncultured Myxococcales bacterium; assembly: GCA_964473255.1. Taxonomy (GTDB): domain Bacteria; phylum Myxococcota; class Kuafuiibacteriia; order Kuafuiibacteriales; family Kuafuiibacteriaceae; genus Kuafuiihalomonas. The sequence goes on along the minus strand of CAYYOT010000014.1, from coordinate 37,208 downwards.
CCACATGAAGGGCGCCAACCAGCTGGACGTCGCCCGTGAGGACGTCGACTTCACGGCGGCGGAGCTCTTGGAAGTGCCAAAGGGCAACCGCACCGAGGCCGGCCTTCGGCAGAACATCAACGTTGGAATCCAGTATCTGGCGGCTTGGCTCGGGGGCCAAGGCTGTGTGCCCCTCTACAATCTGATGGAAGACGCCGCCACGGCCGAGATCTCGCGAACGCAAGTCTGGCAGTGGGTCCACCATCGGGCCGCGCTGGACGACGGGCGCATCGTCGAGCCGCACTTCGTCAGCGACGTCGTCGACCAGGAGCTGAAGAAGATCGAGTCCGAGGTTGGTAGAGACGCCTTTCAGGCTGGTCACTTCATCGACGCGAGTCGTCTGTTCGAGTCGATGATCCTCGAGCAAGAGTGTGCGCCGTTTCTCACGCTACCGGCGTACGAAATTCTCACCCGGACCTCGGCGTCGTGAGCCCGGCGTCCTCAACCCTGAACCCCTAACGTAGGAGAAAAACCAAATGTCTACCGCTGTTGCCGACCACCACGTTCATGACCACCCCCCTGTCGACGACCTCGTCGGCCGCTTCGACGGCATCGTCCGCCCGTATACCGACGCGGATGTGAACAAGCTCCGGGGCACAGTCAAGATCGAGTACACCCTCGCGAATCTCGGCGCGCGTCGTCTATGGAAGCTCCTGCACGAGAAGCCGTTCGTGAACTCCTTGGGAGCGCTGACCGGGAATCAGGCCATGCAGCAGGTGCGAGCTGGCCTGGAGGCGATCTACGTGTCCGGCTGGCAGGTCGCGGCTGACGCCAACATCTCGGGCCAAATGTACCCCGACCAGAGCCTTTATCCCGCCAACAGCGTTCCCATGCTCGTGAAGCGCATCAACCAGGCCCTCCAGCGGGCCGACCAGATCGAGCATTCCGAAGGACAGACCGGCCGCTACTGGTTTGCGCCGATCGTGGCGGACGCCGAAGCAGGCTTCGGCGGGCCGCGCAACGCCTTCGAGCTGATGAAGGGCATGATCGAGGCCGGCGCCGCCGGCGTACACTTCGAAGATCAGCTCAGCAGCGAGAAGAAGTGCGGACACTTGGGCGGCAAGGTACTCGTCCCCACGCAGCAGTTCATTCGTACGCTATGTGCTGCGCGGCTGGCCGCCGACGTCTGCGACGTACCATCGTTGGTCATCGCACGCACCGATGCGAACGCGGCGGGTCTCTTGACCTCCGACGTCGACGAGCGCGACCACCGCTTCATCACCGGCGAACGGACACCCGAAGGCTTCTTCGAGGTGCAGCCGGGATTGGAGCAAGCGATCGCCCGCGGCCTCTCCTACGCTCCCTACGCGGACCTCATCTGGTGCGAGACCTCGAAACCGGACCTCGATGAAGCGAAGCGCTTCGCCGAGTCGATCCGCAAAGAGTTCCCCAACAAGATGATGGCGTACAACTGCTCCCCGTCGTTCAACTGGAGGAAGAACCTCGACTGGGACACCATCAAGAAGTTCCAGGTCGAGCTCGGAGCGATGGGCTACAAGTTCCAGTTCGTGACCCTGGCCGGCTTCCACAGCCTGAACTTCGGCATGTTCGACCTGGCGCGGAAGTATGCAACCGAAGGCATGGCGGCCTACTCGCGCCTGCAGGAGTACGAGTTCCAGGCCGAGCAGTACGGCTATACCGCCACGCGGCACCAGCGCGAAGTCGGCACCGGCTACTTCGACGCGGTGACCAACGCGGTCAGCGGCGGGAAGTCCTCGACCACGGCCATGGCCGGAAGCACGGAAACGGCTCAGTTCTGAACTTCGCCATCTGACCACCGACGGACGTCGTCAGAACCACACGATCGCGATTCCGTACATGACCAGCCAAAGCCCGAAATAGGTTGCCGGGAAAAGCCACCGGCAGGCGCGATCGATGCCATCTCCCAAGTGGGCCCGTCCGCTCTGGTCGAGCCGGCCGACTACGAGACTGATCACCATGGTCGCGCACATGATGAAGAAGCTCAAGTTGAGGAATCCCGTCATCAGCGTGACGTAGGATATGTCGGGCAAGATTTCGCTGATCACGATCTGAAACGAGACCGCGGTCAGGATCCCGATGAACGAAACATTGACCCGGTCGCCGAGGGAAGCGCGGTCCATCCAGAATACCGACCAGGAGAGCATGACGATGAGAGCCAGCGGGATGACGACCAGGCGGACCACGAAGAAGGACCGGCGCTCGACGTTTAGACTCACCAGTAACGTCGACGAGGTCCCTGCCGTCCCTGCATGGTAGGCCTCACGTTCCTCGATGGTTGTCTCGATGCTTCTGAGCGACCACTGCGGTATGCGTACGACGTCGATCGCCCGTGCGGACGGCACGTGATCGTCGTGGAAAACGACCTCGGATGCGTCGAGGCCTAGCACTTCGAAGGTGGCGTCCAGTCGCTGAGTATCGAAGGGATAGCGTGCCAGGTCGAGATCGGCTTCCCCGGTGGCGTTGATGCTCTCGGTCAGAACGAGAGTTCCGTTGGGCCGTACCCGAAGCGTTGTTGCGTGCTTTTCGAACAGCCCCGATTCGTTCACCATGATAGTTGATATCGCGAAGCTGAAAGTTGGCTCCCACCACGACGGGCGCATCTCCCGGGGGAAGCGCGCTCTGCGGTTCGGCCTCTCCCGTAGTCTCCGGAGAGGTTCCCGGCAACATCGGCTCAGCGGCGCCCACGGGGATGCTGATGAGGACCAGCATTGCATAAACCCCGGCCATGAGTAGGCGCGCCGAACGGTTCACGAAGGAGCCGTAGATCAACGCTGAGAGCTGGACAAGGCTGCGAGGTACCTCCGGACCCCCGAGCTTCCGATTGCTCGAGCTCGGCGTGCCTTCCGGCGCCACGGCGGAGGTGCTACCCCGGGGGCGTCATGGCCGCCACGCTGGAAGAACCGGCTTCGGAAGCCGGGTCCGAACTCGGTGGTGTGCTTGGCCCCCCGCTGTATCTGGGTGCGGCCGTCCTCGCAGCGGTGCTCGTGATTGCTCATCTCAGCGCGCCGCGGCTGCGGCGGATGCTCACGCCTCACGCGTCCGTCGTCAGATCGTTTGGTGGCGGCATGGCGGCCGCCTATGTCTTTCTTCATCTCTTGCCCGAACTGGATGTGGGCCACGAATTGCTCGGAGCGCTGATCTACGTCCTGCCGCTGCTGGGTTTCGTCGTGCACTATCTCGTGAAGCACCGACTGCACGTTCTCGCGCAGAGCAAAGCAGAAGTGTCCGGTGAGTCGTTTTGGACCGAGCTCATCAATCTAGCCTTCTATAATCTACTGATCGTCTACGTGGCTCCCCAGCTCGAGATGGAGCTAGGGCTCGCCTCGGTCGCAATCTTCACGGCGATGACTTTGCACTTGATTCAATCGGATTATGGTTTCGGACTGGAGTATCCCCGGCGCTTCGACCAGGTCGGCCGCTTCGTCTTGGCCTTCGCGTCGCTCACCGCCTACGCGATTTTGGTCGTGCGCCAGCAGCTGAACGAAACGGTCGCCGACATGCTGACCGCCTTTCTCGCTGGGTCCGTCCTGTTCAGAGTATTTCGCGACGAGGTTCCCGACCAGGCCAAGTCGCGGATCACCTGGTTCATCGGCGGCATCATCGTCTTCTCTGCGCTCGCTTCCGTCGGCATCTGACCCCACGCGCCCCAGCGGCGGGGAGGTCGGGGATCGGTCGGATGAGCGAGGCGGTCGCCTGCTCAGACCGAACCCCACGCGCCCCCCACTCTCAGGCGTAGGCGTACGGCCCCCCGCGCTCCAGGGCGCGCTGGTATGCGGGTCGTTCTCGGACCTGCCCGAGAAAGCGGGAGACATTCGACTTATCGGCGAGCACTGGAACTCGGGTCACTGCTGCCTGGAGCGGGAAGCTCATCTGGAAATCGGCCAGCGAAAGTGCATCCCCGGCAAACCAAGTCGATTCGACCAGCTCCGCATCGATGAAATCCGCATGCAGGCGCAGCTGGTCCGCGAGAAAGGCTCGATCGAAGGCGAACGCAACCGTCTTCATGAGCGGTCGAGCCACGAGCGGGACAGGTGGGGCGCTAAGACGATCGAAGACGAGCCGGAGGAACAACAACGGCATCAACGAGGCCTCGCCGTAGTGAAGCCAGTAGCGGCACCGGTCTTTGGCTTCACCTTCGTCCGGGTAGAGATGGGCACCTCCGTGAGACTCTGCGAGGTGCTCGAGGATCGCGCCGGATTCAGCGTAGAGCTTTCCGCCGTCCTCCACGATGGGCGACTTGCCGAGAGGATGAAGCTCGCGCAGCTCCGGTGGCGCCAGCATGGTCTTCGAGTCTCGACGGTAGGTTCGAAGCTCGTACGGCACGCCGAGCTCCTCGAGAAGCCAGAGGACGCGCTGCGAACGAGAGTTCTCGAGATGGTGAACGACGACCGAGGAAGACACGCCACACCGTGAAACGTCGCGAGGCCACGGTCAAACGGACCGGCGACGAGTTCCTGCGCCGCCGACGGGCTACGAGAGCACTTGCTCCCAACTGCGTTGCTTCTGGTTGGTATCGGCCGCGGAGTCTCGGCTCCCCGGAGTCTCGGCTCCCGATTGGACGTCCCGGCCGAACCACCGTTTTGCCTAGCGTAGTACACCCAGAGGGACTCGAACCCCCAACCCCTGGATTCGAAGTCCAGTGCTCTATCCAATTGAGCTATGGATGCGTGGACTCGGGAGACTAGCAGGGCGGCGCGGTGTCGTCACGCGTCTTTGTCGGTGAGGTCCAGCGCCATGGTTCGGTGCTCGATGCCGGCTTCCAGGAACATCTCGCCCTCGGTGACGTAGCCCCGACGCACGTAGAACGGGACGGCCGACGCCTGGGCGGCGAGGACGATGCGCTTCAGTCCCTCGGCGCGGAGGTCCTTCTCGATTGCGGCCATGAGCTCGTGGCCGTAGCCCAGCCCGCGCTGGGGTGTTCGGATCGCCACCCGTTCGACCTTGGCCGTCCCCGGGGGCCGGACCAAGCGGGCGCGCGCGGTGCCGACCGGGTGCTCCCCCACCCATGCGAGCCAGTGCCAGCACTCGTCGTCGCGACCGTCGACTTCGAGCTCGCGCGGAACCTGCTGCTCCCGAATGAAGACCTCTTCCCGGATCGCCAGACAGGTCGAGAGCTCGTCTGCCGTGGCCGCGCGCACGTCGAGTTGCACGGATGCACGCTACCATCATCGGAGCGGCGCAATGGACTGCGAAAACTCCTGAACTCTGGCCTCAACGGCGCACCTTCGGTGGACCTTCAGGATCGAACCGGTTGTGGTCCGCGGGTGATGCGCCCTCTGGCGACGCAGCTCCTGGGTCTCGGGACGGCCGTGCCCTCCATCCGCGTGCCGCAGGCCCGCAGCGCCGACTTCCTGGCCCACGTGGGGGGAGGGCGTCGCTCCGCCGTCATCCACCGGATGGCCGGACGCACCGGCATCGAGCATCGGCACACCGTGCTCGATGACCACGCCTCCCTCGAGCCGACGACGTTTTCCTTCTATCCGCCGTCCTGGGACATGGATCCCTTTCCGTCGACCCGGAAGCGGCTCGAGGTCTTCGAGCGGGAAGCCGTACCCCTAGCGGAAATCGCCGCGCGCCGAGCGCTCGACGAGGCCAGCGTCGCGCCCGACGAGATCACCCACCTCGTCCTCACCACGTGCACCGGTTTGTTTGCGCCCGGGCCCGACCAGGCACTTGTGAAGTCGCTCGGTCTTTCGCCCGACGTCCGGCGTACGCTGATCGGATTCATGGGCTGCTACGCCGGCTTCAACGGCATCCGCACCTCCGACGATATCGTGCGCGCCCATCCCGAAGCCACGGTCCTGCAGGTCGCCGTCGAGCTGTGCACCCTGCACATGCAAAAAGGGGAGGACACCGACACCTTGGTCGCGAACCTCCTCTTCGCCGATGGCGCCGCCGCCGCGGTCTACGGCCAAGGTCGAGCCGAGCATCGGGCCCGCGTGGTCGCCACGGCGTCGCGCCTCACCGACGACACCGAAGACCAGATGAGCTGGCACATAGGCGACCACGGCTTCGTCATGCGCCTGTCCGCGGACGTGCCCCGCCATCTCGAATCGGAAGCACCCGCCTTCGTCGACGAGCTCTTCGCGAAGTCTGGGCCTTCGGGCTGGGTGCGCGGAAGCGATCTGGCCTGGGCCGTCCATCCCGGTGGGCGCCGAATCCTGGACGCCGTCGAGAACGCCCTCGACCTACCCGAGCTCGAAGCCTCGAGGCAGGTCCTCCGCGACTACGGCAACATGAGCAGCGCTACGATCCTGTTCGTGCTCAAACAGGTCTTCGAACGACAGGGCGGGCGGGTCGCCGCCCTCGGGTTTGGACCCGGACTCACTCTGGAGGGGGCCACGTTTTGTCCCTAGCCGACCGCTTCGACTTCGCCGTCATCGGGGGCGGGCTGGCCGGCTCGGCAACGGCCATCCATCTGCGTCGCGCCGGAGCGCGCGTATGTCTCGTCGACAAGATGCCCGTGCCCCGAGACAAGCTCTGCGGAGAGTTCCTGTCGCCGGAGAGTCGCGACGCTCTCGAGGGTCTCGGCCTTCTTTCGGCGGTGGCGTCCGCCGGCGCCCCGTCGATCGAGCGGGCGCGATTCGCCGGCCCATCGGGCGCGACCGCTGCGTTTTCGCTTCCGGGCGCGGGTCTCGGCCTCTCCCGGCGGGCGCTCGATGCTCTCCTCTGGCGCCGCGCCGAAGCGGAGGGCGCGACGACGCTGACCGCCGAGGTTCACGGCTTCGAGTCTGGCGACGAAACGACGACCGTTCATCTGAACGGTGGAGGCCAGCTTCACGCCCAGACGATCGTCGCCGCCCACGGTCGGCACCGGCGCGTAGACCGCAGCATCGATCCCGCCGCCGCCCCACCGACGAAAGCGTACGCCGCCTTCAAGCGGCATCACCGAGCGAGGGACCCACAGCTCGACCGGACGCTCGAGGGCCACGTGGAGATTCATGTCTTTTCCGGGGGCTACTGCGGGATGAGCCACGTAGAGGATGGCGTCATGAACGTGTGCTGCCTCCTCCGAACGTCGTGGCTGAAGACGCAACAGGACCGCTCATGGACGTCCATCGCGAACGCCATGGCGGACGCCCATCCCGTCCTGGCCGACCGCTTGTCGCGTCTCGCGCCACTACCCGACCGTGAGACGCTCAGCGTGGCCGCGATCGATCTCGGCCGCATGCAGCCACTCGGCGGACCCGAGGGAGGTCGACCGGTGTTCCGCGTGGGCGACGCCGCCGCCGTCATCCCGCCCTTGGTCGGAGACGGCCAGGCCATGGCGCTCGAAGGAGCGCGGCATCTGGCCCACATCCTCGTCGAGAACCGCCGTCCGGAGGACGCGGCTCGAGCCTGGCACCGCACGTTTCGTCGCACGTTCACAACCCGCATGCGGATCGCCGGCGGTCTTCAGGCCATCCTTTGGCGTCCGGGCCTGGCCGAAGGTCTGGTTCGAACGTCGGCTTTGTTTCCCGCGATTCCGGAGACGCTTGCCCGCTGGACCCGGAGCACGCCGGCTCAGCCGTCCCAACCGGCGACGTGAGCACGAACGTGGTTGGCTAGGAGCTCGATGGCGATCGGGTTCGACCCGCCTTCGGGGATGATGACATCTGCGTAGCGCTTCGACGGCTCGACGAAAGCATCGTGCATCGGGCGCACCGTCTTCAGGTACTGCCTCCGAAAATCGTCGAAGCTTCGCGCCCGCTCGGCCAGGTCGCGCGCCACGCGTCGGAGCACCCGTAGGTCCGGGTCGGTCTGCACGAAGATCTTCAGCTGAAAGCGGTCCCGCAGATCGGGTACCGCCAGTACCAGAATACCCTCCACGATGATCACCGGAGCGGGGTCGACGCGTACGGTCGCCGCTCGGCGCGTGTGACTGAAGTAGTCGTAGGTCGGTCGATCGATGGCGTGCCCGGAACAAAGGGCGTCCAGGTGCTCCGCCAACAGCTCGTTCTCGAGCGCCTCGGGGTGGTCGTAGTTGATCGCGTCGCGTTCGGCCTGCGGCAACCCCGATCGGTCACGGTAGTACGCGTCGTGCTCGATCACGGACGCGCTGCCCTCGGCGGCCTCGGAAAGCGCCTGGGCCATGGTGGTCTTCCCGGCACCCGTGCCTCCCGCGATCCCGATGAAGAGCGGCTTCATCGCCTCCACCGTAGCACGGCCGACCCCCGACCCCCGGACTGGGGGGGGGCGAAGCCTCCGAGAACCCGTGGACGCTGGACCGTCCGCCATCCGTCATGCTGAATGATGCTGCCGTGCCCCAGTCGCGATATACCCTCATCTACTCGGCGCCCCACGTCTTCGAAGCGCATTTCGTCCGCTCGGTCCTGGAGAGCCACGGTCTCCGTTCCGAGGTGCACAACGAGAACCTCGGAATGTACGGGGGTCGAGGGGTGGAGGTCTGGGTGGAGACGAAAGACCAGGATGAGGCTCGAGAGGTCCTGTCCGCGCTCGCCAAGGAGCCGGACGGTCGGCTGTCGCTGACATCGGAAGAACCCGAGCAAGGCGCCGTGGGGCTCGCTCCCGAGGGCGAGGAGCGCGACGTATAGTCCCTCGTTGATACCGCGCGAAGACTCACCGTACAGTGCAACCATGCCGAGTCGCGGGGCTGCTCTATCTCCCCAAGCGTCGCTCCGCCGCCGCGGGGTGGCCATGCCGCTCAAGGCTCGCGTCATTCACCTTCTCGATCGCAATCGGCTCGGGTGCGCCTATCATCCCCTGATCGACCTCGATACGAACGACGTGGTCGCCTACGAAGCGTTGGCACGATTCAACGTCGACGGCGAAGACGTGGCCCCGAACTTGGTTTTCGGTGCTCTTCGCGACGACCGAACGCTCCTCTTCACTCTCGAGTCGCGGCTCAAGGCGCTTCAGCTTGCCAATCGGCCCAGTGACCTTCCTCTGTTCATGAATCTCGACCCGCACGGGTTTCTCGAGTCGTATCAAATCCAGCACTGGATCGACGTCTTCCAGACGGACTCGGGTATCGTTCTCGAGATCGTGGAGAATCACAGTGCAGACAATCTGGCTTCCGTGCAGTCGTTCCTCAACGACATGGAGCGCATCGGGGTTCGCTGCGCTCTGGACGACGTCGGCGGGCCACGCAGCCTCTTTTCCTTCGACCTCCTCGATTCCTGCCAGTTCATCAAGTTCGACCGCCGATGGTTTTGGCGGCTCGAAGCCGACGCATGTTACGAGGTGCTGCTGCAAGGACTCGTGAATTTTGCTGCGGCCAAGGACATCGCCACCGTGATCGAAGGCGTGCAGTCACTCCGACACATGGAGGTTGCCCGGCAGCTCGGAATCAAGTGGGCGCAGGGTCCGCTCTTCTCCGACCGCGAGGTCGAAGCCCGCTCGCTCGACGCCTGAGTCAAATCCGAAGGACCACGCCCCGAACCGGCCGGTCGACCACTTTGCGCACCGCCTCCACATACCATTGGACCTGGTGAACGGCCCGCTCGTCGGACTCCTCGGTGATGCGACCGGTCTTGTACTCGACGACCGTCCATCGATCCTGGAAACGGTAGAGGAGGTCGATCACACCGTCCATCACCTCGCCGACGTCGGTACGAAAAACGATGGGCATCTCGGTCGCTACTTCGGTCGCGCCAGCGATCTCCGAGCCCCAGGGTGACTCGAGGAGTCGGCGCACCGCCTCTCCGGCCGCGACCGCTTCCTCAGGCGTCGCGCGGAGCGGGCGCCCGAGCAGACGAGCGTGCTCGGACAGCGAATCGAGCGCGAGATCCCACGGGCGGGTGGAGAGCAAATCGTGCACGAGCTGACCAAACCGAGCGCCCGTGGGCCGGCCCGGCGCCCGCGGCACCGACTCCCGCCGCACGCGCACCGTCGTGTCGGGAGGACTCTCGAAGGTGTTCGAAGCCCGGACAAGCCGTTCCTGCGGCTGTCGCCCGTTGACTTGCGACGTAGCCAGTTTCTTCCGCCAAGCTGTGCGTCGTTCGAACGAAACGTCGGCTTCCGCGCCCTGGGGGTTCAGCGCATCCTCGCGCTCCAGTCCACGCAGAGGCTGCGGCTGGACCCGGGCGTGCGCACAGCTGATCCAGACGTAGGGCGTTTGCGCGTCCAGCCCGTACGCCCCGGCCACGATCGGCCGGTGAAAACGAGATCCCGCCGGTGGGTCGTCGACGGTGCTGGGCGCGGCCGGGTCACTGCCCCACGCGTCCGTCGTCGTCGGAACCGTCTGCGGGTCGGGATAGATGGCGGTGTGAAATGGACCAAACCAGCTCTGGTCGATTCCGAGGTCCGACCAACCGGTGCCGGAACCGGTGACGACCAACAGGTCGCGAGCCCGCGTCGCGGCGACGTAGGCCAGGCGATCTTCTTCGGCGAGTGACTGCAGGTTCAGCTGCGGCTCCACGTGGTCGAGCTCGCGGGGTCGGCATCCCACGAGCTCGATGGCGGCCATCTTTCGCGCCACGTCGATGAAGCGATCCGCCCGCGACCACCGCGACTTTCGTGCGTCGGCCAAGATCACCACCGGAGCCTCGAGACCCTTGATTCTGTGGGCGTTACTGATCTGAACGCCCTCACCATGCTCGGCCTGGGCGCGCTGGACGCTGCTGCTCTCTCGGGCCCGGTCCAAGAGCTCCAAAAAGCCACGGATGCCGCCAGGACTTCGCTGCTCGAAGGATCGCGCCAGCGCGATCACCCGCTCCACGTTGGCCACGACCTCGGTGCCGGCGGGCTCGTGGGCGAAGCCAGTCATGGCTCCGGTGATCAGCAGAAGCTCGACGACCGTTTCGGCAACGGGTCGTGCGTTCCGCTCGCGGCTCAATTTCTCGAGCACCAACAGGGCCTCCTCGACCGACCGAAGCTCGTCGAGCGCGTCACGTTCGCCCGCCGGCTGATCGTCCCGATCCTCGGCCGGTTCACCGGCCCGATACGGCATCAAGTGCCCATGACGCCGGAGGTAGCGGTGCACCTCGAACGGGGTCAGCGCGAAGAGCGGTCCCGTCAGCACTCCGTAGACCCACAAAGGCTCGCTGGGCCATTCCAGGGCGTGGAGAGCGGTGCGAACGGCCTCGACCTCATCCCGGTCGGCAAGCCGAGTTCGGCCGAGCAGCGACGAGCGTATCCCGTGCTCCTGAAGACCGTCAGCCACGATCTTCGCGGGGTCGGGTCCCCAGGTCGAAAACGATCGGACGGAGCGAAACAGCACCGCGACGTCCTTGGCCTCGACCGGCCGCCAGCCGTCACTCGAGCGAGGGCCCGGCCGCGATCGAACTTGGAACCCACTCCGATGAAGAAGCCAGTCGACGAAGCCGACGATCGATCGAGCAGACGAGTCCCCGTGGGCCTGAAGAGTGACCCGGCCCTGCTTTCCCCAGGGCTGCGGGGCCGCGAGCACGGCGATCGAAGGGAGCTCCGGCCGGTCCTCGTCGCCGCCCTCCAGGGGCACGTAGCCCGGCTGGGAAGGCTGCGGTTCGTCGGGTGCGCCGAAGACCGGCTCGAACACGCGGTTCACCAGGCGCTGGATCGGTCCCCGCGCCCGAAAACTCCGCCTCAGCTCCAAACGCTCCAGACCACGCGCCAGCAGATGCGTCCGTAGCGCGAGGTAGAGCTCCATCGTGGCGCGACGGAATCCGTAGATGGCTTGCTTGGGGTCGCCGACCAAGAAAAGCCGGCCAGGGTCGGGTCGCACGTCTCGCCACGAGCTTCCCTCGAACTCACGCTGACTGAGCAAGAGCATCAGCTCCGTCTGCACGGGATCGGTATCCTGAAGCTCATCGATTCCGATGAAGGCGAAACGCGCGGCCTCGGTTCGCCGTACGTCAGGATGCTCGACCAACAGTCTGCGCGTGTGGAGCAGGAGGTCGAGGTGGTCGACCGTCCCCGACGCGTGCTGAAGACAACGATAAGCCTCGACCACGTCGCGAAGCTCTCGCTGCAGGAGGGGGGCCAGCCGGGTGTTGGCCCGATCGCGGAATGCACCGAGTCGCGCGAGCAGAGTGTTGTACGAAGCCTCGAGCTTGGGTCCGCTGAGATCTTCGCTCCAGGTGCCTCGAAGGTCCCGGGCTGGCCGAAGCCTGCCCGCGAGCCACACGAGGTCGGCTTCGAGCTCGTCTTCGGAAAGCGCCTCGTGACCATCGGAACGTGCCCAGCGCTCCGCCACCTCGACCAGGAGCTCCGCACGCATGAATCCAAGCTTGTACGCCTGGCGTGGACGGCCGGCGGCGACGTCCGGTGCGAGGGCCGCGACGTCGGCCGCGAGGACGCGAGCCTCCTCGAGGAGGGACGCGTCGACCAGCGCCCACGGCGCGTCGAGGTCACGCACCTCCGCCAGATCGGTGACGGCTTGCATCAGCCTTTCACGGACGGGTCGATCGTCGACCTCGGTGCGGGCCAGGACGCGCTTCAGACCCGGCGGAGGATCGGCGAGGCGCCCCTCGAACCAACGATCGAACGCCCGCCCCAAGAGCTGCTGCGCTTCCTCTTCATCGATCTCTCGAAATGCTGGGTCGATGCCGGCCTCCACCGGATGGCGTCGGAGGATCTCGGCGCAAAAACCGTGAATCGTGCCGATGTGGGCCTCCGACAGATGAAGAAGCGCACTCCGGAGCCGGCTCTTCTCTTCGCCGTCAGCCGACCCGAGAGCCCGGGATAGCTCGGTCCGAACCCGTAGCCGAAGCTCCCCGGCCGCCTTCCGAGTGAACGTGACCGCCGCGACCTGACCAGCCACGAAGCGGCCCTGTCGAAGCCCGGAGACGATCCGCTCGACGAAGCATTGGGTCTTCCCGGTTCCTGCGGCCGCCTCGACGAGAAAGCCGCAGGAAAAGTCCTCGCGAATCCGGCGTCGAGCGTCGGCGTCGCTCATCGGATCTCCCGCAACCGGCGAAGTTCCGACAGACCCTCACCGGACTTCCGCTCGATCCGCTGCTCCTCCCGATGACCGCAGACCGGCCGATAATCGCACCATGCGCAGGCACCCGAACGAGGCGCGGCCACGAAGAATCCCTCTCTCGCGTGCCGGTCGACGGTTTCGAACAGGAACGTCAGGTCGCGCCGCGCCCGTTCGCCGATCGCGATCTCGCGCACCTGAAGACCGTGCTTCAGGGTGCAGTAGGCCAGACGCCCGTCGTCGGCCGTGGCTGCGAGGAGGCGTTCCGCGGCGAGGCCATAGATGACGGGCTGTAGAACCTCCCCGTGTCCGATCGTCACGAGTGCTCCCCGCGGCGGTCGACCGGTCTTGTAGTCGGTCACGCGAAGTCGGCCGCGGCCGTCGACTTCCACGAGGTCGATCGAGCCGCGAACGCGGTGCCCCCCGTCGAGCTCCACCGGCTCGGGTGTACTGGCGCGGTCGTGTTCGTCGCCCGCGGGGCCGAGACCGAAGGCGAGCTCGGGGTGACGAGGCTCGTAGCCATCGGTCGACTCGCCGACCAGGCGCCACCAGGCACGGAGGTCGAGTCGGAGCTCCTCCAGATCGCGGTCGAAGACCGCGGGAATCGCGGGTGCCAGCTCCTCGCGATAGCGGTCGCGCGCGCTTCGCCAGGCCTCTTCGAGCAAGTCCGGCGATGTCGAGGGCGAACGGCCGAGCTCCAGGCAGCGACGAACGAAGCGGAACTGAACGTCATGCAGGATGCTGCCGCGAGTGAGCGGTTCGAGACGCTCGGGCCCGAGGAGATCTTCCTCGGCCCGAAGACGCAACACCGAGTGCAGCCAGAATCGGTAGGGACAGGCGGCGAAGGCTTGGAGGCCGGTAGGCGAAAGGACGGGTAGGGGGGCCGGCGTGTGTACCTCGTCCGAAGGAGCGACGTAGCCATCGTGCGGGCTCCACCGCGACCGCCAGCGCTCGCTCCGCCGGCGGAGCCCGCGATAAAGAATCAGGGACTGGCTAGCATCGCCGGCCGCACCCCCCGACCGCCCCTGGACCGATGGAAGACCGGCCGTCAGATACGCGGCCACGCCCGAGGGCGCACGACCATCGTGCACCTGAGCGGCGATCGTCAGGTCGTACTCACCAGGGTCGATCGCGTCCCCAGGTTCCACGGGAAGTTCCCACTCGAGACCGAACGGACGACGGTCCCGGGCGGTCGCCGTGAACTCCCCGAGCGCCTCGAGCCCTTGCGCGACTTCGACGGCCTCGATGAAGAAGGCCGACGGCACCTGAGCGCGGCCGCGGGAACCGGAACGCCTCGCGTACGTCAGAAGAACGGATCGCTCCGCCGACTCGACGGCGGTATCGAAGAGTGAACGTTCATCATGGTCCTGACGATCGCGCCCCGGAAGACCGAGCACCTGACGAGCATCGTCAGGGAGGAGCGGGTCCTCGCGGTAGCTCTCGGGAAACGCTCCTTCCGCCAAACCCACGACGACCACGGTGTCGAAGACGCGCCCTCGCACGTCGCCGGGCGCCGCCACCAAGACCTTGCCGTACGGGTCACGGCTTGGCTCCACTCGAAGCTCGGAAAGGCGGGGCTCCAGGGCCTGGATGACTTCGAAGAGCGATACTGGACCGACCCCATCCAGCGGACGCAGCTGAGCCAAGATCTGTCGCACGAGGACGGCGTCGCTGAGCGCATGCGTGGCGAGGTCTTCGAGACCGTCGAGCCACTGCCCCCATGTTCGGGGTTCCGCGAGACCGTCCAGGCGCTCGATCACCGGAATCGCGAAACGCTGCAGGCGCTCGACCGAGGCGCGCTTGCTCTCGAGACGGCTCCGGTCGGTCTCGTCGGCCCGATCCCGAAGCTGGAGCGCGAGCTCGCGAAGAAAACCATCCAGCCGGCGCTTCCATCGGTCTCGCGATCCCACGACGGCCGCGTCGCGAAGCCACTGCTCCCAGCGCAAGGGGACCTGGAGTCCCCCGTCGAGGGCGTCGTCGTCAGGCGTCGACGGAGGCACCGAGAAGCCGAACGCCAGCTGTCCATCCGGGTCGACCGCCGGCAGCCAGGAGGGATGTGCCTCCGCTTCGAGAGCTGCAGCCGGCACCTGGCCGAAGCTGAGATACTCGGCGAATCGACGAGCGGAGAGACCGTCTTCGGCGCAGCGAAGAAGGGCGAGGAGCGCTCGGCCCGCAGGATGGGGACGCCGAGCCTCCCGCGACGAGACGTACGGTACATCCGCTCGGCGGAGCGCTTCCTCGACCGGCGCGGCGTGGAGGACCGGCGTGCGAACCACGACCGCCATCCGGTCGAAGGGGACGCCAGCCCGGGAGCGGTCCAGCAAGAAACGCACGGCTTCCACCCCTTCTTGGGCCTCGGTACGGCACGCCCGGAGGGTGACCGACCCCGGCCGCGCTGGGGGTATCGGTTCCTCGACTGCATCGGGGTCGAGAACGTGGACGAGCGCATCTCGTTCAACGCCGCCTCGCGACGATGCGAACACGAAAGGACACTCGGCGAGGAGGCGCTTCATTGCTTCGGCGTGCGCCGGCGATTCCACGGCGACATCGAGCAGCACGACGCCGCGCACGTCGTGGGCCGGCTGAACGTCGGCGAGGCTTTCATGGGCCATCCGCAGCTGGTGGCGCTCGTGAACCGAGCGCACGGCCGACCGGAGACGCTCGAGATCCCGACCGGGAAGCCCCGCCCGATCCAGGGACTCATCCATCGATCCGAACAGCGCCAGGTCGCGCAACGTCGCCCGAAGTGCCCTTGCGAACCCGGGCAGCGCGGCGATCGGACCGAAGTACCGAAGCTCAGAAGCACACTCCATCGCCGCGCGGGCCGTGAGGGCATCCGCGGCCAGGCCTTCGGCGAACGGCGGCGCCCACGGCGGAGAGCTGCGGGAAAGCCACTGCGTCACCGAGGCGCGCTCCAACCCGAGGCGAGGCTCGTCCGTCGCCATCCCCCGGACGAACGCATCCGCAGCACGACGCGATTTCGACACCACCCACCATCGCTCGCGGCCCGCGTGATGCGCTTCGATGAAGCGACGGGCCGACTCGAGACGCTCGCCGGTCCGGCCCCCGACGCACAGGACGCGTCGCCCCATCCGCCAGAGAATTACGCGAACCGGTTGTGGGGTCCAGACCTCGCGGTCATGGTTTCGTTTGGCTGGTCGGCTCCCCGGTCGGGGTTTCGATCTCGACCATCGAATAGGTCGCCTCCCCGCACCGAGCCACACTCTGCTCGAGGATCACGGGGACCTTTACGCGAGGACGGGCAACCGTCGCCCCGCTGCGAATCTCGACCTCATCGACGCTCAGCGCGTTGTTGATGGCCCGATGCCGCGCCGTCTGGAGAGCCAGCTGCTCGTTGGCCATGTCGTCGACGACGCCGACCCCGATGAAGCCGCGCTCGGTTTCCTCTCCGTGGGTCAGGGTCCAAGACGGACACGCCTCCGAAGCCGCGCCGACCGATCGGATGCTCGCCGGGCACGCTTCCACGTCGACCGGAGCACGGATGACGGCCAGAGCGATATGGCGATCTTGGCCACACGGCACGACCCGGGGCACGCGACTCGAGCGAATCCGCAGCGAGGGCTGTTGGCGACCCACGCGCTGTCCCAGCTCGAGGCGAGCGCGGGTGGCGGCCGAATCTCGGCTCAGGGACACGTTGCGACTCGGTTGACCCAGTCCCAGGACGACGAGATTTTGGCCCGCTCGACAGACCGGGCTGGTGAGCTTCCACCCCAAACACTCGGCAGCCGCCTTCGTGGTTTCGTCGGAGCTGCTCACGGTCTTGGGCTCGACCGTTTGCGTCGGCGGCTTCGACTGCTCTGCGTCGGGCGCGGCATCGGAGGCCGATTTCGGACGACAGCCGATCGCCACCCCAGCCGCGATGACGAGATAGGTGAACCGCATGCGAAGAGCCTACTACACAACGAGCTGCTCGCAGGTTAGACCAGCGCTTTCGAGGCCAGCCCGGCCCGAACGAGCACCATGCAAGATCAGTGGACACCCGAGCTCAGAACGCGCGCCGCCCAGACCATTCGCGGGCTCGCCATCGACGCGACCAACGCCGCCCGCTCCGGACATCCCGGCGCTCCCATGGGCCTCGCCGACGTCGCGGTCGTACTCTTCGGTGAGGTCCTTCGTTTCGACCCCGACGACCCGACCTGGCCCGACCGCGACCGCTTCGTCCTTTCGAACGGCCACGCATCCATGCTCCTGTATTCGGCGCTCCACCTGTGCGGATACGAGCTTCCGATCGACGAGCTGCGCCGCTTTCGTCAATTGGGGAGTCGAACCCCGGGCCATCCCGAGGTGGGCGTCACGCCCGGCGTCGAAACTACGACCGGCCCGCTCGGGCAGGGCTTCGCGAACGCCGTGGGTATGGCTTTGGCAGCTCGGATGGCCAAGGCCCGTTTCGACGGCGAGGCCTTTTCGCCCATCACGCACAGCGTGTTCGCCATCGCTGGCGACGGCTGCCTGATGGAAGGCATCAGCTACGAGGCCGCTTCGCTGGCCGGGCACCTGGGCCTCGGAGAGCTCGTGGTTCTCTTCGACGACAACGGGATCACCATCGACGGAACGACCAGCCTTTCGACGAGCGAAGACATCGAGGCGCGCTTTCGCGCGATGAACTGGTCGACGACCACCATCGATGGTCACGACCCCGCCCAGATCCGCGCAGCGCTGGAAGCCGGACGAGCGGAGAACGACCGACCCACGCTGGTCTGCACCAAGACCCACATCGGCTTCGGAAGTCCGAATCGACAAGACACGGCGAAGGCGCACGGAGAGCCGCTGGGCGACGAAGAAGGCCGGCTCACGAAAGAGGCTCTCGGCTGGGCCGAGGAGCCGTTCCACGTTCCCGACGACGTTCGGGCGGCATTTCGGGCGGCCGGCGAGCGCGGTCGGGCGCTCCACGAAGCTTGGGAAGAACAGCTCGAGCGATGGAGCGACGAGCATCCGGAGCGCGCCGACCTGTGGGATGCGCATTTTTCGGGCAGTGGGCCGGATCTCGCGACGCTCGACCGTCTGGCCGAAACGCTCGCGAATGCGACCGACGCCACCCGAAGCATGTCCGGGATGGTTCTGAATGCGCTGGCCGAGGCCGACCCGCGACTGGTCGGAGGATCGGCCGACCTGGCCGGTTCGAACAAGAGCACCATCAAGGACTCGAGCTTTGTCACGCACGACTCCTTTGCCGGCCGGAATCTCCACTTCGGGATCCGCGAGCACTCGATGGCCGCGATCTGCAACGGCCTCGCGTTGTCCGGCGGATTTCTGCCGTTCGGCGCGACGTTCCTCGTCTTCAGCGACTACATGCGGCCGTCCATCCGCTTGGCGGCTCTGATGGGCGTACGAACGCTGTTTCTCTTCACGCATGATTCGATCGGCCTCGGAGAGGACGGCCCGACCCATCAACCGGTCGAGCACCTCTGGTCGCTGCGCCTGATCCCCGGCCTGTCGGTCTGGCGGCCAGCGGACGGGATCGAAACCGCGATGGCCTGGGGTTACGCGGCCCACCGGGGTCCGGAAGTCCCCCACGCCCTGGTGTTCACGCGGCAGAAGCTTCCCCCCCTCGAACGGCCCGAAGGCTTCACACGTGAAGACGTGTGGCGCGGTGCCTATCTGCTTCGCGACGTCGAAGAACCGGTCGCAACCGTGCTCGCGACCGGGAGCGAGGTCTCGATCGCCGTGGAGGCAGCCGACCTCCTCGCCGAGCGCGGAAAGCCGGTCCGGATCGTCTCCGTCCCCTGCCTGGAGCGCTTTCGTGAGCAGGATCCGGGCTACATTCAAGCCGTGCTTCGACCGGAGCTCCCGCGGATTACGCTCGAGGCCGGTCGAACCGCTCCTTGGGCCGAGCTGACCGGTCCGGCCGGTCTTCGTCTCGGGATCGATCGCTTCGGCGAGAGCGCTCCGTACGCCGACCTGTACCGGCACTTCGGCCTCGACGCCGAGTCGGTCGCCCTACGGGTGGAGCAGTATCTCGATCACGGCGCTCATTCCTGACGCTCGGGAACCCACGCCGTCGTTCGGCCGCCGACCTCCACGTACTCGATCGCGAGTCCATCCACGGTCTTCTGCGGCGTCTTCATTCCCTTGTTCCACCGACGATGAAAGAGCCAGGCCCGAGGAAACCTCCGCTTGTCGGCGTCGACGGCCACTGCCTTGGTCAGGACGCGGCGCAGCGTCGATGCCAGGCGGCGTACCTCCGCCGGTGAAAGCTCTCTCGCCGGACGACGGGGATCGATCCGCGCGCCGTATAGCACCTCGTCGGCGATCCAGTTGCCGACCCCCGCGAAGAGGCGCTGATCGAGGAGCACCGCTTTGATGGGCCCCGACCTCCGACCGAGTCGGGCGGCGAGCGTCTGGGAGTCCGGCGGGCTCAGGAGCGGATCGGGCCCCAGCTTCGAGACCGGAGCCTCGCTTCGCGGTTCTCGTCGTAGCCTCAGCCGTCCAAACCGGCGAGGGTCGATGTAGGCCAGCTCCGTCCCATCATCGAATCGCAGGTGGAGCTTGGTGAAGCGCGGCGGCCAGGTCTCGTCGGCAGCGACGCTCTCGAGCTCCAAAGCCGGAGCGTCGGGAAATCGGACCGCCCCCGTCATGCCCAAGTGCACCAGCAAGCTGGGCCCGGGCTCCAGCTCCAACCAGAAGTACTTCCCGTGGCGTGCCACGCCGGTCACCCTCGCGTTCTTCAGCGCACGCTGCACTCGAGTGGCCGCTACACCGTCGAAGACCAAGGAGTCGGAAGCAGTTCGGACATCGACGACCGTACGGTGCAGACATCGAGCCTCGACCTGGCGACGGGTGGTCTCGACCTCGGGTAGCTCTGGCATGGATAGTTCAGCCGACTTTCGCGAACCCATCGAGGAAGGCGCGCTCCCTGCGGGTCAAGCGCTCTCGATCGATGAGCCGCGCATCCAGCGGGCAAAAGGTCAGCGGTCGAACGTCCAGGAAGCCGTCGACGGGCGCGGGCTCGATGGTACACAGGTTCTCGATGCGGATGCCGCCGTAATCAGGGATGTACACCCCGGGCTCGATGGAAAAGACCATCCCGGGCTCCAGCACGGAGCGATGTCCGGGCCCGACCCGGGGCGGAAACTCGTGGACGTTGATCCCAACGCCGTGACCCGTCCCGTGGGCGTAGTCGAGACCCTCGGCCCACAGCGGCGCACGGACGATCGCGTCGAGCTGCCCTCCGGTGACGCCGACCGGCAGCCGGGCCGTCATGCCCGCGATGGCGGCCTTCAAGACGGTCGTATACAGGCGCCGCTGCTCGGGGTCGGCCACGGCATCCGAAGCCCCGACCAAGAACGTGCGCGTGAGGTCGGTCGCGTAACCCTCATCGAAGTAGGCGCC
The DNA here is from genome assembly GCA_964473255.1 of uncultured Myxococcales bacterium. Taxonomy (GTDB): domain Bacteria; phylum Myxococcota; class Kuafuiibacteriia; order Kuafuiibacteriales; family Kuafuiibacteriaceae; genus Kuafuiihalomonas. The sequence continues at coordinate 16,996 of CAYYOT010000014.1, read as the reverse complement.
GCAGTCGACGAGCATCAGCTCACCGGGGCGAAGAGGCCGTGCTCCCGCATCGCCGTAGTGAATGATGGCCCCGTTTTCGCCCGCGGCCGCGATCGTCCGAAAGGACTGACCATGCGCTCCCGCTTCGGCGAAGCGCCGCTCCAGCTCGTCGCGAAAGCCGCCCTCGGTCACGGTCTGGTCGGTCGCGAAGGCGTCGACGGCCCAGCGAATCGTGGCCGCGACCACTCGATCGGCCCGGGAGAAGGCCTCCCGCATGACCGACAGCTCGGCTGGCGACTTCTTCGCTTTCAAGGCAGCGAGCGTCGTTTTGACGGAGACCGAGGCCAGACCGGCCGAGGTCCAGCGGTCGCGAACGCTCTGCACCGTATGTCCAGGGTCGAAGCCGAGCAGGGCCACGCCTCCCCCCTCCAGCCACGACCATAGTTCCGCCTCGCTCATCAGCTCGACCGACGGGTCGAGCCCCCGCGGCGGCGCCGTCGGCGACTCGAGGCCCACCCGAAGCCCATCGCGGGTCGCGACTGCGACCGACTTGAACGTCGATTGATACGGAAGCTGCTGCGCCCGAAGGCCGGACAGGTAGGCGATGTCGTCGAGTCTGTGGATCCATAGTCCGGCGACCTCGGCCGGAACCCCTGCGAAGAGCGCGGAGAGCCGCTCGGCTGCCGTCGTGCCCAGCCGCTCCGGCGCGACGGCCCGAAGGTTCGGGCTGGCCGACTCCGGGGGGCCATCGTTCAAGGCCCGACGAGCGGCGTCGATCGGGCTGGGAGACAGAACCCGGACCTCCACGTCGGACCCGAGTGCCGCGCGCAGAGCATCGACCTCTTCCACGGTCCAGCGGTCGCCCTCCACGCCGAGCCGGCTAACCCGCCCCGTGTCCTTCTCCGCCCCGAGATGCGCGATCATCGCCTGGTCCAGCGTCTGCCCGAGCGGGACGCGAGCCACCGTCCAGCCCGGGGGCGCCTGGGTCTCGGCTTGCAGCCAATAGCGGCCATCGACGAAAAGACGCGCGTCGTCGGCCTCGACCAAGGCTTCGCCCATGGAGCCCGTAAACCCGGTCAACCACCGGCGGAGTGAGTCTTCGGCCGGCACGTACTCGTTGAGGTACCGATCGGTGGAGCGCACCCACACCGCATCCACTTCCGCCGCCGCGAGCTGGGCGCGGGAGGCGTCGAGTCGTTCGTCTGCGGAGCTCATGCCCCGTAGGCCATCGCACGTACCCGCCGAGAGCAAGACATGATAGCTCCCGGGCCCTGATCCCGATTCGCGACATCAATCCGCGCAGCCGTCTGCCGGTGATCAACTACCTGCTGATCGCGGGATGCGCGGCGGTCTTTGGGTACGAGCTTACGCTGGGTCCCGAGGCGTCCGCGTTCATCGAGGCCCACGCCTTCGTGCCCGAGCAACTCCGGCTGGCTCTGGGCGGGGAGGGCGACCTCGTCGATGTCCTGCGCAGGGCGCTGGCTTCCATGTTCATTCACGCCGGCTGGTTCCACGTGATCGGGAACGTCCTGTACCTGCGGGTGTTCGGCGACAACATCGAGGACCAGTTGGGCCACGTTCGCTATCTGCTTTTCTACCTGGCGTGTGGTCTGGCCGGGGTCATCGGCCAATATCTCGCCGCCCCGCAGAACGACGTACCGATGGTGGGCGCCTCGGGCGCGATCGCCGGGGTCATGGGGGCCTACCTGGTGCTCTTTCCACGGGCGCGCATCGTGACTCTGTTCCCGGTCTTGATCTTCCTCACGTTCATCGAGGTGCCCGCCATTCTGTTCCTGGGGCTTTGGTCGATCCAGCAGCTCATGTACGGATGGCTCTCGCTCGACCCCGAGGCCAAGGTGGCCGGCGGCGTCGCGTGGTTTGCCCACATTGGAGGCCTTTCGGTCGGGGTGCTCGTGGGAGCACGGCTGCGATGGACCCGCCTGCGAGCTAAGCGCCGGTGACTTCGCTACTCTGCTGGTCCTTCCACCGCCCGGCTTGCTCGAAGTAATCCCGAACGTACTGCATGAGATTGTCGACGTAGGCCTCGAAGGGGGGACAGCGAATGCCGGTCCCGGCCAGGACATCAGCCGTATTCCGGCTGTTGTAGAAGGTCATGTGGTTCAGATAGTCCATCGCCTGGTGGCTGACCGCCGCGAAGCGCTCCAGCCCGGGAATCCGCAGGAGGACCTTGGTCAGGTTCGTGGGAACCGACAGACGAGGCTTGGGCTTACCGGCCCGCAGGGCGATCGTATCGTAGACTCTTCGGGCCGGCAGCGGATTCGGATCGACCACGTGAAACGTCTGCCCGACCGTGGCCGCCTGGCTGACGATCGCGTGCACCGCATCGATCACGTAGTCGACCGGCACGAGATTGAGGGGCGCCTGACCCTGACCGTCCATGGGGACGGGGATGGCGACCGGCGAACCCACGAGCAGCATTCCCAGGTGATACACGCTGTCGAATCGGTCGATCTCGCCGGTTCGGGAGTCACCGACCACGCCGGAGGGGCGGATCACGGTCACGGGAAGCCGGTCCTTGGCCCTCTGTACGAGTACTTCGGCGTGGTGTTTGGTCGCTTCGTAGGCGTTGCGGAAGCTCTGTCCCTCTTCGAGTTCGTCTTCCATGATCACGCCCACGCGATCCCCGGAAACGTAGGCGCTCGAGAAATGCACGAAACGCTCGAGTCGAGACATGGCCCGGGCCAGTCCGAGCACGTTGGCGGTCCCCTTGACGTTCGTATGCTCGGCCGAGCGGCGGTCGACGTTGAGCGAGTGAACCGCCGCCAGGTGGTAGACCTCGGTAGTCGACGACGTGATCGCGCGAAACTCGGCCCCGGAGAGCCCAGCATCCAGCGCCGTGATGTCGCCGGTCACCATTTCGAGACGCCCTTCGGCGAAGTCGGCCGACGTGTGCTGCAAGACCATCTGCTCGTGAGCCCGCTCGGCCTTCGCCATCTGGCCTTCCTCGACCAGTGCGATCACCTTGATCGTATCGTCGGAGGAGAGGAGCTTCAGCACCAGGCGGCGACTGATGAATCCCGGGAACCCGGTGATGAAAGCGACCCGGCTCATGATGCATCTCCCTCGAGCAAAATTTCGGCCAGGCGGCGAACTCTCGCCGCCGTCTCGGTCCGCGAGCCGCTGTTGTCGATGACGTGGTCAGCTCGATCGACCTTGTCGGAGAGCGGAAGCTGAGCGGCCATACGCTGCGCGGCCTCCGCGGCAGTCCAGCCATTCCTTTCCTCCAGCCGCTGCTTGCGCTGCTCCGGAGCACTGTCCACAACCACCACCACGTCGAACATCTCCTCGAGACCATTCTCGTATAGGAGCGGCACGTCGTAGACCACCCATCGTGCCCCGCGCTCCTCCAGCCGGCGCATTCGCTCCGCCGCCAATCGGGCGACTTCGGGATGCACGATGCCGTTTAGGCGCGCTCGAGCGGCGTCGTCGGCGAAAACGACGGCGGCCAAGGCCGCCCGATCCAAACGCCCGCCTCCGTCCAGCACCTCGGCGCCGAAAGCGTCGACGATCCGTCCGAGGGCGGGGGTACCCGGCGCGACCGCCTCCCGGGCCAGGGCATCCGCGTCGATGACCTCGGCTCCGAGCTCGGACAGCATCTGCGCCACGGTGGACTTCCCGCTGCCGACGCCTCCGGTGAGACCCACCCTCAGCATGAGTGTTCCGTAGCAGACGTGCTCCGGTCGAAGCTTTCGTTTTTCGCCGCCACAAAAGTGCTGTCCTTTTCCTGCGTGGCCCCTAGGGTAGTCGGGTGCGGAGCGTCGCCGTGCTGGCCATCTGCGCCTTTCCTTCGCTGGCTCTCGCCCAGCCGTCGACCTATCTGGGGGTCGAGACCTGTGGCGCCTGCCATCTGCGGGCGCTCGAGGCGTGGCGCTCGGGCCCGCATGCCCGGGCGGCGCAGAGCCTCACCGGCCGCCAGGCCGACGACCCCATGTGCCTGACCTGCCATAGCCTGGTAGGCAGTCCGTCGAGTTCCATCCCCGCCGTCGAGTGCGAGTCGTGCCACGGCGCCGGCCGCCACTACTCGGCCGACCATGTGATGCGGGACCCGGTGCTAGCCGAGTTGCTCGGGCTCGAGCCGATCCGGGAGGCGACCTGCGCGGGGTGCCATCGCCCGCACGCTCCGTCTGCCGTGCGTTTCGACTTCGAGAGTGCCCTTCGCCGCGTCTGCGTAAACCGCGCCCCCCCGGTGTCCCCTTCTCCGGAGGCGCCGTGAACGTGCTCCTCGCACCGGCGGCGATCCTGGGCTCGCGCTGGACTCGACTCGTGGCTCTCCTCGGATTGGCCGGCGCCATCATCGTCGCCGCACGTCTACCTCAGGGCTGGATCGCCGAGCGCTTCCTTCGAGTCACGGACCCGGCCCGCCTGCCGCAGCTCGCCGGATGGAATCTGGCCGAGCTGGCGGAATGGGGTCTAACCGGACTGGTCGATGAGCCGATCTTTTGGGCCCTGCTGCTCCTGTTCGTCGGAAGCAGCGCACTGGCCGCCGCGAGCCGCGGATCGGCCCCCGCCGAATCCGCCGGCCTCAAGGCTCGGGTTCGCTCGGCCCGTACGACGCGTCCGGAGGACGCCCCCGAGGAAGTGGCCGCCATCCTTCGGCCGGTCGTGGGTGAGCCCGACGAGGCTGACTGGAACGGCCGGCGGACGCGCCTGAGCTACCGCCTCGGCCCTCGCCCGAGCGACCTGGTGCGCAGCCACCTGGGGCTCGCCCTCGTCCTCGCAGGGGCCGCCTTCATCCTCATTCCTTCAGCGCCGGAACGGACCGTCATCCGAGCTTCGCTGGAGGCGACCGAAGCCCGCACCGGGAGTCGCGGTACCTTCGACCGCGTGGCCGGGGAGGAGCTTCGTGCTTTCCAGGACGCGGACACTTACTGGATCAGTGACTTCGTGGCCGACCGGGCCGGGCTCGGACCCGCCCTGTTCGTTCAGTGGGCCCGGGGGCGCGACCGACGGCCGGGAGGCTTCTGGCTCTTCACCGAAGCCCCCCGCGGATTCGACGGACGCCATCGGCAGGCGAACGTCGGGTTCGACGTCCAGTCGGCCCGCTTCGAGCCCGTCCCGGGCGCCGGGCCCACCTCTCGACCCTGGTCCTGGCTGATGGTGCTCGGCCTGGGCCTGCTGGTCGCCGGCGCCGTAGGACGCTCGCGTCCCGAGGTGCGGCTCGAGGCTCTGTGCGAAGGGAAGACCATCGAGCTGCGGTTCACCGGCGACGACGGCCGCCCGAGCCAGCGATTATGGAGCCGGGTCGAGCGCGCCGTCGGCGAGACTTTTCCGCTGTCTGCTTGATACCGGGCCGTCGGGCGTTGGTACGGCTTCGAGGCCTCGCGTCCTAAAGACTCTCCTGCTGGCGGCGTAGCCGGTCCGCCTTTTCCCATCGTTCGCGGACCGTCCGGGCTCCCCACCAGTAGCCGAGGGCTACGCCGATCCCGAGCACGAGCGGGACGAGCACGATGTGGTTCACCGGCATCATCGCGGGTCGTTGCGGCGGCGCAGCTCGTCGGCGAGGTCGGCGATCTGCCGAGAGATTTCGCCCTGCCGCCGGGCGAGCAGGATCACGTAAAGAAGCAGGCCCGCCAGCACCGATGCGTAGGCCAACACCACGAGGGGCACCGGATTCACCTGTTCACTCGGATCTTTGCCCTTGATCGGGACGAAACCGGGGGGAAGGTCGCTCGCCTCGGCGGCGGCGGTCGACGTGGCCTGCGCGTCCGGAGAGCCCGAGACAACCGACGAACCGACGACGAGCCACAGGGCCAGGCCCGCGGCAGCCGCGAAGCGCAGAAGCGGTCGCCCGAACTTCATCTCTCGTCTCCCAAGGCCCACCGGTTCTCCAATACCGTCGCGGCGTCTTGCAGCCGGGCGTAGCGCAGGCGGGCCCACAGCAGCGCGACGTAGGTCAGCTGAAACGCGAAGAAGCACACCCACAGGGTGAGGCTCATCCGAGGTTCCAGCGTGGAGACCAGCTTCTCCGGGTGCGTCCCTTTCCAGAGGTCGACCGCCTTCCACACGAAGATCGCGTTGAGCACGGCGAGCACCCCGAGCCCGGCAGCGACCTGCTTGGCGTTCGCACCGGCGTAGCTCCGCACGATCTTGCATGCGATCAAGATCAAGACGAGCACCAGCGTCGACGTGAGACGCGCATCCCATGCCCAGTAGGCGCCCCAAGCCTTTCGCCCCCAAAGCGGCCCGGTGATGAGCACCAAGATTCCGAAGAGGATGGCGAACTCGACCGCGGCGTCGGCCAGATGGTCCCATGGATCTCTACGACGGAGCAGATAGCCGATCGAGCCGATGGCCACGAGCGGGGCGGACAGCAGCATCAGCCACGCCGCCGGCACGTGAAAGTAGAAGATCCGCTGGACGAAGCCCATGCGGGCCTCGGTCGGAGCATAGAAGAAAGCCATGTAGGCTCCGGCAAAAAGGCCCAACGCCGCGGCCACGGACAAAAGGATCAATCCGATGGGGGCGCCGCGTGTCGGTAACGAAAGCGTGTCGCTATTGCTCATGTCAGTCTCCGGTCAGAGGCTCGAAGAGCCAAAGGGCGGCGATCGAAAAGCACAGATCGAAGGTCGCGAGCCACTGTAACCATAGTCGAAGTTCGACCGGGGAGAGGCGCGGCTCGAGAAGGGCGGCCGTCGCCTTCACACCCAGGATCAAAACAGGGATCGCCAGAGGGTACAGTACGACGACCAAGAGCACGTCGCGGCTACTCGTGCCCAGCAGCATCGCCGAGAGAAGCGATCCGAGTACCGCGTATCCCCAGGTGCCCAAGAACAGCGCCAGCGCCAGGAGCGCCAGCCGCTCCGGCGTGAGACTCAGGCTGAAGAAGAAGACGACCGCCGCCACCAGCACGAGCTCGAGCACGGTCATCATCACCATCACGCCGGCGGTCTTGCCCACGAAGATGGCCGCGGGTGCCGCCGGCGTGAGCATCAGGGCTCGCAGACCGTCGGCCTCCCGCTCTCGGGCGTAGATCCTTTGGAGCGCCAGGGTCCCCGAAAACGCCACGGCAACCCACAGGATCCCGGCGGCAACGACCGAAAGGGGCGCGTCCCCCCGGTAAAAGCTGAAGGCGAAGACCAAAACCACGACCAAGCCGAAGAAGCCGCTGGTGATCAGCACCTCTTTGCTTCGCCACTCGACGACCAGGTCCTTCCGAAGGATGACCCAAGCGTCGGCGGCGCCTTCCAAGAGCCCGCGCCGAGGGGCGTCCGCAATCATTGCGCCCGAGCCTCCGTGACCTCGGTAAGCTGGTCTCGGAGCGTCCCGGCGTCCTGGGCCTCATCGATTCGGACTCGAACTCGACCGTTGCGGAGGAGCAAGAAGCGGTCCGATAGCTCCGCTGCCTGGCTCACGTCGTGCGAAACCAGGACCATCGCGGTCCCGTCCGCTTTGCATGCGTGCAGCACTTCCATGACCTGCCGGGTGGAGCTCGCATCGAGCCCAGAAAAAGGCTCGTCGAGAAGCAGTGCACGGGGCCGACCGACCAGACTCCGCCCCAGAGCCAGACGCTGGCGCATGCCTCGGGAGTACGTCTTGGCCGGCCGTTCGGCAGCAAACTCCAGATCCAAGCGCACGAGCCATGACCGGGCTTCGCTCGGCGCATCCGAAACGCCCTGCAGGCGAGCGAAGAGCTCCAGATTCTCACGACCGGTCAGCTCGTCGTAGGTGAACGTCTGGTGCGCGACCCAGCTCAGCTGGGCCCGGACCTCCCGAACGGACAGCTGACGACCAGCGGCCCACCACTGCACGACGCCGCGGGTCGGGCGGCTGAGCGAAGACAAGAGCCCCAACAGCGTGGTCTTACCTGCGCCGTTCGGCCCGAGGAGGCCGAGGACCTCACCCTCGCGAACTTCGAGATCCACGTCGTAGACGGCGCGCTGCCGGTCGAAGACTTTGCTCACCCGATGTGCCGAGATCCGGTCGAGTCTCACCGGGCCTCCCGGCGCAGCACTTCGGCAAGCTGGCCGACGAGCTCATCACGTCGCCGGTCGTATGCCCGCGCCTCCATCTCCGGACGATCGGCCTCCAGGAGCTCGATGGCCTGCTTCAGTCGTTCCTTGCGCGCCGCCAGGGCGGGACGGTCCTCCTCGGCGGCGGTCGGACTGAACACCCTCGTGAGGGTCAGCACCACCAAGAGCACACAGAGCCCGACCGCAGCCCATCGCGGCCACTGGGCTCGATACGGTATGCCGTTCAGCTTCACGGCGAACCGACCGGCCGTAAAGGGCTCGCGGATTTCGTGCAGCGTGTACGGTACGCCTTTGATCTCTCGCGGCGAGGTTCGTCCGGGCTTGGGCGTTCCCACGTTGAACCCCTCGATGACGGGGACGGCGAGCTGAATGGCGTTCACTTCGACCGGCGGGTCCCGCCAAGCCAGGGAGAGCTCCGAGCTGGCGTAGGGGAGGTCGTAAGAATAGAAGAAATGGTGACGACCGGAGCCCAGGGGCTCGCGATTCACGACCTGCTCCGAACCCGTGGCAAAACTGGACTGATCGTCGGGCTGTCGGATCTTGGTCGCCCCGGGCGGGAGGTGCACGACGAACTCTCCCGGTGCGGCCTCCGACTCGAGAACGACGACCCAGGACTCCTGAATCATCAGCTTCCCTTCGGCCAGGTCGACGAAGATGGTCGTTTCGCCGGCGCCGGACACCGCGGTCACGCCGGCAAGCAGGACACTCCACACCCGCTCAGTCCCTCCGGCGAGGGCGTCCGCAGCCCCCGCAGAAGCGGCCGTCCTCGGGGTTTTGGTCGAAACCACAGGCGGTGCAGCGCGTGCCCACCCAGGCCACGGCCTCTCGTCGGGCGGACTCGGCGCCCGGTGCTGCCTCAGCAGCTTTGGGGAATGCCACGGCGGCCGGTGCTGCAGAGGCGACCGGTCGGCCGCCGACCGCCGCTTCGGCGACGTCGCGCCAACGTCGGTCGTCTTCCCGGATCCGTTTGATTAGGCTCAAGGCGCGAGCTTCCGCGGCGGCCTGAAGGTTGGCCTGGTCGCGCGAATCCACCTTTCCGGTCGCCACATCGGCTTCGAGCTCGCGCAGCGCAGACAGGGCAAGCCTCTTTTCGTACTCGAGTGCCGCACGTTCGTCTTCCGGGTCGGCATGAGCCGGCAATCGTTCATCCACCAGCGCCGTGGTCGCTTTGTACAGCGTGAATCCGGTGAACGCCGCCGCCATGGCCCCGACCAGGAAGACGAAGCTGGGTGCGGCTCCGTCGGCACCTCCGCCGAGGACCGCCACGACGACGGCCAGTCCGACGAGCACCTCCAGCCAGAGAAGAACCGGCGAGCTGGCGTCCGTGCCGCGCATCAGGGCGAGCTAGCCCATCCGCAGGCCGCAACCAACCGCCTTGTCGCAGCGACCCGGTTCACAGCGGGAAGGACGACCAGAGAGTCCAGAACGCGAGGCTCAGACTCGCCGCCGATGCGGCCACCGGTGCAACCCGCCGCCAGATCGGGACCGGCACGCGGACCGTCTGCCGTTCCGGCCACGCCGCGATCCCGAAGCCCAGCAGCATGAAGGCGGTGCCCAACCACACGAAGTTGACCAGCGGATTGATCTTCAGCTGAAGAGCGGCGCTGCCGTCGCGCAGGTCGTAGCCGCCGAGCACGACGTAGAGGTCCTCTTTGAGGCTCGATAGCTTCCTCACTTCGGTCGTGTTCTGATCTTCGGGCTTTCGATAGGCCCACCGAGCCGGCCTCATGGTGGCGAGCTCCGCCCCCGACCCATCGAAGACGGTCAATTCGGCTTCCACCATGAACTTCTGACCATCATCGGAGCGCTGTAGCCCGTCGAAGCGGATGTCGTAGCCCCCGATCTGGGTCTGCTGCCCGGTCTCGAGACGAACCTCGCGCTCGAGCTTGAACGCGTTTCCACCGAAGCCGAAGAACCACAGCGCCATCCCGAAGTGGACGACGTAGCCGCCGTACCGGCGTTTGGCACGCTGGAACAGGGTCGTCACGGCCACGACCGCATTCTCCTGCGACCGCCGCATCCGATGCCGCGCGCCGAGGACCAGTTCCTGTCCCAACGTGGCGATGACGAAAGCGACCAGTCCGAAGGTGGTCAGTGTGGCGACGCCGCGAACACCCCACGCCGCCAGGCCCAGGGCGATCACCGCTCCGATCGCGGTCGGCACGCCGAGCTGAGATAAGAGGCTCCGCATCGTCGACTTGCGCCACGACATCGAGGGCCCGATCCCGGTGAGGGCGAGGAGAGTCAGTCCGATCGGGATCATCCACTGGTTATAGAAGGACGGACCGACGTTCACTTCCTGCCCGCCGCTCACCCACTTGAACAGCGAGGGGAACAGCGTGGCGAACGTGACGAAGAACGCCGCGATCAAGAGAATCCAGTTGTTGGCCAGAAAGGCGAACTCGCGGCTCATCAGCGTCTCGAGCGCGTGCTGAGGACGAAGGCGAGGCATTCGCCAGATGACGAGTCCGAAGGAAACCACCAGCGTCAGAACCAGAAAGGTCGTGAAATACGAGCCGATGTTCGACTGGGCGAAGGCGTGCACCGACTGCACGACTCCCGACCGCGTCATCATCGTACCCAAGACGGTGAAGACGAAGGTCAGGATGATGAGCAAGAGGTTCCACGCCTTGAACATCTGGCGTCGCTCCTGGACCTGTATGCTGTGGATGAATGCCGTGCCGGTGAGCCAAGGAATGAAGGCTGCATTTTCGACTGGGTCCCAAGCCCAGTAACCGCCCCATCCGAGCTCCTCGTAGGCCCACAAGCCACCGAGCGTCAGGCCGAGCGTGAGGAAGACCCAAGCCACCAAACACCAGCGACGCATGGCCGCGATCCACTCGTAGTCGAGACGGCCGTGGGCCAGGGCTCCGATCGCGAAACAGAACGGTATCGTCCATCCGATGTAGCCGAGGTAGAGCGTCGGCGGATGGATGGTCATGTACCAGTTTTGCAGGAGTGGATTGAGTCCTTCACCGTCCGTCGGCGCGCGGGTGAGGTAGGTCTCGAACGGGTTCGCCGCGAAAACGATCGTCACCAGGAAGAACAGGCAGACTCCCATGAAAGCCACGATGCTATAGGGAAGGATCGCTCGGTTCTTGTGCCGGTTCTGGTAGACGGCCACCGCGCCCCAGATCGACAGGACCCATACCCAGAAGAGCAGTGAGCCGTCCTGTCCGCCCCAGAAGGCCGTCGCCTTGTAGTACAGCGGCATCGACCGGTCGCTGTAATGGGCGACGTACTTCACCGAGTAGTCGTTTGAAAGGAACAGGTAGATCAAAACCATCGACGCGCAGCTGAGGACCCCGAACAACGCGTAGGAGGCGTATTGGGAGCTCAGGGCCAGTCGAGGGTTCTTCAGGTGGTGCCCCATCACGGCTGCGCACGCGGCGTACGTAGCCAACACGAGGCTCAAGAGGAGCAGGGTGTATCCAAATCCTGGCATGATGTTTCCGTCAGTATTCGCCAGCCGACTTTTCGGCGGCCTCGTACTTGGAGGGGCACTTGGCGAGCAGTTCTTGTCCCTCGAAAACGCCGGACGGCTGAAGCTGTCCGGTCACGATGACTTCAGCGTCATCTTTGAACGTATCCGGCACGACGCCGGTGTAGTGAACGGTCAGCGTTTCATTCGCGTACTCGGGATGTTTCATCATCGCGGGCACGGGTCGAACGGCAAACCGATACTCGAGAGTCCCGGGCTTTTGCGCAATCGAGCCCTCCTCGACGTGGCCTCCGAGTCGGATCCGCCGCCCCTGGAAATCGTCGGCGGCGGCGAGAACTTCGTCGGCGCCGTGAAAATAGGTCAACGCATCGGTTGCGAACAGGGTATCGACCAGCATGTAGGTGACCGCGGAAGCGATCACCACCACGCTCAGGAGGATCTTGATGGTCTGGCTCTTCATGGGGAAAGTCTCGCGGTGGGGAGTCTGCCCTCCCCAGGCCGGCCTGCCAAGCGCGTCTCTACAATCGCAAGACGCCCAAAGTCGTCTTTCGCCTCGGTTTACGAGCCGGCGGCGGCAGACGAACGGCCGGGCGAGATGAGAACGAGCTTCGTCACTTCCGCGGCAGACGCGGGCGGTTTCCCCCCGCGAGATCGCGCGGAGTTTGCGTTCTTCGGTCGGTCCAACGTCGGCAAGAGCACCCTCTTGAATCGCCTGGCCGGCGCCCGGATCGCTCGCGTCTCTCGGACTCCGGGACGGACGCAACTGGTGAACTTCTTCGACGTCGACAGCCCGACCGTTGCCTTCCGACTGGCGGACCTGCCGGGGTACGGCTTCGCGGCCGCCCCGCAGTCGGTCTCGCGGACCTTCGAGAGCCTCGTGCTGGGATATCTTGGCGCCCATCGAATGACCGCCGGGCTCCTCCTTTTGGATGTCCGACGGGAGCCCTCGGACGAAGATGTTCAGGCGTGCGAGCTGTTGAAAGAGAGCCTGGCCGCGGCAGCCGGGGGCGAGCTATGGATCATCGTGACCAAGGGGGACAAGGTCCCGAAGGCGCGGCGCAAGCCGGTGGTGCACCGGGTCGCACGCCGCCTGAACGTCGACGTGCAGACGGTTTCCTTGACCAGCGCCAGCGAAGGGTGGGGGATCGAGGATCTTCGCGAACGCCTGGTCGCGCGCTCTACATGAGGCGGGCCAGCACCCGGTCCGCCTCGTACTCGGCGAACAAGCGACGCGCCTCGCGACGCGCCCGCTCGCGCTCCCGGTTCCGCTTGGGCCGTGGGCGCGCCCGAAGCTCGTACCGGCGGGCATCGAGATGGCTCTTCACAGCGTCGAGCCAACCGTCCAGGGTTTGTTTCGAGGCGATGTTCTCGTTCATGGCGGACAGGGACTGCAGCGTTCGTGCCATCTCGTAGGTATCTTTTTTCGATGATGAAATGGTCAGAGGGAACCCCTTGAAGTGATGCACCGGAGAAACGGTTGTGGTCGCCCCGCCACACCTGGCCACGACGCGCTGCTCCGAAAACCGTTGAAATTACAGGACCTTCTGGATCGCGGTTGACCGTCGCGACGCCGGCCCCTAAAGCGGCCGTCCATGGAAGACGTTTTCGCCGAACTCGCCCATAAGCGCCATGAAGAGCTCTGCTACTGCTACGACGAGGTCTCGGGGCTGAAGGCGATCATCGCCATCCATGACACGACCCTCGGGCCGGCGTTGGGCGGTTGCCGCATGTGGCCGTACCGCTCGACGGCTGAAGCAACGCGCGACGTTCTGCGTCTGGCTCGAGGAATGACCTTCAAGAGCGCCGCCGCCGGCTTGAATCTCGGCGGCGGGAAGTCGGTCATCATCGCCGATCCCAAGTCGGACAAAAGCGAGCTCCTCTTCCGTACCTTCGGTCGTTACGTGGATGGGCTCGGCGGTCGCTACATTACGGCCGAGGACGTCGGAACCGATGTTCACGCGATGGAATGGGTGCGGATGGAAACGCACTGGGTGACCGGGATCAGCCGGGCGCTCGGCGGTTCGGGCGACCCGTCTCCCGTGACTGCCTTCGGCACCTTCGCTGGCATGCGCGCGACGGCAAAAGAGCGCTGGGGGAGCGACTCTCTCGAAGGAAAGCGAGTCACGGTGCAGGGCGTGGGCCACGTCGGGTACCACCTGGTGAAGTACCTCGCCGAGGCGGGGGCGCGTCTCGTCGTTTGCGATGTCGACCAGGACAACCTCCGCCGGGTGGCTGACGACTTCCCGGTCGAAGTCGTGGCGCCCGAGGCGATCTTCGACGTCGAAGCCGATGTCTTTGCTCCCTGCGCCATGGGCGGCGTCGTCAACGATGACACCATTCATCGGCTGAAGGTCGAAGTGGTCTGCGGCTCGGCGAACAACGTTCTCGATGACGAAGAACGGCACGGCCGAGCGCTGGTGGAGCGGGACGTGCTCTATGCGCCAGACTACGTGGTGAATGCCGGCGGCCTCATCAACGTTGCGAACGAGCTCGAGGGTTACAACCAGGAGCGCGCGCTCAAGCAGGCGGAAGGCATCTACGACATCATGCTCAAGGTCTACGAGATCGCGAAGAAGGAGAAGATCTCCACGCTTCGCGCCGCCGACAACCTCGCCCTCCAGCGGATCGAGCGGATCGGCCGTCTGAAAAGCATCCATAGCCCGAGTACCGCGATTCGCCCCGCCCGCCGCCTCCACGGAATCTGCTGAAACGCTAGAGGATCATCCGCTCATTCGGCCCCAGGAGGGGGGTTCGTCCGCCTTTGCGGATCTCGAATGCCGGGGGCTCGACGGGTAGCCGTCCGGTCGTAGCGACCGACCGAAAGAGAGCCGCAGCTCGGGTCGGGTGGCGGGTGAGCGTCGTGTAGTCGACGCCGTAGATCCCGAATCTCGGCGCGAAGCCCTCCAACCACTCGAAGTTGTCGAGCAGTGACCAGTGCAGGTAGCCGCGCACGTCGACGCCTTGGCTACGAGCCCGAAGGGTTGCCTCCAGATGGTCATACAGGAATCGGCTGCGGCGGGAGTCGTCGCGATCGTCGAGGCCGTTTTCGGTGACCATCAACGGGACGCCGTACCGACTCATTTCCGTGAGCAGGCCCACCAGCCCCTCCGGATGAACCTCCCAACCCAGGTCCGTGACCCCCAAAGGGCTGCGATCGTCGTAGGCCGCTTCGATCCCCCGTCCGCCCAAGCGCCGGAGCGGATCGAAGCGCAGGTAGATCCGCGTGTAATAGTTGAGGCCCAAGAAGTCCATGGAGCCCTCCGCCGCCGCAACCTGCGTGGTGTAGCGAAGCCCCGGCGCGAGGCCCACGGTCAGACGCCCGGTGCTCAAGACCTCGGGGAACGAATGGTTGTAGAAGCGCTCCACCGCCCGCGTCGTGACGCGATCGCCAAAGTCGTCGGGCCGGTCCGGCGCAAAGCGCACGACGTTGTGCGCGATCCCGCAACGCGCGTGCGGCTGTCGCCGACGGATCACATCACGAGCGGCGAGGTAGCCGCGGACCAAGGTCTCCGCCGCTGAAAACAGACCCCGCAGGCCCGCTCGCCCCGGAGGAATCAGGGCGCTGAAGTACCCCCCCAGCAGCCACACCATGGGTTCGTTGAGCACGGTGAACCACCGAACGTCCGTCCCCAGGGCCGACATCATCTTGTCCACGAAGCGAGCAAAGCGGTCGGGCGCGGCGCCGTGGACGTCGTGCCACGGACACACTTCGTGAAACCAGGCGGGATGCGTGAAATGGAGGAACGTGACGACCGGCTCGATGTCACGTCGCCTCAAATCTCGAATCATCTCCCGGTAGCGATCCACCGCGGCCTCGTCGAATACGCCCGGCTCGGGCTCGACGCGAGCCCACTCGATGCTGAGGCGGTACGCGTTGGCGCCGAGAGCGCTGAGAAGCTCGAAGTCCTGGTCGAATCGATTCCAGTGGTCGACCGATAGGCCGCACGTTTCGTCGGGCACACGGAGATGTCCCTCGCGCTCCCACTCCGACCAGTCGTTGTGGATGCCGCCCTCTATCTGGTAGGCGCTCGTCGCGCAGCCCAAGAGAAAGTCTTGGGGAATGGTGTACCCGCTCAAACTCCCTCCCTTGGCTGAAGCGGCGCGGCCGCCGACGGCCGCGAGCCGCCGCTAGGAGGGCGGGACCTCGGATTCGGGGCCCTTCGCCGGAGCCAACTTTGGGGGGAAACGCTCGGGAGGCCGCTCGAGCGCGATGTCGAGCACCTCATCCACCCTCTTTACGAAGTGGAACTTGAGCTTCTCCTTCACCTCGGACGGGACTTCGTACAGGTCTTTCCGATTGCGCTCCGGAAGGATGACTTCCTTGACGCCGCTGCGCAGGGCCGCGAGCACCTTCTCCTTGATCCCGCCGACCGGGAGTACCGTCCCTCGTAGGGTGATCTCGCCGGTCATTGCGAGGTCACTCCGCACACGGATACCGGTGACCAGCGACGTCAGCGCGCTGATCATCGTGACTCCGGCCGAAGGACCATCCTTGGGGATGCTGCCTGCCGGAACGTGCACGTGGATGTCGTTCTTTTCCCAAAAGTTCTCGGGGAGCCCGAACTCCGGCGAGCGAGCGCGGATGTAGCTCTGCGCCGCCTGAGCCGACTCCTTCATGACGCTACCAAGCTGACCGGTCAGCGTGAGACCGCCCTTGCCGCCCATCTTGGTCGCTTCGATGAAGAGGATGTCTCCGCCGGACGCCGTCCAGGCCAAACCGGTGGCCACGCCGGGCATTTCAGTACGCTGCGCGACTTCGTTGAAGAACTTCTCCGGTCCGAGATAGTCGGTCAGGTCGTCCTTTTGAACGACGGTCTTGTCGCTGCGACCCTCGGCCACGTGGACGGCCACGCCGCGAACCACCGAGGTGATCGTTCGCTCGAGATTGCGAACGCCGGCTTCCCGCGTGTAGTCGATGATGATCGAACTCAGCGCCGTATCGTCGAGCTCGAAGAGCTCGTTCGTCAGCCCGTGCTGCTCCAGCACCTTGGGCAGCAAGTGCTCGAGGGCGATGTGCTGCTTTTCCTCATGGGTGTAGCCG
The DNA here is from genome assembly GCA_964473255.1 of uncultured Myxococcales bacterium. GTDB lineage: Bacteria > Myxococcota > Kuafuiibacteriia > Kuafuiibacteriales > Kuafuiibacteriaceae > Kuafuiihalomonas. The sequence continues at coordinate 543 of CAYYOT010000014.1, read as the reverse complement.
GGTATCTCGAGGACCTCCATGCGGTCCTTGAGCGCCGGCGGAATCGGATCGAGCTGGTTGGCGGTCGCCAAGAAGAGCACCTTCGACAGGTCGAACGGAACCTCCAGATAGTGGTCGGAGAACGTGTGATTCTGCTCGGGGTCCAACACCTCCAGGAGCGCAGATGCCGGGTCGCCGCGAAAGTCGTAGGAGAGCTTGTCGATCTCGTCGAGGACGATGACCGGATTGTTGGTTCCCGCCTTCTTGAGACCTTGGATGATCCGGCCGGGTAGGGCACCCACGTAGGTTCGCCGATGGCCTCGGATCTCGGCTTCGTCGTGGACGCCGCCCAGGCTGATCCGCTCAAAGCGACGGGCCATGGCCCGGGCGATGCTTCGGCCCAGCGACGTCTTACCGCCGCCCGGCGGGCCTACGAGAAGCACGGATTCGCCGTCGAGCGCGAGTACCGATCGGCGGAGTTCGAGCCTTCCCCGGGGTCGCCGGGGGTGGCCAGCATGATCCGCGCGCTCTGAGCGACCGCGCTGATGTACGCGGCCACGGCGC
>CAYYOT010000013.1:0-89879 GCA_964473255.1 uncultured Myxococcales bacterium | reverse complement strand
GTGGAGCTGACGCTTTGCTTCCAAGGTCCCGGAATCCCGACCCCGAACGCTCGATGGGCGCGGTGTTGGCGTACACGCCGATGGACCGAACGGTGATCCCGCACGCCCGTCCCGACTTTTTCGCGGCCCGGCTCGCGGACTCGATACCGCCCGAGGGCGGCACCGGCTTGCGGCGTCCCAGCTCCCGGAGGCGCAATGACCATTCGAATGCTGATCAACGCGACGGCGCACAACGAGCTGCGCATCGCGATCGTGGAGGACGGAGAGCTCATCGAGCTCGACATCGAGGCAGCTGAAAGCAGTACCCTCAAGGGCAACGTCTACAAAGGCGTCGTCCATAACGTGGAGGGTTCGCTCGAAGCGGCCTTCGTCGACATTGGAGTTCACAAGCAGGGCTTTCTGCCCTTCAGCGAAGTCGCTCCCAGCCAGTTCTACCGAAAATGGACCGGCGACGGTTCGCCCAAGATCACGGAGGTGCTCCGTCGAGGCCAAGACATCGTGGTCCAGGTCGGCAAAGACGCCGTCGGCGAGAAGGGCGCGACGCTCACGACGTACCTGTCTCTCCCGGGGCGCTACACGGTCCTGATGCCGGACAGCGACGCCAACGGCATTTCCCGTAAGATCGAGGACGACAAGATGCGCCGCCGCATCAAGACGATGGCGCAAAAGATCAAGAAGCCGGACAACTGCGGTTTCATCGTCCGGACCGCGGGGCTCGGCCAGACTCGACCGGCGATTCAGCGCGACCTCGATAACGTCGTCGCGCAGTGGCAGAAGGTCCAGCAGTCGGCTCAGAAGGCCCGCGCCCCCTCGATCCTGCATTCGGAACCCGATCTCGTGGCGCGCACGCTCCGCGACTACTTCAACGAAGAGATCGATGAAATCTGGATCGACACCAAAGAGGAGTTCGATGCCGCCGTCGATTACTTCGAACAGGTGATGCCGGACTACGTCGACCGGCTGAACCTCTATCAGGACCCCATCCCGATCTTTGCCTACTACCACGTCGAGGAGCAGATCGAGGCGACGTTCGAACGACGCGTGTCGCTGCCCAGCGGTGGCTCGATCGTGGTGGACCAGACCGAGGCGCTGGTCGCCATCGACGTCAACTCGGGGTCGATGACCAGCGAGGGGACCCACGAGGAGACGGTCTTCAAGACCAACTGCGAGGCGGCCGAGGAAGCGGCCCGACAGCTCAAGCTACGAGACCTTGGCGGGATCGTCGTCATCGACTTCATCGACATGGAGCAGACCGACAACAAGCGCGAGGTCGAGAAGGTCCTCGCGGAGACGGCCAAAGAGGACAAGGCTCGCTACAAGATCTCCCGCATCAACTCCAAGGGACTCTGCATTCTCACGCGCCAGCGTATCCGCCAGGGCATGCGTAAAGCCTTTCAGGAGCGATGCTCCGTATGCTCGGGAACCGGATGGTTGCGCACTCCGGAGTCACACTCGCTATCGCTGGTACGTCGGCTCGAGACTCGGCTGGCGCAGGGTGGGGTCGGTGAGGTGCGGGTGCGAACGCATCGCTCGACGGCCGAGTACATGCTGAACTATCGCCGGTCGGATCTCCTGAGATTGGAGCGCGAGTATCACGCGCGCGTGGTGATCATTGCTCGTCCCGAGATGGATCGCTCTCAGGACGAGATCACCTATCACTCGAAGGGTGAGCTTTTGGCCGAGATAACGGACCGGCTCCCGCCGCGGGAAGAGCGGCGCGCCAAGCGGAAGCGGCGCCGAAGCAAGAAGAAGACGTCGGGCGACGCTACGGAGCTGCTGAGCGATCGCCCGACCCGCAAGAAGAGAAAGAAGAAGGCGGCGTCTGCGAAGTCGAGTTCCAAGAGCGGGCAGAAGGCCGCGAACACCGAGGCCCCGGCGGCCTTGGAAGCGAAGGGAAGCACGACCTTCACGGGCAAGCCGTCGGCCGAAGCTCTCGAGAAGCTCAAAGCGCAGCGCAAGGCGCGCATGGCCAAACGGCGGACCGACGACGACTTCGACCAGCCCTCGCAGCCGCCCCAGCCCGCCGCACCCACGGCGCCGGCCACCGCCGAGTCGGCTTCGCCCGCATCGTCGGCCGGGCGAAAATCGTTGTTGGACCGTATCTTCGGCTCTCGATGAACCGAACACGGGGTCTGGTGATCTTGGGCAAGCTCCCGGTGCCGGGACGCGTGAAGACGCGTCTCGTGCCTCCGTTGACCTCGGTTCAAGCCGCAGAGCTCTACGGCGCTTTCGTCGACGATCTGCTCGAGCGATTCGCAGCGGCGGCGCCCGACTTGGGCATGAGGGTCACCTTCGCCTACGCGGCCGACGGCGACCTGGACCGAAGCGCCGAGGAAGCCCGGCGGCGCGCACCGGCCGTCGTGCAGGTGAAGCCGCAGCGAGACGGTGACCTCGGCGAGCGGATCGCCGGTGCTCGGCACGATTCCGGCACGGAGCACGCGGTGCTGATCGGTGCCGACAGTCCGCTCCTCGGCCTGGAGAGGGTCAATCGTGCGTTCCAGGCGCTCGACCAGGCCGACTGCGTCGTCGGACCGGTCGAGGATGGCGGCTATGATCTGATCGGATTTTCCGGACCGGCCGAGCCGTTTCTCCGCGCGGTTCCGTGGTCCACCAGCGACGTCCTAGAAGTCACCCGCCAACGGGCGCGACAAGCCGACTGCAGTCTCCTCGAGCTGGACTGTGCGTACGACGTGGACCGCCCGGAGGATCTCACGCGTCTCGCGGCCGACCCTGGATTGTCGGCGGCGCCGCGGACGGAGGCCTGGCTTTCGAGGTGGCCCGGTCGGGGAGCCAGAGGGGCGAGCTGAGATGGGACGTCGGGTCGCGATCGACCGAGCGCTCCTCGTCCCGGTGCGGGTCGACCCCTCCTGGGACGTCCTCGACCTCGGGCAGACGAAGGGCGATGCCCCGGTGGTCACGTGGTGCGAGCCAGTCTTCGAGGAAGCGACGACCTACGGTCGCGCGGCGGCGGTACGGGCCATCGAGGCGGTCTGGGCGACCGGGCGAGCGCCGACCGGTGCAGCCATCCTGCTCAGCGGTCCGTCTTCGACGTCTTCCCGGGTGGTCCAAGCGATCCTGGAGGGCGCCGAGGACGTGTTCCACGGCGAAGGCGTACCGCTGCTGCTCGGTCCCCGACGGTCCGGGCCTCTGCGGGTGGGTTTCGCGGTGTCCGCTCGAACGAAGAGGCGGCGACCGAAGGCCCCTCAACCCGGGGACGGCGTCTATCTGAGTCGAGCGCTGGGGACCGACGTGCTCCACGCTCAGTACGTGGCTGGCGACCGCACGGCGAGCCAGACCCGGGCACTGGTCGGGGCCGCCACCGTCCTCGAGCCACGCCTTCGGCAGCGCCTTCTCGGAGCCGGACCCGGCGCTCTGATCGATCAGCGAGGCGTTGTCGGGTTTTGCCTGAGCGTCGCGCGAACGTGGGACCTGGATGTCGTCCTCGACGCGAGCCGCCTTCCGGCGCTGAACGGCGTGACCCAGGCTCTCCTCGCGGGGGCTGCGCCGAGCAGTCTCGATCCCAACCGGCGCGCCAGCGGGCGCGGGTTGTCGGTGGCTCGTGGGGTTTCCGAGGTCGCGGCCAAGCTGGCGCTGAGCGCGGAGTGGGCGAACGGAGTGCTCTGGATGGATGTTCCGTCGTTGCCCGGATGGATCGGCGAGGTTCGCAAGAAGCGAAGCACGCGTCCGACCGTCCGTTTGATGGCATCTCTTGACGTTCGGGGCCTCAGAGACTAAGCCACCGCCTCCCATGGCGAAGACGGGCCGAGAACTGATCAAGTTGGAGTCGAGCGCCGGCACCGGATACTTCTACGTGACGTCGAAGAACCGCCGGACCATGACCAAGAAGCTCGAACTGAAGAAGTACGACCCGAAGGTCCGAAAGCACGTTCTTTTCGTCGAGAAGAAACTCAAGTAGTTCGCCCACGTACGCCGTCCCGGCGCATCGTGTGCCGCTGTCTGCTGGACGAAAGCCCCGCTCATCTGCGTTTGTAGCGAGGCATGCGGAGCCGTCTGCGACGCTGGCTCGACCGCGTACCCATCACCACGTTCGGTCTGGGCGTGGCGACCACCGCGTTCCTCGGGGAGCGATACTTCGCCGAGCCGGAAGGCGACTTCATGCTCCGGGTCCTCGCCTACACGTGCTTGGCGCTGGTTGTCCTGTCCGTCGTCGGAGTCGTGGTGGCTCGCCTTCGCTGGAAGCGCGCCCAGGTCGGCTCTCACCGACCGGCGGTGACGGGGGAAGCCGAGCGGGGCGAGGTCGTCGCGGGTGAGTTCTCACTCCTCGGCCGCCTCGTCGGACTGCGGACCACCGTCGAGTGGGTGAGTCCGGCCGGGCCGTCGGCGCGGCTGGCTCCGCGGGGGTCGCGCGTCGAGGAGCGGGTCCGCTTCGATGGGCGGGTCGGAGTCGACGACGTCGAGCGACGATGGACCCTGCAGGACCCATTCGGCTTGGCCCGCCTGCGCTGGTCGGAGCCTCGTGCCCAGACCGTCTCGATCGCGCCTTGGCTCGGACACCTCGCTCGATGCCCGGCTCTCACTTCGCTGGCGCAAGGCGACGTCGTCTCGCATCCGCTCGGACCGACCGCCGGCGACCGCATCGACCTGCGTCCCTATCAGCCGGGTGACCCGCTGCGTCTGGTGGCATGGAAGGTCTACGCCCGAACCGGTGAGCTCGACGTGCGCGTCCCGGAGCGCGCCTTGGCTCCGCACGTTCGCACCGCCGCTTACCTGGTTGCGTCGCCGGACGACGAGGCATCGGCCGCCGCGGCCTGGGTGGCCGTCGAGCGTGGGCTGCTCGGGCCGGACTGGATCTTTGGCGCGGATGGCGCGGAGCCGACGGCCGATGTCGACCAAGCGCGACAGGCCATTTTGAGGAGCGCTGCCCATCGGGACCGCTCGGCGGCCGGGTTGGCCGTCTTTCTACGCGAGCTCGAGAAGACCGGTCCCCTGCACGTGATCCTTTTCGTGCCCGGGCGACCTGGCCCCTGGCTGGAGAGCTGTGCGCGGGAAGCTGGACCTGACTTTTCCGTGGTCATCGGCGTGGATGATGTCCGGGCGTCGGCCGTGTCCGGCCGTTCATGGTGGCGCCGCGAAGACCCCGATCCCGGACGGCGGATCGTGGTGGAGCCCGCCGAACTCCAGGGGGTCATCGACGCCTTTCGGCGCAAGGGCAGCGGCGTCGTCGCGCTCCGGCGAACCGACGGAAAGGTCCTGGCCGGCAGCGTTCGACCCTTGCCCGGAGTCGCGGCGGCATGAACCTGGCCTGGTCCATTCTGCACGCGCTCCTTCTCGGCGTGACGGTGCTGCTTTTCGCGGCCCCGCTGACCGTCGCTTCCGCCGCCGTCTGGGGCGCGATGGGAGCCGTCGCCGGCGCTCTGGCCGCGGACCTGCTGGGGCGATGGCGCGTTCGGCCGCTCGCCTCGGCCCTGGCCGCGCTCGGGGTTGCGCTGGTGATCTCGCTGTTCGCCGGATGGGTTGCGGGTGCGGCCTTCGTTGGGCGCATGGTCGGTCCGCCAACGGCGCTGGCGATCGTCGAAGGAATGCGCTGGTTTGCCGGGTTTGGTCTCGCCGCCTGGCTGCTTCGGCTCGGCGTCCAGGCGTGGCGTCCTCTCCTGGTTGTGGAGGCGGTCGCCGTTGGCGCGGCGCTCGCCTCCCCTCTGGCCGCTCACCGTCGGGGCATGGTGGCCAGGCCGCTCGAGCTATCGGATTGGTTTTGGTCCCGCGGCCTCGACCCCGTCTGGGGCTTCGTGGCCGCCGGCGTCTGTGCCTCGGCGGTGGTCGCCGGGTTATGGCTGCGGCCAGGGCGGGCACGCGCAGGTCTCGTAGCCCTGGTCGGCGTCGTGCTCGTGGCCATGTTGATCGCGCCCTGGGTCCATCGCGACATCGAGCTCCCGTCGCCCGAGCCCCCGAAGCAGGGCGCTGCCGCGGGACAAGGACGAGGCAGCGGGGAGCCCGAGAAGAGTCCTTCCGACATCGAGGAGCAAGCGCGCCGACGGGACGACCCCAAGCTGAATCGGCCGGTGGCCGTGGTCGTGCTTCATCGCGATTTCGAGCCGTTCGGGGGGGTGTACTATCTGCGCTCGGAAGTCTTCTCGCAGTTCAACGGCGTTCGCCTCGCGCCATCCTTCGGTGAAGACGCGGATGTGTCGCTGCGGTACCCGGGGGCCGCTCCGGTCGAGTCCGGAGCGCCGCCCCCCGACGAGGCACCGCGGGCTTTGGTCGCGACGGACGTCGCCCTCCTGGCGCCGCTCCAGCGGCCGCTGGGACTGGTGGACCCCGTGCGCTGGGAGGCCCGCGCGAATCCGTCGCCCGCGCGCTTTGCCCGGATGTACCGGGTGGTTTCGCAGGTACTGGAAGGCTCGGACGAAGCGTTTCTCGACCGCAGACCGGGCTCCCGCGCGTGGTCCGAAGAGACCTGGTCGCACTACACGGCCATGCCCGACGACCCGCGATATCTCGAGTTGTCCACGCGCCTGGTGCAGGAGCTCCCGGCCGAGTATCAGGACGACCCCTGGGCGGCAGCGCTCACGTTCCGAAGGTACCTCGAAGAGAACTCGACATACTCCTTCGCCAACAAATACCAGGACGAGAAGGACCCGACCGCCGCCTACATCTTCTCCGAAGATCTTCGAGGCTACTGCGTCCACAATGCGCATGCGGTGGCGCTCTTGCTTCGGTCACGAGGCATACCGTCGCGGGTCAGCGGAGGCTTCGCCGTCATGGCTGAACGACGCGGTGCGGGGTCGGCGGTCCTGGTTCGCAGCAACGATGCGCATGCCTGGGCCGAAGTGTATCTCGAAGGCGTGGGTTGGGTGCCTGTCGAAGTCGTGCCCGAGAACTCGGAAGTCGAGCCGGCATCGTTCGAGGAAGACGATGTTCAGCGCCTCCTGGGCGAGATGGCTCGCGCCGAAGGTCGCACCCAGCCCACCCGGCCCGAGGCGTGGGACCTTCGACCGCTGCTCCGTCGAGGGTTCTGGGGGGCGCTCGGCCTGCTGCTCGCCGGGGCCCTGGTCGTTCGCACCGTGCGCGCGGTCGGGTATCGATTCGCTCGCCATCGAGCGAGCGCATGGGCGTACCGATCGGTGATCGACGGGCTGGCGTCGGCGGGCTTTCGTCGGGAAGTCGGGGAGACGCGGGAACGCTTCGCCACTCGCATGGCCCCCCAGGTACCATCGCTCGGGCCGCTGACCGACGCCATGATGGTCGACCGTCTGGGCCGAGGCAAAGCCGGGCCCGCGACGCCGCGGCTGATTCGCCTGACCCGAGATGCCGGCGGAGAGCTATGGCGCTCGGTGCCATGGTGGCGGCGGACGCTCGCAGCCCTGGACCCGATCAGCTGGGCTCGCTCTCGATGAACGGTGAGTCGTCCGATGAAGGTTGGTTTACGATGAGGAGAATTTCGACGTGTTGACCGCATCCCCCGTCTCCGAGCTGCCCGAGGTTTCATCCGCGATCGAGCGCCTGCGAGGTCGCCTGCGCCACGCCGTGCGGGGCCGCGACGAGATCATCGACCTCGTGGTCGTGGCTCTGCTCGCCGACGGGCACGTCTTGCTCGAAGACTTTCCGGGTTCGGGCAAGACGACGCTGGCCAAGGCGCTCGGCGAGTCGATCGTGGACGATCGGTCGCCGGAAGAGCAGGGCCACGTGGAGGCGTTTCGCCGGGTTCAGTTCACGCCAGACCTCCTGCCGTCCGACGTTACGGGAACGACGGTCTTCGACCGGACGAGCTCCTCTTTCAGCTTCCGACCGGGGCCGATCTTCGCTCACGTCCTCCTGGCCGACGAGATCAATCGGACGTCGCCCAAAGTGCAGGCGGCCTTGCTGGAGGGCATGGCGGAGAAGCAGGTTACGGTCGACAACGTGACCCACACCCTAGACGAGCTCTTCTTCGTCATCGCTACACAGAACCCGTTGGACCTGGTGGGCACGTTTCCTCTTCCCGTCGCCCAGCTCGATCGGTTCCTTTTCAAGATTCGCATGACCCACATCGATCGCGACTCGGAGCTCGAGGTCCTGCGATCGGTCAAAGCGCGTCGCACGGAGCCGGACGAGCCGCGCGTGACCCGCTCCGAAGTCTTGGCCGCCCGGCGCCGGATCGAGGAGGGCGTTCACGTGCACGACCTGATTCGCCAGGCGCTCGTCGACAGCGCCCGCGTGCTTCGCGAGGACGAGCGGGTACTCCAAGGCGTCAGCACGCGTAGTCTGGTCCTGGCGATTCCTGCCCTCCAGGCTCATGCGGCTCTGTGCGGCCGGGACTACGTGAGAGCCAGCGACCTGGAAGCGGTCGTGCCCCACGTGTTCGCCCATCGCGTGGAAATGGCGAGCGGGGTCGAAGCCGAGGCTACGATCCGCGAAGCGATGGAGCCGATCTTGGAGCGGGTCGCGGTGAGCGTTCTCAAGGAGGCCGGGTGAGGTGGGTCTTGGCCTTGGCCATCGCGGGCGCGTCGGCGACCGCGACGGCCCAACCCTTGGCGCGTCCTCCGGACGCGGTCTCGCCTCCCTCTCCCCCAGGCGTCGAAGGCATGCCGGAGCTGAAGACCGACTGTGCGGAGGCCGAGCTGTTCGGAGGCACGGTCGTCGAACGATCGGGCTTGTGCTGGGCTCGTCAGGGCGAGTGGGTCTCGGTCCGCACCTTGGGTCAGCGGGCCTTCATCGCCGATCCGACTTCGTTTCGGGCTCACTATCTGCTGGGGCTGGCCCATCACTTTGGTGAGGCCAACCTTCCGAAGTCCCTTTTTCATCTGTCCCGCGCCGAGTCGTTGATCGACGAAAGGTTCGGTCCGGGGCTCGCGGACACACCCGAGGCCCTCCTTGTGTACCAGAGGACCCTGCTCGAGCAGGTCTACGTGCTCGGGGAGATGGACGACCACGTGGGCAAGCTCGAGGCCATCGAGCGCCTGCGCGAGCGCTCGGACCTCGACTATGCGGTGCTGGCGGCCTGGCCCCTGATGAAGCTCGGCCGCTTTTCCGAGGCTCGCACGATCGCGCAGGCGCATCTCCAGCATGAGGACGAGTTCTTTCGGGTCGTTGCTCGAACCGCCCTCTGCGCCATCGAGAGTGAGCAGCACTTTCGCATGCGAGCGTACGAGGCCTGCGTGGCCGCCGCCGAGCCGTATCGCAACCGGATCACCGATGGTGCCGTCGAACTGACGAATGCAGGCGCGGCGTCCGAGGAGGTGCATCGATTCAGCGAGGCGGAGCGCTACTTTCGCGAAGCGACCCGGCGGCATCCGGAAGGCAGCGTGAATCCGTGGGGTCGACTCGTGCAGCTCTATTTGCGGCAGGCTCGCTACAGCGACGCTTTGGCCGCCTGGCGGCGGATGGCCGCCTACCGCGACGCCCGACCCGGGCGACATCTTCGGCAGCAGGACGATGCCGAGGCGGCCATGGTGGGCTCCGCCGTGCTCCTGCTCGCGGGTAGAACGGACATCGCCGCCGAGTACACGAAGACGATCGTCGACCGACCGGACCGCAAAGGAACCTCGAGCGCGGCCGCCGAGCAGTCCGAGGCCGGCGCGGCGCTCATCGACATGATCGTGCACACCACCCGGGGGCGACGCCTGACCGAACAGGCGAGCTACGCGGGTTGGCTCGAGGCCGTACAGCTGCGCGCGAGAGCCGTCGCGGCGCATTATCGCGCCTGGGAGAGCGGACGCCGCGTCCTCAAGGTCCTGTCGTCGGAGGATCGACTGGTGCTGACCCTCCGGCCGGAGGCTCCGGGTTCGATCGAGGGTCCGGTCTGGATCGATCCCGAGGTGGTCGGACTCGTAGGCTCCGGGGTGGCCCAAGCAGCCATCGACCGCGCCCGCGAAGACGAGACGCTCCCCCCGGACCTCGCCGAGCCGATATTTGCGCTGCTGGAGGCGGAGGCTCATTTCGTGGCCCGTCGCTGGTCGCGGGCGGAGGAAAGGGCGCGATCCGCGCGTCGGGGACTGAGCGCAGGAGATGCGCTCTTGGGCGCGAGAGCCCGGATCATCGAAGGCCGGGCCGCCGAAGCGCAGGGGGACCATGAAGTTGCCCTCGCTCGTTTCGCAGAGGTGTTGGGCACGGACCCGGGGCTTTTTCGTCGGCTGGGCCTCGCGCTGCCGGTAGAGGTGGTGCGGATAGAGGATTCGGCTTCGGTCCGAGAGCTGGCGCGCGCGGTTGGCGGTTCACCACGATTCGCCGAGCGTTCGTGGGGGTTCGTGCTGGATCTTTCGGCGAGCGGGGCCGTCCTCCGCGACCGGGCCGGATCACTCATTCGAACGATCTCCTGGCCGGGGGACCAGACCGACCCGGTCCCCGCAGACGTACTGCATCATCGGCTGTTCGCGCCGGAAGCCGATCTGGCCCAGACCGACCTCGATTCGCTGGATTCCGTGATCGGTAGCGGGATGGGCTTGGATCCGGCGATCGACCGAATCCTGAAACCTGCACGCTAGCCGTCTTTACTCCGGTCTCCACTCTGGGCAGACAGATCCCATGACGGTGAACCGGATAGTCCGGGGGTCGGCGGTGCTGTTGTTCGGCATCGCGGCCTGCGGAAAGATTTCACAAGACGACCATAAGCGGATGATGGACGATCAGAAGGCCGAGCTGAACGCCGAGATGGCGAAGATGCAGAAGGCCTGCGACGAGCAGAAGGCCAAGGACAAGGACGCGATCTCCGAGCGCGACAACCAGATCGAGCTCTTGGCCGCGAAGGTCGAAGGCATGGGCGGCGACTTGGAGGACGTCCGAAAGGAGCTGGACTCCAGCAAGACCGAGCTCGCAGCGACCACGGCCGAGGTCGAGCAGCTCCGAAGGCTTCGGGCCGCCGCGGAAGCGGAAAAGGCACAGTTCAAGAAGCTGACCGAGCGCTTCCAGTCCATGATCGATGCGGGCCAGCTCGAAGTCGTGCGGCGCGACGGGCGCATGATGCTGAAGTTGCCCGACGACATCCTTTTTCCGTCCGGATCGAAGCGGCTGAAGAAGGGAGGGCGAGAGGCCCTCATCGAAGTCGCAGCGGTGCTGAAGGAGGTCGGGGGAGACCGCGAATTCATCATCGCCGGCCATACCGACAACGTTCCGGTAAAGCGGGGCGGAGCGTTCAAGTCCAACTGGGAGCTTTCCACCGCGCGCGCGACCACCGTGGTGCAACTCATGGTGAAGCAGGGCGTGAATCCGGACCAGCTCGCGGCGGCGGGCTTCGGGGAGTTCGACCCGATCGCGGACAACAGCACCAAAGATGGTCGGGAGAAGAACCGACGCCTCGAGATCATGCTGCTTCCGCGGATCACCGATCCGACGACCGAGTCCGAGTCGATGTCGGATGCGCCCGCGGAGCAGGCAGCCGCCGGGTGAAGCGTCTGCTCCCGTGCGCGCTCGCTCTCGCGAGCGGCTGCATGCCCAACCCGCAGTCGGTCCGTGAGCGTCGAGCTGATTTCGACCGCTCCTCACTCATGGGGACGTACATTCTCGAAGCGCTGCCCTCGGACCTCGAGCGGGTGGAAGCGGTCTTCGACGATCGGCTCGAGCTCGTGGGCTACACCCTCGACCCCCCGCGTCCAAAGCGGGGGGACACCGTGACCGTGACCTACTACTGGACGGCTCGGGAGGGGACGCCGCGCGACTTCAAAGTGTTCGTTCACGGCGATGCGCTCGAAGGGGAGTACCGGCGACTGCACGCGGACCATTGGCCGGCCAAGGGTAAATACCCAACCGGCGTCTGGCAGGAGGGCGAGTACATCAAAGACCCGTTCCGGCTCGCGATTCCTGGCTCGTACGGGCCTCCGCGGCTGGGCTTGTATTCGGGTTTATACCGGGGTGACCTTCGTCTACGGCTCACGGCGCGGGGGAAGAAGACGGGCACCAGCGACAATCGGTCGCTGGCGGTCGAAATCGAGCTCTAGCGTCTGTCGAGCGCAGATGCGCGAAAGTTTCGTCATCGGATGGCCCCGCGTGGGTGGACGGAATACAGCGCGCTGCGTTAGCGTTGACTGACCAGTCAAACAACGTTCCCGGAGGTCAACGATTCATGCAGGTCTACAAAGCTCCCCTCACCGACATGCGCTTTCAGCTCGAAGCCTTTGGCTACCGCGAGCTAGCCGCCCTCGAGGCCTTCACGGCCTACGATTTGGACACCGCCGCGGCGATGCTGGAGCAGACCGGCACCTTCATGCGCGAAGTGCTGCTGCCCACCAACCGGGTCGGCGACGAGACGCCCCTCGAGTGGGATCCCGAGACGGGCGCCGTGAAGACGCCTCCGGGCTTCCGTGAGGCCTATGGCCGTCTCGTAGAGAACGGGTTCGTAGGTATCGGCGGACCCGAGGCCTTCGGGGGCGGAGGAGCTCCGCAGACGCTGGCGGCGCTCGTCTCCGAGATGATGACGTCGACCAACAAGAGCCTGACGATGTGCCCAGGGCTCACCCACGGTCTCATCGAGGCGATCGAGGCGCACGGGACCGAGGAGCAGAAGCAGGCCTACTTGCCGAATCTGGTCAGCGGCAAATGGTCGGGCACCATGTGCTTGACCGAGCCGCAGTGCGGGACCGACCTCGGCCTGATCCGGACCAAGGCTGAACCGGAAGGGGACCACTATCGGCTGACGGGAACGAAGATCTGGATCACGTTCGGGGAACACGACCTCACGGAGAACATCGTTCACTTCGTCTTGGCGCGGCTGCCGGACGCGCCTCCGGGCATCAAAGGGATCAGCGTGTTCCTGGTGCCGAAGTACACCCTCGATGGAGAGCGCAACAACATCAACTGCGTCGGACTCGAACACAAGATGGGAATCCACGCCTCGCCCACGTGCGTGATGGAGATGGACAACGCCAAGGGTTGGCTGGTTGGCCAGGAGCACAAGGGTATGCGGGCCATGTTCACCATGATGAACCGCGCCCGGTTGTTCGTGGGACTGGAGGGCCTGGCCCTGGCGGAAATCGCGTATCAGACGGCTCTCGAGTTCGCGAAGGACCGTCGGCAGAGCCGAGCTCTCGACCCGGCCAAGCGAGATCCGGACCATGCGGCGGATACCATCTTGGTCCACCCCGACGTCCGTCGCATGCTGATGAACATCAAGGTGACGAACGAGGGCATGCGCGGGTTGGGAACCTACCTCTCCGTGCATCTCGACAATTCGCTCGCTCACCCCGACGAGGAAGTCCGCCAACACAGCGACGACCTGGTCGCCCTCCTGACGCCGGTCGTGAAGAGCTACTTCACCGAGCAGGGCTTTCAGAACATCAGCGACGCGATGCAGGTGTGCGGTGGTGCGGGCTACACCACCGACTGGTCGATCGAGCAGTACATGCGCGACTCGCGCATCGCCATGATCTACGAAGGAACCAATCACATTCAGGCCTTGGACCTCGTCGGGCGCAAGCTGCCCCTGCACGGCGGGCGCCTTCTGCAGACTTTCCAAGGTGAAGTCACCCAGCTCATTCGGACGACGAAGGAGTACGAAGAGCTGGCGGAGCTGGTCGACGGCCTGAAGTCGGCGTCGAAGCAACTGACGGAAATCACGATGGAGCTCGCGCAGACGGCGATGGGCGATCCGGAAGTCGCGGGTGCGGTCGCTTCGAACTACCTCAATCTCTTCGCCCTCACGGCGATGGGCTTCTCGTGGCTTTCGCAGGCCAAGCACGCCCGAGAAAGCGGCGGGCCCACGGCGGCGACCAAGCTGAAGAGTGCGCGCTACTTCTTCGAGGTCATCCTGCCGGATCGGCATGCGCTGGCCGAACGCGTCCGGGCCGGCAAGGCGCCGATCATGGACGTCTCGACCGAAGAGCTCGAAGTCGCCTGACCGCGGCCGAGGCGCGTGGGTCGCTCGCTCGGCCGACGGTCCCGTCGCTCGACGTCACGGCGACGGGACGCACTCCACGTCGAACTCGAAGGACTGATTGTCGTCGAACTCGCAGCCGTTGTTGTCCCCGATCTCCAGCAGGATGCTCCCGAAACCCGGTCGGCAGCACTCGAAGTCCGTCTGAAGAACGGTCGAATCGGGGTTGTTTTCGGGGTCGCCGACGCCTCCGACCGGTGGCGCGCAGGTCCCTCCGAACGTACCCAGGCTTGGCGGGTCGATGGTCCACTGGACCATGATCTCGTTTCGCTCGAGGTCGGTGGCCTTCACGATCCAGGCGCTGACCGGGTCACCACCTACGTAGGTACGAATCGGGAAGACGATGATGTCTTCCGGCACCGGACAGGCGTTGATCTCGGGACTGATGAGCAGGTCGTCGCCGAGGCGGTCCTCGCAGTCGATGTTCATGTTCACGGGCTCGGCCGGTTCATCCTCGCTGACCGCGAAAGGCTCCGTCGTCCCCTGGCAGTCGTATCGATTGCCGCACAGGCCACTGGCCCCGCAGTCGGAGCCCGTCGAGCAGGCCGTCCCGATGACGGGGCCCTCCAGGCAAGTCCGAGGCGACTGGGCCCCCGACTCGCACGTCCACTGTTCGAGCGATCCGGCCGGGCTCGGCGCGAAGCCCGAAACGACGAACTCGATCTCTCGCGTGAGAAAGCCCTCCTCCCATCGATCGGGATTCAGCACGACGGTGGTGTTGAGGCGGCGGTCGCCGTTCGTCGTCCGACAGGACAGATCGATCGTTCGGACGTCGATCTTCGGGAAGGCGGCCTGGAAGACGACGTCGACGGACACTCCACTTCCGTCGGAGCCGCACGCACTCACCGTGAGGGCGAGCACGATTCCACGCCACCGCATGGCATTGCGATAGACCGTGCGGATGTCGGTTGGGTGACCCTTAGCCAAAGTCTGCGCGGAGCTAGACGCGGATCGAGACACCGAGCGAGAGCTGCAGGTCAGGGGTTTCACCGAAGAGGCCGTGCTGAGTGAAGAAGTCGACCTGGAGGTCGGGGTTCAAAACCCAGGCGAGCCCGAAGTCGACTTGGGTGAACTCGTCTCGCTCTGAGAACGATGCCCGCCCGTAGCCTTCAGCGAAGAGCACGAGAAGCTGGTCATCGAGAGGGATGGCGTAGTTCACCTGAAAAACCCAAAGGAAGCGCCCATAGCGCCCTGCGGCGTCCTCGGGGACGTCGGCGCCGAGGTTTCCAAAGAGACCGAACCGTGCGGGTAGAACCCAGGCCACGGCTGCTCGCATGTCGGGGACGGTCGCGCCTCCGGTGAACGCACCCCGTCCGGTGGCAAAGAAAACATCGGCCATCAGCGCAAGATCGGGAACCCAGCCGTCCAGGGTGAGGATGCCCAGCTTCAAGCCGCCGGCGGTGTCCGTGGGCTCGACTTGGGTCTCTCCCGCTTGGGTCTCGATGCCCATGACGCCCGTGATGCCGCGCAGCTCGAGCCACTCGAACACCCCGAACCGCAGCGCGACCGGGAACGCCACCTGGTGGACGTCGGTCGTCGTACAGTTTCCGGGGAACGTCGGGTCGCCTTGGCAAACCTGCTGGTCTCGCTGAAGGGCGTACAGAGTCCCCAGCTCGAACTGAAGCCGGGCCGGAGGCACGACCGCCGCCGCGTTGCCGTTCCCCGGCCGGTCCGTGACCAAGAACTCGAGCTCTTCCTCGACGAGGGTTTCGGCGTCGGCTGCGTGAGCCGCCGCACCAATTAGCAACGCGACAGTGAGCATCGAGACTGGTGACCCCGGTTAGCCAACTAGCAGACTTGAACTGCTGACCTACGGTTTACGAAACCGTTGCTCTACCAACTGAGCTAAGTTGGCGCGGAACCGGGGTTCTAGGGAATGCCGAGCCGTTAGGCAACTCAGAAAAACCCCTCCGAAACTCCCCGTTCCATTTGCTAGATTGGCGCTCATGCTAAGCGAGGGCCGTGTGCTGCGGCGAGGTCTCTTCGGCCTGCTGGCGACAGCAGCCACGTTTGGTTGCTCGGGTGGCGAAGGTGGCTTGCTCCTTCGCGACGGCGGCCTGTCGGGGCAGGCCGATGCGAGTATCCGCGGCGACGGCGGTTCGGCGCCCACCGTCGTCTTGAGCAGCGATACCGTGCGTTTCGGAGCCGTGCTCGTCGGTGGTCCGTTGGCGGAAGTGGTGGTCAGCGCGACGCCGCTGAACGGAGCCGTTTTGCAAGGTGTGTTTCCGGGGCAGCCCTTCAACTCTTCCGCTTTTTCGTTCGATGTGGAGACGGTCTTGGATTCGGCCCAGATCAGGATCATCTTCACGCCGACCAAATCGGGCCCGGTGGCATCGACGATCGTGGTTCGCGCTCTGATCGATGGTCGGGCGGAAGACTTCTTCGTTCTTCTGGAAGGGCAAGGGGTGGACTCTTTCTTCACCGTACGACCGGGTTCGCTCCAGTTTGGCGAAGTCGTCGTGGGCACGGAAGAAACGCTGACCCTGGAAATCGAAAACGAGACCAACGACGACGCCGACTTCAGAGTCCAGGACTCCTTCAACGTCGAGGTGTGCGGCCAAGGCTCGAGCGCGTCGTTTTGCATCGAGCCGCCCACGGCTGGCTTTGCCGACGACCCGGAATTCCGGGTGGCTCGCGGCGAGACCGCGAGTCTCGAGATCCGATTTGCCCCGGACGTCTCCAGCTTCTTCGAAAGCGGCGGCTTCTTGCTGAGCTGCGGGGGTCCGGAGTGTGAGTTCGCCGTGGACCTGAGCGGAACCGCAGTCGAAGGCGGCCTGCGGTGCGACCCTTCTACCGTCTTCTTCCAGGACGTGAGCGTCGGAGACTCCGGCGAGGAGATGGTGCGCTGCCAAGCGGTCGCGAACGTCGACGTTACGCTCCAAGCTGCGCGCTTTGGCGGGGGCACGAGCTCCGCCTTCTCGGTCGTCAATGACGTTCAGGGCGTGGTGCTGACCGCTCCCGACGAGCTCACGCCCGGCGGAACCGTCGACATTGGCGTCCGATATGCGCCGACGGCGCGCGGTGAAGATCTCGGCACCCTTCTCATCGCGGGAGGCGGTTCGGGGGAGGTCGAGATTCAACTTCAGGGCTTTGCTCTGAGTCCCGAGATCGACGTGGGTCCGCAGGTTCTCGACTTCGGAATCGTTCCGTTCGGCGAGTCTCGTCAAGACGGGATCGTGGTCGGAAACGCCGGGGACGATGAACTGGTGATCTCGGAAATGATCGTCGACGCCGACGGGACCGGTGTCTTTTCTTCGGGTAACGCCGGCGCGACCAGGATTCCGGCCTTTCAGTCCGAGTTCATTTCCATCGCCGCCGTCCCCACCGCGGTGGGGGCCGTCAGCAGTCGCTTCATCATCCGCAGCAACGATGCGGCGAACCCGGAGGTGGTCGTGAGCTTGCGCGTCCAGGCCGAGTAGGGCGCGTGTCCCGGAGTCGTTGCTCCGCTAGCGGTGAAACGCCGTGTCCAGGATCTCCTGGGCGGCTTCCTGCATGTCGACGGGCGCATCGTCGGCGGCGATGCACGTGTCGAGCGCCTGGCGGGCGCTGACCGTCACCTTGCGCTGAGAGCGGCTGATCCCCACGAGGCACCAGGCCTCCGAGTTCGTGGGCTCCAGCTCGATGACGCGCTCGAACTTCTTGGCGGCTTGCGCCTCCTTACCCTGGCGACTCAAGATCTTTCCGATCTGCAGGATTGCCTGCACGTCGTTGGGATCGTGACCGAGGGCCTTCTGGAAGGCCTTCAGCGCCTGCGTGTCCTTGTTCTGGCGAGTGTAGCTCTCGCCGATGTCGACGTAGATGCTGAAGTCGGTCGGCTCCATCTTCTGATACTTGGCGAACCACTGGCGCGCCTTCTTGAAGCGGTGACGCTCGAGCTCGGTCCAGCCCAAGGCCCGCTGGGCCTGGGCGTAGCGGCTGTTGAGTCGGACCGCGTCTTCATAGGCGGCGATGGCCTCGTACAACGAGTTGTTCTTCTCGAGGGCCTTCCCGAGCCAGTAGTGAAACTCGGCGTTTCGGGGCTCCTTCTCCACGGCCTGGCGCATGCTGGCCACGGCGTCCGAGTACTCGCGCTTGAGGATCTTGTATCGCGCTTCCCAAAAGCGAACGTCCGCATACTGCTTGCCCGCTTGCGCTTCGATCTTCTGAGCCCGAGCCAGCGAGCCGCCCGCGGCTTCGAGGTCGGGGGGCTCGCGCTCTAGGTAGGCCGCGGTCACGCGAAGGTGCGGACGTACGTCGTTGGCGTCGAGTGCGGTGGCCTTTTCATAAAGCTCGAGCGCCTGCGGCAGCTCCCCCCGGAGCTCGAGTCCGCGGCCGTACTCGAACAGAATCCGTGGATTGTCGCCGTCGCGCTCCATGGCCCGCTCGTAGAGCGGTATGGCTTGGGCCAAGAGCTCTGACTCGGCGGGAGTAGGCTCGCGAGAAGCCATTTCGCGCAGCATGTTGGCTTCGCCGAGAAACGCCGAAAGATTGTCGGGATCGATGGTAACCGCCTTCTGGTAGACCTTCAGCGCCTTCTTGAATTCACCGCGCTCGACGTAGCAGTCGGCGAGCAGAACGTGCGAGCGCGCGTCGTGCGGTGCCACGTCGACCGCGCTCTTCGCCTGCTTGAAGGCCGCTTCGACGTCGCCGGCCTCGAGTTCGGCAAAGCCGAGCTCGATGGTCGGAACCGCGGTGTCGGCGGCGAGCCGCTGCGCGCGAACGAACGATTCGCGGGCTTCTTCGAGTTTGCCGAGCTTCAGGTTGAAGCGGGCGTCCCAGAGATAGACCCGATAGTCTTGAGGAGCCGCAGCTTTCGCCGCCTCGAGGTCCAGGAACAGCTTCCCGATCTCCTGCTGGGCGCCATACACGCGGCCGCGCGCGAGCAATGCGTCGACGTTGGTCGGCTCGCGGGTCAGAACCGGCTCGATGCGCGCGAGCCCCGCCTCGGGTGCGCCGGCCAGGGCATCCGCGACGGCGGCCAGAGCGACGTGCTCGGCGCTGCCCGGTTCGAGACGCGCAGCCTCTTGGGCGATGCTCACCACTTCGTCCAGCCGTCCGAGGTCGTCGTAGGTCCGAGCGACGTCGGACGTGATGGGGGCGCGCCGGTCGGGAGGCAGAGCCTCCGCGGCGTGCTCGGCCGCCGTGCGGCGCGCGACGCGAGCGGCCCCGGTTCGCCCGGCGCCTTCCAAGAGTTCTGCCGTGCGCAGAATGGGCAGGCCCAGCTTGGGCTGCGCGGCCAAAGCCTTGTCGGCCCATGCTACGGCCTCGTCGGCGCCTTGCTCCCCGGCGTCGACCGCGAGCGAAATGCGAGCCAGCGCATGAAGCGTCGGGCCGTGCGCCGCGTCGGCCAGAACGGCCCGATCGTAGGCGGCACGAGCCTCTTCCAGGCGGTCCGCTTTCTCGTGGGCCAGGCCCAAGAGGAACGCGAGATTCGGTCGGGAAGGGCTCTTCTCCGACTCGGCTTGGAGCTCGGCGACCAGGTCGGCGCCGTCGGAAGACGCGAGCGCCGCTGCGGCGCGCGCTTCAAGCGCTTCGAGACGCGCCTGCTCGGCGTTGCCGCCACGGGTTTGGCTGAGGTCGATCGCAGCGACGGACTTTAGCGACCGCTCGGTCTGCGCCAGCGGAAAGTACGTGCCGCCATACAGGAGCGATCCGTACGCCTGGGCCTGGGCCACGGTCAGGGCGTCGTCAGGCTTGCTGGCGGCCGTCGCTTCGAGGGTGGCGACCACCGAGCGATACGCTTCGAATGAACCCTCCTTCATGAGGGCCTCGATCTCCGCGGGGGCGATGACCTTCGGCGGCGGCGGGGCCGGAGCCGTTGGGGGCGGCGCGGGCGGCTCGGTGGTCAGGTAGGTGATCAGCGCCGGAATTCCGTACGCTCCGTAGGGCGTCGCGAACTGCATGACCGCGCCGACCACGACGACGCCCATCGCGACCGCGAAGATGATGATCTGGGTCTTGTACTGCTCCCAGACCGGTGGGACGTCCGGAATCTCGCCGACTTCGAGCGCCTCGGAACTCAGCTCCAGCCCGGCCGGGGGCTGCGAAGAGCTGGGCTGCACCATCGACGGCGGCGGCGGTTGCGCGACGGGGACCGCCGCCTCGCTCGACGTGTCGAGCCCGGCCATCAGGGCGTCGAGGGAGTCGGGCTCCCGAGTACTCGGCAGCGCACCGGTATCGAGCTTGAGGTCGCTGAGACCGTCGGAGCCGGCGCCGGGGCCGCCGAGCTCGCGGACGCCCGGCAGGTCCGTCCCCGCCGGGGCCGGCAGGTCGGTCCCCCGCGACATCGGGAGGTCGACCTGGCCATACGCCAACGGGTCGGCCGCGGCCTGCACCTGGTTGATCGTCTGGTTGAGCGCGGCGTTGCTGGTCATTGCCCGCCACGCCACGCCGTCGGGCGAGATGTCTTCGTTACCCTTGAGTTCGCCGGCCCGCAGTCTGGCTTGCAGATGTCCAAGACCGAATGGGCCTTCGATCCGACCGTCGCGATGGCGAACCCGGAACTCCCCGCCACCCTCGGAGGCGCCGGTATCCAACCGAGCCGCCTGATCGTTGAGGAAACCGAGCGGATCTTCCATGGCGGGGGCCTGTACGAGGCCCGGCAGGTCCGTTGGGGGCTGTTGGGGTGATACCAGGCCCGGCAGGTCGGACGGTGGTTGATTCGACGTGACGAGGCCGGGCAGGTCCGCCGGCTCGGGCATGGACGGCGAGTTCAGCGACGGTGCTCGCGGGGCCGCTCCGACCGGCTCATCGTCGAGACCGAGGTCGAGGTCGTCGCTGTCCACGTCGGTCATTGCGCGCTGGCCCCCGGTGCCGGGCAGCGGGACTGCGGTCGGGTCGGGCCGCGGTGCAACGGAGGGGGCGCGCGGAGCGCTCGGCGGCGGTGCGGGAGACGGCGCGGCGGGGGCCGGCGGCCTCGATGGGGGCATCGGGACGGGGTCGGTCGCGGTGGGCCGGGGCGCCAGAGACGGCGTGGACGGCGCGCGTTGGCCGGAGGCCGCTGCCCCGGGCAAAGGAATCGAGTCGGTCGGGCCCCCTTGCTCGAAGTGGCCAGGGCTCACCGTGGTCCGATCATCGACCTCGCCGGGCGAACCCGGCAGCGGAACCGGTCCGTCTTGGGGCATCGCCGGTTCCGGATGGGCACTCGGCGCTGGTTGGGCGCCCGGCGGGTTGACGCGGAACTTGTGTCCGCAATTCGGGCAACGCAAGGACGCGCCCGAGGGGGGAATCCGACTCTCGTCGACGCTGTAGCGGGAAGAACACGAAGGACACGTGACGTTCATGGCGTGGCCGCGCGGCTCGGGGAACGTAACAGCGACCGAAGTTCATGTCGATCGAGCGTCCCGTGGTCCTTCGTATGCGGCGCGCAGTGAAAGGTCCGCCGGGTGTTCGCCATGTGGTGAACGTCGGCTTGTTGTCTCCACCTTGACCTACCTGCCGACCGTGCTTATGGCCGGACTCGTGGCGCAAGGCGGTTTCTTTTCGCGGCTGGGTAATCTCTGGGGCGGCTTTTGGTCCCTGTGGGTGGGCGACATCGAAAAGCGCCACCCCGAGATCGCATACGAGAACTCGATTAACTCGCTGATCGAGAAACACCACGCGCTCAAGAAGGCGACGGCGATGATCATCCGCCGTCGCGAAGAACTCGAGGGCCGCCTGGAAAAGGCTCAGAAGGAGCTCGCTCAGACCGTCGGCGATCTGGAGACGGCGGTCGAGACCAACCAGGACGACCTGGCGCTCATCCTGATCAACCGGCAGGGCGCGCTCGAGTCTCAGATCGCCGACCTCGAGGTCGACCTCGACCAGGCACGGCACGACGCCGACGACGCCAAGTCCTCCCTGCTCAGCGTGGCCGGCGAGATCTCGAAGCTGAAGGCGGAAAAGGACCAGATGCTGGCCAAGATGAAGAGCGCCGAGGCCCGCATTCAGGTTCAGGAGCAGCTCGACGGTCTGTCGGTGGACGCCGAGGTGAAGGCGCTCGACAACGTTCGCGAGCACATCGAGGGGTTGTCCGCCCAGGCTAAGCTCAACGCCGAGCTCAAAGGTCAGAGCCTCGAAGGCCGGCTCGAAAAGCTCCGCGTGCAGACCGGCGAAGTCACCGCCCGCAAGAAGCTCGAGGAGCTGAAGGCCAAGCGCCTCGCCGCCAAGTCCCAGCAGGCACAGAAGACGATGTAGCCGAGGCTCGGGGTGTCGAAGGAACGCGTCGTCTACACCGGACTGCTGCTGGCCGCCGGTGTCGCTTCTTCGATCTCCGTCGGAAGCCTTTTGCCGGTCGCGTGGGCCGTCGTGGCCGTGGTGCTGGGCTTTTCGCTCGTGCGCTCGAAGCCGGCGGAGCTACCCGACGCGCGCCCCGTCACGGGACACCAGCTGGATGGGCTTTCCGGCGAGCTGCGACGCCGCTTCTTCGCGCTGGAGCAGACCCGCGACCAGGTCAAAGCACTGCTCTCCCAGTCGGGCCGCGAAGCGGACCTGTGGAAGCCGGAGCTCGAGCGGGTGGACAAGCTCCTCGTGGCATTCGTGATGTTGGCCGAGCGGGTGGACGCCGATGATGCGTTCGCTTCCGAAGACGCCCAGCTGGAGCGTCGCGTTCGAGAGCTCGAGGCCGACGGTGAGTCGCCGGAACTCGCCTCGGCGCAGGAGCGGCTCGCCTCGGCTCGTGCGCGCCAAGCGAGTTTGATTCAGCGGCAGGCACGCCTCACCGAGATCGAAGACACCCTGGCCACGGTGCGGGACCGCATCTCGGCGATCGATGCCGAGGATCTCCATCCGGAGATGGAAGCCCTCCTGGGTGGAGTGGAGGCGGCCACCGCCGCCGAGTTGGAAACTTCGCGCCTGCTCGACGCCCAGGCCCTACAGGCTCGGCGAGCCCAGAGCGGACGTGCTTGACAGGCCCGCCACCCCATGATTTTTCCCACCGCTCCACGCACCCGTAGCTCAGCTGGATAGAGCGCCGGACTACGAATCCGGAGGTCGCAGGTTCGACTCCTTCCGGGTGCGATTCGACTCCAGGTCGTTGGCCGAGACCCCGCCTCTACGCGTGGTCCTCGGTGCACGTCGCACGTCTGCTAGTCGTCGTCGGTAAGCGTGTACTCGGTGAGGGCGCGGAGGTCCTCGATATCGAAGTCCCGCATCAGCTCGAGGAACTCCGGCGGATACCGGCGCAGGACGAGCCACTCTCCGTGTTCGACGGGCTCGTCGAACTCACCCAGCCCGGGCTCGGTCAGCCTCGACGGACACTCGCCCTCGATGACGGGGGCCTCGTCGATGAGCGGGCCAGCGAGGCCCCAGCACTTCAGCTCGTCGCGGTCAGTTATCATGCAGGCGTGTGAGACGCCCAGAGAGACGCGGCGAGGCACGCCACGGGGGGGAGCATACTTTGGATCGCCCGTCTCGAACGGATAGCCCCAGGTTCGAATTCGATTTCCAGATCCGGCGTCGGCCACGGTCAACGTCCCCATCAGGCCTGCGCTGAACTGGCGAAAGCCCCTCCCGCCGCCCGTCGACAGCACGTAGACATCCGGTCGGGCGGCGAGGGGTACGCCGCGCCCCGAGTCTCGAACCTGACCCCAGTTGTCGAGTCCCCAGCACAGCAGACGCGACCGTCCATCGCGCACGCAGGTGTGGGCGCCGCCGACGGAGCCTGACCGAAACTCCGTCTGGTCGACGGTCGGCAGCTCGGTCAGATGGAGATCCTCGGCCTGGCCGTCGCTGTTGTGGCCCAGCACACCACCTCGGTGCTGTCCTCCCGAACTGCGCAGGCGTGACCTTCCCCCACGCTGATCTCCTTGAATCGGCCAGGCGCGTTCGGCGGGGCAATGTCACCCCAGCACTGGAGGGCACGGTCCGAGTCGCGGATGCCGCACGTCGACAGGCCTCCTGCGTCGATCCGATAGAATTCGACGTTCGGCGGGGAGGACTGGCCAAAGCGGTCGTCCCCCCAGCATTCGACGCGACCCATGAAGTCCAGGGCGCAGGTGTGGTACAGGCCGACCCTGGCTGCGTTGTACACGATGCCGAGTCCGGGGCCGGCCACCGTCGAGCGGTCGGCCGATTGACCGTCGTCGTCGAGGCCCCAGCACGTCACGTCGCCGCAGCTCGTGGTCGTGCAGGCGTGGTACCAACCCACGTCTACCTCGATGGGGACCCGCGGCTGAGCCGACGCCGTTCCGCCGACCGCCGCCCCCCCGACCATCAGACCGAAACCAAGGATTCGGTGTTTCATGCGTGTAGCCCTCCTCATGGGCGTTTCACGCAGCAAAGGGCGTGCCATCGGCCGCGCGCGGGGAAGCGCCGGTCCTTTGGACCTCGGAGGCGGCTCTGCCCCGTCGCCGTGACGTCACACCGTCACGGCACGTGTTCCGCGTCGACAAAGGCACCTGAAGGCGGTACCGCCGCCGCATGAACTACGATCGTCGCTCGATGCTCGTCGCCATGGGCGGTGCCGCAACGGCCGGCCATGCGTCGGCAGTGGGCCTAGCCTGCGCCGGCCAAGCTGCGTCTCAGCCGGGGGCCGGCGGCCATACCCACGCGCACGTCGACCGTCAGGATGGCCTGCGAGAGACCGTCGGCCGTTGCATCGTCGCGGGCGACGCTTGCCTGGCCCACTGCCTGGAAGCGCTGGGCGCCGGTGACACGTCGCTCGCGGACTGCTCGAAGGCCGTTCACGACATGTTGGCGACGTGCCGTGGCGTCGGCCCCCTTGCTGCCACGAACTCGCCCCTGTTTTCAGCGGTTGCGAAGCTGTGCGTGGCGGCATGCGAGCGCTGCCGGGACGCGTGCGAGCCGCACATCGACATGCACCCCGAGTGTCGGAACTGCCACGACCGGTGCGTCGAGACCATCGACGTCGTCGGCGCCGCCCTCACATGACTCGAAGTGGGCGGCGATTCGATCGGTGAGTCGAGCCTTGGCGTAGTCGGCCTTGGACTAAGCCCTACGGGCGAAGAGGCCGGCGAGCCAGGAGGAGACGGCATCGACGGCGGACGCTCGCTTGTTCGCTCGAGGACGCCGGAGCCCTTCGGACTCAGCTCCCGGTGGGTGGAGTCTTGATCTCGATGGTCACCTTCGGGATTCCGCCGGTGAAGCGAGATTCGGCTTCGGAGCCGATCGTCTCCACGACCGGGGTGGCGAGGTCGATACCGACGTCGGCCGTTTCGTCGGCTGAAAAGATGGTGGGCTGCGTGCGCTCGATCCGGCCCTCGCCGACCTTTTCATCGTCGACATAAAGCGTGGCCGTCCCGCCTTTGCCGCGCCCGCCGCCCTCGTAGGCGAACTCGAAACGAATCGTGGACTGCCCGATCGGCAGACGTTTGGAAGCCGAGACCGTGTAGCGCTCTAGCCCGAGAAAGTTATAGTCGTAGGCCGGAACGCCGTCCTTCACGTAGAGCGCCCAACCGCCGAAACGTCCGCCCTGCGCCAAGATGATGCCGTTCGCGCCCCCCTTCGGCACTTCGACTTCGGCGGTGATCGTCTTCGACTTGTTCTTCACGTCGATAAAGACGTTTTCGGTCATACCGTTCATGCCTTCGGCGAGAGTCATGGATGTGCGCCCCGCCATGAGGTCGGGCCGCCCCACCGCCTCGGGGATGAGGCGCTCGAAGACGCGATCGTCGATGGGCAGCACATGGTTCTTCTTGGCTTCGGCAAGAAACATCTTTTTCAGCTCGGCAAGCTTTTGTGGGTTTTCGGCGGCGAGATCGTTCGTCAGGCTGAAGTCCTTTCGCGTATCGAAGAGCTCCCAGTCGTCTTCCGCCAAGGGCCTACGGGGCTTCGGCTCCCAGGGAGCCTTGTGGATGGTCCGGGCGAACCAGCCTTCGTGATACATCGCGCGGTTGCCGAACATCTCGAAGTACTGAGTAGTGTGACGGTCCTCGGCGGTGGCATCGTCGAAGGAGTACACCATGCTCACCCCGTCCATGGGTCGCTGAGCAACGCCGTTGACCATCGTCGGCTCGGGGAGGCCCGCCGCCTCCAAGATGGTCGGGGCCACGTCGATGACATGATGAAACTGCGTCCGCAGCTCGCCCTTCGTCCGGATGCCCTTGGGCCAGTGAACCGCCATGCCGACTTTGGTGCCGCCGTGGTCGGAGGCCACCTGTTTTGTCCACGTGTACGGTGTGTCGAAAGCGACGGCCCAGCCGGCGGCCATGTGCGGGTAGGTCTCGGGACCGCCCCATGAATCGAGATGTTTCAGCATGTCCGAGACTTTTTCTTCCACGGCGTTGAAGTAGGTCATTTCGCTGAACATTCCGTTCCGGCCGCCTTCGGCGCTCGTGCCGTTGTCGCCGTAGAGGAGAAGAAGCAGCGTATTGTCGAGCTCTCCGACTGCCTCGACGGCCTCCACCACCCGGCCGATCTCGTAGTCCGTCATCTCGACGTAGGCGGCAAAGACTTCGGCCTGACGGGCGAAGAGGCGTTTCTCTTCCGCGGAGAGGTCCGCCCACGCGGGGACGGCCTGAGGCTTGGGAGCGAGCCTGGTGCCTGCGGGAACGGTTCCGTTTTCGATTTGCCGGGCGAGGGTCTCTTCGCGAAGCCGGTCCCAGCCCATGTCGAACTTCCCTTTCCATCGGTCGATGTACGACTGGGGAACGTGGTGCGGTGCGTGCGTTGCTCCAGGAGCGTAGTAAACGAAGAACGGCTTGTCGGGCGTCAGGGCCTGCTGAAAGCGGATCCAGGCGACGGCCTGGTCCGTCATGTCGGTCAGGAAGTGATAGTCGGGATCGTCGTCGGGTAGCTCGACCGGATGCACGCCGTCGTAGACGAACGGCGCCCATTGATTGGTTTCGCCGCCGAGAAAGCCGTAGAACTTGTCGAAGCCGCGGTGGAGCGGCCATCGGTCATAAGGACCCGCGATGCTCGCCTCCCACGCTGCGAGCTCGTGCCACTTGCCGAAAGCAGCGGTGCTGTAGCCGTTCAGCCGCAGGACCTCCGCCAGCGGAGCGACCGCGTTCGGGATCTGGCCCGTGTTTCCGGGGAATGCAGTGCCGGTCTCGATGATGGACCCCATGTTGTTTACGTGGTGGTTGCGGCCGGTCTTCAGGGCCGCGCGGGTGGGTGAGCACACGGCCGTGGTGTGAAAATTGTTGTACCGGACACCTTGGCTCGCGAGGTGGGCGTAGACACGGGGCCGCCGAAGGCGGACGTGCCGGCGAAGCCCAAGTCATCCACCAAGACCAACACCACGTTTGGAGCGTCCTTGGGAGCTTTGACTTCGAAGCGGGGCGGGGGCTCGGCTTTTCGGACGTCGACTTCATCGTAAAGCGGCGGCTCGGGCTCGGCCAGCGGCAACACCGTTCGGTCGGGTCCGGATGCAAGCGCGGAAGGCGCCGCCACGGCTTGATCGGAGGGCGGCTCCGTTGGCGACGTCGGCTGGTTTGCCGGGGCACTGCAGCCCAGGCTGCCTAGCAGAGCCAGGATCGCCGAGATGCATCGGGACGTCGGAGTTGCCGTGTTCGAGTTCATCGATCCCTCCAAGTAATGCTCTGCTCCCAGCGGACCGTCGCCACGGAGAACAAAGGCAAAGTCGTCAGACTCGAGCGCACGCGCGCGACCGGCTCATGCCGGCCTTCGGTCGGCCTTCATCCTCAGGTCTGTCGTCAGTGGCCTCGGTCGTCGTCCATCATCGTGGAAAGAGTCAATCGCCGCCCCGTCGTTCGTGGGATGAAGAAGCGGTCTTCGGCGTCACGTCTGCGCTCGCACGAAGTAGATTCGCTTCTGCGTCCATTGATCTTGAGCTTCCGGCGCCCTATCCAATCGGCATGCCGCGAATGGGGGAGCTTCATCTGGCGGTTCTCATGGCGCTCGGGGGTGCCGTGAGCTGCAAGACTCCGAGTGGTCCGCCTTCTCATCCCATCGTTGCGATGCAGGCGCGGATCGAGAGCAAGATCGACAGAATCGAACTCATCGTCCGGGACCGCGATCGCGCGGAAGCCGTCACCGAGCTGTATCTCGGACTCGATGCGCTCATCCGCGAGTACCGGGTCAAGCGGGCCGCCTACGAGGCTGAGCTGTTCAAGCTCGACGGCGACGAGCCGTACTTCGAGGAGCGGACGAATGACCTTTTTCAGCGAGCAACGGCGGAGCAGGTCCGCCTCGGCGAAGCGTACGTCGCGCTTCAGTTGAAGCTGCGCGGGATGGTCTCTCGAGAAGAGTTCGAAAAGATCAATAGGTTGAGGTGAGCCGTGGTTTGGGTCGGAATCGCAATGATGGTCATGTACTTCACCGGCGACGGTGATGAAACGAAGGCGTTCTACAAGCTCGTCGAGCTGATGAACGTCCATATCTCCCAGGTCATTACTGACGAACAGCGTGCGGAGATGGCGAAGAACGAGCTCCTGGGCCTCGAACAGTACTTCATCGCTCGACGTGAGACGTTGGGCGAGGTTCATGCGTGCATCGCCAAGGTCGACGCGACCTACGACGTAACGTCGGATGACTACCGGGCCTGTAATCCGAATCGGGAAACGCAGTTCGAGGAAGATCGCAAGAAATGGACTCAGACGAAGATCGAGTTCCGGAAAGCCTTCACCGATGCCGAGTGGTCCGAGCTCGAGCAGCGGTTGATGGAAGACCTGAAGCGATGAGGCTAGCCGCCGCACTCTTCACCGTCGTCTCGCTTGCGGGGAGCCTCCCCGCGGACGCCAAGCCTCGACGTCTCGGGCCGCCCGGGCGATTCACCAATCGCCACATCACCGTCGACCGCAACGAACTCGCAGGGATCAGCGCTCCGCTTTCTTCGCCGGCCTTCGGTCAGCGGATAGGCGACACGTCGGACGACGGGGGCTTCCGGCTGATCAATCCCGTCCCGCGACCGCTTCAGCCCAATATCGAACCCGCGGATCAGTCCTTGGTGTTTGGCTGGCGTGCGGGCGTGGCGGTGGGGATCTTCAACGAGCTCGAGATCTCGGCGCTGTTCATTCCCGTGCAGTTCACGCCGGGCTTTGTCACGATCGAGACGGTCCCGGTGATTCTCACGTACGCGCTGACGTTCGGCGACGTCGACGTCGGCGCCCGGCTCAATTTCCACCTCGGTCGTCCATATAAGATCCTCCCCGGCGTCCCCGTGCGCGTCCGGCTGGGTCGAGGCCGACTCGATACCGGTGTCTTCACCTCGGTCAGCATCTTCGACGACCTCAACGCTGCCGAGCGGGTGGGTCTCATCGTCGAAGAGGACGGAGGAACGGTCGGGGGAATCAACGTCCCGATACGCTACGCCCACAACCTGACGGCGCGCTTCTTCGCCGGTCTCGAGAGCGGCTTCGTCGACATGGACCTCGGGAGGAACCACACCGAAGTCGTCCCGGTTGGGTTCTTCTTCGGCTACACGCTCCCCTGGGGCAATCGCGTGGTAGACATCGCCGCATCCTTCGTCTGGGACAACCTCTTCACCGTCGATCCCGGCGACGGACAAGACACGGTCAACGGGGAGTTCTTCCGCGCCAACTTTGGCTTCACCTCCCGCTCCCTCATCTTCTGAAGCCCGCGCTCGGAGGAGATACGCGAGTCCGAAGGCGGACACCGAATCTCCGCTCACGCAAGATCGACGAAGGGACGCCGCAATGGGTAGGCCGAGGCCCTGACCGGTCACCAACCGCTGGAGCGAAGACCGTCGAGCCACGAGAGCGTAACCCACGGTGGATTCATCGGCGATGGACCGCTTATCACTTCGGCAGGCTCTTCCGGGGTTCCGAGTCGGGACACCACGCCAGCCGCCCTGTCAAAGTCGTGGGTCATGGTGAACGCGCCGGGCGTGACTGCGGTGGCAACGCCGGCCCGAACGGCGGACGCTAGGCTCTCCGCGGTATCTTCGATGGCCACCGCTTGGGCGGGCGAAACGTCGAGTGCGGACAGCGCCGCCTGGTACGCGTCGGGATGTGGCTTTTCCCGCGCGACCGTCGTCCGATCGGTCTGCACCCAAAATCCATCGAGAATATCGGGAAACCGCGACGCGATCGTTTGAATTGTTTCGCGCTCGGTCGTGCTCACCCAGCCAGTCCGAACGTCGGCGGCTCGAGCTTCGGCCAGCAGTCGAGCCACGCCCGACCGCAGCTCGAGCTCGGAAGAGGCCAACGCCTGCCGGAACAGCTCGGACTTCCGCCGATGCACCTCGTCCAGCATCCCGTTCATGGGAGTTGCTCGCGCCTTCCTTTGGGCGTACGCGCGGAGCCGATTTCGTCCACCGGGTATTCGCAGGAGAGCGCGGTACTCGTCGGTGGACCACTCCCATCCGATTCCACAATCCCGAAAAGCCTGGTTGTAGGCTTGTCGCTGCAGCTCCGAGGTTTCGATGACGGTTCCGATCGAACCGAAGAGCATCGCCTTCATCATCAGGCAGCGTCCATCCTTTCAGCTTTCAGCGGGTGCCGAGCAGCCGCCTGTCGCCAGACCTCCCCAGCGATGGTGGGCAGGGATGCACCCTCGCTGCGAAGCATTCTCGAGATCATGCTCGCTGGCCCGAATGACCAGTAGAGACCTGCTTCCAGCAGGATGGGCTCCTCGTCATCGCCTGGACAGCGAAAGTCGTACAGGGAAAAATCACGAGCCTCGAGGCCCCGATGCATGCGTAGAGCGGCATCTTCGAGCCTCGCTCGAAGACCTGGTGCGAGAAGAGCAGGAATCACCGCGGATTCGCTATGTCGACTCGGTCGCAGTCGACCAGCGGACGCATCGAGTTTGTCCTCGCGCACTCGGATGGGAAGTGTCTCGGAAAGCGAATACTCGATCATGGGGAGGACGCGACAGCCGGCAGACGTCTGCAGCACGCCGACGCGGATCTCTCGCCCCGGAACGAAGGCTTCGACCAACGCCGCGCATCCGAAACCGAGGGCGCGATGAAGAGCTCCCGGGATCTCTACGATCGATCGGACTAAGCTGAGCCCGTCGGAGTTATCGGCCCGTACCGGCTTGACCACGTAGGGAAGCGGCAAGGACGGCTCCCGCTCTTCGAACAGCACCTCTCCAGGCGCGATGGTTACGCCCACCGCGGTCGCCGTCGCTCGCGTCCAGCGCTTGTCAAGAGCAACCTCGTGCACGCGAGGGCTCGAGCCCACGAGCGGAAGCTGGAGCACGTCCGAAAAGAAGGCCCGCAGGCCGGTGAGACCTCTTTCGCAGAGAGTATGCGGAACCACGATGTCGGCGGGACGCACGGTCGCCAGCATGTCACGTACACCCCCAACCGCCTCGAGCTCGTTCAGGGAGGGCCCGACGGACCACCGCCCTCGAGGGTCGACCTGAACGAACTGGGACACGGTGTCCACGGGCTGAACGACGTCGGTCGCGTAGAGGCGTGAAAGCTCGAAGAAGAACGTCGAGGTTGGCGACCCGACGAGATGGATTACGCGCAGCCGCGTCACGGTCAGTCTCCTTCCGCTTCGACCAGCTTGCCGATGTTGAAGTCGATACGGTGCCAGTCACGGCCCCGCAGCAAGTTCTCCAGGAGTAGCCAAGGTATCTGGCCGTGATGCAGGACCAAAAAGGGGAGAGGGTCGGTTGCATCGAAGACCGCGTCGCGTCCGCCGAGCATGACCGCCATCCGGGCTCGCGCCTCAGCCCAGCTTTTTGCGCGTCCGAGTCGGAAGACCTCATGGGCGAGCCAGTACGTGGGCTTTGCGTCTTGTCGAGGCCGGAGCGTCTCACCGTCCTTCGGGCCGAGGTAGGCTCGGGCAAGAGCCTCCGGCTCGTCGAACGCCGTGACTGCGCTGTGAGTTCGGGGGTTGCACTCGACCGGCTTGACCTCGCCATCCGGTGATTCGATGAAGTCGAAGGAGACCTGGCCGGTGAGGTTCAGTGCGGCGACGAAGTGCTGCACCCAGGCCTCGATCCTCGGATGGTCGACCGAGCGATAGTTGACCTGAAAATCCGACGAAGCACAGCACACGTGAGCGACAATGCGGCCTTCGTGGACGACGCTGTGCGTGCAGTATTCGTCCCCGACGAGAAACTCTTGAAGAACCCAGGGATTGTCGGAGCGGATCGGAAGGCGCCGCACATGGTGTTCGACTCCGGGGCTTGGCAGCCGTAGTTGCTGGAGTCGATGGACGGGGTCATAGCGCACACTCTTAAGAATGAAGGGGTGCGGGTAGCTCCGAAAGTCGAAGTCGAGGACGGCTTCCGGCGATTCTACCGGGATGACGGTTGGCGCACTGAGTCCGAGGTCTTCGGCCAGTCGACAGAACTGTACCTTGTCGTCGAGGCGCTCCGTGAGACTGGGCGAGGCCTGAAAGACTCGACACCCTTCTACCTCATGAGCGGCGAGACTGGCCTCGATCCGAGCTGACGCCGGACTGGCCACCGGAACAAAGACGTCCACGCCCTCGCGTTCGATGATGTCGGCCAGCGCGGTCCGATAAGCGATGGGCTCCCGGCGAACATCGGGGACGACGAAGAATCGGTCGACCGCCCG
Organism: uncultured Myxococcales bacterium; assembly: GCA_964473255.1. Taxonomy (GTDB): domain Bacteria; phylum Myxococcota; class Kuafuiibacteriia; order Kuafuiibacteriales; family Kuafuiibacteriaceae; genus Kuafuiihalomonas. Next base: position 57,699 of record CAYYOT010000013.1, on the reverse strand, counting down.
CGAGTATCGATGACTGACGACCGGATAGCTCACGGACTCGGTCAGCAGCACTCGATGGCCCGCGGCGGAGAACGCGCGGGCCAGGTGAAGCGCCTTCGTCATCTTCCCACCGGTGAGCAGAACAGTCATGCCGGTGGCTCGGGCCTTCTTCGCGAAGCGCGACCGTCGCTTCGAACGGGGGCGTGCGGCTGCGAGACCAGCGAGCGTCGCGACCGACGTTAAGGGCAGGGCGGCACCGAGGGTGGCCAGGGTCAGCCAAGTCCTGGCGACCGGCGGCAACGCCGAAAGCCCTTCCGCGAGGGCCCTTGCTTGAACCTCGGAGCGGCCTTCTGCTCCGCTCGGCGCCGGCGATGTTTCCGAGGCATCGACCAGACGGAGGTTGGCCCCGCAATCGTTCATGCTACGCGCCTCGCCAGGGTGAGTCCGTCGCGAACGGGTAGCAGGACTTGTTCGACTCGCGGGTCTTTGCGGACCAGCTCATTGAACTCGGCAACGGCGACGCCCGAAGATGAGCCAGGGCCACCCGAAGCGTAGACTTCCCCCTGATATAGTGTGTTGTCGGCGACGACCAGTGCTCGCTCGTGCAGGAGCTCGAGCTCGAAGAGAGCCCGATAGTAGGCTGGGTAGTCGGTCTTTGCCGCATCGATAAAGACGAGGTCGAAGCCTCGACCCTCACCCGACAGCGCCAGCAGAGTTTCGAGCGCCGGCCCCAACCGAACCTCGATCTTTTCGCCGCCCGGCATCGAGGACAGGTGCGTTTTCGCGAAGTCGGCAACGAAGGAGTCGATTTCCAGGGCGGTGACCAAGCCGTCGTGGGGTAGTGCTTCGGCCATGGTCAGGGCGGAGTAGCCGGTGAACAGGCCGATATCCAGCACGCGCCGAGCGCCCGAGATCTGCACCAGCATCCGCAGCAGCTGCCCTTCGACGCGCCCGCTCAGCATCTCCGCCTCCAAGGGTAGGCTCGACGCCGATGTCTCAAAGCGTCTCTTCCAGGGCTCGCTCCGACTGTCCGCGGCGAGCTGGGCGCGGCCTGGTGACTCGGGACTGGCCTGGCGCTCGAGGTAAGGCTCGAGGGGAGCGGCCAGGGCGGTGCAGGCCTCGAGATGCTCGACCAGAGACGCGGCCACGTCGTGCGTTCGAGCCCACGCGAGCGCTTCGTGAAGGCGCGCAGCCAGGATCGTGTTTGGTGTCACCGGTCGCAGGGACGACGTCACGAGATGACCCCTTGACGGTCGGCGTGAGACGGCTCGGTCGGCGACTGCTGCGTCGGGACCGTGGATGCGGGATCTTCCAGTCCAACATCGACGCAGAAAGGCTCGAGGCCAACGCCAGCTCGAGGGAAGGTGTGGCAAAGGTCGCGGTAGTCGGTCAGCGTTTGGATGAGTTCGTCTCGCGAGAGCTCTTCGATGTATCCGCACGCGCCGACGCGGCCCCGGGGGACAGGAGCGGCGAGGTGTCCGCCGCGCTTCTGGATGATCTTGTTTTGCGCCTGCCACCAGAGTTCTGGCTCGTCCACCGCATCGTTCCACAGACTCAGGTCGAGCCGGGAGATGAGGTTGAGGATCCGCATCAAGTCGGCCCGTGGAAGCCACCCGCGTTGATGACTCAGGTAGGCGCCGAAGCCCATTCCGATCGAGACGGCGTGGCCGTGAAGCAAGCCCGCGCTGAGCTCGAAGCCCGGCGACCAGGTGTGGCCGTAGGCGTGGGGCCGACACTGGTGGGTTTCGAAGAGATTTCCGTACTCGGCTTCAACGTACGACCGCAGGGCAGCGCCCAAGATCGCCTGGCTCAATCCGTCGATGCGGCTGCCGGCGTCGACGGTACGGGTTCCAAAGCGAGTCGCCACGAGCGCCGGGCCTGCCGCCTCGAGGTCAGCGAACAGCGTTGCGTCTTTGACGACCGCCATCTTCACGATCTCCGCGATACCGTGGCGGAGCCACCCAGGACGAAGCGTCGAAAAGAAGCTGCGGTCCATCAGGCTCAGAGCCGGCGGGTGATAGGCGCCGAAGAGGTTCTTGTACCCGAAGCCGTCGCAGCAGGTTCGCGGGGAAGGCCCTGCGTCGATTCCCGAAACGATGGAGGTCGAGAGCATTACGTAGGGGGTTCCGCGATGGTAGAGCGCGCACGCGAGGCCCGCGACGTCGGCGAGGACGCCCCCGCCCACGACCAACACCGGCTCGTGGCGCGCGACTCCGAACTGCTTGAATTCGGCGAGGAGCGCTTCGACGTTGCCGATATCCTTGTCGACTTCCATGGCACGGACGACTCGCTTTTCGAGCAGGATTCGATGATGGCGAAAGTAGGCGTCGAGCTGGGGGCCGTAGAACTTTTCGACGTTACGGTCGACGACCGCGAGACAGCGTCCCGCTGGACCGTAGACGCGTGCCAAGGTCGGGTTGCTCAAAGACAGAGTCTTGTCCGACACCTGGACGGACGAAGAAACCTGGAGGGTCGAGACGGCATCGATGACGCGGTCATCCTCGTTGCTCACGACCGTCCCGCTGCTCCGCCGAAAACCGGATGTCGGAAAACGAGCGTGGTCGTCGCCCTCCAGAGGGTCGTAGCGGAGGCTTTCGACCCATTGATACAGCGGCTGCGAACCGCGCTCGTCTCTCGCGGCTGCCTCCGCCCAGGCCAGCCAGCGCTCGCCAAAGTCTTCATTGAAGTTCGTCAGCAGCTCGCCGGTCAGAAACAGAAAGCGTTGAAGCGGCTGCCTCGCTCCGCCGGTAAGCTGGCGGAGGACGAAGAGAATCTCGGTAGCGTCGAGCTGCTCGGCAGCGCGACTGACCTCGGCGTCGTACCAATCCGTTTCGTTGAGGCGGGTCGCGAACGCTTCGAAGTCCGGATCCTCGGCCATCGCGGTGAGAAACCCGTCCAATGAGGTGATCGTGGTGGAACGTGCCTGCCAGGCCGTGGCGAAGCGTTCGATGAAGCAGAGTACTGACATGATTTTCCTTTGATTTGGCGCTTCAGACAAACGCCGGGATTGGCTCCTCGCCAGCGACGAGCCCACGGTGAAAGGCGCGGATCCCGACCACATTGGAGTGGTCGGCTCGGTGCATCGTTCGACGGTTGTCCCAGATCAGGACGTCGCCCGGCTTCCACGCGTGCCGATATGTCCGCTCTGGGTGGATGGAGTGTTCGTACAGCGTCTCGAGCCGGGTCTCCGGCTCGTCGGAGGCCCAGCGACAGCGCTCGGGCGTCGACAGATAGAGCGCGATGTCGTGGGTCATCGGATGCCGGCGAAACAGTGGGTGAACGCTCTTGGTCTCCGATAGATCTGTGGCCCGGAGTCCCGTGACCCGGTGCTCCACGCGGGCCGTCCTCAGCCGATGGCGCACGACTGAGGGCAAGGCAGCGTAGGCGGCGACCTGGTCCGAGAAGACGGTCTCGCCGCCTTGCTCGGGCAGCGCGACCGGCCGAAGCGCCGTGAAAGCGGGCGGTCGCCGCACGTAGCTCGTGTCGGTGTGAAAGACACTGCGGGGTGGGCGTGTCCGTCCTTGGTTCGTTACGATATTCAGGTCGACTCGACCGGGGACGGGTCGCTCGCCCTCGGTGAAGACGAGTCGGCCGAGCGCGCCGAGCAGCGCGGCAAAGTCCGGGTCCTCGAGATGGAGCTCGCGAAGGACGACCACGCCATGGGTCGCCAGAAGGTGCCGCAATCGGCGCCGGTCCTCGGGCCCCGGTACCCCTCCGAGAACCTCGAAGCCGAGAACCTCGACGCCGAAAGGCTGGAGCCGCCGAGTTTCGGATTTCGTCCGCGACACCGGTGCGAGGTGCCGGGGTGGATAGAAAGTGTCCAGTACAAAGGCTGGAATAAATCTGACCGCTGAACCCTTCGCAGCTCCTCGACTCGCGACTGCGAGACCTTTGGCGCCTGCGAAGGGTGAGGGGCGACCGAAGAGCGCTCCCGAACTACAAGGAGCTCTGTTTGCTGTCGGGGCGGGTGGCGTGAGTGACCAGGCAAGCGGGGCCGAGTCCGTGCGCGAATTGAGAGAAGAGGAGCCCCTAGGGCGCTCTGCGACGTGTTCAGCCGACGAGTCTGCGTCGGGTCGCGAGGAGTCCGGTCAGCACCAGAGCTAGCAGGAGCATGAACATCGTCCCGGTCGCCGCGCTGGGAACGGGTGGTGGGGCGAACGGCTCGTTGGTGAGGCCGGCGTCGGCGACGTTCACTTCGAGGAAGACGCCGCCGCCGGAGATGGTGACGAGCCCAATGGTGCCATCGAGTCGACTCTCGCCCATCTTCGTTTAGCTTCGGTGTCCTAGGGAGGACTTGCCGGAACCACCTTGCTCTCGGTGCACAGGAGCCCCTCTGATGTGTGGCTACAGAACGTCGGTGACGCAGCTTCTGCGTAGCCCTTCGGAAGGGATCGAGCAACTCAACCGGGCGGGGTCAGGTGAATGTAGGATCCAGGCTTCACCTTCGCTAAGACACGCTGCGGAGCTGGGGCATTGGAGCGACTCGCGGACGTGGGGCCTGGCCAGGTGCGTGTTCTTTGGACGGATGCGCACATCGATCCGGTTCCTTGGCTGCAGTTCAAATCCCGATGTGAAGGACTCTCGGTCGTTGCCGTACAGCCGGACGCCACCGTTAACCACATTCGAGGTTCGATCACGGCTGCGCTGGCCGAACATGCCCTGCGGGTCTGGCCTCGCTGGAACGGACTGCCGAGAGCTGCAGTAGGGAGCGTCTTTCCTACGAAGGCGAGGGCAGAGGTCGCACGGGCAATCTCGTCTTCCACGCCGGGCGTTACGCGGAGCTGGTTGGACGCGGCGCTCTGGAAGGTCTCCCGCACACGCGCCCCGCGCGTGACCCGACTACCTCTAGAAGTTGAGGCTGACCACCTCCTTCGGATCCTGGGTGGTACGAACCACACGATGGCGTTCTGGCAGCCGTCTTCGTCGGCGATGCCTGAAATGATCGGGGGCGCCCTCTCTCAGCTCGACGGCTTCCTCCAGGCATCCAAGACGAGGTTGATCGTCGCTATCCCGGAGGCCTTCAGGGCGGCTCCGGAGATCCAGCGCTTCGCGTATCGCGGCATACGTTGCCGGCTTGAAGCTGAAGTCGAAGAAGGTAAACCGCATCATTTCAGTCCGGGAGAGCAGCTGCTCTTCACCTTGTTTCGCACGGATCCCGAGCTGCGTGGTCTGTTCGCCTTCAACCGGAGAGTGCGGACGAGGGCCGGGGCCGAGCCGATCGTCGATGCGGTTTGGATGGCGGGCAAGATGGCTCTGGAGGTCGATGGTTGGCAGCACCTGCGTCAAGCCGACTACGAGGCGGACCGAAGACGAGACCAGCAGCTCATGGCGTCGGGGTACATTGTTCTTCGGGTCATGCACTCGCGAGTAATGGTCGAGCCACGAGTAGTTCTCGAGGATATCCGGCAGGTCGTAAGGGCGCGACGGGCACAGGGGATAGGAGAAGGATGATGGCAAACCAATTGAGCCATGAAGAGCGTCGAATACTGACCCGCCTAGTGTTTGCGGAAGGTCCAACGAAGTTTGGACACGTCGACAAGAAGGCTCGCACGCGTTTGAGGCAACGCGGCTATATCGCCTTTGAGCCGCGGCCTGACCACAAGACGGCTCAACTCGTCGTGCTCACGGACCGCGGATGGGCCTGGGTCGCCGACAATCTCGGGTCTGACCTCGCGGCTCCCGGAACATCGGTCTCGAGGGCCTACGCACTAGCGTCTCGCATCCTGTCCCGCCTGAAATCAGCGATTAATCAGCGAGGGATCCCACTTGGTGAGTTCCTCGGGCTTGCCGCGATTGCCGAGTCGTCTGACCTAGGCGCAGAGCAGATTCCTCAGCGAGTCTGGCGGGCGTATCGTGACGCCGGCGGGGGTAACGCGAATGTCCGCGTCGACCTCTCTGCATTGCGTGACAGAATGGCTGATGTGCCGCGCGAGCGGCTCGATGCGGCCCTGCTGGAGCTTCAGCGCGGGAACAAGCTCGTGCTGATGCAGAAGGACGATCCACTCAGCATCACTGAAGCCGATGAGAGCGCCGCGATCAGGGTGGCCGGTCATCTGCGTCACATTATCTACATGAAGGAGGCGCCGTGAATGACCTAGCAGCGCTGAGGGCGGTCGACCTAAATTGGACGACTCACCTCGACAGCATTTGGGACGATCGACTGCCGGACGTGCCGGACATTCAGTCGGAGGCGCGCAATCTCCTGAGCAGGAAGCTCGACGCACTCATCAGCCGGTCTGACAGCAAAGCACCTCTTGGCCAGATCATCATCGGCACCGCAGGTTCGGGAAAGACGCATCTTCTCGGTTCATTGCGTCGTGAGGCGCTCGACCGAGGCTGCTCGTTCCTGTCCGTTGATCTCTCGAACGTCTCGAGTTTTTGGGACACTGTTTTACTGGGTGCGTTCAAGTCGATCATGAAGCCGGGCTGCACTGGTCAGCCTCAGTACGTGGAGACGCTCGAGGGTATCGTCGAGCTCTGTGGCGATTCTCTGAACGTGTCCTCCGTTAGCGAGCTCCGAGAGCTGCGCCCACCCAGACTCAACAATCGAATCCGCACGATCATCGGAGAGCTGGCGAAGAGGGACATGGCAGCAGCATTGGAGCATCAGGACGTCGTTCGGGCGCTCGTTCTTCTCGGCTCGACGGATTTCGAGCTAATGAACATCGGCTACGCGTGGCTTCAGAGCTTGGGTGTGAACGACCAGACGGGGTTTCATCACGACTTCAGGAACCAGAATCCTGAGCCACCTCAGGTTGTGAAAGGCTTAGGCTGGCTTCTGTCGTTGCGCGCACCGCTGGTCCTCTCTTTTGATCAGATGGACAACATCGTACGCGAGCACCAGCTCGCGTCCGGCCAGGAAGATACACTCGGAGATCCGTTTGGGCGCCAGCAGGCGTCACTGTCGATTGTAGAAGGAATCGCAGGGGGACTAATGTCGCTCCGAGACCTGATGCCGCGGACGATGCTCGTTGTGTCCTGCCTCGAAAGCACGTGGAGCACGCTCAGGGAAAGGTCGATCGCGCCTGTCGCCGGTCGATACGAGGCACCAACGACACTTCGGCCCCTCGATGATCACACCATTGCGATGTCCCTCCTGGAGGCACGGACCATTCCGGCGTATCGCTCCGTTGGCTTTGAGCCGCCGTATCCGACCTGGCCTATCCAAGAGGAAGCGCTCAGAGAGGGGGTGGGATTGTACCCTCGCGAGGTCCTGCGGCGATGCGGTGAGCATGTCGAGGCATGTCTCCTTCGCCACGAAGTGCGGGAGCTTCAGTCTTTGTCGGGCGCCGCAGACGCAGTGCCAGTCCCCAATACGGGCGACGCCTTCACAGATCAGTTCGACCGGGCTCGTGCTCGTTTCGAAGTTGGACCAGTCCTCGAACCGAACGCCGAGGAAGCTCAGGATGCTCTTATTGAAGCGCTTTGCGACACACTTGCGGTCGAAGTGATTTTACCGACGGACAAGGACGCGGAGGTTACGAAGACGTTTACAACGAACAAGAGCTACGACCCACTGCATGCGCTCATTCGCATCGTCCACCATGATAAGGGCGATAGAGAGCGCTGCCTTGGATTTCGCTTTCTCCAGAGCAAGCACCCCAGCGCGTTCCAGGCGAGGCTGAAGGCGGCCATGACGGAGTCCGGCATCGACAGAGCCCTTGGTTTTCGGCGCCTGATTCTGTTCCGGACGACCGACGTTCCGAGTGGGCCGGTGACCGCCCGATTAATGGACACGTTCGGGAAGCGAGGCGGCATTCTCCTCAACCCCGGCACTGAGGATCTCGCGACTCTCTGGGCTCTGGGCGAGCTCTGGAAGACAACTGAAGATCTGCCAGGGTTGAAGAGCTGGCTTCGCGACAAGAAGCCGATCCACTCGATGGCCATGTTGTCGGCCTCCGCTGATTGGCTCTTTTCGTCGCCATCGGTGGCAGGCGGTTCCGAGGCTGCAACGTCGGAATCCTCGCCCAAGGGTACGCGGCCTCTGCATGCATCTGAGGCCGAGTCCCATCCCGAACATCGCCAACCGGGCCTGCAGACTTCTATCCCGCTGGGGGAGGCGTACTCGGGAGCCGGCAAGGGTCCTGAGGTTGCGGTGTCTCTCGGGCAGCTCACAAATCACACGGTGATCCTCGCTGGGAGCGGCTCGGGAAAAACGGTCTTTTTGAAACGCTTGGTCGAAGAGTCGGCACTAGCCGGCGTACCCTCGATCGTCATCGACGGTGCGAATGACCTGGCCTGCCTTGGGGACCCTTGGCCAGCGGAGCCAAACGGGTTCCGGGAGGCCGACCGCGGCAAGGCCGCACGCTATTTCGATCAGACGGAAGCTGTCGTATTCACGCCGGGGAGAGAGGCAGGACGTTCGCTGCAATTAAACCCGATCCCCGACCTATCCAGCATTCGGGATGCCCCCGACGAGTATGCGATCGCAAAGGAGATTACTCGCGGAAGCTTGGTTGAGATGCTTCAAGTGACCGGACGTAGCGTAACGACGAAGACAGCGCTCATCGACCGAGCTCTTGACGTGCTGGCAGAGTCGGATAGCTCGAGTCTGAGGGATCTGCTGGCGGTGCTGACGGATCCCCCGTCGACTGTTCTCGAGGGCTATGATCGGGCCGGTAAGCTGGTTCGTGAACTTGCCGACGAGCTCCGGGCTCGAATGCAGATGGACCGGCTGCTCCAGGGGGACGGGACGTCGTTAGACCCATCGGTGCTCTTCGGTCTCGGCAGGCATCGAACGCGCATCTCCGTCTTGAACTTCATTGGTATTCCTGATCTGGAAGGGCAGAGGACCTTCCTCGACCAGTTGGCTCGAATTCTGTTTGTTTGGATCAAGAAGAACCCAGCTCCGGACGGGACCATTCGGGGGCTTATGGTGATTGATGAGGCGAAAGACTTCGTGCCAGCCGCCAAAGCCGTGGCCTGTCGAGAGAGCTTCCGACGTCTGGCCGCTCAGGCACGCAAGTACGGACTTGGCCTCGTGTTCGCCTCGCAGGAGCCGCGAAGTATCGACCACACCATCATCTCGAATGCGAAGACGCTTCTCTTTGGCAAGGTCAATTCACCGGCAGCAATTGCTGCCGCACAGCAGCAAATCCGCGACCGTGGTGGCGATGGCAGCGACGTTGCCAGGCTGAAGGCGGGGTGCTTCTATGCCTACTCGGAAGGCATGTCGGCCCCGCAGCGAATCGCCACACCGTACTGCCTTTCCAACCACCCCTCGAGTCCGCTGACCGAGGAAGCCGTGTTGAATCGTTCGAGGCGTCCTCTTGCCGAGGCAGGTTCGTAGTCGGAATCTTGAACCCCCTATTGAGATCTCCGGCCGGAGTCTCCGTTCCAAAGCCTCGGTCTAAGTACACTGGCTTCGCTGGAGTTCTCCCGGTTCGGTCCAGACTTTACCCGCGCGCACAATAACGTAGGCTGAGCGGGCGCTTCTTCCTCCGGCGGTCGTATCGTCGAGGATCGCTCCCACGAGTGCCGTTGTCGCCGGCCAGCGCGACGCTGTTGCCGAGCTGGTCGCCTGCCGCCGCATCGCGGGCGATTTCACGTTTGCGTCACACCGCATGAGCAGAACGGCCGACTGTCGATCGCGTCATGATCGTGCGAGTAGAAGGTGCAGGAGCCCCTCGGGTGGTGCGGGCTAGCGGAGGCCTTGGAAGTACTGTTTGGCGGCCTCGAAGGCGGTGATGCCGGTCTGGGAGCCGGTCTCGCGGCCGATGTAGTCGTCGGCCACGATGTGGATGCCGCCCCAGATGCGCGACTGGCCGGCTTGATCGGCGCAGTCGTAGTAGCTGGCAAACTGGAGGGGGACATCGGTCGTGGGGCCCTCCTCGAACGTCAGATACTGGTTCTGGCGGATCGGAATCTCATAAAAGCCCCCCGGAAAGTACGGGCTGCCGGTGAACAGAGCCATCACCTCGGCCGCCGCGCGGCTGAACGTGCTGTGCCCCGACGTAAAGCCGGGAAAGGCGGGCGTCACGAACGTCTCTCGCTGGTACGGCACCCACTCCAGCGCGCGGATCCAGGCCACGCCGCTGTACTCGTTCACGGGGTCGCCCGGCTCGCCGCGCCAAGAGCGCAGGGCCAGCTCGCCCACGTAGGGATAGAGCGCCGCATGACGCTCGCCGGGTTGGCTGCTCTGTTCGGTAATGCGCTCGATGAGCCCGGGCCGTAGCGGCAGACCCATCGGGTCGTAGTCGTCGGCGTCGGTCTCCGTCGACTGGCCGAGCTGCGCCATGTAGCGCACCAGGCTGACCGGCCGAGACGACTCGAAGATGCGCTTCAGCTCCCAGGCGGTGATCGCCGCGTCGTGCAGGCCGCCGTTCAGGGCGAGGTGAAGCTTGACGTCATACTCCAGTTCACCCAGCGGCTCCCCTTCACCCTCGAAGCGCCGGTCGAAGTCCGCGCGGTCCATCGTTTCGTGGGCGATCGTATTCCAGTGGCCGGGCGGAGTTTCGGAGTTGGGACCGTCGGCCCAGTACTCGGCCATGATGCGGCCGAAGTCCGACTGGTTCACCATGACCGGCGCGTAGGGCTCGCCGGTCACGGGGTTTTCGTCGTAGCCGCCACCGTCGTCCGCGCCGAGGCTGTTGTTGCCGTAGCCCCGGGGTGAGGTGTCGATCATGTTCAAGAGGTCCACGTCCAGGAGGCTCGTGCGGTCGATGACCTGGACCACCTGCTCGATGATGTCGGGAGTGAACGTCGGGCCGTCGCCCACGTCGTAGTAGGGCGCATCGGGCGCCGGTCGCACGAGCGCAAACGGGGTCACGTCGCGCCAGTGGGGCCCGATGTACGGGACCACGCCAGAGCCGATGTTGATGCCGTTCTGAGTCACCTGTACCGCCAGGTCGAGCTCCTGCCAGCGTGCCGGGTCGTTCATCACGGTGCCCGGGCCGTCGACCACCAGCGGCGGATTCACTGGCTCGTAGCCGTCGGGGTCGACGTAATCGGCCGCCTCGTTGGCGCCGTCGGTGCGCCCGAACTCGATGAGCACGGCGCCGACCCGGTTGCCGAAGGCCACGGCGGAGTCGCCCTCGGCGGTGGTGTCGTCGGGGTCGAGGCCCAGCACGTCCATGAAGCGGTCGAGGCAGTCCACCGTGACCTCGCCGCCCACGGCCGGGGGTTCGTAGCGATGGGTGAGGATCCGGTACGCCGCGTAGCTCATGGCCGTCTGGCGAAAGGCGTCGAGGTCGGCGGGGGGCGGGAAGGTCTCGTCGATGAAGACCTGGCTCGGGCCGTCCTCGGTTGCGGCCCAGATGTCGTACATCGCGGCCGACACGTGAAATAGATTCCGAGCGTGCACCGTGGGTCGCGGAATGTCGCGACGAATGGCGTTCAGGTTCTGCTCGATCCAGCGGCGGGCGATCGACTTGTCGGGCGTCGGGTCCACCTCCTCGATGGGGCATTCCGGCGGGGGGGGCTGCACCACCTCCGGCGGGGGCAGGTCCTCGGCGCTCACGCCGCGCACGATCACCACGCCCTCGTCCAGGCGATCGCTCAGGACGTTTCCGCCCACCGCCCAGATCCCGCCCTCCGGATCGATCCATGCCGCGTGCAGGCTTTCGATTCCGAGGCTGAGCTCCGTGTTCTCTCGTTCCCAGCCTTCCGGGCTCCGCATGAAGACCAGACCGTCGCGTCCGGTGGCGACCGCCTGGGAGCCGTCGCCGCTGTAGTACAGGCCCTGGATGATGCCGACGGGCGGCACCTCTCGAGCCACGAGCGCCTCGTCTTCGGCCTCCAGCAAAACGGCTTCCGTCCCGCCGCCGACGAAGCCCACTTCGCTTCCGCCTCCGTGGACGGTGAAGAGAAGCTGATTCGTTCCGCTCTCGACGACGTCGAACGTGGTTCCGTCCGTGGAACGCATGACGAGACCCTGGCCGCCCACGACCCACACCGCCTCGTCGTTGCCCCAGACCTTGAACAGCGCCGGTCCCCGACCCAGGGCGGGGGAGGCGAGGCTCCGGGGAAGCTCGAGCTCCGTCCAGTCGGTTCCGTCGTACCGCCAAATGAAGCCGTCACGGCCGCGGACGGCACCCACGGCGTACACGTCGGACTCACTTCGCGCCCACAGCCCGAAGACCGTATGCTTGGACAGGCCCGGCGTGGGCAGGCGCTCGGGCACGCCGTCGCGAATGCGAAGGACCGTCGCCCGCGTCCCGGCCGCGAACGCGGTTGTCTCGTCGACCACGTCGACCCACCACAGCGAAACGTCTTGGTCGAAGCGTATCCGCTCCCAGCGCGTGCCGTCGTAGCGCTCGATGAGCGGCCCCTGCCCCTGGTTGGCCCCCACGACGAAGACGTTGCTTCGGCTCGTGCCGTCGACGGCCAGGACCGCCTCCGGAAAGCCCGAGGCCAGCACCCGCCACTCGTCGGGCGCCCCGCCCGCGTTTCCGCCGTCGTCCCCGCAGGCCCCAAGAGCCAACCCTAGGCCTAACCAGGCGATTCGGTTCCGCATGACGCGTCCCACAATAGGGACCCGGCGCGAGGCGGAAAGCACCTTCCGACGTTTGCGTCGGTTAAACGCCTCGGGGACCCCGGTCGCTGTCGATGGTGTCGCCCTCGGATCGCTGCTGACCCAGTGGTGTCAGAAGGTGACCTGTTTGCTGTCGGGGCGAGCGGCGTGGGTGAGGAAGTCGCCCATGCCTCCCATGCGGCAGCCGGGGACGAGCATGTCTTCGGTGATGCCGCGGGCTTCAGCGCACGGCTTACAAACGATCACTTCGATCGCGTCATGGCCGAACACCGTTTTGAAGTTGGGCTTGGGTCCGACGGGTACGATCAGCTCGTGTGTGCCTTTGACCGCGAGAAGGATCGAGTCGTGAAAGAGCATGATCATCGCCGTGTCGCCGGAGTCGGCGGCGGCTTCGGCAAAGATGAAAGGCAGTGCGGCCCGCGTCGTGTCCGTGGGACCCCAAGTCGTCGAAATCGTGTAGTGCATGCCAGCCTCCTTCGAGGATGCCCGCTACCGCAGATCGGTTCCGGGGACGAAGACATTCGATTCCTGGACCCACGGGGGCTATGCGGGTCACAGGTCGTAGCTCCGCGGGGACACGGTTTTGGTCGCGTCTGGAGCTCCTGCCCGTTTCAAACGCGAATCGACGCGGGTACCGTTCGGCCATGAAGTACGCGCTGGGGCTCCTCGGCTTGGTCGCGTTGTCCGCGGCGTGCAGCGATGACGATGACGGATCATCGCCGCGGGATGCGGGTCGGGTCGATGCGTTGGTCTCACCGGACGCGGCTGCCGCCGACGCGGCGATGCGACGCGACGCCGATGTTCAGCAGCCCGACGCCGGCATGGCTCCTGATGCTCGAGCGGACGCTGGTCCTCTTCCCGACGCCGGCGTGGATGCTGGTCTCGACTCTGGACTCGACGGCGACGCGAGCTCCATCTCGGACGGCGGCGGCGACGCGGGGTGTAGCGCTCCCAAGCTGAGCCGCCCCCCGGTCGGCTACTCCGGGCCCGCGCCGACCGCCTACTTCACGTTCGACGAGGCTCAGGTCGCTGGCGACACCATCATCAGCGGCGCCGGGACGAGCTCGGTGGTCCTGGCCAACGCCGCGGCGGAAACCGGACTGGGAACCGACGGGCAGGTAGAAGATGCGGCGGCGTTCGACGGGGCGGCGGCGCTGATCAGCGGCGACGTCGAAAAGAGCAGTCTCTTCACCGTCTCGGCGTGGATCCGAGTGGCCCGGTACCCGACGCCGATCAGAACCGTCGCCGTCAATCTCGGGAACGGGCCCTCGGCCTGGGAAGGGTGGGGGATCGCGGTTCGCCCGAGCGGCACCATCGCCGCGTTCGTGGAAGGCGGGGGGGACGTTCAAAACGAGCACATCGCCGGCACCCTCGCGTGCGTTCCTCCAAACGAGTGGGTCCACATCGCAGTGACGATGGACGGCACGGAAGTCCGCATGTATCGAGACGGGCTCTTTCAGGAGGCCACGCCCGTCAACTTGCCCGACATCAACTTCGGCGCCGAGGGTCTGGTGCTCGGCTATCACTCCTTCTTCCAGAACGCGTACTTCGAAGGCGAGCTGGATGAGCTCGCCATCTGGAACGAAGTTCTTTCCGTCGCCGAGCTGGAGGAAGTGTATCTGGCGGGGCGGGACGGCGTGCACTTCGTGTGTCCGACCAACTGCGCCGCCCGATCCGCGCCCGCCGGCCCGCCGACCGCCACCGGCCTCGTCACGTGGCTCCGCGCCGACCGCGGCCTGGCTTCGGGACCCGAGGGCTCGGTGTGCACGTGGTGCGACTTCAGCGGAAGCGGAAACGCGTTCGCCCAGTCGGACGCTGCCCTTCAGCCCACGCGCACGGCGAGCGCCGCCGGGGGACTTCCTGCGCTGTCGTTTGTCGGCGATGACGACCTCCGTCGGGACGACGCGCTCGGCATTCCCAATACCGCGGGCCGCACCTACATCGCGGTCTGGGAGCTTCTGTCGGTATCCGACCGCACGACGGTCATTCTGCAGGGTGTTCGTGGGACCGCGGGGACGTACCTAATGATGGAGGCCAATACGTTCCGCGCCAGCGGGACTGCAGGGAGATTCGGGGCGTACGTCACGAACAACGCCTACGACCTCACGTTGGCGACCGATTCCGATGCGCACATCCACGTGATGCAGATGGAGACGATGACTCGCGGAGAGCCAGTCCTCAACGAGCTCTCCTACTGGATCGACGGGGCCAGTCAGACGCTCACACGCACGACTGGCGGCCTCGGGAACGGGAACATCGAGGCCTTTCCTGTCGAGCAGTCCGCGGTCGGAGGCGTCTTCACGGCACGCCCGAACGGCGACCGGCGCTTGAGCGAGGTTCTGATCTACGACCGCCCGATCACGCCTGAAGAACGACGCCTGAAGAACGCGAAGACATCGAGGACTACCTGAGCACGCGCTACGGGATTCAGCTTCCCCCTTGAGCCGAGTTGGCGGGAGCGCAACGACACCGTCGACCAGCGTCGACAGCCGTGGAAGGGTGGCCGCGGAGGACGAATCATGAAGACGACGATGTTGGCGATCATGTTCCCCGCGGCCTTGGCGCTGACGGCCGGATGCGGCGACGACGGTGACGGCAGCGGCGGCGGCTTGAACTGTGCGAACCGAGGCCCCGGCGAGACGCCACTCGCCGGCTCGGGCACGCTCACCGACCCCTTCATCATCGTAGTGGGCACGAGCTACGGCGGGTGCGCGGGGGCACAGGTGGACCCGGGACCGCTCTATGGCGTCGAGGTTTCGGCCGGCACCTACACGATCACGCAAAGCAACGGAGTGACGGACCTCGAGCTCTGGATCTACACCGACACCGGCGACTTCATCGGAACCATCGACGACGTCATCGGAGGATTCGACGAATCGGGCACCGAAACCGTTCCCGCGGGTCGATACGGGATCGAGGTCTACAACAATGGCGCCGTCGAGGGGATAGGTAGGCAGGACGGCCCCTTCACCCTGACCGTGACCGGCGGGTGAGCACAACGCGAAGGTCCAGCGTCCGGCCGACGACGCACGGCCCTGGGAGCGGGCGGCGGGTCCGTGGTACGGTCGGACAGCGATGCTCGGGATGGTGATGATCATCTTGATGGTATGGCTGATCGTGCGCGACGACCTGACGCCGCCTCAGGAAGAGCTCGACGAGCTGGCGGAGCTCAAGTGGGCGGCCTGGGAAGCGCGCCAGCGCGTACAGGGCACGCTCAGCCTTCCCGAGCAGTCGACCAGCGGAGCGCTCGGACTGTGCGACCCCAGCGATCGATATGACCGCTTCGACCGGACCGACGGCTGAGCCCCCCGTTATTCGACGGAGTAAAGGATGATGCATGGGGGGCCGGCGAATCTGGCGATCGAGGTCGTCATCGTGAACTTCAAGGTCGGACCGCTCGCCGTGCGGGCGCTCGAATCGCTGGCGCCTCAGCGAAGCGACGGCGCAACGCTTCACGTGAGCGTGGTGGACAACGCCTCCAACGATGGCTCGGCGGAACTTCTCCTTCGCACCGTCGAGGAGCGCAACTGGCGTTCGTGGGTAACCGTTCTCCCCCAGGAGAAAAACCACGGCTTTGCCGGTGGAAACAACGCGGCGGTTGGTCCGGCGCTGAGTCGTGCCGTTCCCCCGGACGTATTCTTCTTCCTGAATCCCGATGCGTACGCCCAGCCGGGTTGCGTTGCGGCCATCGTAGAGTTCTTGCACGCGCGCCCGGACGTCAGGCTGGCCGGGGTGCGGGTCCTGGGGCACGAGGGTGAAGTCCGCGCCTCGGCCTTCCGCTTTCATTCGGTGATGTCGGAGTTTTTGGCCAACGCCAACGTGAGTCTGTTCGACCGCGTCTTCGAGAAGCACTTGGTGCGAACGCCGCTCGGCGACGAGCTGCAGACCGTAGACTGGGTTTCGGGCGCCGGCATGGTCGCCCGGCGCGAAGTCTTCGAGCGCGTTGGTCTCATGGACGATGGGTTCTTTCTGTACTTCGAAGAGACCGAGTTCTGCCTGCGGGCGAAGGCCGCTGGATTTCAGTGCTACTATTATCCGGGCGCTCAGGTCGTCCACGAGGGCGGGCAGTCCACGGGCATGACGGGAAAGGCGCTGGCCCAGGAGGGCCCGAAACGTCGCCCGGGCTATTGGTTCGAATCGCGTCGTCGATATTTCACGAAGAGGGGCGGGGTGGCGTACGCGGGCTTGGCGGACGCGGCCAACCTTGCGGGCCTGGCCGTTTCTCGGGCGGTGGAGGCCGTTTCCGGCAGGAGCTCTCCCCATCCACCGCAGCTGGCTCGTGACATCTTGAAGCATTCGCCGTTGACCGCGCCGCTGCGCGCGGTGAGAGCCCGCGCATGACCGAGCCCCACAAAAATGGCGGTCGACCCCACGGCCCCGACTTCATCATCATCGGGGCGATGAAGTCGGCGACGTCGACGCTGCATACGCAGCTCGCCTTGCAGTCCGGCTTTTTCATGTCCGAGCCCAAGGAGCCGAACTTCTTCAGCGACGACGATATCTACGCTCGGGGCATCGAATGGTATCGCCAGCTCTTCGCGGCGGCACCCCCGGGAGCACTCCGCGGCGAGTCGTCCACGCACTACACGAAGCTTCCGACGCATCCCCACACCATCGAGCGGCTGACGGCGCATCTCGGGACCGACCTTCGGCTCATCTACGTGATGCGCGACCCCATCCAGCGGCTTCTGTCGCACTACGTTCACGCTTGGAGTGAGCGCGACGTTCGGGGTTCGATTCGGGAGGCAATCTCGACCCACTCGCCGCTGGTCGACTATGGCTTCTATGCCATGCAGCTCGAGCCGTGGCTCGAGCGCTTCGGTCCGGAGCGAGTATTGCCCATCTTCACGGCGAAGCTCGCCGCCCACCCGCAGGCCGAGTTGGAGCGAGTCTGTCGCTTCTTGGGTTCGACGCAGGCGCCCGTCTGGCAGGAGATCGAGCGCCAGAACCAAGGGGCGGAGCGCATTCGCCGCAGTCGCGCCCTCGACCTCCTCACCGAGGGGCCCATCGCCACGGCGCTTCGTCGCACTCTCGTGCCCAAGTCCGTCCGGACAAGGATTCGCCAGCTCTTCACCATGCGGAAACGACCCGTGCTGTCTGCTGCGGACCGCGCACACCTCGCGGCTCGGTTCGACCCCGATCTGGCCAGGCTCGGAACTTGGCTGGGCCTCGAGCTCGACTGTGCCTCGTTCGACCGAGCCACGCGCGATGTCGAACCGGCTTGG
The DNA here is from genome assembly GCA_964473255.1 of uncultured Myxococcales bacterium. GTDB lineage: Bacteria > Myxococcota > Kuafuiibacteriia > Kuafuiibacteriales > Kuafuiibacteriaceae > Kuafuiihalomonas. Next base: position 40,023 of record CAYYOT010000013.1, on the reverse strand, counting down.
ACGGAATCCGCGCCGAGACCGCTTTCGCGGGTCGTATCATGAGGGTAAGTGCGAAATCCGTCTGGTTAAACGGACGGCCAGGGAACCCTTGAGCATTTTTCAGATGGGAGCCCGTGCGCTAGGCTCCGCGGAGCTTTGCGCCGCATCACGGAGCTTGGTTTCGTCGCCCGTGTCGCCGTCTTCGTGGCGGCGATGGCCACCGGGGCGATGGGAACCCGACCGGCCATCGCCCGGCCGGTCGCGCCGCTGCTCGTCTGCCAGACGACGCCGGAGGTCGCGGTGTGCGACTCCGGTCCGCCCGACTGTGCGCTCTGCCACGACGGGGACCCGCCGCCGCTGAACCTGTTCGGCGGCTCGGTCCAGTCGGAACTCCGCGCGCTGAGCCCAGAGGTCTCCGAGGCGGCGTTTCAGCGCTGGTTCGGTGCCGCCTTTCGGGCCGCACTGCTCGTAGATCCCGACGGCGACGGCTTCACGTCGGCCGACGAGCTCGTCCTCGGGACCGACCCGGCTTTGGCCACATCCAAGCCGGACGTCGAGAACTGCGGCGACGGCCGCTGCGGATACGACGCGGTGCTCGCGCATCGCCGCGTTCACCTCGACTTCTGCGGGGCCTCGCCGTCCTTCGAAGCGCACGAAGCATTCAAGAATCTGCCTGCCGAAGAGCAGCGCGAAGAACTGCACCAAGTTCTCGATGAGTGCCTGGATACGGAGTTCTGGCGCGGCATCGACGGGCGTGTCTGGCAGCTGGCCAACTCCAAGGTGCGTCCCATCAACGACATGCTGGAGACAGCCTGGGACTATGGACTTTTCGTCTACGGGAACACCGATGGACACGACGTACGGGAGATCCTGACCGCGCAGTACGAAGTCGGGACCTTTCAGGAGGGCGGACAGTCCATCTACGCCGTCCTGTCCGAAGAGGGGTCGAACATCGCGTACCGCATGCCCAAGGAGCACCGGGCGGGCATGCTGACGACGCTCTGGAACCTCCAGCAGACCATCATGTTCTCACCGCTGCCCCGCACGGCGGCGGCCGCCGCCTACCGAGAGTTTTTGGGCCTCGACATCGCGCGGCTTCAGGGCCTTCGCCCGGTGGCGAGCGAGCCTCAGGACTATGATGCCAAAGGCGTGACCGCACCCGACTGCGCCTTCTGCCACTCCACTCTGGACCCGCTGTCGTACCCGTTCACCCGCTACCACGGGCTCACCGGGGACCCGGGATCCTTCGACGACGACCGGGTCGTTTCCTTCTTCAACGGCGTGACGCCGCGGATGCACGAGATGCCCCACACGGGCGAGATCCTGGGCCAAACGGTGGACACGCTCCAGGAGTGGGCTCAGGTCGCGGCCAACAGCGAGTTCTTCGCCCAGAACGTCGTCAACGACTACTGGACGCTGGTCTTCGGTCGCGAGCCGCAGGCCGGGGAGCGCGAAGAGTACGAGACGCTGTGGCTGGGGCTGATGACCCAGTACGACTACGACGTCGAGCGTATGCTTCACGGGCTGATCGATACGGAGGCTTACGGTGGTCGTTGAGCGCATACTCCTGGCCGGCGGGCTGTGTCTTTGCGCGGCCTGCTCGAGTCCGGGCGGCGAAGGCCGACGAGGGGCCGCGGATGCGGGCGTCGAGTCCCGGCCCGACGCCGAAACGGCGACCCGCCAGCCCGATGCACGTGCGGCCGACGCCGCGGTCAGCGCCCCCGATGCCCAGGCTCCGGACGCCGCCGTTGCGGATCGGCCAGACGTTCCGCTCAAGACGGTCGGCGGAAAGCTCCGGTTCAAGCGGTACGACCAGCTCAAGCTCGAGCTGCAGCGGGTCTTGGGCTTGGAGGCTTCCGAAGTCTGCAATGAGCTCGACCGCTTCGACTGCGCTGGCGACGTACACCGCGTGGCTCTCGGCGGCGCCAAACCGTACCTCACGAACGTCTACGAGATGGCGAAGGAACCGCCGCTTCCCGCGCCCCTCGCGTGGGAGCGCGTCGTGCTGACCGCGTGCGCCGAGCGCGTCGACCGCGACCTGGCCGCGCCCGCGGAAGCGGCGTGGCTGACCGGACTTCAGGTCGACGGCGACGGCGCGCTGGACGCCGAGAGCGACGCCGTGGGTCTCGCCATCGACACGCTGTACAAGCGAGCGCTGCTCCGCGAGCCGACGGAGACCGAGCGCCAGGAGTGGCGAGACAACGTCTTGACGGTGGCGGCCACCGGAGAGGACTCCGGTCGACGCTGGGCGCGGATCCTGTGTGCGGCCGTGCTGTCGTCGACCGAGTTCGTGGTGTACTGAGGAGGACTGCGCGTGAGCTTCACTCGACGTAAACTGCTCGCCGATTCCCTCAAGCTGGGCGCCGCGACCGCGGGACTCTCGCAGCTGCGGCCGCGCCTTGCCCGCAGCAACGTCGACCGTCCGCCGCTCCTCCTGACCGTGGCCGGACTCGGCGGGTACGCGCTCCAGGACTCTTTTCTCGGCATCCGGGAGTCGGAAGCGGGGCGGAACGCGCCCGGCATCAACTGCTTCCCCGACGCCTGGGTGCAGGACATCGGACCGTTCCGCGCTCTCGACATACCGGAGGACCACACCGCCGGGGCCTTGGAGCCGAGCTTCCAGCCGGACTTCGTGCGGGCGCACCAAAGTGAGATGCTCGTCTATACGCATCGGGCGTCGAGCGTGAATCACCCAGTCGCGCAGCAGCGGGTGTTGAACGGCGATCGAGCCTACCTCGGCCGGACAATCATGGAGGCGGTCGCCGCCCACCACGGCGAGTCGTTTCCTTTGGCCAATGTCAACATGGCCGTCAGCGGCTTCGCCGAGCATGGATACGACGTGTCCTTGCCCAGCTGGGCCAAAGCGATCTCCGTGCCCGACCCGTGGATGTTCCCGCTCGCCCTGAGCGGCTACGAGGGCTTGTCCCGCGCCTGGGCGCCGGCCGACGTTCAGCTGATGCGCGCGCTCCGCGAGGGCCTCGTGGAAGCCGAGAGCGAGTTCTTGGCCGCCAATCAGCAGGAGGACCTCGTCAACCTATGGGGGCAGCATCGTCAGCGTGCATCGCTTCTGGAGTCGGCGTCGGCGATCCGAAAGCTGAACCTCAACCCCACCACGGACGAGCGGCCCTTCGACAGCTTTGGGCTCCCGCAGACCGACGACCTGGCGCGTCTGCAGGCCGCCTTTCCCCGACTGGCCACGGACCCCTTCGAAGCGCAGGCCGCTCTCGCGTTTCTGCTCCTGAAGCACCGTCTCTCGGTCTCGGTCGCGATCTCACCGGCGCCGCAGGTCCTCCGAATCGACGGCCGGACCATCAACCCGAACTCGGCGTTCGACGCCTCCCACGGCGTTCACCGGCCGTATCAGGCCGTCATGTGGAACCGCGTGCTCAGGGTTGCCCATCAGCTGATCGAGCTACTGAAGACCGAGCCGGACGGGCCGGGCACCCTCTGGGACCGCACCGTGCTCTTCATGCCCAGCGAGTTCGGGCGCGAGGCCGAGCGGCCGGACAACGCTCACATCTACGGCACGGCTCACGACCTCGAAGGTGGCAACGTCATCATCTCGCCTTTGGCCAACGGCGGCCGGGTCCTCGGCGACATCAACCCGTCGACGGCGCGCCTGTACGCGTTCGATCCCGAGGATCCCTCGGGCGTGGTCGACACGTCGCGAACCGGGATCAGCGAGGAAGAGACGCTGGCCGGCGTCCTCCACTTGCTGGAGGTGCCCACTCCCGGAAGCGGGCTTCCGGACGTTAGGGCGCTGCGTAAGCGGGCTTAGGATGCCCCGAGGACGCCCTCAGGGCCGGGGTAGGAAACCTACAGGGACAGCGCGTAGAGCTCGACGACGAGCGCTTCGTTGATGTTGAGCGGGCAGTCGCCGGTGACCGGCGTGCTCTTCATCGTGCCGCGGAGCGCGGTATCTTCCCGCTCGAGGTACTCGGGTACGGGCAGGCTTACGGGACCGGCGAGCTCGGCGGCCACGCGTTCCCGCATCTTGCTGCTTTCCCGCACGCCGACTACGTCGCCCACGCCAACCTGATACGAGGCGATGTCGACCTTCTGGCCGTTCACGGTGATGTGACCGTGACCGACGAGCTGTCGAGCTGCGCGGTTCGTGCGGGTGAAGCCCAAACGAAAGACCACGTTGTCGAGTCGGCTCTCGAGCATGGAAAGGAGGTTTTCACCCGTGTTTCCCTTCTTGTGCTTCGCCTTCACCATGTAGCGACGGAACTGCTTTTCGCCGACGCCGTAATGGTGGCGCAGCTTCTGCTTTTCCCGCAGACGAATGGCGTAGTCCGAGAGCTTGATCCGCTGGGTCGGCCCGTGCTGTCCGGGCGGATAGGGACGCCGAAGTTCTCGGGGAACGAAGAGGCCGGGCAGCTCGGCCGAGCCGAGACGCCGCGCAATCCGCAGCCGTGGACCCGTGTATCGCGACATGGGCGCCTGGCGTTACCGGACGGAAGCCGGGTAGGCAACCCTTGAATGCGGGTGATTCGGCGCGTCGACCTAGACGTTGTCGAGGTCTTCTTCCATGGCCCGCGCGAGCTGGTGGATCATAGGGTTTCCGTGGATCTGGTCCACGGCCTGGAGCAGGGCATCGCGCTCGGGGAGCGACGTCGTCGCCAGCCGCTCGCGCAGGTGGCCGAGCAGCGTGATCAGGGCTGGCTCCAGGCCGGGGTCGGTCTCCGGCTCGACTTCACCGGGCTCTCCCATCGGGTCGGCCGTCGGGTCGGCCGTGGGGTCGGCACGAGGATCGACCGCCACCCGGTCATCGGCGTCGAGCGGCGGGCTCACCGGTGGACTCAGGTCGAGCGAGGGCTCAGGGAAGGCCTCCGGACTGATCTCGGGAGCGCTCGGCGCCGCGGCCTCCGGCTCGCCGAAGATCGCCGCCCGCGACGTCATGATGGTCGCCGCATCGTCGAGCTCTCCCGCCTCCCCCTCGAGGGGGGACTCGGCGACTTCCTCGAAGGTGGGCGGCTCGAGACCGAGGGGCTCGATCATGGCGGCGGGGGGGAGATCCTTCGGAGGGGACTCCTGGGTCGGCTCGTCGGCGGGGATGGGCCCATCCAGCGGCACGACCGCGTCGGGTTCCAGAAGCTCCAGCTCATCCACGTCGTCGACCGGCGGTTCGATCCCCGGCTCCTCCAGGATCGCTTCGGGCAGTTCCGGGTCTTCGAGCGCACGCTCGGTTCGCTGGGCATCCTCGGCAAAGAGCTCCGCCGGAGAGACCGGTTCGGCCGGCTGGCCGGGCAGGACCGGAACGGTGGGCGGGATCGGAGTGTCGGTTCGCTCGCTGGGATCCGCGTACCCGATGTTCGGCGGCGGCGTACCCGCCGAAGGCGCCGACGATGGGTCAGGTGGGTTCCCGCGGGGGGCTTCGATGCGCTCCGGAGCCTGGAACAGCAGCAAGGTTCGTCCGATGACGATCTCGTCTTCGTGGCGCAGCGGGGACGGCTCGAGGACATATTCGCCGTTCAAGAGCGTGCCGTTCGCCGATTCGAGGTCGTGCAGGACGTACTGCTCGCCTTCGAAACGGACTTCGGCGTGGTGCTTGGAGGCGCGCTTGTCGTCGAGGTGGATGTCGTTGTCGTCGGTGCGTCCGAGCGTGCAGACCCACTGCAGCGGCACTTGGAGCTCCGAGCCGTCGGCGTGCACGAACGTCAGCTGGGGATGGGCAGGCCGCTCGAGCGTCGGTGGGGGCTCCGGGTCTGCGGTCACCGCTTCCGACGGCGCCGGGTCGGCGGTCGGGACTTGCTGGAAGTCCTTCATCACGCGGGGGATCGCTCCCAGATCGCGGTCCTCGGCTGAGACCGCGATTCCGTCGTCGGTCAGGAACGCGATGTCGGGACCGAACGTGTTCAGCAGGCCCCGGCTCGCGAGATACTCGAGCGCGGGATCGGCTCGGTCTCGCCCGACACCCATATCCTCCAGCGTGAAATAGACATCCAGCTGGCGGTTGGTCCGACCCTCGGCGTCTCGGTAAAAGCGGTCCAGAAGCTCTTGCGCCAGCTTCAGTGTGGCCTTGCTCGTCACCTTGGCGAACCTTAGTAGTGATTCTCCCCGGGGGCAAAGGGGCGACCGGAGAGGTTTTCCGGCTCCCAGTGCTCCAGGACACTTCGAATGGCGGTGAGGAACCGGTTTCCGGTTCGACCGTCGATCGCGCGGTGGTCGTACGTGAGAGCGGCCATCATGACCGGTCGAATGACGATGTGTTCCTCGTCATCAACGACCCGCACGACGGGTCGGCGGACCACGGCGCCGGTGCGGAGGATGCCGACCTCCGGGGCGCGCAGGATCGAGACGCCGACCAGATTGCCGTCGCGTCCAGGATTGCTGAGGGTGAACGTTCCACCGTCGAGATCCTCGGCGCGCAATGCCCGCCGCCGAGCCCGCTCGGCCAGCTGTCGGACTTCATCGGCCAAACCGGTCAGAGACAGACGGTCGGCTCGCTTCACGACGGGGACGATCAAACCGTCCTCGGTGTCCACGGCGACGCCGACGTTTCGGTCTTGATGCCGGGTCAGCGTCGCGCCGAGCAGGGTCGCGTTCATCTCGGGGTGCACATCGAGTGCGCGGAGGATCGCTTGCAGGAGGAAGGGAACATAGGACAGGCGAACGCCCTGGTCGCGGTACAGAGCGCGGGCCCGGTCCACCCGAGCCAGGTCGATCTCCGTGAGGGCGAAGACGCCGACGGTCTCGCGCTGAGCCCGGGCAAGATTGTCGGCGATCCGCTTTCGACGGCCGGATAGCTGCAGAACCTCGTCGGCCGGGTTCTCCGGTGTTCTCGCGGGGGATGCGGGCGCGGACTGGTCGGGTGAGCCGAGGGCTCGACCAAGGTCGTCGCGAGTGATCCGACCCCTCCGGCCCGTCCCAGCGACCTCGGCCAGATCGACCCCGTGCAAGCGCGCCGCTCGTCGGACCGCGGGCGAGGTCGGTCGGGGCGTGCCGTCGGCCCCGACGGGACGCGGAGCGAGGCGCGATTCGCGGGACGCGCCGGCCGTTACCGAGCGCGAGGTGGCGGTGGGTTCGGGGCTGATCGCTTCGGGTCGGGGGGCATCGGCGTACGAGAGGATGAGGACCCCGACGTCCACCGTGGCGCCCTCCGCCACCAAGAGGCTTCCTACCCGCCCGGATCGCGGGGCCGGGATGTCGTTGGTGGCTTTATCGGTCTCGACTTCAGCCACGACCTCGCCGGCCTCGACGTGGTCTCCTTCGGCGACCCGCCAGCGGGTCAACGTCGCCTCGACGATGCTCTCGCCGAGCCGGGGCATGCGAATGCCTTCGTCGTCCGCCACGGCCTCGCGTCTATGTCCGCGGCGCTGCTGACACAAGCCTGCCGCCACCTCGGATGTTCATCCGACGCTCGACCCTCGTTCGATCGAGGCCCGGCCCCAGGCGTCACGCTGCTGTTGACGACGCTGCGGGGGTGCTGCTCAGTCCATCCGTGTCGACGCCGACGCTCCCCCCCGCCCCGACCGCACCCCCGGCCGAGGTCCCCCCGGTCGGGGAGGGATGTCGATTCGTCGAACCGCCGGAGGCGATGTCCCTCCTGGAAGCACTGCTGCGGGCGCGAACCATGGAGACCCGAACCGTCGAGCTCTACCGTCAGGGGCGTATCGTGGGCGGCTGCTACACCGGCATCGGAAACGAGGCCACGAGCGTGGGCATGAGCTGGCCGATGGCGAGCCACGACGTTTTGGTGCCGACGCATCGCGACCTGGGCGCGCAACTCGTTCGCGGACGCGGTCCTCTGGAGGTCGCGCGGCAGTACCTGAAGCGGGACACGTCGCAGACCCGCGGTCGGGACAGCGGGCTTCATCTCGGACGTGAAGGTTCGGGGATCGTGGGGATGATCTCTCACTTGGCCCACATGCTGCCGGTCGCGGCCGGGATCGCCTTGGCGGAGCGCCAGCAGGGGCGGTCGACAGCCGTGGTGACGACCGTCGGCGATGGCTCGACGTCGCTCGGCGACTTTCACGAGACGCTCAATTTTTCGGCGCTCCATCGCCTCCCGGTGGTGTTCGTGATCGTGAACAATCAGTACGCCTACTCGACGCCCACGACGCTTCAATACCCGGGCGAATCGCTCGCGGTCCGGGCGGCAGGGTACGGGATGGCGGGCCAAGCCCTCGATGGCACGGACGTCGTGAAGGTTCTCCGTGCCGTGGAGGCTGCGCTCGACCGCGGCCGAGCGGGCGAGGGTCCGACGCTCCTCGAGTGTCGAACGATGCGAATGCGCGGACACTCGGAGCACGACGACTTCAAGTATGTCCCCCGCGAACTGCTCGAGGCCTGGCAGCTTTGGGACCCGGTGAATCGGTTCCGCAGCACCCTCGAGGCTCGCGGGTGGCTCACGCGTGCCGCGGCGGATGACCTGCAAGCCCGGGTTCTGACCGAGGTACAAACCGCTTTCGACACGGCCCTCGGCGAACCCGAGCCGGAGTCCTCGGCTGCCGCGAGCGATGTCTTCCGCCGCTGGACAAAAGAGTGGTCGGCGCCAGGCGGCCTCGACTGGGAGCTCGACTGATGGCGGACGTGACGTATATCGAGGCGATCCGTCGCGCCCTGACGGATGCCATGGCCGCCGACGAGACGGTCTTTTGTCTGGGCGAGGACATCGGGCATTTCGGCGGCGCATTCAAAGCGACGGCCGGGCTCCTCGACCGATTCGGGTCGGAGCGCGTCGTCGACATGCCCATCGCCGAGTCGCTGATCGTCGGTGTGGCGATCGGTGCCGCCATCCGCGGACGGCGGCCGGTCGCGGAGATGCAGTTCGCCGACTTCGTCACCTGCGGCTTTTCGCAGCTCGTGAACAATGCGGCCACGTTTCACTATCGTCTCGGGGTGTCGGTGCCGATGGTCGTGCGGCTGCCGGCCGGTGGTGGCGTGGCCGCGGGCCCGTTTCATAGCAAAAATCCGGAGGGCTGGTTCGGACAGGCCCCGGGCCTGAAGGTCGTCGCTCCGGCCACGGCGGCCGACGCCTATGCGCTGCTGCGGGCGGCGATCGACGATCCGGACCCGGTGATCTACCTGGAGCAGAAGTACTTGTATCGACGCCTGAAGGCGGACGCCGACGAGCTCCAGCCGGCGGCGCGCCTCGGAGAAGCCCGCATCGTCCGCCCCGGGCGCGACGCGACGGTGGTGACGTACGCCAACGGCGTGCCCCTGGTGCTCGAGGCCGCCGAGGCCCTGACCAACGAGGGCGTGGAGCTCGAAGTCGTCGACCTTCGCACGCTGGTCCCCTGGGACTGGAAGACGGCTGCGGCGTCGGTGGCTCGGACGGGTCGCGGATTGGTCGTGACCGAAGCGACGCGAACGGCGGGATTCGGCGCAGAGCTGGCGGCGACCCTCTCCGACCTCTGCTTCGACCGGCTCGATGCTCCGATCCGGAGGGTGGCCGCTCCGGACGTACCCACGCCCGCCCATCCGCAGTTGGAGGCCGTCGTGCGGCCGGACGCGGAAGCCGTGGCCAGGGAGGTCCGAGGTCTCCTCGACTACTGACGAAATGCCGAGCCGCGATCAGCACTGGATGCAGGCCGCCTTGACCGAAGCCGAACGGGCGGCGGCGGCGGGCGAGGTCCCGGTGGGAGCGGTCGTCGTGCTCGACGACCGGTTGGTGGCGGCTGGGCACAACGAGCGGGAAGGCTCGAAAGATCCCACGACCCATGCCGAGATGATCGCCATCCGGCGCGCGGCGGCTCGCCTCGATCGATGGAGGCTTTCGGGCTGCACGCTCTACGTCACGCTCGAGCCGTGCCCCATGTGCACCGGTGCGCTCGTCAACGCTCGGATCGATCGCCTCGTGTACGGTGCCGACGACCCCAAGGCGGGTGCGGTCCGATCGCTCTTCTCGCTCGCGGATGATGCGCGGCTAAACCATCGCCTCAGCGTCACCAGCGGGGTGGAGGCCGAGCGCAGTTCGGCGCTCTTGAAGGCCTTCTTTCGGGCGCGGCGCGGTTGACCGGGTGGGTAGGGCCTCCCGGGAGCGATCGGATTACGGAGAGAGAGGGATTCGAACCCTCGGTACCCTCTCGGGCACACACGATTTCCAGTCGTGCACCTTAAGCCACTCGGCCACCTCTCCAAGGGCGCAGACGCCTACAAGGACCCGTCGCCTTAACGGAACCGGTCCTGGATGTGCAAGAGGCATGGGACGCTCGCGCTCCACATAGTTCTGCTTGATGCGGGTGCTTTTCTGGTCCATCGTGTCCGCCGGTCGCCGGGTCCTACGCAACGCGCGGCTCTGAACCCCGCCAGGTCCGGAAGGAAGCAACGGTAGGAGCTCAGCGCGTGTGTTGTAGGGTGCCTGGCGATCACTTTTCGCCCCCCGATCAGTTTGGCCCCCCCGGTCGACCCCTGTCCGGCAGGGCCGTCTCGATCGGGGCCCTCGGGCCGAGGATCCGTCATTCATGAGCTACGTGGTGCTCGCCCGGAAATGGCGTCCCCAAACCTTCGACGACGTCCTGGGTCAGGAGCACGTGACCCGAACGCTCAAGAACGCGATCGAGGCCGACCGCGTCGCCCATGCGTTCCTGTTCAGCGGGCCGCGCGGGGTCGGGAAGACCTCCGCGGCCCGGATCTTGGCCAAGGCCCTGTGCTGCACGACCCATGACGGACCGACCGCGACGCCGTGTGGGACGTGCCCGGCATGCCTCGAAATCACGGAAGGGCGCTCCACCGATGTGTTCGAGATCGACGCGGCCTCGCACACCGGGGTCGATAACGTGCGCGACATCGTCGACAACGCCCGTTATCTCCCGAGCTCCGCTCGTTTCAAGATCTACGTGATCGATGAAGTGCACATGCTCTCCCAAGGAGCGTTCAACGCGCTCTTGAAGACCTTGGAAGAACCGCCGCCTCACGTGAAGTTCATCCTGGCCACGACCGACGTGCACAAGGTCCCGGTGACCATCCTGTCCCGAGTGCAGCGGTACGACTTTCGGCGCATCCCGGGGCCCCGGATCGCGGCCCGTTTGTCGGAGATCCTGACCGAGGAAGCTCGCGACCACGACCCCGACGCGCTCTCGCTGATCGCCCGCGAAGCGGAAGGCTCGATGCGCGACGCCCAGTCACTCTTGGAGCAGGTCTTGGCGTACGCCGGCGAACGAAGCCTGGATGCAGCCCTGATCCGCGAGGCCCTGGGCGTGGTCGATGCGGAGTCGGTCCACGGTACGGTCGACGCCCTGTTGCAGCGGGAGCCGGCAGCGGTCTTCGAGCGGGTGCGGTTGGTCTACGAACGGGGTCTCGACCTCGTCCGCTTCACCGACGCCCTCGCCGAACACGTACGCGACCTCCTCGTCGCACGAGTTCTTCCGGACCCCAGCACCGCTCTCGACCGTCCACAAGACGAGATCAAAGAGCTCATCGAGACTTCGCGGGCGTATGAGCCCGTCACCTTCGAGCGACTCTTCGCTCAGATAAGCCCCCTCGTCGAAGAGGTCGGCAACAGTCCGCATCCGCGATTCACTCTCGAGATCGGCTTGGCGTCGCTGGCCGAGGCTCCGCCGGAGGTGGATCTGCAGCTCCTGGTCGAGCAGCTCGAAGACCTGGAGGGCGCGGTTCGAAGCGGGGGTGGCGGCCCTTCGGGCTCCGGACGGGCCGGCCGTCCTGCCGGGAGCGCGGCGGGTCCGGGGCGCGCCGACCGTGATCGTGCCGCGGATTCCTCCGCCCGCAGTGGTGGTCGTGCCGCAGGGTCCTCCGCTCGCAGTGCGAGAGACCAGCAACCCGAGGCGCGTCGTCCCCCGGCGGAGCGCCCCTCCTCGACGCCCGAAACCGAGCAGTCCGCTGCTCCGACCGGAGGCAAACCCGCAGCTCCCGCTTCTGCCGGTACGGACTTTCGAAGCTTCGTGGACGGTGTGAAGGCAGCCCGTCCTGCGCTGGCGGCCTCGCTCGCCCAGGTGCGTCCGGCGACGTTCGGACCGGACGTGGTGCGGCTGCACTGTCAAACGGCCTTCGACGCCAAGGCGCTGACGGCGACGAAGACCCGGCGGTTCTTGGAGGAGCAGCTCACGAGCTTCTTCGGCAAGCGGGTCCCGCTGGAGATCGAACGCGTGGGACAGCTCGCCGAAACCGATGCGCCATCCATCTCCGAAGAGGACGAGGCCGTGGCGGGTCGGCGACAGGAAGAGCTGGAAGCGAAGGCGCGCAATCACCCGGCGGTGAAGGCCGTCGAGCGCGAACTCGGTGGCTCGGTGACGAGCGTTCGCGTACGAGAAGAGTGACATGAATCTTCAGGACATGATGCGCCAAGCGCGCCAGATGCAGACCAAGCTCGAGAAGGTGAAGGAAGAGGCTGCGGCGGCCACCGTCGAAGGCTCGGCCGGGGGGCAGATGGTCTCGGTTACCGCCAACGGCCGGGGCGAAATCCTCTCCGTCGCCATCGATCCGGAAGTCGTCGACAAAGAAGAAGTCGAGATGCTCCAGGACCTCGTCATGGCGGCCACGAATCAGGCCCTCCAGCGCGCGCAGGAGCACATGGCGGCGGAGATGAGCAAGGTCACCGGAGGCCTTCAGCTTCCGGGTCTATTCGGAGCGTGAGCGAGCCCAGCGTCGACCCGGTCGCCCGTCTGGTGCAGGCGCTCGGCCGTTTGCCCGGCATCGGAGAAAAGACGGCGACGCGGCTGGCGTTCTTCATTTTGCGCCAAGGCGGGGAGTTCGCCGAGGAGCTCGCCGAGAGCATCCGCGGGGCCTCGGAGCGGACGCGCTTTTGCTCGCGGTGTATGAACCTCACGAGCGACAGTCTTTGCTCGGTCTGCCGCGACGCTCGACGCAACGACCGTCTCCTGTGCATCGTGGAGACGGTGCAGGATCTCCGGGCCATCGAACGAACGCGGGAGTTCGAAGGACGGTATCACGTGCTCCACGGCGCCCTCGCTCCCCTCGAGGGAATCGGTCCCGACCAGCTCAAGATGAAGGAGCTCCTCGAGCGTCTGCGCACGGAGCAGCCCGGGCCGGAAGAAGTCATCCTCGCCACCAATCCCAGCGTCGAGGGTGAAGCGACCGCGCTCTATGTCCAGCGCGTTCTGGCCCCGATGGGCTACCGGATCACCCGCATCGCATCGGGCCTGCCCATGGGCGGTGACTTCGAATATGCCGACCCCGCCACGATCAGCCGCGCTCTGGCCGGCCGCCGCGACATGTAGTCAGGGTGCCTCGAGCGACGAAAGCTGGCTCCGCAGCCAGCTGACCACGCGCCCTTCCTGGAGCACCGCCAGCTCGTCGCGGTCGAACCACATGCCGTGGCAGTGGGGACAGGCCTCGAGGGAAATGCTGCGCCCGGGAACCTGAAACGCCATGAGTCCCACGCGGTCGACGGGACACGAGCCGAGCACTGGGTCGAGGTCGGGGAGAGCGCGGTCTGCGCTCGCCGCTTCCAGCCGGCCGGAGAGCCCGTGTCCCAGGATCCGGTCGAGCTCGGCGCGGTCGACCCACACGCCCTGACACGACTGGCATTGGTCCAGGATCAGGTCATCGAGGACGAAGGCTCGCAGCTCCCCTCCGCACTTACCGCAGCGCTCGGCGACCGGGAGGTCGAGCACCGTCGGCGATAGGGGCTCCGCCGGTCCGGAGTCGAACTCGGGGGAGCGACTACTGGGCTGGAGCAGTCGGCGCAGCCGCTCGAGCGGAAGCACCCGATTCCGATCGCGGAGGTACTCGACGAACGCGGACCGCATCGCTTCGGCGGAAGGGAACCGGTCCTCGGGCCGAGGGGCCAGGGCTTTCGCGATGAGATCGTCGAGTGCCGGGTCCGGCTCCCTCCAATCGACGGTCGGCGGCGGCGGGAGACCCGAGCGAATGCGCTCCAGGATTTGGCTGGCGCTGCCCCGACCGAAAGGAAGGTGCCCAGACAGCGCTTCGTAGAGGACCGCCCCGAGGGAATAGAGGTCGGCCCGAGCATCGATCGGATGACCTTTGAGCTGCTCGGGTGGCATGTACCGAACCTTGCCGAAGATCATCCGGCCTTCGAGGGACGGAACGGTGGTGCTGGATGGCCACCACTTGGCGAGACCGAAGTCGAGAACCTTCACCTTGGCGCCGCGCGTGACGAGTAGATTTTCGGGGCTGATGTCCCGGTGGATGATCGGGCTCTCGGTGATGGGACTCCGCGTATGCGCCCAGCTGAGCGCTTCCAAGACGTCGAGCGACAGCGCGGCCAGGGTCGGTCCGGACAGGGCGTGACCGGCGAGCGAAGCTCGGCGCGTCAGGCGCTTGAGGTCGATCCCGTCGACGTACTCCAAAACGAGATAGAGCTGGTCGTCGTCGTGGCCCACGTCGAGCACATGAACGATGTTCGGGTGATTGAGAAAGGATCCGGTTCGCGCCTCATTGAGGAAGAGGCGAACGTAGTCGGTGTCGACGGCCAAGTCGGAGCGGATGCGCTTGATCACCACGCGCTTGGAGAAGCCGGATAGACCGGTTTGCTCGGCAAGGATGATCTCACCCATGCCGCCGGTCGCGAGCCGCCGGAGCAGAAGGTAGCGACCCATCCGATTCACGGTGGGGATGTTCTCGCGACTCGCGGCTCCGGGGAAGGGGTGCCCGGGTCGGGCCGCTGACTTTGGGCCCGCGGCCCGCTATCGGTGCCCGCACCATGATGGTCAGTACCCGGGGCTCGGTGCTCCGTATTTTGCTTTGGCAGTGGAAGAGCGGCCTCCTCTTCGGGGGAGCGGCGTTCCTCATCACGCTCCTACACGAAGTCTACAACTTCGAGTGGGTGACCCTTCCCGGACTTCCGCTCGCCGTCGTGGGCGGGGCGATCGGCATCTTCGTGAGCTTTCGAAGCAACTCGGCGTACGACCGGTGGTGGGAGGGCCGAAAGCTGTGGGGGCGGATGGTCAACGTCTCCCGGCAGTTCAGCACCGAAGTGCAGTCTTACCTCGCCCCCAAAAAACCGGACGAAGCGAGACTGCTCGTGCGGCGGCACATCGCCTACGTCCACGCGCTACGGGTCTTGCTGCGCCTCGAAGATCCCCGGTCGGACGCCGATCTCAAGCGCTACACCGACGTCGCGCCGGACTTCGTTTGGGACCGAAGCAGCCCTACACACGCGCTGGTCGACATGAACTTCAAGGCGGTGACGGCTTCGGCCGACCATGACGAGCTGTCCGAGGATCGCCTGCGGTCCTTCGACGAGAGCTTCCGCGAGATGCTGAACGTTCAGGGGGGCTGCGAACGCATCAAGAAGACGCCTTTTCCCTTGGGCTACGGTTTCATCGCCAACCGCCTGGTCCTCGCTTTCGGCTGTTTGTTCCCGCTGGCCATCGTCGACACCGTGGGGTGGCTGACCGTGCCCATCAATCTTCTGGTGACGCTCGCCTTTGTTCTGATCAGCGAGGCCGGACGCGTTTTGGAAGACCCCTTCAGCACCTACTACAACGGTCTGCCGCTGCTAGCCCTTTCGCGCACCATCGAGAACAACCTCCTGGAGGAGATCGGTGAAAACGAACTGCCTCCGATCCCCAGACCGAACGAGGCCGGCATCCTCCTTTGAGGGGCGCTAGTTCTGTGCGGTGAGCCGGCGATACTTGATCCGATGCGGAATGTCCGCCTCTTTGCCCAATCGCTGCTTCTTGTCCTTCTCATAGTCCTCGAAGTTCCCTTCGAAGAAAGTCACCTGACTATCGCCCTCGAAGGCCAAGATATGCGTCGCGATCCGGTCCAGGAACCATCGGTCATGGGAGATCACCACCACGCAGCCGGCGAACTGGAGGAGGGCGTCCTCGAGGGCTCGCAGCGTGTCGACGTCGAGGTCGTTGGTCGGTTCGTCGAGCAGGAGAACGTTTCCGCCGCTCTTGAGGAGCTTGGCCAGCTGGACGCGGTTCCGCTCCCCGCCGGATAGGCTTCCGACGAGCTTCTGCTGGTCCTTGCCCTTGAAGCCAAAGGAGGCGGCATAGGAGCGGGCCGGAAGCTTGCGTTTCCCGATTTCGATCTCGTCCTCACCGTCGGCGATCTCCTCCCAGAGCGCGCGCTCCGGATCGAGGGAGTCGCGACTCTGATCGACGTAGGCGAACTTCGTGGTGTCCCCGAGCTTCAGGGCGCCATCGTCGGCCTTCTCTTCGCCGGTCAACATCCGAAACAGGGTGGTCTTGCCCGCGCCGTTGGCGCCGATGACACCCACGATGGCTCCGGGCGGCAATTTGAACGAGAGGTCCTCGAAGAGGAGCTTGTCTCCGTAGGCTTTCGTGATGCCTTGAGCCTCGACGACGAGGTCTCCGAGGCGCGGTCCCGGCGGGATGGGAATCTCGATCTCCTGCACGCGATCCTGGGTGGCCTCGTTGACGAGCTCGTCGTACTTCTTCAGCCGCGCCTTGCTCTTGGCCTGACGCGCTCGCGGGGATTGTTTGACCCACTCAAGTTCCCGCTCCAGCGTGCGGCGTCGAGCGCTCGCTTGCTTCTCCTCTTTCTCCAGCCGCTTACTCTTCTGCTCGAGCCAGGAGGAGTAATTGCCTTTCCAGGGGATCCCGGATCCCCGGTCCAGCTCGAGAATCCACCCGGCCACGTTGTCGAGGAAGTACCGATAATGGGTCACGGCCACCACGGTGCCCGGATAGTCGGCGAGGTGGTGTTCGAGCCAAGCGACGGACTCGGCGTCCAGGTGGTTCGTCGGCTCGTCGAGGAGGAGGAGGTCCGGCTTTTCCAGCAGGATCCGACACAGGGCGACTCGGCGGCGCTCGCCGCCCGAAAGATTCGTGACCGGGAGGTCGCCGGGCGGGCACCGGAGCGCGTCCATGGCGCGCTCGAGGGTGCTCTCCAGCTCCCAGCCGTTGGCGGCATCGATCTTGTCCTGAAGCTCGGCTTGCTGGTCGAGCAGCGCCTGCATCTCGTCGTCGCTCATGGGCTCGCCGAGCTTGGCCGAGAGCTCCTCGAACTCGCGCATCACGTCGCGGATCTCGCCGAGGCCCTCCTCGACATTCTCGCGGACGGTCTTGGTGGAATCGAGCTCGGGCTCCTGGGTCAAAAAGCCGACCCGCACGCCTTTGCCGGGACCGGCTTCCCCCGTGAACTCGGTGTCCACGCCCGCCATGATCCGCAAGAGCGTACTCTTGCCCGCTCCGTTCACGCCCAGGACGCCGATCTTGGCCCCGGGGAGGAACGCCAGCGTCAGGTCCTTGATGATTTCTTTGCCCGGATGCGCCTTCCGGACGTTCTGCATGGTGTAGACGAACTCGGCCGCCATGCGGGGGTCATGCCCGCGGGGCGTCAGCGGCGCAAGCCGGGAGTGCGCTGGACGCATCATGGGCGCCACCGGGTGGAAATTCGTTTCGTTTGACCGAGGTCCTGGGGGCTGTGTAATCCCCGCCCATGGACAAGGGCGCCGGTGGAATCGAGGAGATCCTCAGGGTACGCCGGGACAAGCGCGATCGGCTGCGGGAGGCGGGCTGGCCCCCGTATCCAAACGGGCTTCAGGTCAGCCACACTTCGAAGGACGTGCTCGAGGCTCCGGGGGAGCCGGACTCCGATCCGACCGACGATGCTCCCCGCTACCGGCTCGGGGGTCGATTGCTGGCGGTTCGCGGGATGGGCAAGTCCATCTTCGCCGACCTCTGGGACCGAGAAGGCCGTATTCAGGTCCAGTTTCGGAAGGACCTTTTGCCCGATTTCGCCAAGGTCAAGCTGCTGGACATCGGCGACATCGTGGTCCTGGAAGGGCCGCGCTTCATCACCCGTCGGGGCGAAGTCAGTCTGCAGGTACGCGACGTGCGGCTCGCCACCAAGAACATGTATCCGCTCCCCGACAAGCACAAGGGCCTGCAGGACATCGAGCAGCGATACCGCCAGCGCTACGTCGACCTGGTCGTGAACCGCGAAGTCAGAGCTACCTTCGAAAAGCGCTCGCGTCTCATCCGCTACCTCCGGCGCTTTCTCGATGATCGGGGCTTCTTCGAGGTGGAGACGCCGGTGCTTCAGGCGATCCAGGGTGGGGCGACGGCGCGTCCGTTTGTGACGCATCACAACACGCTCGACATCGATCTGTACTGCCGGATCGCCCCCGAGCTCTATCTCAAACGCCTCGTCGTCGGAGGCTTCGACCGCGTCTACGAGATCGGTCGGAACTTCCGCAACGAGGGTCTGTCCACGCAGCACAACCCCGAGTTCACGATGCTCGAGTTCTACATGGCGTACGCTACGCACGAGGAACTGATGAGTCTCTCCGAGGAGATGCTTCGTGGAGCGGCCGAGGAGATCACAGGCGGAACCCGGGTCGCGTACGGCGGCTGGCAGGAAGGCGACGCCCCGGTCGAGCTCGATTTCGGTGCGCCGTTTCGGCGCTTGCCGGTCCGCGGCGGCCTGCAGGAAAAGCGGCCCAGTTTGGACATTGCGGATCCGGAGGCCCTGGTCGCTGAGGGACGGCAGTTCGGGCTCACGCTGTCTCCGGGCGCGCCCCTCGGAGCTCTGCAGATGGAGGTCTTCGAGGCGCTCTGGGAGCCCGAGCTCGTCCAGCCGACGTTCGTGACCGACTTCCCCATCGAGGTGTCGCCTCTCGCGCGCCGAAACGAGAGCGATCCCACCATCGCCGATCGTTTCGAGATATACATCGCGGGGCGCGAAGTGGGGAATGCCTTCTCCGAGCTCAACGACCCCGAGGACCAGCGCGCTCGGTTTCAGGCGCAGGTCGATGCGCGAGCCGAAGGCGACGAAGAGTCCATGGAGTACGACGAAGACTATTGCCATGCGCTCGAGATCGGTCTTCCCCCAGCGGCGGGGGAGGGGGTCGGAGTCGACCGCCTGGCCATGCTCCTCACGAACTCCGCTTCGATTCGGGACGTGATCCTGTTTCCTTTGATGCGAAGCAGCGGCTGAATTGCTCGTCCGAACCCTCATCATCGGGGGCGTTGCCGCGGCGGTCATCCTTGGCCTGCAGCCGGTGACCCACCTCGCCATCGGCGCGGGCATCGACCCCACGCGGGGCTACGCCGCTGGGGGCGGGCTGCTGGCGCTGGTCTGCTTCGTCGCCGGCTTCGGTCTGGGCTGGACTCGCGAGCGCCCCGGCGTGCTGCTTCTGCCTGGTCTGGCGCTCGGGGTGATCGGTCAGATCGCCATCTTTACGACTCCCGAGCTTTCGGCTCCCAGCGAAGGCGCCTGGTCGTTCGCGGCGACCATCGCCGGTCCGGCGGCCTTTCTGGTCTCCGGCTGGTCCATGGGTCGGCGTTCGGACGTCGCGGGCCTCGGAACCTCGGTGCTCGGCGCTTTCGCGTGGGGCGGACTCACCTGGGGCTGGGTCTTGATGGCGAGGCGTCTCTATGTCGAACCGGAGCAGATCGCGGGGCTCATCGCGGTGGGCGCACTGCTCGACGCTGCGCTGGTGGGCTTCGGCGTCTCGGTCGCGAGACGCACGCTGGCGATCGTCGAGATCGGCGTGATCGTCGCGATCCTCGGCTTCGGGCTCTTCTTGGCCGTGGCCCTGGGACCAGCGGAGTGGCTCGCGGCATTCGACGCGCCGGCCGAGCAGATTTTGGTCGCGCTGGGCCTGTTCCCCGCGCTCGCTCTGTCCGCGTTCTTTGCCGTTGGAGGAAGTCTGGGCTTTTTGTTTTTCGGGGGTGGGCGCTGGGATCCGGGCTTCGGGGTCGAGGCTCGGCTGGCCCTACGCTACCTCAAGGCCCATCGCCGCGACGGATTCGTGGGTATCGTGACCGTCGTTGCCGTGGTGGGCGTCTGCCTGGGCGTAATGGCGCTGATCATCGTCTTGTCGATCATGAGCGGCTTCGAGGCCGACTTGAAGTCCAAGATCCTCGCCGCCCATGCCCACATCGTCGTCGGCAAGCACGGCGATGACTTCGTCGAGTTCGCCGAGGTCGAGGAGCAGGCCCGCAGCGTCGAGGGAGTGACATCGGCGGCCGCTTTCGTGCTGGGCGATGCCATGATCAGTACCGACATCAGTCTGTCCGGGACGATCGTGAAGGGGCTCGACCCGAACAACCGTGCATCGATCGCGGAGCTCTCGAAAGACGTCCTGCGAGGCTCGGTCGAATATCTGTCCGATCCGTCGATGATCCCCGGCGCGTGTCCATCGCGCCGTCGATGGCGCGGCCCTCCCAGTCCGGGTACGGCCTCCGCCACCACCTCCACGGCGGCGCTGACCGACCCGCCCGTGCCGCCTCCTCCGTCGGAGACCGCTTCGGCCGGGCCGGCGCCCTGCGGACGCGTACTGCCGGGCATCATCGTTGGTCGAGAGCTGGCGCGGATGCTCAGCGCCTACGTGGGCGACGTGGTCAAGCTGGTATCGCCCGTCTCCGACGACATCGGTCCCATGGGGCCGATGCCCAAACTTCGCCGCTTCCGCATCGCCGGCGTCTTCTTTTCCGGCATGTACGAGTACGACGCGAAGTTTTCGTACGTCGCGATGGACGACGCGCAGCGCTTCTTTGGACTTCCGGAGCGTGCCACCGGCGTGGAGATCAAGATCGCCGAGGTCGACCGAACCTCACGGTCCGTCGAGTCGATTCGCGGACGCCTGGGAGGAGCCCCCTATACCGTCCGGGACTGGCGGGACATGAACCGGGAGCTGTTCTCCGCGCTTCTGCTGGAGAAGATCGCGATGTTCGTCGTCTTGGCCATGATCGTTACCGTAGCCTCGTTCCTCATCGTCGCCACCCTCGTCATGATCGTCTTACAGCGAGGAAAGGAGATCGCCATCTTGAAGTCCATGGGAGCGAGCGACGCCTCGATCATGAAGGTCTTCGTCATTCAAGGATTGTTCGTCGGGGTCGGCGGAGCGGTCTTGGGCGTCGTCCTCGGGATCGTCGTCTGCTGGATTCTGCAAACGGTCGGCTTTCCACTCGATGACCGCGTCTTTTACATCGAGAAGCTCCCGGTGGTCCTCGACCAGAGAGAGATATCCATCATCGCCCTCGCGGCCGTGATCATCAGCTATCTCGCCACCATCTACCCGGCGATGACCGCCGCCCAGCTCTATCCAGTCCAGGGTCTCCGCGATGAGTGAGCCGCTGGTACGCATCGAAGAGCTCCACAAGGAGTACTGGCTCGAAGACCAAAGACTCCACGTCCTTCGCGGAATCGAGATCGACATCCGCGCTCGCGAGCGCGTCTCCATCATCGGTGCGTCGGGCTCGGGGAAGTCGACGTTCCTGCACGTGCTGGGAACGCTGGATCAGCCCACGAGGGGGCGCGTCTTCTTCGAGGGCGAGGACGTCTTTCGGCTTCCCTCGGCGCGGCTGGCCGCCTTCCGCAACCGCACAATCGGTTTCGTCTTTCAGTTTCATCACCTGCTCCCAGAGTTCTCGGCGCTGGAGAACGTCATGATGCCGGCCATGATCCAGCGTGTCCCACCGCCGAGCGCCGAGCGGCGGGCGCTGGCGATGCTCGACCGAGTGGGACTGAGCGACCGGTCCTTGCATCGACCCGGGGAGCTGTCCGGCGGGGAGCAGCAGCGGGTCTCGATCGCCCGCGCTCTCATCATGGAGCCGCGAATGATCCTCGCCGACGAGCCGACGGGGAATCTCGATGAGGCCACGGCCGAAGGAATCCACGAGCTGCTGGATGACATGAATCGCGAGCTCGGATTGACCGTCGTTTTGGTGACGCATCGTTCGGAGCTGGCCCAGCGGATGCCCCGCCGTTTGACCATGACGGAAGGCCTCTTGCGACCGGTGGTGGAGTGATCACTCTCAGAACCAGCGCTTCTTCGACTTCTCCTTCTCTTTTTCGCGCCGGAGCCGTTCGAGCCGGATCTCACGGCCGGCTTCCGCATGCTTCGGGTCGAGGTCCAGAACCTTCTGGTAGCTCCGGACCATGAGCTTGTTGTCGCCCGACATCTTGGAGAGCTGCGCCAGAATCAAATGGCCATTCAGCATTTCCGGGCGTTTTTGAACCGCCGCCTTGAGGGAGTCGATGGCTTCGGCCAAAAACGCCGGCTCCGGCTCGGGACGGGACCCCTGGTCAAGCAGGAGCTTGCAGTAGGTTCGCACGACCTGAAACTCCACTTCGTCGGGGTTGAGGTTCAGAGCCTCGTCGAGAAACTTCAGGGCTTCGTCGTACTTGCGCACGCGCATGAGCACTTCGGCCTTCTTGAAGATCGACTCGCTGAACAGGATGGCCTGTGCCCGATTCGTTTCCTCGCGAGAAACTCCCTCTTCGAGCTCCTTGCGATAGCGCTCGCGACGACCTTCGGTTTCGATGGCGGCGAAGGCCTGGCTGATCAGGGAAAAGAGCTGTTCGCGGATCTCGCGAAGGCCCGGGTCGGCGTCGGGACGTAGAGCGTCGGTGTGAAATCTCTTGGCCAAGGCCGTATAGCCGGCGCGGACCGCGTCATCGTCGTCGTCCATCTTGACGCCCAGAACCTTGAAATGGTCGAGATTCTTGATCTTCTCGTATTCGTCGCGGAGGCGACCGGCTTCGGCTAACTCTTCCTTGAGGAGTGGGTCTTCACCCCAGAAGGCCAGACCGGTCCGCGTTGCGAAGAAGAGGGAGCGGAGCACCGAGGCGGAGGCGCTCTCGTCGGACCCGATCTGATCCAGCAAGTCCCGCAGAGTGTAGCGACCATTGATCTGCTTGATGGTGCGAAGCTCCTTGGGTTGAAGCTTCAGATTTTCGACTCGCAGCCCCTCTACACCCGAGATGATCAAGGGCTGGGTGCGGTGGGATTCGAGCAGCTCGGAGAGGGTGGACCGAGGAATCTCGCGAATGACCTCCATGAAGATACCATACCGGTCGAAACCCAGCGGTACGGCCGGCGAGGAGATGTCTCCACTGTGGAAAGTCACTTTTTCGGCGACGGAGAGGACCACGAGCGACAGGACTCTGCGGGCCCATTTCTTGTACGTATCGAAATAGGGGTCGGGCGCCGCGCCGCCGGTCATCACCAGCGCGGAACCGAGGTCGAGTCCCTTCCGGGCAACCTCGGCCGCAGCGACCTGAAGGGCCGCCTCCGTCGTAACCCCGGCCTCGACGAGGTAGGCCGCGAGCGCGAGGGTCGGGTCTTTGACGTCCAGCGTGGCGATTCGGCCGCCCCTCAGGTTCAAAGTGATTGGACCCGTTTCATGCTCGACGGTGAGCGTGCCCGTCACCTTCCGGATCGCTAGATTCACCCAAGCTCGAAGTGGCGGCCCTTCCAGGTTCTGGGCCTCCTCCTCGGGAACGATCGCCGTATCGATGGTCATGCTCGGGCTCGAAAGGTCGGCGGTACGCTCGGGAATCGGGATCGACGAACTGGAAGGCTCGGCCCGCCGGGCGGGCTCCGTGGAGGCCGTCGCGTACGCTACCGGTGCCGATGGCGTGCGGCCGAGAGCCCGTCGTACGTCGCCCTCGAGAGCGGCTTCCTTGGAAAGAACGATGGGCCAAGGGTTCGAACCCGAAGCGATCTGAGCCTGAACCTCGTGCAGCCGGTCGGCCATTTCTCGCCAGTCGCCGATCGCCCGCCAGCGCTGACCGTTCAGAGAGACCGGCGTGTGGTCGGTCACCACTCCGGCGTCGAAAAGAAGCTCGAGCCACTGGGTCGGCAAGGGGCCCACGGTGGTGCCGTCCGTGGCACGCAGATAGACCGCGGAAGGCAGCGCCACGGTCCACATCCTGAGGGCTTACCGAATACGGGTCAACTCGGTGGCTAGGGCGTATAGTTGGTGCGACCCGCGTCGTTGCGGAAGCTCGACCATGCCTTCCGGTCCATCTGGCCGCCGTTGGTACGGACACCGATGATCTCGCGACTGCCCCGCGAGATCACGAGGACGCCGTCATCACGGAGGAGGGGGACGGTTCCAGTGAAGGCGTTCACGCTCGACGTGAGGCTCCAGCGAATGCTGCCTCCCGGATCGATGGCCCAAAAACGGTCTCCGTAACCGACGTACGTGACACCATCGTCGGCCACGGTGGGGTACGGGTCATCGAAGTCTTCGTGCTGGGCGGCTCGGGGGTCGGGGGGGAAGACGTAGTCCAAGATGGTCTCTGTGATGACGTCTCCCGACGTGTCGAGTTCCACCCACGTCAGGCTCAGGGGCACGGTCCCATCCGTCGTTCGCTGCTCCATCATGACCAGAATGCGCCCGTCCGAGGAGATGACCGGGTCGGTCCGCGGGAAGTAGTCGATGCGCTCCTGCGCCGGGAAGCGAAAGACTTCCAGGCCCTCGATGAGCTCGACGGCGAACAGCTGCCGCCCGGTTCGGGCGATACCGAGATCCAGCTGGGTCGACAGCGCCATCTCTTTGGGGATGAAGCTGGTCAACGTGCTCCAAGCAAGCTTGCCCGTCTGGTAATCGAGAGCTCCGAACCGCCCCGAGGACCAGAAGAGCACGCGGGGACCCGCCACCCCGAGGAACTCGGCCCAGTCCCAGGTTCGACGCTCGTAGCGCCAGAGCTGGTTCCCGTCGCGGTCTTCGCGGGCGATGGTGAAGACGTCTTCGACCGGCAGCGTCGGGTCCGATTGAGCGTTGGGCAGAATGACGCCCCACACGAAGCCGCCGTCGGGCGTGAGGGACCAGCCCGTCTGCCCACCTTCGATCCGGATCGCCGAGTTCAGGACACTACCGTCGTCGTTCAGGAAGTAGGAGGTCGTCTCCGGCCGGAAGCCGTTCTCGGGGAGCTGGCGGACCCCCACGATGATCCGCGTGCGGCCTTCTTGGTCGACCATGACCGCGCGGCGAACGTAGCGGACCCGTGAATTGGCCTCGGCAGGCCGATAGCTGAAGGAGGGGAAGTCGACGCTACCGCACTGCTTCATGGAAAAGATCTCGTGGATCAGGCCTTCGCCTTGATGGGTCGACAGATGGTCGAGTCCGATGAACACCCCGTCCGGCGACAAGCTGACCTCGCGTCGGTGGAGGAAGGCGCGCTCCTCCCAATCCGTCAGCGCGTACTCGAACACGACCTCGCCCTCTTCGGCGTTGACCAGGATGTTGCTACCGCTGCAGCGGCCCTCGACGCACTGGTCCCCAACGGTGCAGGAATTTCCGTCGTCGCAGGCTTGGCCATTGGGGAGGGGCGCACCGCGACACGTCCCCGCGAAGCACGCATCGTTGATCGTGCAATCGTCTTGGTCGTTGCAGGCCGTTCCGTTGGGCAGCGCCAGGCTGCTGCAGCCGGCCGGGCCACACGTGTCCGTCGTGCAGGGATTGTCGTCGTCGCAGATGTCGGGGTCTTCGATGAAGATGCACTGACCGTCGGTCTGACGGCACACGTCTCGGGTGCAGACGCTCGAATCACCGCAGGCCTTCGACTCGCCGAGGCAGACGCCCGCCGAG
The DNA here is from genome assembly GCA_964473255.1 of uncultured Myxococcales bacterium. Classification (GTDB taxonomy): domain Bacteria; phylum Myxococcota; class Kuafuiibacteriia; order Kuafuiibacteriales; family Kuafuiibacteriaceae; genus Kuafuiihalomonas. The sequence goes on along the minus strand of CAYYOT010000013.1, from coordinate 14,854 downwards.
CATACGGCGTTGATGATACACTTGTCCGCCGGAGAACAGGACTCGCCGTCCGCGAACTCGGTGACGCACTCGTTGAGCGCCGTATCGAAGAACTCGCGCGTGCAAGGGTTGTTGTCTTCGCAGTCCGGTCGCGGAACTCCGGTCAGCATCACGATCGCGGACAGGATGCCGTCGTTGGTGTCGAGCTCCAGTTCGGCGCGAAACCTCCGAAGGGCGTCGGGTGAGCCGTGTACGGTGAAGGTGTGGGTGCCCGATGGTGCCAGGTCGATGGGGAGGCTGCCGTCGAGGCCGAAGACGGTCTCGCCGTCGAAGCGAGCCGAGCGAATGCTGAGGGCGCCGACCCCACGGTTTTCGACGGTGAGCTGACGGGTGAGCCGAACGCCGATCGGGGCCTCGCCGAGGTCGAGCTCCGCGGGAGAGATCACGCCCTCCGGCTCGACCCGGCCTAGGCCCCCGGACTCGTCCGCGCAGGCGAAGACCGAGAGCAGGGTTGCGGCGATTCGGATTCTCTTCATCGATGCCCCGTTGTGAAGTTGTCGCGACGGTATCGAAACCACGCCGAAGTCCCGGGGGCGGGCACGGCCTCCACGCCGTAGATCGCCTCCGCGCCTACGATAACCAGCAGGTTGGTCGGCGCAAGGGTGACGGAGGGGGAGGAGAAGACCCCGGCTCCCACCGGCAGTTCGAGCTCATACCGAAGGGTCCCGAAGGCGTCCCAGGACGACACCTGCCCGTCCTGGGTGACGGCATAGACGTTTCCGGCATCGTCGATGGTCGGCGTTGCTCCGAAGGCGAGGCCCGGGAGCGGGGCCTCCAGAACCGGGTCGGTTTCCCCCGTCTGCCGCCCCACGACGAGGAAACTCTCGCCCAGGCCGGGTGGGGCGCTTTGGTCGATCTCGACGGTGTAGGTGCGAAGGCCGTCGACCACCGCCTGTCCCATGACCCGAGCGAAGGGGTCCTTGGCGGGAGGACCGAGTTGCTGCGCCTCTCCTCGGCGGGACAACTTCTGCAGACCCGCCGTCCAGAGCACGTGGCCCTGAGCATCGATCGAGATCGACGAGCGAACGGTCTCGATGGAAGACGACGACCAGGTTTGCTCGGGAAGATTGCTGGGGCCCAAACGAAGGATGCGCTCGGGTTCGGGCCGCGGGGCGTCGGGCTCCCCGCGTCGGAGGAGCGCGACGATCGATTCGTCGGCATCGAGCGCAAGCTGGGCGGCATGTTCGGAGCCGAGCTCCACGCGCACGGTGGGGGCGGTCCAGCTGCTCGAGACCTCGTAGATGAGGCCGAACGGAGAGCTCCCGTCGTCGGGCTCGACCCAAAGGGAGCCGACGAGGGCCTCGGACCGGCGAACGACCAGGTCGACGGATTCGATGGCGGCGGTGGTCGACGTCCGGCCTTCGAGCAGAGGCCGCAGCGAAACGCGCCGGACTTCCTCGCCCTGACCCAGCTCCAACATGACGAGTTCTCCGGCCCCGGTCAGAGGCACGACCAGTCCGAGCGGGGTGAGGAGCATGCTGTCGGCGTCGGGCGTCCCCAGCCCCCGGTTTTCCCAGAGGAGCTCTCCGCACTGATCGACGCCGACGACACCCTGAACAACGCCGGCGAACACCGAACCCTGGGCGTCGACGACGGGATTGCGGCTGGCTCCAGGGGCGAGGGGACCGATGAACGTCGCCCACTGTAGCTCACCGTCCCCCGGATAAGGGAAGCTGGGGTCTCGACAGTCTCCGCTCGAGCACTGGTCGTTCTTGGAGCAGAAGTCGCCATCGTTGCACTCGCTGCCATCGGGCACCGGGAAGTCGTTGCACTGTCCGTCGATGCAGATGCTGCCCACCTTGCACTGCTCGCCTCCGCAGGGCGTGGCATCCGGCTCGTTACGATGCGCGCAGCCCGCGTCCGGGTCACAGAAGTCTTGGGTGCACGGATTCCCGTCGTCGCAAGAGCGAGCCAGGATGTGCACGCAACCCGACTGGCGGTCGCAGAAGTCATCGGTGCAGATGTCGTCGTCGTCGCAGTTGGCGCTCTGGCCCAAGCAGATGGCTTCCACGCACTGGTCGGCGATGGTGCAGGCGTCGAGGTCATTGCATTCGCTCGTCGTGGCGACGGTCTCACATCGACCGGTGTCGAAATCGAAGGTGTTGAGCGTACAGATGTTGCCATCTTCACAGTCCGGCGGCTCTTCGACCCTCGCCCGAACCGTGAGCGTCGCCGTTCGCGTTCCGTAGTCGAACATGACCTCGGCCTCGCGAGCCCCCTCGACCGTCGGCAGCAGACGAACGAGCACGTCTCGCTCGCTATCCGCGGCCACGCTGGCCGAAGCGGGACCGAGTTCGAGGCCTTCGCCGAAACCGGGTCCAAAACGAGCGTCGTAGCGGACTGCCGTCCCCCCTTCCGACCGAGCGGAGACGATGACTTCGACCGGGTTGCCGACGAAGACCGTCCCGAAGTCGACGACCGGAGGGTCGAGCACCAGGCGAGGAACGCCCTGACTTAGAGCGCCTGACTCGGGGCAGCCGAACAGCAGCGATAGGACCATGAGCCCACTCGACCGCTGAAGAGCCCCGCCCACCGAGGGAACGTGACAGAAGAGCGAGCGGAGGACCACAGGTCTCGACATGTTCGTTTGCTAACGTTCACGCACTCGTGTCGTCGCTCTGCACGACGCCTTCAGTGGTCTGACGGAGCCGTCGGGTAAGGACGCGGATCACACCGCGGGCAATGTCGACGTGCCCGTCCATCAGCTCATCGAAGGCGTCACGGTCGAGCCGAAGAACGCGGACGTCTTCGGCGGCTTGAACCGTCGCCGAACGAGGCTCGGAGTCGAGGAGGGACATTTCGCCGACGCACTCGCCGGACCCGAGATGTGCCACGGCTCGACGCCCCTTGCGCACGTCGACGGTACCTTCGACGAGGATGAACAGCGAGTCGCCGAGCTCACCCTCGCGGATCAGCGTTTCGTCCCGAGCGACCACCAGCTCCTCCGTCACCTGGGCGATCCGGGCCAGGTCTCGGCCGGGAATTTCGGAGAACAGATCCACGGACTTCAGGATCAGCACCTTTTCCACGGTGGACAGCATGGGATGAGCCGGGGGGCTCCCTCGTCTCGGGCCCGTGTAATCCCCTGTCAACGTCCGATGCCGGTCCACCAGCCATGCGGACCCTCTCGGACCCGCCCGAAGCCCATTCCTCGGTTGAGCGGATGGCGCCGATGAGGAACTCTTGAGGCGTGCCACGCGTCTTCATCGCGGCCTGCGTGCTCTTGGGGTCCCCGCTAGCCGAGGCGAGCGATCCACGGATCGACGCTCGGGCGGACCTCGCCCCCGAGCGTGCTGCTCCGGGCAGGGCGGTCGTTCTTCGCGTCACCTTGGATGTCCCTCCGGGCTGGCATCTATGGTCGATGGACCCCGGCAAGGGGCCGATGGCCCTTCGCTTGTCCGTGGATGCACCGGCTCACGTGACGGTCGACGGTCGTTGGCACGGACCGCGTCCCCTCATCGCGTACGACCCCGGGTTCAAGCGTGATCTGGCGCGCTACGAAGCAGGCGCCAACATCTTCGAGCTTCCCCTGAGAATCGCCGAATCTGCGCCCCCGGGGCGTGAGCTGACGGTACCGGTCTCGATGTCCGGTCAGATCTGCTCGGCCGCGCAGTGCCTCAACCAACGAGCGCAGCTCCGCGCGCAGCTGGTCATCGATGGCGACGCTCCCGCGGCCGAGCCTAACGTGGGTGGCGTCCCGCTCGCGGTCGCCGAAGCGCCAACCAGGCCCGCTGCCGGGGGTCCGCCGCCCGACGTGTCCGGGCCCGAGCGCGGCGCAACGGCTGCCGCCGCGGCCGACTGGCGGTCCGAGGCCGGCTTCCGCGACCTTGGGTCCTTCCTGCTCCTGGCGTTCCTTTTTGGGCTCGGCGCACTGGTCACGCCCTGCGTCCTGCCCGTGGTCCCACTGACGGTCTCGTTCTTTTCGAAATACCGGGAACGAGGCGCAGGGCGCGTCGTTGGACTGGCCGCAACGTACGCGGGAACGATGGTGCTCTTCTTCACCGTAGCGGGCATCGCAGTTTCGGTGCTCTTCGGGGTGACGGGCATCCAGAGCTTCGCCGCGCATCCCGTCTTCAATCTCGCCTTGGCTGGGCTCCTCGTGTTCTTCGCGCTCAACATGCTGGGGCTCTTCGAGATCCAAGCCCCCCAGTTCTTGCTCCTGGCCGCCAATCGACTCGAAGCGCGATTCGGGCGGGCGGCGCAGCGTGAAGGTGGCCCGTCGGCTCTCGTGGACTACGTGACGGTCGCCGTCGCTGCCGTAACGGCGACGACGGTATTCTTCACCTGCACGGTGGGGTTCGTCGGCCTGGTCTTGGTCGCGGCGGCGCGGGGGGAGCTGTTGTGGCCCACGCTCGGGATGCTCGCGTTCTCCAGCGCGTTCGCTCTCCCGTTTTTCGTGCTCGCTCTGTTCCCCGCCTGGGCGCAGCGGCTTCGAGGCGCCACCGGTCCGTGGCTGTCGGCGACACGGGTGACGCTGGGCTTTTTGGAGCTCGCCGCCGCCTTCAAGTTCCTGTCGAATGCGGACCTGGTCTGGGGCTGGGGTGTCGTCACCCGCGACCTCGTCCTCGCCGTCTGGGTTCCAATCTTCGCCGTGGCCGGCCTATACCTTCTGGGCAAGGTCCGGTTCGTCGGGGAGTCGGCGGCGGACGAGCAGGGGCGGGTCACCGTGCTACAGTCGCTGTTCGCCATCATGCTGCTGGCTTTGTCGACCTACCTCGGCGTGGGCATGGTGCAGGGACGCGCCTTCGGCGGATGGATCGACGGGTGGTTGCCGCCGACCAGCTATCCCGGCGCGGCGGTCGTCGCCGCAAAAAATGACGGACTCCGTTGGCACGAGACCCTCGCGGATGGACGAAAGGCAGCGGCTGACTCCGGTCGCCTCGTGTTCGTCAACTACACGGGATACACGTGCACGAACTGTCGCTTCATGGAGGAAGCGATCTTTGTCTTGCCCGCTGTCGCGTCCCAGCTGCGGTCCATGGAGCTGGTCGAGCTGTACACCGACGGTGGCCTGGCGGAGCATGAAGCTGCGCGGGCCGACCAAGTACGCCGCTTCGGCACGGCCGCGCTGCCGCTGTATGCCGTCGAACACGCCGACGGCACGGTGATCGCTACCTTCGCCAGCAGCACGAACGACGCCGACGAGTTCGCGGCCTTTCTCGCGGATGCGCGAGCGAGAGGCGGAGCTGCGCGAGAGGCGAGCTCAGCCGGCTCCGCCGCGGGTGACGACTGGGGCGCGGGCGCGACACTCTTCGGCGAGGACCCGGCCCCGATCGTGGAGCACGGCCGGTGGACGCTCGTGAACTTCTGGGCCACGTGGTGTGCTCCCTGTCGGGAAGAGCTTTCGAGTTTCTTGGTGGAGCTAGGCCAGAGCGTGGAAGCCTCCGGGGGGGCCTTTCGGGTGGTGGCGATGGACGAGCCGGAGGACCTCGAAGAGGCGCGCAGCTTCGTCCAGGAGCTGGGACTGCCGGAAAAGCAGTCCTTGCGTCTCGACCCCAGGGCCATTCCCGAGCGATGGCGAACGCTCGCGTTCGACGGCCAGCGCCTGCCGTTCACGGCCCTGATCTCACCGGACGGAGAGGTGGTCTGGCACCAAGCCTCGGCGACTACGCGCGACGAGTTGAACGCGGTCCTCACCCAGCACATGTAGAGGGTCTCAAGCCTCGAGCCCCTCCAACCGGCGTCGATACTCCTCGGTGCCGTGGAGCTCGAAGTCGAGCTCGGGCCAAAAGCCGGCCGACGTCCGGTCGAGGATGCATGCGCGGAGCCAATCGTGGCCACCGGCCTTCGCATCCATCGCCAGGGTCTCGACGAGGGCTCGGCCAACGCCATGCCCGCGCGATGGTGCGGCGACGGCCAGGTGTTGAATCGTGACCACCCCCGGCGTCGGTGAGCTCAGCTGGGCGTCGAGGAGGCCGACCGGCTCGTCGTCGACGAACGCGCCATAGATCCATCGCTCCTCGTCGACCTGAGCCTCACCGAGGCGGGCCGCGACGGGCTCGAGCCAGGCCTCGGCGGGGACGAGGTGATTTCGTGCATCTTGCAGCACCGCATCCAGCGTGCGGGCATCATCGTCGCTGAGGCGCTCCAGGCGCCTGACATCGGCTACTTTCACAGCTGAATCCTCCAGAGCTCCAAAATCAGCTCGTCTCCCGGCCCGAGCTCGAGCCGACCGACGGCGCGAGCCTCGGAACCCAATATTGGGGGAGAACACGTCGTCGTGCAGTTGTTGCCCGAACAGCCCACGGCAGCCGGTCCACATTCGCTGGGAACGATGTGGAGGACCTCGTCGAGCAGAAGGGGTGCTGCGCACTCTGCGCAACACGGATTGTCCGTGGGGCAGGGGGGAGTCGAGCAGTCCGTTGCGCCCCGCCCGAGCGCGCCCGTGACCTCCACGAGTCGTCCGACGAGGTCGGGGCGACGGCTCGCCGCGGAAGCCGTCAGAGTGAGCGTCGGTGGAACGAGACAGGGATCGAGAGCATCCGGAATGCGTGCATCTGGCATCTCGACCACGCGGTCGGGCCGAACAACTCGATCGGACGCGCCGGCATCCCCCGCGGGCGCGACCGCATCCGGGACCTGCGCATCAAAGCCGCCGATGGCCTGCCAACGAATGACGTTGCCGTCGAGGGAGATGCCGGAGCCAGGAGACCCTCCAGCATCGTCGCAGGCCACGGAAGCGAGCGCCAAAATGAAGATCGCCTCGCGCATCTCCGCGAATCATATCAGGTGGACGAAAAGCGTCCGAGCCCACTCGGCTCTTTGCCGCTCAGGGAAAGCTGCCCGACGCGATGAACGTCGCCGCTCGAGGCCGCTGCTGCCGAGTCGCGTTCAAGGTGTCGTCGGGACAGGAGAACAAGAGGAAGTGCTCGCAGGAAATGCTGTTCGCCGACTCGAAGAACGATGGGTCGAGCACTTCGTCCAGCTTTCGGCGCGCGGCAGTGGACACGTCCAGAGGTGCCACCCCCGGATAGAAGATGGCGGCATCATTGTCGGTCGAATCGAACAGCCGCTGGGCCTCGGGTCCGAGCACATCGGGATCGAGCGCTTCCAAGACCCGAGCCTCGAGCGTCTGGAGGTACCGACTCACGTTGTCCTCGGTGATCCCGTCCGGGGCGCTCGAAATGAAGTCTTCAAGCATGCGGGACGGTCCGCTTTCTACGATCTCCTTCAGCCCGACGCCCCCGCCGAGGAACAAGGCTCGCGTCAGTCGGTCTTTTTGCCGGATCTCCGGGTCGCTCGGATAGCTCGCGTAGAGGGCCATGGCGGCGAGCGTGACCTGGGACGCCTGAGCATGCGCGAGCAGCCTCATGCGCCCCCCGCCCTGAAGGCTGATGCTGGCTGCGCCTTCCAGCTCTTCCCCCGCGGTCCGCAGCGTGGCGAGCACGTGGAGAATCTCGAGGGTGGCCGCGATCTGCGTATCTCGTAGGACCCCCGGGTCACCATTGAAGAAGAAGCGTCCGCTGTCGTCGGGGATCCCGTCCGGCGCCCCGCCGGCAAAGCGCGGATCGTTGTTGTTGCCGAGAACGTCGACCAAGCCATCGATTTCACCTTGATTTCGCTCCTCTTGGCACACGCCGAGGGGGTCCGGCGACCGTCGTCCGTGACAGCGCAGATCGAGCATGAAGAGCACGGAGAGCGACTTCTCCGACGCCAGATTCAAGATGTCGGGCCCACCCCGTCCGAACCCGGGAATAACGAGGGTGACCGGCAGGTCGCCGCCGACTTTGGGGATGCTCAAGGTGAACGGGATGTCGATGGACCGGCCTTCGTCCCAGTCATCCTGGAGGCGACCCGACTCGTCGAGGAAGGCAGGGACGGTGATCCGACCTCGCATCAGTGTCTCCACATTGTCGGCGAAGTCGCCCGGATTGTCGGGACCGAAGGGACTCAACTCAGCTACCGGCAGCGCCGTGTCGTCCATCCGAATATCGACGTCGAGTCGTCCGCGCATGAAGGCGGCGTCCCAGCGCTTGGCGAGGCGCGTGAGGCGCTCCGGTCCGAGGCGGGTCTGGAAGCTGTGGATGCTCACGATGTCTTCCGGCGCGATGGCGGGCCGTCCTCGGGAGGCTACCAGGGCGAGAACATCAGCGAGGCGCCCCCGCTCGGCCAGAAGCCGCGATGCCTCGGGCTCCTCGATCTCCAGGTCGGCGGGCTCGGCGACGCCGGTCAGCACCTGGACCTCCGGGCTAGCCTGAAGCGGCTGAGGCTCTTCCTCTTCGTCGACCAGGGCTCGCGTCGCGATGACGTAATACTCGGAACCGAAGTCGAGGTCGGAGGAGGGCTCGATCCGGATCTCCTTCAGGCCCGATCGGCTGGCCACGAAGTCGACGAGGCCAAAGCTGGACGTTCCCGTGCCGGTTCGCTCGAGCATGACGAACGGGGGCAGCCCGGTCACGGAGCCGCCGCTGCCGAGGCTGAAGGTCACGGTCGACGACAGCGATGAAAACGCGACCGTCTTGTCGATGCGCAGCTGCACGATGTCGTCGACGTTCGAGCCGTCGGTTCGCTCGAGACCGGCGATGGCGGCTTCGACCGGGTCACTGGGAAGCGGGCACTCCCTGAGCTCCTCGGCTGTAAAGAGGCGATTGGGCTGCGGAGTTTCGTCCTGGTCGCACGGGTCGGCCACGCCGAACAGCACCTGCGTGCCGTCCGCGCTGGCACCCCCGCCACCGTCGGATGAGCCACTATCGCCGCATGCCCCAAGCCCGAGGCTCAGGGTTCCCACGGCCAGCATGAGAGCTGATCGCTGAGTCATGTTTCGCATCCTGGTTCCGAAATACTACGAGGCAAAGCGCTTTTTCGGCGCAAGGAAGGAAACGGTGGCGGGGCTTCCCGCCACCGACCTCAAATCTTTACGCCGAGAGTCAAGGCGGGCACGTGGATCACACCGCCCTCGAATTCGCCGCGGAGCGGGAACACGCTGGTATCGTCTAGCGTCCGGCCAGAGAGGATCACAGCCAGATATGCGGCATCGATCCGTACTGGGCCGAAGTCATAGCCGATGCCGCCCGCCACGTTGAAGCGATTGCCGTCGGGAAGGTCGGGGCCCACCGTTTCGTCCGGCGCGGGGGTCATGTCGAAGACCGCTCCGAGGCGGAAGGAGAAGGCGTTCAGCCGATATTCGCCGCCCAGGCGGAACATCGGCACGATGTTCCAGTCCCGAGGCTCCGCGGTGAACGGGGCTGGCAGGCCGGTCGAGAAGTTCAGGCGAAGCTCCTCGTACGAGTTCCAGAAGGTGATCTGCGTGGCAAACTCGATGTCCCATTTCTCCTGAACCCAGCCGATCCCGAACCCGAGGGTATGGGGCACGGTCAGCGACGCATCGCCGGTCTGATCGGGGAACTGCTGCCGAACCGAAACCGGAGTCGATGCAGGCAGCGTGAAGTCCGCGTCGCCCTCGAAGTTGAGGTCGACGGCGGACCGGTAGACGATGCCCAAAGCCAGCTGGTGATCGATGAGCTCCACCGTCAGGCCTGCGGTCGCGCCGACGCCGAAGGCAGTGCCAAAGACATCGAGACGGCCGTCGGTACTCTCGCCGGCGTCCCGCGGAAAGAGCACCTCTCCATTGTCTTCGCCGAGGGTCTGCCGCAGCTCGACGCTGGCCGGGACGAGCTGCAGGCCCACCGCCAGTGAGATCTCATCGGTCACCTTCAGGGCCACCGTGGGCACGAGGAAGTACGTCGTAAGCGCGATCTCTTCGTTCTGGGTCCGACCGAGCCAGTCCTTGGGGTCCTGCCAGCGGGTGGCGAGGCCATAGCTCGGATGGAACCCGAGGCCGATGAAGGCTCGGTCGGATAGCTTTCGCGATACGTAGGCGTGAGGCACGGGGGAAGCCGAGCTGTTCAGCGTATCGCTCCCGTCGCTCGGAAAGTTCGGGTTCGTACTCTGAAAGCCGGGGCCCGTGTAGTCGTTATCCGGGAAGATGATGGACACGCCGGCCATGAACTCGGTCGTGGACGTTCGGGTCAGGCCTGCCGGATTGTGCCAGATGGCCGAAGCATCGCTGATCGTGGCGATGACTGCGTTGCCGCGTCCGGTTGCCCGGGCGGCCTGTTCATTGATTTGAAAGCCAGCGCCGAAGGCCGGGCTGGCTACGAAGAGCCCGAGACAGCTCCCGAGCCTGATGATCGCGTTGAACCGATTCACGTCCTGCCTCCTCACTCGCACGAGATGTTCCCGACCATCGGGAGCCGCTGGCCCGAGATCGTTTGGTCTTCCAGGTACGCTGCGGCCTGCGCCTGCATGCCGAACGTCGCGCAGACGGCGTCATCGATGTCGCTGCCGCAGAGGGCGCCATTCGGCGGAGCCAGAGGATTCCTGAAGTCCAGGAGCGCGCCGTGACAGCCCGAACCGATCGTGCCGCCCGCCGTCGTCGAATAGTCGAACGTTTGGTAGGGGCCGGCCGCATCCATGAGGTCGAAGCCGTACGCGATCCCGAGACGCTCGCTGGCCGGGTTGTAGAATACCGGGTCCGGCTCGACGATCTGCATGAGAAGTCCGTCGACACCCACACCATCGTCGATGACCGCGGCGTGGGGCAGCGGGTCTCCCGAGTCCACGACGGTCTGAGCCAAGATGGTGAACTGCCGGAACGTCGTGGTGTCCTCACAGCCTTCCGTCGGATTGTTTTCGTTGAGCGGTACGCAGACGCCCGCCCCGATGAGACCCTGATAGATCTGCAGCGAGAAGGTGGGAACCGTGTTCAAAAAGATGTCCACGACCCCGCCCCCGGTCACGTTAAGGACGGCGGCCTCCACGCCGGGCGTGTAGGCCGCGGCGCTCCCGGCCACGATGCCGCCGAGCGATTGGGCCACGACACCGATCCGGGAACCGTCGACGCTGGGGTCGTTGACCAGACCGTCGAGCTCCCCGTTTTGGATGTGCTGAATCAGCGTGAGCTGGTCGACGATGCTCTGCCGCAGATTGTCGCGGGTGGCGGGGAGGTTCAGTGAGACGAAGCCGAAACCCGACAGGTCGCGCGAACCGTCGAACACGAAGTCTTGCTGGCCGTCGCAAACCGGCCCGCCGGCGATGTTCGTGCAGGTTCGATCCGGCGCGCACATGATGTCGTCGGGATTGACGTTCAGGCAGGGTGAGGTGTCGGCATTGTTGATGATGTCACTGGCCCGCACCCCATGGAACGGCATGTCGACGGCGACCGTGGCCCACCCGCCTTCGTTGTTGGCGTTGGCCAAGGCGTTCACGAGCGGGAGTACGGACTCCTTGTTCGTCGTGAAGCCGTGCTGGAAGATGGCGATCGGCCGCCCCCCGGCGGGTGGAGTGCCGTCGCCGGCAAAGTACCAGAACTGGAGGCGCTGCACCCGCGGCGTTTCCAGGTCACCGAAGGTCCCCGTCACGTTCGGGTTGCCCGAGATGAGCGTATAGAAGCGGCCGTCGAACAGTCGCGCCTCGGTGATGTTGCTGGAGCTGATCGTGCACACGCTGTGCGAAAAGAGCTCCGGCGGAAGGTTTCCGATGTCCTGGCACTGACCCGGCGCGACCGGCGTGCTGCCTCCCGCGTCGTTGTTCATCAGCCCGTTTTGGCAGAGGCCGGCACAGATGAAGGCCTGGGCCGCGAGGCCTTCGAACTGGAAGCCGGCGACCGGCTTGATGACGGCCTGGGTCGCCGTGTCCGTGAGCGTCGGGTAGAGGTTCGGCAGAAGGTCTTCGGCGATGAGGTCCATCGTCGCCGTGAGGCTCTCGGTCTTGTAGGGCACCGCCGTCGCGAGTGCCTGCCGGGTGGCGGTCGTCGAGTTTGCGGTCAATGCCTCGAAGACTTCGAACGCCGGCTGCCAGCGTTCGCGCTGAAGGCCTTGCTCCACCAACGCGACCTGGGCATCCACGACCTCCGGCGGGGGGAACTCTCCCGTCACGGGATCGATGAGCGCACACTCCAGGGTAGCTCGGAGCTCTTCCTCGGACGAAACGCCCAAGAGGATGAACGTGTCGTCGGCCACGATGGGCAGCGATCCCGTCTCGGGCGTGCTCACGAGGCCTCCGGCGGCGCCGTTCAAAACCAGCAGGGCATAGAACGTGTCGGGCGCCAACGGAATGAGCGGCTCTACGGCGAGCCCATAGAGGTCTCGGCCGCCGATGTCGGTCCCGACGACCTCGGCGCTCGCGGTCACGTTGACCGGGACCGGCGCTCCGCTCGGCGTGTTCGAGGTCGGGTCATAGGGGACGAGAAGGACGCTTTCGGGCGTCAACGACGCCGGACTGACGGGCAGGGTCGTCGTGAGCTCGATCGGCTCGACGTTGCTGAAGCCGTTGAGCTCGTTCAAGGCGATGAAGACGCTATCGGTGAAAGCATCGCCGGTCAGGGGGAAGCTGTTCTGCACGTCGGGCCGGCCGTCGGCGGTGACCGTCGCCGTGGTGAGCAGAGGCACGTTCGGGAACGGCGTCTGGTTGTTCACCCCCGTCGGGTCGGGTGCAAACGTCAGGCGGGGCAGGGGCCCGAGGTCGACCGGAGCCGACCCCGTGCTCCAGGTGCTGGCGTAGACCAGGTCGGACCGCTGGATGCCCAAGGCCAGGACCTGGTTCGCGAGGGCATTGAAGAACTGCGAGAGGCCGAACAGCCCCGCCGCCTGCTCCTGATAGAGCCGCTCCAGCTCGGCGTTGACGAGATCGTCGATGACGTCATCCGGCGTTCCGTCGGGCACCTCGGCCTCGATGGCTTCGCGGATCGCGGGTTCTGCCGCCTGGAGGCCACCGCGAACCTGGGTGTCGAGCGAGCCGTTCAGGCGGTAGGTGACCACCGTCGACGAGTCGACGAAGAACGCTTCCGTTGCCGGAGGCACGCGCAGAGACTGGTTCAGGAGAGGATCCGCCGCACTCGGCCGGTCAGGGATGTCGACGCCCTCGGTGTTCGTCTGGCCCTCGATGACCAACGAGTAGAAGAGCGCCGCGGGCTCGACCGTCCGGGGATCCACGCTATCCTGGTCTTCCAGCGGAACGCCCTGCAGACCGCGGGTGGCCACGATGAAGTAGAGGAAGTTCTCTTGCCAGCCGTCGACGGGCGCGAGGCTCACGCGCGTGGCCGAGGTGTAGGCGTCGACCTGGTCCTGGGAGAGGTCGAACTCCTCGATGCAGGCAGCCGGAGGTGCCGGTACGTTCGTCTGCGTGGAGGTGACCGTCACGAGGCTCGCCGCGGTGGGGTCGGCCGGGTCGACCGCGAAGAGCTGAATGCCCGCGGGGATCGAGGCCTCGACGAGACGGGAGGTGAAGAAGAGATCCGCCGTGATGTTGTCGGTGGTCGGCCAACCGCCCGAAGAGATGAACGGCAGGCACTGCGCGGTCGAGGGTCGCTCACACGGCAGCGGCGCCAGCGCGGCGAAGTTGAGGTCGCCAAAGAGGAGGTCGCCGTTGAGGTCGGCGGCGTCCTCTTGGACCAGCGCCGTCGGCGACGGATTGTACTGGAGTACCGGAATGGCGTTCGTCGGGTCGAACAAGGCGGCGACGACCGAGTCCGGGCTCGGGTTGGGGTCGAGCGAGATGTCGCTCGAGCAGGCCGCAGCAGCGACCAGAACGGCTAGGGATAGACCCAGTTGGATCGGGCGTCGAGGGTTCGGAATCCGGAAGGGCATCTATGGGATCCTCCATGAGTGCGTTGGAGGGTTCTCCCCTCCGGCGGCGCGTGAAAATTGGCCTAACACACTGAAACCGCGCACGTCACCGCCCTGTTGGCGCCATCACAGGGATTAACCGCTGGCCGTGGAAACTCGGACTACGGCCCGGACTGGCGGATCGGCGTGCTTTGGTCGAGGACTCGTCCCCGATGAGTCGCGCCGACCGCATGCACTCCTTCTTTTTGACGGCCCAGAGCCGGATCGTGGAAGGCCTCTCTGCGCTCGAATCCGAAGGAGCCTTCGATGAGGATCGGTGGACCCGCGACGGCGGTGGAGGCGGGCGCTCCTGCGTCATCCAAGAGGGCGATGTCTTCGAGAAGGGCGGCGTCAACGTATCTTGCGTCCATGGTGAGCTCTCGGAGACGTTCGCGGCTCAGCTGCCGGGCACCGGGCGCGAGTTCGTGGCGACGGGCCTCAGCCTGGTCATCCATCCGCGAAATCCGCACGTCCCCACGGTCCATGCGAACTTTCGTTATCTGGAGAAAGGGCCGAAGGGCGACCGGGTAGCGTGGTTCGGGGGTGGAGCCGACCTGACCCCCTGGGTGCTCTACGATGAAGATGCAGTCCATTTTCATCGCCACTGGCGAGAGCTTTGCCAGCGACACCCGGTGGCCGACTATCCCCGCTTCAAGAAGGCGTGCGACGAATACTTCTTTCTGCCTCATCGCGGTGAGGCGCGAGGGATCGGCGGGATCTTTTTCGATTATCTGGGGCTCGGCGTACCGCCGGGAACGCCCGCCGATCTCGCGGAGGTCGAGCGCTTGGCCCGCGACGGGACGGACAGTTTCTTGGAAGCCTACCTCCCGATCGTCGAGCGTCGTCGCGCCACACCGTTCACCGACTCCGAACGACAGTGGCAGCTCGTGCGACGGGGCCGCTACGTCGAGTTCAACCTCGTGTACGACCGGGGAACGGTCTTCGGGCTCAAGACCGGTGGCCGGATCGAGTCGATCCTCATGTCGCTGCCGAGCTTGGTCCGCTGGTCCTACGACCATCGGCCAGAGCCCGATTCCGAACAGGCCCGGTTGGTCGACGTCCTCGAGAACCCCCGCGACTGGGTCTGACTGAGTCCGAGACGTCGCCTCAGAACAGGGACGTTCCGTTTCCCGTCAGACGCCAGCGCTCGAGCTGCCCCTCCGACTTCAGCCCCTTCACGACGAGCATGAACAAGAGCGGCGTTTGAAAGC
>CAYYOT010000012.1:0-89928 GCA_964473255.1 uncultured Myxococcales bacterium | reverse complement strand
GCGAGTCGAGGGCGCTGAAGGGACCCTGACGTCCTCGCTGGGGGTCGGTGGGGGCCTGCGGCTTGCTCAGGGCCAGTTGTCCTTGTGGACGACGGTGTTGGCGTCCTGGCGGAAAGAGGTGACGAAGAACGAGAGGGTGTCTTCCTGGGGCGTGCGGACGATCGTGCAGTCCTTGTAGCGCCCGTCGGTCGCGTCTTCCTTCTTGAAGCGGGTGAAGTACACGATGAGCTTCGCGTCCTTGACCAGCTCGACCGGGTACAGCGTGCAGGCCGCCGCTTCGCTGGTGACGACCGTCGCCGCGAGGACCAGGCCGGCGATCGCACTGGCGCTCATCGTTCGGAGCGTACCACCGCCGACCCGAGCCGGCTAATCGACCCAGAAATCGCTCACCAGAAGCTTAGGAGGGCGGGTCTTTTCGATGCTTCCCCGAATCACGTAGGTCTTCGAAAGGTCGAACGGCTCACACGTGACCTCGTTGAGCTTGCCCTGGCATTTGATCGAGCTTCCGCGGTGCGTGCCGGAGATGATCAAGGGCCAGTCGTCCACGGCGGACGACGGCTCCAGGCCCGGAACGTCGACGACCACCGGACCGCGGCAGTACTGGCAGTCGCGGCAGTAGGCCTTGAAGTCGCCGGCCTCCTCGCCGACTCGACAGCGCGCGCCGGACTTGAGTCGCGTCCGAACGACGACCTTTTCGCCCAGAAAGTCGTCCAGATTCGCCACGACCTCGTCGACGGGGCGAACGGTGGGTGAGCAGGCGGCCATCAGGACCGCGCACAGTCCGAGAGCCCAGGTTCTGATCAGCGTCATCATCGTCCTTCTCGTGACGTCTCGGCCGACGTCGAGGCGGGTCCGAAGGTCACGAAGCCGAACTTCTCGACCCGGTGAAAGTCACCCATCCGCGGCGGCGACCAGGCGACGTAGAGGTCGGGATGACCACGACTCCGGTCGATCCGGAACGCGTTCATCCTCCAAACCTCGCCCGCCGCCGGAACCTTCCGCACCCATCGCAAGGAAGTGAAGGGAATACGCCACTCGCTCGTCCATCCTCGGTCGGGACGCGGGTCGTCGAGTGTTCCATCCACGCGACTGACGACCTTCTGGTCTCCGTTCCACCTCCGGTCCATCCCCTCACGGGGACCCAAGAACGACGCGTCGAAGACGACGCCGCCGGGCGAAGCCTGAAGCTCGACGTACGGGCCGGTCGCCGGTCCGGCCCGGTGGGGCATCAGAAAGAGCTCGACCGCCTCGTGCTCGTAGATGGGATCGTCGCGGCGTTCGAAGCGCTCGGTCACGTCCGGGTCCTCGACCTCGAACCCGACGAAAAGGGCCTCGTCGTCGTAGAGCAGCCGCAGCCGAGTGCCGCGATTCTCCGTCACCGTCCCGGGACGACCCAGCGAGTCGGCGAAGGTCAGGATGGGCGCCACGCTCCAGGCTGGCTCGTCCAGGCGACCGTCGATCCGGGGAGCGCTCGATGTATGGGTGACCGTCACGTGCGGAACCCGAGCCTGGCCTCCAGGAATGGTGATGACTACGGCCTCGGGCGACGCGGCCGGCTTTCGTACGGCCGCCCATCGAGCGCTGGGGTCCCCAACCTGCAGCCGGAGTCCGATGATGCGCGGCGGGGGCTGAGGAAGAGCGACCCGCACCGAGAAGGGCTTCGCGCCACCGACGCGGGCAAGCCCGCGGCCGGAACCCAGCTCACCGAGGACGTCGTCGACCACCCAGGCGATGGGAACGTCCTCGGCCGCGGGGTGTTCCCCGCCGAACTCCGGTTCGAGCTGCAGCCGGCCTCCGTCCACGCTCCATCGAACGCGGGTGAGCCGAATCCGGTTCTGTCCGGAGGGCGAGACCCACTCCCCCGACGACGGGACGGAACGCGCGTCGGGAGGCAGCGGCCGGCTCGTGCAGCCCACCGCAAGCGCCATCCACGCGCCCCAAAGACCAAGTCGCCCGACCCGACAAAGTCGGTCCATTAAGTGTTTTTCCGGATGTCGGCCATTCGGCACACGTCGGAACGCCGCCGCGGGGATCCGGTGTGAGTTAAAGAACGAACGCCCGGCCGGTGATCGAGACCATCGAGTTATTTCAATCGCTTGGAGGCGATTGCGAACAATTGTGAAGACGGTATGGAAGTTGCGAATAGGTGGCCTCGATCGAGCCGTGACGGAAGGCACGGCGTCGCAGTGCGTTAGCGGAGAACCTTGAAAGTGAAACAAAGGTCTTTTCATCTCAGCCCCTTTGCCTCATGCCATGGCCCTCGCGGCACGCCGACCCTTATCGGCCCCGACCGATATAGGTTACTGCGGCTCACGACCGACATCATCATGAAGAGTCTCGACAACGGAGGACGTGTAAATGACTGACGGGAATGCCCTTTGGCGGTATCTCGGATTCCTCGGACTGGCCAGCCTCGGCCTGGTTTGGGGTGCAGCGGGCTGTGTGCCGCGGACGGACGACATCAACACCGTTCAGCCTGGCTACGTAGACAAGGCCTTCTTTCAGACCGACCATCAGTGGCACTACCGCCGTTCGATCGTCGAGTCGGAGACCACCAATGCGTACGCGGTGGAGGGCGCCGGCGACCTGTGGGTCGACCGCGTCGTCTTCGAGATCCAGGAAGACTTCCTGATCGCTCGCAAGCCCTACAGCGCGGTGCCCGGATCGGGTCTCGACGCGCTTCCTGGGGGCGAGGATGACTTCGAAGGCACCGTGATCGCCATGTGGCCGATCATCGAGCACTTCGACATCATTCGCGGCTTCGACGTCTTGACGGGGCGGGAGACCAACGAGATCCAGCAGAACTCGCTCGACCGTCCGTGGGACGAGCGGCGCTACATGCGCGTCAACTGGGCCGCGAACGCCGTGGAAGGAAGCATGTTCGGCGCTTGGACCGTGGGTTGGGTGCCCATGCAGTTCATCTCGACCGGCGACTTCTGGACCCACATCGAGACCAAGTGGGACGACCCCGGCGCTGCTCGAATCTCCGAGGACTACATCGAGTTTTCGGAGCGCGCCTTCCTCGGCATGGACCTGTTCACCTGCTGGGCGTTCACGGGCTTTTCGCTCGCGGGCGGCGGCGGCTGTGGTTTCGGTGAAGCGCGCATTCGGCACAGCTTCGTCCGTCTCGACGAGGACCCGTCCTACATCCCGCGCTTCTACCCGGATTCGGTGGTTCGTAAAGGTCCCGACGGGGAAGCAGCCATAGACGACCCGGAAACCGGAGAGGTCGTCCGCGAGGACATCTACGCCCGCTTCGGCGTGTTCCGCATCAGCCAGGCCACCTACGACCGCGGCTACGGCATCACCCAGCAGGGGCGCCTGTACCGCGCCATGCTCTTCGACATCTGGGAGAAGAGCCTCGACGAAAACGACGAGCCCATCCCGTACGCCGAGCGTGACGAGAAGCCGATCATCTACTACCTGAACACCGAGTACCCCCCCCGCTACCTGCAGACGGCCTACGAGGTCGGGGACGAGTACAACCGGGTCTACAAGGGTATGGTCGCCGACCTGAAGGGCGTTCCCGTCGACCAGGTGCAGGACATGTTCGAGGTCCGCCTCAACGACTGCAACGAGGCCAACATCGTTGGCTACGTGTTGAATCGTCCGGAGCTCACCTACGCGGTGGGCCGCGCGGCCTGCGCGCAGGGGGAAGTCTGCGACCTCCCGACCGAGCCCGGTGGCAGCGGGGCCGCGGTGTGCCGCGGGGGTAGCTGCGGCGGCGAGGCGCCGATCGATCTGCAGCGCTCCCTGGAAGCGAAGATCGGCATCGGCAACCTGAAGAAGGTCTGCACGTCGCTCGAGGCGGCGACCTACGATCGCCCGACCGGCAAGAGCGACTTCCACTGGCAGCGCGTAGGCGACCTCCGCAACAACATGATCATCTGGCTGAACAACCCGCAGCGGTCGGGCTGGGGTGGTTACGGCCCGATGCATGCCGACGCGTTGACCGGCCGAACCATCTCCGCGTCGTCCTACATCCGCGGCGTTTACTACGAAATCGGCGCAGCCAACGTCGCCGACTACATCTGCTTCATGAACGACGAGCCGGGCTGCTCGGCCACCGAGATCACCTACGGTCAGAACATCCGCCGGCAGCTGAACCAGTCTCGGGACCGCTACATCGAGCTATCGCAGCAGCGGGCCAGCGATGAGATGGTGAGCGAGATCAGCCGCCGGATCAGCGCGATGACGCTGAATGAAAAGGACGCCATACCGGAGGATAAATCGGGCCGCAGCATCGAGAATCGCCTGGCGCGGCTCGAAGGCACCGCCATCGAGAAGCAGATCATGTCGCCGGAGTTCGTTTCGCTGCTGTCGGGCGGGACCTGGCTGCCGACCGACGGCCCCATGCCTCCGGAGCTCAAAGAGCAGGCGACCCTGGTCAATCTCTGGAACTACTTCTCGCCGATGTCTCCGGTCCGCGACGACGCGCGCCGGATGATGAACGCCGGTGGCTACTGCTTCCTCACCCAGGACTTGGACCCCCACTGGGCGGGTCTCGCCCTGGACCTCAAGGATCTGAGCCGCGACGAGCGCATCACCATCATCGCCAACCGCCTGATCAAGCACGTCATTCTCCACGAGGTGGGGCACAACGTCGGTCTGGCCCACAATTTCGAAGGCTCCTACGACGCAACGAACTACCCGCCGCGCTTTTGGGAGGTGTTCGGAACCGGTCAGGAAAACGAAATCGAGAACAGCCTCGACGAGCTCCGCCACACGACGGTCATGGAGTACATGTCCTCGAAGGGGCTATTCGCCGACTTCCTCGGCTCCTACGACGAAGCGGCGATCCGCTTCGCCTACGGCAACCAGGTGCAGGTGTTCGACAGCGACAACCTTCGCGCGGACTACCCGGGCGCCCGCGAGTTCCGGAATCAGCGGTACTACATGGACTACCGCAAGATTCCGGACTGGCTGTGCGGCGGCCAGTGCCCGAGCAAGGAAGCGGCGCTCGACGTGCTCTCGGACCGCTCGTGGGTTCAATTCGATGCCCAGAACCCGCCCGACCGAGAAGTTCCGTATCTGTTCTGCGATAACTTCTACAACCGGCGGACGCCGTTCTGCTCGACCTTCGACTACGGCTCGAACCTCTCCGAGATTCAGGCCAACTACTACCGGAACTGGCGAAACTACTACTTCTTCAACAACTTCGCTCGCGACCGCCTGGCGCCCTTCGGATGGAACATCAACTCCGCCGTTACGCCGATTCTCATCCTGCTCGACTTCATGGACGTCACGCTCCAGTACTTCTACATCCTGGATGTGACCGACCCCGAGTTCGACGGGACGGACCTGAAGGAGGACATGGTTTCGGCCATCCTGCAGAACATGAACATCGCGACCGAGGTAATGGCGCTGCCCAGCCCCGACCGCTTCTGCCCGCTGACCTTCCAGGGTCAGGCCGTACCGACCTACTTCAGCTCGTTCACGGCGACGTTCAACGGGCTGCCGTGTGATCGATATCAGGACATCAATAGTCCGGATGCTCAGGCAGCCAACGCCATCGATGTCGAGCTGGGCGACGGTCGTCCTCTGGGCATCGGTCTGTCGGAGGACCTCGAGGAGCGACAGATCAGCTACATCGGGTCGTTCTTCGACAAGCGTTTGACGGCGCTGTTCTTGGCGGCCACGTCGCCTCGACTGTTCCGCTTCAACTACGACCTCGACCTCCGGAATGCCTTCCTCAGCTCGTACCGAATCTTCGAGCCGGAAATGCGGGAGTTCTATCGGAACCTCTTCGTGCTCGACGGCTTCCTGTCGCCGCGCGTGGCCGAGAACCTGGCCTCGTACTGGTGTCGCGACCCCTCGGCGCCGGACCGCGCCGACCTCGGATACATGGAGCCGAAGCGGATGTTCGATCTCGCTTCGACCGAGTTCGCTTCGTTCCCGGCGGCTTCCGACAACTGCCTGGAGCCCGCGCAGGTCTACCCGACCTTCACCTTGCTTCTGCCGGAACTGGCGGTGCTCGCGGCTCACGCGATCATGTCGTCCGACTTCGACACGCGGCTCGACTTCGGTAAAGACCTCAAGGTCTTCGTGACCGGCGCTTACGACGACCCGACGTCATGGGACTCCTTGCCCAACTGTGAGGTGGCGGACGCCAACGAAGACTGCGTCTGTTCGTACTGGGACGGCTTCGAGCTCCCCGGGCAGGACCCGCAGCCGATCAGCGGCATCGAGTACAAGGCGCTGAACCGTCGCTTCTTGGGACAGGAGAGCATCGCCTGCGAGATGATCGAACAGGCCAAGCAGAACCGGTCCCGATACGAGAACAGTCCCTTTGATACAAACTTCGACTTCTGGCGCCTGTGGGTCGAGCGGCTCGATTGGGCCCGCGAGCTCTACAAGGTCTACCAGGACCGCTAAGGGCGCAGGAGGATCATCGTGAACGTGCGTAAGAACATTGGACTTGCCCTGCCTCTCGCCTTCCTGGCGGCGACGACCGCCTGTGAGGAGAACGAGGTAACCATCTCGCGGGTGCAGCCCAACGCCATCGACAAGAATATCTTCGAAGGCGTTTGGTACACCCGGGTGACGACGATCGACACCGACCCCGAGTCGCTGGCGTTCGAAGGTCTGACCACCGACATGGAGAAGATCCGGTGGGACATCACCGACGAGCTCCTGGTTGCGTACCGAACCTACGAGTTCGTGCCCTACGCGGAAGGCCTGACCGACGAGGGTCGCGACTTCTTCGGTGCGCCGGTGGCCGCCTTCAGCATCTCGAGTCACTTCGACATTCAGCGGGACTACAACCGCCGAACCGGCGTTCCGACCAACGCGCTGGTGGAGAACGACACGGACCGACCCTGGCACGAGCGTCGATTCATGCGCGTCGACTGGAGTCAGAACTTGGTCGGTGGTCCCACGCTGATCGGCGGGGGCTCGCTCGACGCTCTGTACAGTCTCTTCTCCCAGGGCGAGTACTTCGTACAGGACAACGAGCCGACCAACCCGGACCGTCCGTTCATCACGCAGGACTACATCGACTTCGTGAACGTCTACTCGATGGAGCCGTCGCCCACGTACTGCTTCTTCCAGCTGCTGTTCCAGTCGACGCCTCGCTGCGGTCTGTCGAACACCAAAGTTCGTCTGTCTTTCCGCAAAGTCGACCCCAGCGACGACTACGAGTCGCTCTACTACCCGGACATGGTCGAGTACCGCGACGATGAAGGGAACGCGCTACTCACCAACTCGTACGCGATCCCCTGCACGGCGACCGACAATCCGGGCTCCTGTGAGGAAGAGGGCTTCGCCTACGACGCGCGGTTCGGAAACTTCCGAATCAACCGTGTCGCGTTCAGCAACGAACGCTTCCTGACCCGCTCCGGCCGCATCTACATGGCCGGCCGCTACGACCTCTGGGAAGACTCGTTCGACGAGACGGGAGCGGTCCGCCCGTACGAGCAGCGAGTGCCGAAGCCCGTCATCTACTACAACACCGTGACCACGCCCTCGCAGATCACCGAGGCGGCGCACGAGATCGGCTCCTGGTGGAACGAGCCGTTCACCGAGACGACGGCGTACCTGATGGGGTATCGCACCGCGGGCGACAAGCAGGCGGACGTCGACGCGTTCCTAGCCGACTTCGGCGAGGCCTTGGCTCACCCGGACTTCGTGGGTGTCGAGGATGAGGCAGTCAGAAAGAAGCACGCGGGCATGTTCCAGATGCGTGAAAACGACTGCAACAAGGACAACATCATCGCATACGCCGAGGCCAACAACCTCACCAGCGTGATCGAGCGGACCGTCGGTGGACCGGAGAACATCTTGCTCGGCAATCTGGAGAACGTCTGCGCCGCGATGCAGTGGGAAGAGCTTCAGCGCGGAAAGACCCTCGACCCCAAAGTCGCGGAGCGCACCGGCCGAGAGATGGCCTTCCAGTGGCAGCGCGAGGGCGACCTCCGCTACAGCATGAGCAACTACATCAACCAGGTGCAGGGCGGCCCGTGGGGCATCGCGCAGTTCGGCCAAGACCCGGAGACGGGCGAGTTCGTCGCCAACAACGCCAACTACTTCAGCAACGCCGGCGACCTCATCTCGCAGCGCTCGGTCGACCAACTGCAGTGGACCAACGGCGACCTCTCGGATGAGGAGCTCATGCGCGGCCAATACGTCCGCGACATCGTCCTCTCCAACCGAGCGGCGAACGGCTACGACCTGACCGACGAGATCAAGAGCGCCCTCGCTCCCGGCAACCCGGTCAGCCACAAGGCGTCGAACCCTGCCACCAGCGGGGGATCGGGCGACCGGAGCGGCTCGGTCGGCGTGGGTGGCCTCACCGATTCCGAAAAGTACGAGGTCATGTTCGCTGGCTCGGAGCTCGAGCGAGAGTTCCTGATTACCGATGACATCCTCCGCGCCTTCGCGGGTCCGAGCCTGTTCAGCTCGGCGGCGTCCCAGGGAATCCTGGCGACCGGCAATACCATCGCCGGGCGCGACGTCCTCCCGGCGTGGGCGCGTCAGGGTGGAATCGCGGCCTCGGGCGCGACGACGATGCCGGGGAGCGTCGGCCCCGAGGCGTACGCCGAGGCCTCACCGCTCAACTGGGCCTTCGTCGACAACTACAATGTGTACAGCGAAGCGGTCACGGTCCTCGGTGGTCAGGCGTGGGACATGGCGGACTTCTTCGACCCCGTCGTCGACGGCCTCGCCAACGAAGTGAAGGGCTGGGAGCGCGAAGACATCTTCGACTTCCTCCAGACCAACCTCTTCAAGGCGGTTCAGGCTCACGAAGTGGGGCACGCCGTGGGTCTTCGGCACAACTTCGAAGGCTCGATGGACCCCATCAACTACCGGCCCGAGTTCTGGGACCAGTACTTCGACCAGCTGGAGGACGGCTTGCCCACTCCGGAGAACTCGGTCCGGTCGCAGGAGTACAAGTACGCATCCGTCATGGATTACGGCTTCGACTTCACGATCAATGGGTGGCACGGGCTCGGCAGCTACGACCAGGCGGCGATCCGCTTCATGTACGGTCAGCTCATCGATGCGTGGGATCCGGAGAAGGTTTCGCTTCCCGACCCCCGCCGCTACGGCGAGTTCGCCCGGCACTGCGGGGTTACGGAAGGCTTCGTGGGTAAGCCGAACCTCGAGCTAAACACCCTCGTGTTCTTCACCGACCCGCGTCACCTGCCGCAGATTTTCGGTAACGCCCCGGTCACGCCGGACACCTCGCGCGAAGAGTGCGCCGCCCTTCCGGCGGATGCCTGCATGGGTGCTGCCGGCACCGACTTCGACACGGGCTGCTGCAACACCGAGCTCGACGACTTTTTCCAGGAGATGGCGGATTTCGTCGGGAACACCGCTGAGCAGCTCGGGATCGAGTACTACTGCGGCGCGGGCATCTTGGCCTGGAACCCGATCTTCGAGGCGCTGGAGGGTGAAAACGACCTGGTCGACATCCCCTCCAAGCCCACGAACCTCTACGAGGGGCGCATGCTGCGGACCGTCGACTTCATGATCCAGCAGGAGCGGAGCGTCCTCGCGAATCAGCCGGAGCGCGACGACGCCATGACCGAGGAGAACGAGGCCACGAACGGCATCGACGACGACGGTGACGGCATTCCCGACGACAAGGGCTACGACTGGGGAACCTACGTTCACGCGGTCGACTACGCCTACTGCACGGACATTTTTGCAGGCTTCTCCAACCCGTTCTGCCAACGTTGGGATGCGGGCTGGGACTTCGAAGAGCAGATTCAGAACCACGTGACCCGGTACGACCGGGACTTCCTCTTCGACCACTTCCGCCGCGACCGCGACCCCTGGTACGGATTCGGAAATCCGAACGCGTATCTGTCGCGGGTGATTTTCCGGCGGTTCAAGCCGATGACGGACGTCTTCCAGTACTTCCTGTTCACCCGCGAGACTGCGTTCGCGGCGCCGCGGTACGACGACTGGCGCGCGGCGGCGATCAAGGGCCTGAACTTCCTGGAGCGGATTCTGAACACGCCGGAGCCGGGCACCTACTGTCTCGGCAGCGACAACGTGTACCGCCTCGAGGAGTCGCTGGCGGCGACCGAAACGTGCAGCGAGCCATATGAGCTCAATACCGTCGGCTACGGAGGTGGTGCCTACCTCGGAAATCTCTGGGACGAGCAGTACTACTTCAACACGACGGTGCTGGGGTCCTTCTGGGACAAGTTGGCCGCCATCCTGCTGCTCACGCGGTCGACCGGCTTCCTGCAGTTCGATCTGTCGGCCATCTTCGACCGCCGTGCCTTCAGTCTTCCGTACATCCGAGTCTTCCGAGACCCGGTGTTCCAGCGGTTCTCGGCGCTGATCCGAGGTGACTTCGAAGGATACAGGCCCCGTCTCGTGCCTGAAGTGGATGAGAACGGCGAGCCGATCCTTGGCGACGACGGTGAGGCGCTACGCTTCGTGGAGCCGATTCCGTTCCTGGCGGGCGAGTATCCCATCGGACATCCGCGCGAGGGCGAAAATATACGGACGGTGCTCACCGAGACCGACGAGAATGGTGATCCGCTGTACCCGGCGATCGAGCCCGCTTGGGACTACACGCTACGGCTGTACGCGCTGGCCTTTGGCCTCTCGAATTGGTCTGGCGCCGACTACGCGATCGACTACTACCGCCTGACGAAGGTGGCGATCGAGGGGCTGCCCGGCTTCACCGACTTCGTGAACTCCGACGTGGTGAGTTTCGAGGATCCGGAGACGCTGCTCGAGTATCAGGCGCCGATCATCCCGCCGTTCCGCGAGCCGACGTTGTTGCCGCTAATTCCGGAGGCCTTCTATGGCGACCGAGCTAGCCGTAACCGGGGCGAGTTCCACGAGTGGAGCGTGGCGGCCGAACTGGTGAACGACCTGAACGAGTACACGGAGAACGTCTACATGCCGCGTCTCGATGCGTGCGTGGCTTCGGCGGGCGGTGAAGAGCCGACGCTGGCCACCACGCCGGAATGCACGGCATGGGAGCAGGCCCGGACACGAGTCGCCGACGAAGTCGGCTTCCTCAACATGCTTCGTAAATTCACGGAGCGAGCTGAAGGTATCTTCCGCTAGGTTCGTCGAGCGGCCGAGCGCCTGAGGCTCGGCCGCGTCCCGTCCATCTCTGTCGCCTCAGTTCAGCAAGTAGGCCGCGCCGTCGACCGCCACCGAGACCTCGTTGGGGCGGAGCTGGTCGAGTCCCGGCATGTCCGGGTCTGGCGCGAACCGCCAGGTGGCTCGCACCCCCCGACGTTGGAGCGTCGCCGCCGACCTCAGGCCGGCCGTCACGCCGTCGAAGGTCAGCTTGGGGTCGTGCCAGGTAAACAACAGCCACCCGCCTGGGGCGAGTGCCCGTACCGTCGTTTCGAGGACGACGTTCAGGTCGCGAGCCAGGGAAAAAGTCTTGTTGCCGGCGCGTCCGAAGACGGGAGGATCGCACACGATCGCGTCGTAACGTCCCGGGTGCTGACGCTTCAGCATGGTGACGACGTCGTCCGAAAACCAGCGGTGGGCGTCAGGATCGAAATCATTGAGGGTCGCCTGGCTTCGCGCCCAGTCCAGGCTCTTGCGGGACGCATCCACTGACGTCACCTGCTCGGCTCCGCCGACCAAAGCCGCCGCCGAAAACGACCCGGTAAAGGCGAAGAGATTGAGCACTTTGCGGCCTTTGGCGTTCTCCGCGCAGAATCGTCGAGCGGGGCGTAGGTCGAGGAAAAGGCCGGTCTGTAGTCCCGCCGCCGGCCGGGTCGCGAGGCGGAGCGAACCCTCCTGCACGATGATCGTCTTCGGGTCGAAACCAGCGACGAGCTGGCTGTTGCTCGCACCTGCTCGCCGAAGGCACTTCCGTGTTACGCTCGCGCCGTCGCGCTGGGCGAAGTCGACACACGCCGAGACCGCGGCCGGATCGGCCTCCTCTCGATGCCAGACGACACGATGGTCGGAGTAGGCGTCCACGGCGATCCCCTCAGGACCGCCATCGTTTCGTCCGTTGAAGATACGAAATGCCGTGATGTTTGCCTGGAGGGCCCAGGCTTGTCGTCGGGCCTCGGATTCCTTCATGATGGAGGCGGCCGAGTGGGGATGAGACCAATCGTTTTGCATGAGTGATCGGAGGTCCAATGACCGGAGCTCAGCGTAGCATCGTCGGACGTGTCGTGGTCGTCATCGCGGTCGTCGCCGCTTGTGGTGACGAGGCCGACCCGGCCCAGCGCGCGGGGGAGCTCGAGGTTTGGGCCGACCCGCCAGGCGCTCAGTTCGCCGAAGCCATCGTGGTGATTCTCGAGGCGAGCCGTCCCGCGACCATTCAGTATACCCTCGACGGCCGCCTTCCCACGGTCGACTCTCCGGTCTACACCGGTCCCATTCGTCTTACCGAGTCTACACTGCTTCATGCCGTGGCCCTCGACGACGCGGGCCGACGATCGGATCTCGTGGACGCCTTCTTTACCCGGCTCCCCGACCCGGAGCCCTGGATCGAACTCCCGCCTCGCTCCTTGCGAGTAACGCCGCAACAACTCGTCTTCACGCCGTCGACCGCGGAAGAGGATTCGTTCGACTTCATCGAGCTCGAAGCGATCGGGACCGAGGCCGTGCGGGTGTACAGCGTCAACTACGGACCGGCGGGTACGACGACGTCGGGCTACGATCCCGAGGCCTTCACGATCCTCCCGGAAAGCTCGGATCCGCTCGTGCGTCCCGGCGAGAACGTGCGCATCCGCGTCGACTATGAAGCGACCCGCACCGCACGGATGATGATCCTGAACATCGATACCGACGCCGACAACACGGATACGGGACGCTTTTCGGTGGTGCTGATGGGGCGCATGTTTCTCTGAAGCCCTTGTTTGGGCTTCGAGTCGACGGTACCTAAAACCCCATGGCTACTTTCGCCGACCTGGAGCGTCAGGCGCTAGAGCAGCTGCGAGCCGGCGACCTTCGGGGGGCGCGCGGCACGGTGCTGGTTCTGCTCCAGCATCGTCCGGATGACGAGCGATGGCGAGGGCGGCTGACCCAGATCGAAGAGCACCTGCGGCGCCAGCTATCGGTCCAAAAGAGTATCAAGGAAGATCCGGTCCGGTTCGCCCAGACATACATCCGGGCCGGCCGACTGGCCGAAGGACTCCAGCTGCTGCGAAACGCTTTGGCCAAAGACCCGTCGAATGACGCCGTGCGCGAGCTTGCTCTGGACGTCGCCCGGCAATTGCGAGATGCGCGGCAAGGCATAGCCGCTGACGCGCCGGTGCGGTCGGAGGCCCGGCGTCAGGCGGAGGAAGAGGCCCGGGCAGCGGCCGAGGCGGAGGCCCGTCGTCAGGCGGAGGAAGAGGCCCGGGCGGAGGCTGAAGCGGAGGCCCGGCGTCAGGCGGAGGAAGAGGCCCGGGCGGAGGCTGAAGCGGAGGCCCGGCGTCAGGCGGAGGAAGAGGCCCGGGCAGCGGCCGAAGCGGAGGCCCGGCGTCAGGCGGAAGAACGGGCCCGGGCGGCGGCCGAGGCGGAGGCCCGTCGTCAGGCGGAGGAAGTGGCAGCGGCCGAGGCGGAGGCCCGGCGTCAGGCGGAAGAACGGGCCCGGGCAGCGGCCGAAGCGGAGGCCCGTCGTCAGGCGGAGGAAGAGGCCCGGGCAGCGGCCGAAGCGGAGGCCCGTCGTCAGGCGGAGGAACGGGCCCGGGCAGCGGCCGAGGCGGAGGCCCGGCGTCAGGCGGAGGAGAAGGCCGAAGCGCGTCGCCCGCCTGCCGCGGCCATCGGTTCACCTCGGCGGCGGGGGCCAACTCGTCGACAGCGTCTGGAAGCACTGCTCGACCGGATCCGGCAGCGCCGTCGCTGACCGGGCGCGACGCGGCACCGCGGTTGCCTACCCGGAACAGAGGTCGTATCACGGACGAACCCCATGCGATCCAAGAGCAAGCACAAGCGCCTTAGGATGAAGCGAAAGATCAGGCACCGCATTCGAAAGAAGCGGGCCAAGGCCGTACGGGCTGAACAGGCCGAAAAGAAGGCGAGCTAGTCGAGCTCGGTCGCGGTCGGGTCTGACTCTTTGGTCGAGGTTCGCTCGGTCAGCTCCTGGCGCGCGCGCCGAAGCAGCGGCCCCACGTCGACCCGCTCCCGACGGGCCTTGACCTGCCAGCTGGCGACGTCATCGACGGGTAACCCGCGAGCGCGTTGGCGGACCTCGAACAGATGAAGCGCCTCCGCGAAGTAGGGCCGGCGGACGAGCGCCGCCGGCGAGACTCGGCGGCGGCGTCGAGACTTCGCACCTCGAACCAGATGCCGTTGTAGCGAAAAGCTCTGTCGCAGGCCCTCGTTGAGGCGCTTGGTCAGCGAGATCTGAGCACCGAACCTCGATATATACTCGGCGACGGCGCGACTGCGCTCTACGTTGCTGGCCTCCGCGTTTTCCTGAAGATCCGCCCACGGGGCGGCGACCAGAGCTGCCAGTACGACCGCGTCATCGACCGGCATGCGTTCGACGACGGCATCGAGGGCCTCGACGTGGGCGGAAAGACGAGCGCGATTCACGTCGGCGTCGTTGCCCGCGGGACCCGGCAGCGGCGGCACTCCACCGAGATACTCGGACAACTCGGGGAGGAGGACCTCGAGGATTCCCCATTGCTCCATGAGCTGCAGGGTCCGAGCGGCGTAGCCCGAGCGCAGGAGCTTGAGCAGTTCTTCCAGCAGCCGCGCCGGGGCGGTCCGCCGCAGATCTTCCCGGTGTTGGAGGATACCGGTCTCGAGCTCGGGATCGACGGAAAGGCCCGCCTTGGCCACGAAGCGGACCGCCCGGAGGATCCGAACCGGGTCTTCTCGGAGGCGAATATCGGGGTCCCCGATCATTCGCAGGAGTCGCTGCTCGACATCCTGTAGACCGCCGACGTGGTCGATGATGCGGCCCTTCGCGACGTCGTAGAACAGGCCGTTGATCGTGAAGTCGCGTCGAAGCGCGTCTTCTTCCTCGGTTCCGAAGACGTTGTCGCGGCGGATCAGGAGGTCGTCCTCGCCGCCATTGTTGGCCTCGGCCTGGGCGCGGAAGGTCGAGACTTCGATGACTTTGCCCCCCCGGTAGTACAGGTGCACGAGGCGAAACCGGCGTCCGATGACCCGGCTGTTGCGAAACAGTGCTTTGACTTCCTCCGGGCGAGCATCGGTGGAGACGTCGAAGTCCTTGGGGTGAAATCCGAGGAGCAGATCCCGGACGCAGCCCCCCACCAGGTAGGCAGCGTGCCCGTGTCGCTGGAGCCGTCGCACGGCCGAAACGGCGTGAGGGTCGAGCTGCTTGGTGTCCAGGAGGGGACGGCGAGGCGGCGCGGCCTCCGGCGGCTTCGCTGGGCCGGGCGGCTCCACCGCGTCGACTCGAACCGCCAAAGCGTCCTCGGTGGCTCGTGTTGCGCGCTCCAAGGCTAGTCGGGTTCGACGAGCTCCGGCGGACTGCCGGGAGCGGTCGTTGGCCCAGTCACGAATGCCTCGGACGACGCGCAGGGTCTCGACCAGGAGATCCATCGGATGCGCCGCTCGACCCTATAGCAGCCGAGCTTGCGGGCCTTCAAGGAGATTGAGAGCGGTCGACCAGGCGCAGGGGGGGATGCGAGCCCAGGGCGCCCAGCAGGCGCTCGGCGTGGGCTCGATTCTCGAGGTAGGTATACCCGGCCAGACCGGCCTCGTAGTGTCGCACCAGGGCAGCGCTCTGCTCGAAGGTCATGCTGCCGCGATTCAAGGCCGACTCGATGCCGTCGCGCAGCCGAGTCATCATCAGGCGCTGGTCATAGGCGACGTAGCCGAGAACGTCTTTGACCGTGTCTCCTTCGACCACGTGCTTGACCCGATACCCATCGTCCGTACAGGCGATGTGCACCGCGTTCACGTCGCCAAACAAGTTATGTAGGTCGCCCAGGACCTCCTGGTATGCGCCAACCAAGAACACACCGAGGACGTACGGCTCTTCGTCACTCAGGGCGTGCAGCTCCAGCGTGTCCTTGACGTCGTGGAGACCGATGAACTGGTCCATCTTTCCGTCGCTGTCGCACGTCAGGTCGGCGAGGATCGCTCTTCGAGTGGGCTCTTCGTTCAGGCGGTGGAGAGGCACGACGGGAAACAGTGCCTTGACGGCCCAAGAATCGGGCACGCTCTGAAATAGCGAGAAGTTGCAGTAGTAGATGTCCGAGAGGTGGCGCTCGAGTGATTCGACGTCCTCGGGCACGTAGTCCAGCTCCCGGACGAGCTTCCATATCTTTCGGGCCGTCACGCGAAACAGTTGCTCCACGATCGCTCGGTCCTCGAGATCGAGGATGCCGTGCCGGTAGAGCGACATCGCATCCTCCTTCAGCTGTACCGCGTCGTGATAAGCTTCCTGGTAGTTCTTTCGGGTGACGGTAGCGGCAACCTCGCGCAACTCCTCGAGCAGTTGATGTTCGGTTTCGTCGTCGGCCGGCGGGGGGGGCATGGCCGGAGGATTTTCGCTGTGGCCGAGGACGTCGAACACCAGCACCGAGTGATGGGCCACCAGTGCCCGTCCCGACTCGGAGATGATGGTGGGGTGAGGAACACCGGCTTCGTCCAAGGCCACGCTCAGGGAATAGACGACGTCGGCCGCGTACTCTTCCAGGCTGTAGTTCTTTGAAGCATGGAAGTTGGATTTGGAGCCGTCGTAGTCCACGGCCAAGCCGCCGCCGACGTCGATGTAGTCCATCTTCGCGCCCATGCGATGAAGGTCGATGAATATCCGAGTCGCTTCGCTCAGGGCGTCCTTCACGGCCCGGATCGCCGTGATCTGCGAGCCAATGTGGAAGTGCAGACAGCGGAGGTTCTGCACCATGTCCTGCGATTCGAGCTGGCGAATCGCGCGCACCATCTCGCCGGCCGTCAGGCCGAACTTCGAGCGGTCACCTCCCGATTCGGCCCACCGACCGCTGCCCTTGGTGCTCAGCTTGGCTCGTAAGCCAATGTTGGGCTCGATGCCGAGGCGCTTGGAGGCATCGATGATCTCTTTCAGCTCCTGATATCGGTCGACGATGATCAACGTTTTCACCCCGAGCCTCTGGGACAGGAGGGCGGTCTCGATGTACGCCGTGTCCTTGTAGCCGTTGCAAACGATGATTCCATTGCTCTGACCAAGGAGAGCCACCGCTACCAGCAGTTCCGGTTTACTGCCGGCTTCGAGGCCCACGTCGTAGGAGCGCCCGAATTCGAGGAGCTCCTCGACGACATGGCGCTGCTGGTTGACCTTGATTGGCATGACGAGCTGATAGCGCCCCTGGTAGTCATACTCCTTGATGCGCTCGCGGAAGGCCGTGTGGAGCTCTTCGATGCGGCGGCTGAAAATGTCGGAGAAGCGGAGGAGTAGAGGCATGGAGAGGCCTCGACGCACCAGATCATCGACCAGGTCTTTCAGGTCCAGGTCGTGCTTCTTGGTGACGGCCTGGGTGAGCACGATGTTGCCCTGGTCACTGACGTCGAAGTAGCCGTTGCTCCAGCCACCGATGTTGTACAGCTCGGCGGAATCCCGCGTGGTCCAAGGCGTCATGAGCGCTCGTCTACCGACAACGTCCCGTCCCGTCCAGGCTCGCTTGACACGAGCGGTCCCGGGGGTCGGGTGAGCATCGGTCTCACCCGCCGTCGCCGGGTCGGGGCTCGCGGCGGGTCGGCCCGCCAGATTCGTCGGGCGATCGAGGCCACCTTGGCCGTCGAGAACGCCAGCGAGCGGGAAGTGTCGGTCCTGCTTACGGACGACCGAGAGGTCCGAGAGCTGAACCGGGTCTACCGCGGCCGTGACCAGGCGACCGACGTCCTGGCGTTCGCTTTCGACGAAGGCGAGGCCCCCGCCGCGCCTGCCGTCGACGCGCCGCTCGGAGACGTCGTGATCAGCGTGGAACGAGCCCGGGCCCAAGCGACGGGGCGAGGAACCGAGCTCGATGCTGAGCTCGAGCTTCTCGCCGTCCACGGAACGCTTCATCTCCTCGGCTACGACCATGACGCCCCGGAGGAGGCGCGCCTCATGCGAAACCGGACCCGACTGATCCGCCGCCGCTTACGGGGTTTGATTTGACTGCTCGGAGTGCATTCAGGACATTGCGAGCGATGGACGCACCGATTCGCCAGACGGTCGAAGTTCCCAAAGGGGAACGCAGCTCGCTGCCTCTGATCGGGCCCGTTGACGAGCCCCCCGAGGGCTCCAGCAAGATGATGATCGACTTGGGCCCATCGCACCCCGCGATGCACGGGACCATCAAGATGCGGGTCGTGGTCGATGGCGAGACCATCGAGCAGCTGGACGTCGAGCCCGGCTACCTGCATCGCGGTTTCGAGAAGAGCTGCGAAAACGCGACCTGGACGATGGTGTTTCCGTATACCGACCGACTCAACTACGTGTCGCCGCTCATCAACAACAACGCGTACGCGGCCGCGGTCGAGAAGCTCTTCGACATGGACATCCCGGAGCGGGCCAAGTACCTGCGCACGATCGCAGCCGAGCTCTCGCGGATGAGCGATCACTGCACGTGCGTCGGCGCAGCGACCATGGAACTCGGTGCCTTCACCGGGATGCTGTACCTCATCGAGGCTCGGGACACGCTGTGGGATGCCGTGGAAGAGTTGTGTGGTGCTCGACTGACGGTGGCCTATGCCCGCATCGGGGGCGTCGTGGCCGACCTGCCCGAGGGCTTCGCTGCTTCGCTGCGCCAGCGGCTCGACCGCGTCGCAATGCTGATGGACGACGTCCACACGCTGCTCACGAAGAACAAAATCTTCATGCAGCGCACGGTCGGGATCGGCGCCATGAAACCTCGTGACGCCATCGACTGGGGATGGACCGGTCCTTGCCTCCGTAGCACCGGCGTGGCCTACGATGTCCGTCGCTCGTCCCCTTACGATGTCTACGGCCGACTGAACTTCGATGTCCCCGTTGGTGAAAACGGCGACAACTATGACCGATACCTAGTGCGCATGGCCGAGCTCCAGGAGTCTCGGAAGATAATTCTCCAGTGCCTGGACCAGATCGGCGACACCGAGCCGGACATCATGGTCAATGATGCGCGCGTCATGATGCCCGACAAGAGCAAGGTGCACGTGGCCATCGAAGAGTTGATGAACCACTTCAAGCTGGTGATCGATGGTATCCAGGTCCCGGCCGGCGAAGCCTACGCCTACCAGGAAGGGGCCAACGGTGAGCTGGGATTCTACGTGGTCTCGACCGGTGGGGGCCGCCCTTGGAAGATCCGCGTGCGTCCGCCCTCTTTCGTGCTAACCGCTTCGCTGCCGATGCTGGTTCAGGGGCAGATGCTCGCCGATGTCGTTCCGACGTTTGGCTCCATCAACATGATCGGCGGCGAGTGCGACCGATAGGTCAGCGGCGCTCTACTCCGATCACGAAGACCTCTCGACTTCCGGCTCGGGTTGCTTCGGGCTTGACGAGCTTGACCGTCTTGAAGCGCGCTCGAACGTCGTTCAGGAAGGCGTCGGTGTCCCGGCCCTGAAAGAGCTTGGCGGCGAACTTGCCGTCGCCGGCCGGCAGGAGCTCGGCGGCGAGAGACAGCGCTGACGTCACCAGCTCCACCGACTTGGCCTGGTCGGCATCCCGGATGCCCGTGAGCTTCGGGGCCATGTCGGAGACGACGAGGTGGGCTCGAAAAGACGGCGGAACATGGTCGTCGGTCCGACCGTGAGCCAGCTCGTAGAGGTCCCTGAGGATCCGGTCGGCGTCCAGCTGGGTCACGCTCGCCTCGAAGGTCCGGACGTGAGGCCCCCCCGCGACGGACACCGCCTCGACGTCGTATCCCACGACCGCACCGCGCTTTCCGACCGCTCGACCCAGGTACTGAAGCCACGACCCCGGGGCACAGCCGAAGTCCACGACGCGCTGGCCACGGCGAACCAGACCGTACCGACGGTCCAGCTCCTCGAGCTTGTACACCGAGCGCGCCGCCCAGTTGTCCTTCTTGGCTTGTTGGTGGAAACGGTCCTGTTTCTCGTAGCGAGAGCGGGACACGAAGGCGATCAGGCGGCGTCGACGACCTTGCCGGGCTTCTTGGCCGATTTGCGGACGACGACGTACCCGTTGCGGGGACCCGGCACCGACCCGCGAATCAGGAGCCGGCCATTGTCGAGGTCGATCTTCACCACGCGAACATTTTGGGTGGTTACTCGCTTGTTACCCATGTGGCCCGGCAGTCGCTTGCCCTTGTGGACCTCACCGGGTGTCGTACGGCAACCGATCGACCCCACGTGTCGGAACTGCTCGTGCGTGCCGTGCGTCGCCTGCTTCGCACCCTTCATGCCGTACCGGCGAATCACGCCCTGAAAGCCCTTACCCTTGGACGTTCCGGTGACGTCGACGATCTCGCCTTCGGAGAAGATGTCGGCCGTGATGTCCTGCCCGACCTCGTAGCCCTGTACGTCTTCGTCCCCGAGACGGAACTCGCGCAGCAATCGCACGGGTTTGACATCAGACTTCCGGAAATGCCCTTGCATGGGCTTCGAGACCTTCCGGTGTTCGACCTCGTCGAAACCCAACTGCAGGGCGGCGTAGCCATCTTTCGACTCGGTGGTCTTCTTCTGGACGACCACGTTCGAGCCCAGCTCCACGACGGTGACCGGAATCCGGACCCCGTTTTCGAAGATCTGGGTCATGCCAATTTTCTTTCCGATCAATCCCAACCGTTCCATGGTCGCTATCTCCTCGGTCCGAACCGGGTAGGCCCCGCACGGGGCGCCTCGGCGGCACTCGGACGCTACGAGACGGCGGACCCTAGAGGTCGGAACTGCCCTCGTCAAGAAGCACAAGCGTCCGGGTTCCGTTGGCAGGCTCGCGACCCCGGTGCTAATTTCCGAAAACCCTCCGATGCGGCGTCGCAGGCTTTCATGGGGGTCCTGGACCCTTCCCATCGCCTTGGGGCTGTCGGCCAGCATCCACGCCGCCTTGTACATCCCGGTCCGGTCCATGCTCGTCCGGTATATGGCACCGACCTATCGGCCGGACGAACCGGTGAAGATGGTCCGCCTCCCCGCGGCCGCCTGGCAGGAGGGCCTGTCCCGCGCCCGTTCGATCGCCGAGCGAGCCCGGTCCGAGAGAGCCCAAAAGAAGCGCTCCTCGGCGAGCACGGCCCGCAAGGCTGCCGAGCCAACCCCCGAACCCGAAAAGAAGTCACCGAAGTCGGATCGCCCCCGGGGTCAGGTCGTCGACGTGCCTGCGACCCGCGACGACTCTCCCAACCCCGACGCGAAGTACCTCGGGCGGCATAACTCCAACGTCGACAAGGAGACGACGGCACGACTCGAAGACCGCGATCCGAATCTCAAGCGGCGGACCAACAAGCTTCAACGCAAGGCCGTGACTCCGCGGCCCAACGCCCAGAAGACGTTCGGGCTCGAGGCGAACGGCGAGGGTAAGGGCGGCGGGAAGACGGACGGGGAAGGCGGCAAAGGGAAGGGCAAAAAACAGTTTGTCCTCGAAGTGCCCGACCTGAAGAAGCAGCGGGAGCTGAAACTCAAGTTGTCGGAGCTCCCGGGCATGACGCAGTCCCTGCGGGAGCAGACCGGGACGGAAGCGCTCCGCGGTAACGCGGACCGCTTTCGCTACCAGATGGGCGACCCCTCGGGACGGGGCAGCTCCGACGACGACGGCGATGGCAAGAGCCGTGGCCGCCGGGGTGGGGGAAGTGGACTTCCTTCCCTGGAGGCCTTGCGCCCGACGTTGGGTACGGTTGCGCGACTGAATGGGTCGCCCTCCACCGACTACGTGGAGAATGTGCCCGAGGGTGAGGGGACGTTCCTCAACACCAAGGAGTTCAAGTACGCCACGTTCTTCATCCGGGTGAAGGACAGCGTCGAGGGGTACTGGCGGGACATCACCCAGCGAGAGTACAGTCGACGCGACCCGACCGGTGCCATCTACGGCCAGCGGAACCGGGCCACGTTGCTCTCCATCGTTCTCGACCGCGAGGGGCGTTTGGATTCAGTCGAGGTCGCCAAGTCCTGCGGGCTCGATTTCCTGGATCGCGCCGCCATTGCTTCGATACGCGAGGCTCAGCCGTTCCCCAATCCCCCGTCGGGCATCGTCGAATCCGACGGGAGCATTCGGTTCAGCTTTCAGTTCGTCGTGGTGATGCGTCCGCCGTCTCTCTTTGGACGCTGACGCTCAGGTCTCGCTGTCTTCCAAGAACTTTTCGTAGTCTGCCTTGCTCATGAGCTTGTCTACTTCGGAGGCGTCCTTCAGCTTGAGTTTGAGCAGCCACCCGTCGTCGTACGGGTCGTCATTGAGTCCGGCGGGCGACTCGATGATGTCGTCGTTGCGCTCGGTGATGACCCCCGACAGCGGAGCGTACAGGTCGGAGACGGCCTTGACGGACTCGACGACGCCGAAAGCCTGACCTGCAACCAGTTCTTCGTCCGGATTGGGGAGCTCGCAGAAAACGATGTCCCCGAGCGCGTCTTGCGCGTGCCACGTGATTCCTATGGTCGCGACGTCGCCTTCGACGCGGCACCATTCGTGTTCTTTGGTGTACAGGAGGTTTTCCGGAAAGTGTTTGTCCATGATGGCCGAAAGGATGGTTGGGAGAGGATTCGCTCTAGGTCAAGCCCAGCGGGCTTCTGAATTCGATGCGGGACGATGCTCACGGCCTCTTCAAGAAGGGACGAGGTACCACTTCGGCTTCGACGTTCCGGCCGCGGATGGAAACATCCACTCGAGAGCCCGGGGATGATGACTCCGCGGGGAGATACGCCAGGGCGATCGCTTCGCCCACCGATGGTCCTTTCGTGCCCGACGTGACCACGCCGACCGTTCGTCCTTGGTCCATCACCTCGTAACCAGGACGCGCGATGCCGCGGCCGAGGATCCGTAAGGGGCTCAGCTTGCGACGGGGACCTTCCTGTTTGAGCTCCGAGAGTCTCGCCTTGCCGATGAAGTCGGGGCCCTTCTTGAGCTTCACGACCCAGCCGAGACCTGCTTCGTAGGGGTGGGTCGTTTCGTCGATGTCGTTGCCGTACAGCGGGAAGCACATCTCGAGGCGAAGGGAGTCGCGAGCGCCGAGACCTGCGGGTTTGACGCCGAGCTCCGCCCCGTGCTCCATCAAACCGTTCCAGACGTCGTTTCCCCGTTCGGAGGGAACGTACAGCTCGAAGCCGTCCTCACCGGTGTAGCCCGTTCGGGCGATGATGCAATCGGCGCCCAGGACCCCGCCCGTCACGAAGTGATACGTCGCGGTCGCGGTCGGGTCCCGCTCGGCCACCCGACGGATGAGCTCGGCCGCCTTCGGTCCCTGCACCGCGATCTGCGCAAACTGGTCGCTGACATCGTGGACATCACAGCGCCCAGCATTCTGCTCCTGCATCCATGCGACATCACGCTCACGGCGGGCGGCATTCACGCAGATCAGCACGTGGTCGGCAGCGAAGCGGTACACGACCAGGTCATCGATGATGCCGGCGTCGGGCGTGCACATGACGGTATAGCAGGCCTGGCCATCCGCTAGGGAGGTGATGTCCTGAGTCACGATGGTGCTCAGGACTTCGGCCGCCCCGGGACCACGGAACTCGACCTCCCCCATGTGCGATACGTCGAAGAGACCGACGTTCGTTCGCACGTTGAGGTGCTCGTCGATGACCCCGGTATACTGCACCGGCATCTCGTAGCCGGCGAACGGAACCATCTTGGCTCCGGCGGCGACGTGGGACGCGTGAAGAGGCGTCTGGGCGAGCTTGGAATCGGTCATGCGGATCTCCGTCGTTCGAAGGCGACCACGGTGTTCTTCAGGAGGTAGGCGATCGTCATGGGCCCCACACCCTTGGGCACAGGCGTGATGGCTCGCGCCCGCTCGAGGGCGGGAACGAATGCGACGTCTCCCACCAGCTTTCCCGCGTCGTTCCGGTTGATGCCCACGTCGATGACGGTCGCTCCGAACTTCAGCCAGCTCCCCTTGATGAACTCGGCCCGTCCGAGAGCCGCGATGACGATGTCGGCTTCGCGAACCCGGTCCGGGAGGTCCCGGGTGCGGCTGTGGCAGATCGTGATCGTGGCGTGCCGGTTCACCAAGAGATCGGCCATCGGTCGGCCGACGAGTCGCGAGCGTCCGACGACGACGGCCCGCGCCCCGCTGATCTCGGTGTCGGCCTCCTCCAGGAGGCGTATGCTCCCGCGCGGCGTGCAGGGAACGAGGGCGGACGACTCGTCCCCGCGGCTGAGGCGACCTGCGTTGATGGGATGTAGGCCATCGACGTCCTTGTCCGCCCGGATCCGTTGAATGACCGTTTCGGTGTCGTGCTGCCCGGGCAAGGGAAGCTGGACCAGGATCCCGTCGACGTCGTCGTCGGCGTTGAGCCGGTCGATCAGGAGCAGTAGCTCCTCGGCACTCGTGGCCGGATCCAAGGTATGCTGGGTCGAGCGTATACCGACCTCAGCGGCCGCCTTGCCTTTGTTGCGGACGTAGATCGCACTGGCTCCATCGTCGCTCGCCAGCACCACGGCCAGGTGGGGGGTGATGCCGAACCTCGGCTCCAGGTCCGCCACCTGGGCCTTCACTTCCGAGCGAACCTTTGCCGCGATGCCTTTGCCGTCGATGATGCTGGCTCGCGCCATGGAGCCGCCCTAGCGAGCGACGCCGGCCTCGGTCAATCTTGATGGAGGCGCCGTCGACCGATACCTCTCTTCCATGGCTCAGGTCCGTTGTGGTCTCGACATCCTTGCCCGCGAGTCGTTTTCCCGACTGAAAGGCCGTCGGGTGGGTCTGTTGGCCCACGCGGCATCGGTCGACGCCCATCTTCATCACGCACTCGACCTTCTCCTGTCGGCTGGTATCGACGTTCCGTTGCTCCTGGGACCCGAGCATGGCTTTTCGGGCGTGGCCCAGGACATGGAGCCCGTGGGGTCGAGCGGACCTGCGGTCCTCTCCCTGTACGGGGACGACGAATCGTCGTTGAGACCCTCGGCCGACGATCTGTCCGGCCTGGACGTTGTCGTCGTGGACCTCCAGGACGTCGGGGCTCGCTACTACACGTATGCCGCCACCGTGGCCTACGTCATGGAGGCGGCCGCCCGAGCTTCGGTGTCGGTCGTGATCCTGGATCGTCCGAATCCGCTGGGGGGGCGCGGGGCGGACCTGGAGGGACCCATCCTGAGCGAGCGCTTTCGATCCTTCGTCGGCGAGCTCACCGTACCCATCCGCCACGGACTGACGCTCGGCGAGCTCGCGGTGATGACGAAAGATGAACGCGGCCTGGATCTGGAGCTCGAAGTGGTGCGGATGGAGGGCTGGTCGCGACAGAGCTTCTTCGACGACACCGGCGTGCCCTGGGTCCAGCCGTCACCCAACATGCCCACCTTGGATACGGCGACCGTCTATCCGGGCCAGTGCTTGTTCGAAGGAACGCAAATGTCGGAAGGGCGCGGGACGACGCGTCCCTTCGAGCTGGTGGGAGCGCCGTGGGTCGATCCGGAGGCGTGGCGACGGGCGGCCACACCTTTGGTCTCGGATGGCGTGCGCCTCCGACCGACCGAGTTCAAGCCCATGTTCCAGAAGTTCGGCGGGCAGACATGTCGAGGACTCCAGCTGCACGTGGTCGACCGGGACCGCTTCCGGTCGGTCCGTTCGGCCGCCGCTCTCCTGTGGTCGGTCGGGGGAGAAGCATCGTTCGCCTGGAGGACCGAACCGTACGAGTTCGTGTCCGATCGGCTGGCCATCGACCTGCTCTTCGGCACCGACGAGATACGCTCGATGATCGAGGCGCGGGTGAGCTTCGACGAGATTGCGGTTCGACTCGATCAGGAGGTCGACGCCTTTGCCGAAGCTCGGCAGGCATGGCTTCTCTATCCCGATCAGTAGTGGGGGGGTTTTTCGTTGGAAGGCGGCAAAACGATTCGCACCAGCTCCTCGTTCGTCGTTTCCAGTCGCTCGAGGCGACGCCGGAGAAGGGAGATCGTGCGGTCCGCCTCCATGAGCTGGCGGTCGAGCTCCTCCAGGACCTCCTGCTGCTCCATGTAGCGGAGCTCCAGCTCGGCCAGTCGTTCGTGGTCGCTCATGGGCGTGCCTCCGCCGCCCATCTACTCCGGGCCTGAGACGTGGGTAAAGGCACTCGACCCAGCGCCTTGATATCGGTCGTCCCAGAGGCCACGCTGCTGGCCCATGCGCAACCTGGACGGCGTACGGTCCTTCATGGAGGACCATTTTCTGCACTTCAATAGCCGGGAAGTCGTCGCCGCCGCGCGAGCCTGGGAGCAGCATGTGCTCGCCGGGGGAAAGATGCTCGTCACGCTGGCCGGCGCGATGAGTACGGCGCGACTCGGACGACTGCTGGCTCCGCTGATCCGCACCGGTTACGTCCACGCCGTGAGCTGCACGGGAGCCAATCTGGAGGAAGACCTCTTCAACCTCTTCGCCGGGCCCGAGTACGAGTTCGTGCCCGACTGGATGTCGCTCTCGGCGGAGGACGAAAAGGCTCTGTACGAGCGCGGGATGAACCGGGTCACCGACACGTGCATTCCGGAGACGGTGATGCGCGAGTTGGAGAAGCGCCTGATCGACGCGTGGTCGGCCGCCGGACGGGAAGGTCGCAGTCACTTTCCGTCGGAGTACCTGTTTCGCATTCTCGAGAGCCCTGGAGTCCACGAGGCCTTCGCCCGCGACCCGGTCGAAAGCTGGGTGGTCGCGGCCCGGGACATGAGCATTCCGATCTACACTCCGGGATGGGAGGACAGCACGACCGGCAACCTCTTCGCCGCCGCCGTGTTTCGCCGAGCGGTCCCTGGTCACGCGTGCGTCCGGACCGGGACCGAGCAGATGGAGCATCTGATGCGCTGGTACCTCGACAACCACGGGGCCAAGCGCGGGCTCCCCAGCGTTGGCTTTTTCCAGATCGGGGGGGGCATCGCCGGGGACTTTCCGATCTGCGCCGTTCCGTGCCTGATCCAGGACCTCCAGCGCGACGACGTGCCGTTTTGGGGCTACTTCGCTCAGATCTCCGACGCTCCGGCGAGCTACGGTGGCTATTCAGGGGCCCTTCCCAACGAAAAGATCACGTGGGGAAAGCTCGACGTCGGGACGCCCAAGTTCATGATCCAGTCGGATGCGTCGATCGTCGCCCCCCTGATTTTTGCCTATCTTCTGGCGGGTCAGGCGGCCGGTCCTGTCGCGACCGCGACAGTTTGATCAGGAAAAAAAGTTTCAGGCCCGAGACGCCCTCCCTCCGGGTAGACCTCCCCGTGGTGACCAGGTCCGAAGCCGTTTCCGTATGGGGGGATGCCGGGGCTTTGACCCCGCTGCCTGGGGCCAACTGGTCTCACCCCGCGAACCTCGACCGCGCATCGAGCGAAGCGGCCCATCGGGCCCTCGAGCTCGGGTACCGCGCCGCGCGGCGCGGCCGGCTCCACCGCGCCGAGAAGCTGGCCCGCTGGGCGCATTCTTCGCTTCGTCAGCGGCCGGGGGCCGACCTACGGTCTGCGGTGGTGCTCCTCGGCCAGGTGTGTCTCGCCCGAGGTCGCCCCGCTGAAGCGGGACCCCTGTTTCATGCCGCGCTGGCGACGGCGGAGAAGGGCCGGGTCGCCGATCCGATCGACATCGAGGCCTTCCTCTGGCTGGGGTTGGCCGCGTTCATCCAGGGCGACCGCGCCCTGTCCGAGACGCGCCTGGCCGCGGCGTGCCGTTGGGCCCGAGGTCCCGAGGGGTCGACGAAGCTCGAAGCCCGGTGCCGCGGCTTTCTCGGTTGGGTGCAAAGCTGCGGGCCCGACGGCTCGGCGGCGATAAGCCACCTGGACCACGCGATTCAGACGCTCCTCCGCGAACGTGAAGTCGAGGAGGCCGTCGCCTTCGATGCTCTGTGCGCTGCGGCGGAAGGCCGCTGGTTTCACGGGGCTCGAGCCCAACGTCGGTTGGCTTCGGCCCGGGTGACGAGCTCGCGGGCCGTGCTGCCGCTCCTCGAATTGGCCGAAGCCCTCGTTTCCATGAGCGAGGCCCATTGGGCCCTCGACCGCGGGGATACCGCAGGTGCGGAGACGCGGGCCGAACGGGCGAAGGTTCTGGCCCGGGACGCCGGGACTGCGCGTCTGTGGGCGGGACCCGAGCGCCACGTGCAGCGGGCCCTGCTCGCGCAAGCCCTCAATGAGCTCCGCCGCCCCCGACCGGCGGACCATCAGCCGGGGCGGGTGGTCGAGGTCGCGGCCGACGGCGCCTGGTTCCGAGCGCCCGACTCGCCGACGGTCGGCTGTGAGCGTCGTCCGGTCTTGCGGAGGCTCCTGGTCGAGCTCGCCCGACAGCGGATCGAGCACCCGGGTCGGCCCATTCCCGGCGACGAATTGTTCGCTGCGGGCTGGCCCGATCAGCGCATTTCCGTTTCGTCGGCCAAGAACCGCTTGAAGGTTGCCATCTCGACCCTGAGGAAGATGGGCTTTGGAGGCGCCATCGTGGGTGACCGTAGTGGGTATCGCATCGATCCGCGCACCCCGATTCGCCTGGTCGACTCCGCCCGTTAGCTCTCCGAGCCGGGGCGCCCCGCCCGCCGCTGCTCCTCCGGACCATACGGGCAGTGACGACAGCCACGCCCGCAGCAGTAGCCGCGGCGCTTCAGAAACGCCGATGTGAGCACGAACAAACCGGTCTCCGGATCCTCGTAACCAGCATCACCCTTTTGGACGGCTTCGTCGTGGCGCCGACGGACTTCGCTGGTCATTGGTCCGGTGGTATCGGAACGGCGGATGTGGTCGCAAGGCAATCGAACCCGCTTCGTTGGACCGTTGCCGCGAGCCCCGGACCACCTTTTCCGGCCGGTCTGTTATGGACAGGACGGCTTGATGCTAGGGTTGGCGCGGCCGTGCTTCGGGGTCGCCTCGGGGCCGGCGAGGTAGTGCCGTGACGATCCGTTTCACTGTCCCGATGTTCGCCGCCCTGTGTCTCGTCGCAGTGCCGGCCTCTGCCCAGACCGAATCCGATGCTCAGCCGCCGCCGGAGTCCGAGTCCGCGGCTGCCGAGGCCGGCGACGAGACCGATGGAGCAGAAGCCGCCGATGCCGAAGCTACCTCGGAGCCCATGCGTCCCGCCGTCGAGGATACCGACCAGGCGATCCGGCTTCGGGGGCTGGAAGAGCGCGTGAACGAGCTCAAAGAGCAGGTTTTTCGGAGCAAGGCTCGGCTGCTGATCCTCCGAGAGACGGTCTTGAACGGCGTGATCTCGGGAGCCCGTGCCCGAATCATGCACGTCAACGATGTGGGCAGTGCCTTCAACCTCACTCGGCTCGACTACTCGCTGGACGGGTCGCCACTGTTTTCTAAGGCGGCCACCGACGGCAGCCTGGATAATCAGCGGGAGATCGAACTCTTCAACGGCAGCATCGTACCCGGCAATCACAACCTCTCGGTGATGATGCACTTCCAGGGCAGCGGTTACGGCGTGTTCAGCTATCTTCGGGCCTATAAGTTCCGGATCCCGAGCAGCTTCGCCTTCACTGCGGAAGAGGGTCGGATGACTACGGTCAAGGTCGTCGCCTACGAAAAGGGTGGGTTCACGACCGACGTGACCGAGCGCTTGGCCGTACGCTACGACGTGAAGGTCAAGCAGGATGCGCAAGCGGCCGAGACGACCGACTCAGCCGTCGATGCAAATCAGACGAAGGCACCCGGTTCCACGCAGCCATGACGAGAAGGGCTTGCATCGCCGCCGCCGCGACGCTCGCTCTGGCGACGAGCGTCCGGGCGAGCGCTTCGGATACCAAGGCGGGCCGGAGCCTCGCCGACGATGTCGATCGCCGCATCGGACAGATGCGCGTGGATCTGGAGCGGGCTTCGCAG
This sequence comes from uncultured Myxococcales bacterium, assembly GCA_964473255.1. Lineage (GTDB taxonomy): Bacteria > Myxococcota > Kuafuiibacteriia > Kuafuiibacteriales > Kuafuiibacteriaceae > Kuafuiihalomonas. The sequence goes on along the minus strand of CAYYOT010000012.1, from coordinate 60,221 downwards.
AGCGCCCACATCAGTGCCCAGCAGGGCGTGAGCCGCATGGACGCTCGGTTGGGGGATGCCGAGGTGCAGTTCATCGTCGGGGACTATCTTCGAGCGGCGATCCTTCTGATCGATGTCGTTGAAGACCCGGCCCTGCGCACGCACCCCCGACGCGACGAGGCCGTTTTCAAGCTCGCGGAAGCGCTGCGGCTCTCCGGTAACGATCGAGCCGCTTGGCGCTACTACGAAGAGGTCGCGCCGCGTTCGACCGGAAACCGGCTGGACGAGGTCGTCGAGGGGTTGCTCGAGCTCGTGGCCAAGGATGGGCGTTTCGATGATCTCGACCGGGTGCTGGGCTACCTCCCGGCCGGGGTCATCCAGGCCCGGCCCGAACTCGAGTATGCGTACGGAAAGGCGCTGTTCGCCGCGGCTCGGACGGACTCGACTCGCCTGCCCGAGGCTCTCGAGACGTTTCGCCGGGTGTCGGGCACCTCGAAACAGGGGCCGCGGGCCCGCTACTACGCCGGCGTCACCCTCGTTCGCATGAACAACTATCCCGCCGCCATCGGTGAGTTCCGTCAGGTCCTCGACCTGCTCGATCCGACCGATGACGAGACGCGTCCCCTGCGCGAGCTCGCCTGGCTGTCGCTCGGACGCCTCCACCAGGAGCTCGGCCACATCGAGGCGAGCGACGAAGCCTACGGGCACTTGCAGCCGTCTTCGGCGCTCTACTCGCAGATGCTGTACGAGAAGGCCTGGACCCACGTTCGGGCCGCCAATCAGGCGTCGGATCCCGGAGTCGAGCGTCGAGAGTACGAGCGTGCCCTGGATGCCACCGAGCTTCTCATGGCTACGGTACCCTCCCCGACGCTGTACCCCGACGCCCGGATCCTTCAAGGCAACCTCCAGATTCGCCTGGGCGCTCCGGAGACGGCCTACCAGACCTTCGAGAGCATCATCGATCGGTACGGGCAGGCCCAAGGTGAGCTACGTTCGTTCCTGCGTCGGTCCGCGGATACGGACGCTTTCTTCGATGCGCTCGTAGCGAGTGAGCTCGAGCGGCAAGAGCGTCCGGGCGACCTGCCCGAGATCGCCGTGGAGTATGCGCTCGAGCAGGAAGGTCTGACTCGAGCCGTCCGCATCGAGAGCGATCTCGTGCGGTCGCGGAAGAATCTCGCGGAGAGCCGGGAACTCGTCGAGCTTCTGGGAGAGGCCCTGGCCGGCGAGCAGAAGTATCGAATGTTTCCCGGGCTGGTAGGGCCTCGAGATCAGATGGTCTCCCTGCGCGCCCGGGTTCTCACGGCCGACCTCGCGCTCCTCGAGATGGAGCGCGGCTTGACGCGAGAGGTGCTCGCCGCGGACCGGCAAGCCGAAGCCGACCGGATCCATGCGGAGCTGAAGCGGGTCGCCGCAGAGATTCGGCAGCTTCCCGAGACCACGGACGAGGTCGAGGGTCGCCGCCAAGAGGTGGGAGAGGTGTTCGAAAAGGCCGACCTACGGGCCTACCAGCTCACCTATAAGATCTCGGGGATGCGGGCCCAGCTCGTGGCGGTCCGATCGTGGCTGTCGCGCAACCGAGACACGCTCTCCGACGAGGAGCAGAAGGTGATGGAGGCGCGAATTCAAAGGAGCCAGCAGAACATCGCCCGGCTGGAAGAGCAGCTCGACCAGGTTCTCACCCAGCTTCGGCGGCAGCGGGCCCTGGCTCAGTCGAACGCGACCGTTCTCCAGATCGCCCGGCTCAGGGCGCAGTACGAGGAACTTCGTGACCAGGAGCTCGGCGTACTGCGAGAGGCTCGAGGCTCGGTGGCCACCGAAGTGCTGGGGCTCGTGACTCGGTACGACCAGCAGAGACAGCAGCTCATGACGATCCAGCGGGAGGTGGACGCGCTGGATGCCCGGATCGACGGCCAGATCCGCGATCGGGTCGTCGAGCTCCAGCAGCTGCTGGCTCGAGAGTCGGTTCAGCTTCAGGAGCTCGAAGCGAGGTACGCCCAGGTGAGCGGCGCGGCACAGGCCGTGCTGGATCCGGTGGCGGACGTGACCTTACGAAACGTCGATTCGGAGCTTGGCGAACTCTTGCTGCGAGCGGACGTCGGGCTGATCGACGTCGCCTGGGCTCGCAAGCAGGCCGAGACCGAGCGCGTCGACACGAAAATCCGCGAGTATCAGGAGCAGGCGCAGGCCCTGGAGGCCGAGTTCGCCGATGTCTTGAGCGAATGACGATGCCGAAGTCCACAGTGGCGCTCCCCGCGCTGTTCGTACTCCTCGCGGCGGGACCCCTCGCCCGCGGGCAGGAACAACCGCCGACCTCCGACGTCGGGGCGCGGTCGCTACCGACCGCGTCGGAGCCGACCGCAACCTCGACCACGTCGGCAATGGACGACGCGGATCGCCCGGAGAGCGGTCCCGGCTCGCTGATCGACAGCACTGAGGCGCTACCCAAGCGTCCGCTCGGCGCCGTCGGGGATGAGTTCATCACCAGCTTCGAAGACCAGGTGGCGGCCCTGGCTCTGGAGATGGAGCGCTATGAAACGGTGGCCAGGTCGTATGCGGCCGACCTCCGCGACCAGATCGAGCTCCAGTACGAGCAGCAAAAGACCGCTCTCGCCCTACAGTACGAGCAGGCGATACAGGAGCTCGAGGACGAGGAGCGCTTGCGCCGCCTGGAAGCGATCGCTCGCTTCGAAGCCTTCCTCGAGCGCTACCCCAACGACCCGCTGTACACGCCCGACGCGATGTTCCGGCTGGCCGAGCTGTACTTCGAAAAATCGAGTGACGAATTCCTACAGGCGAGTCGCCAGTACGACGAAGAGCTTCTCGCATATGACGAAGGGCGTCGTGAGACCGAACCCGTGGCCCCGGAGCCGAACTACGAGGCGACCATCGCTCTCCATCGGCAACTGCTCGCCCGATTTCCCGACTATCGATTGGCCGACGCTGCTTGGTACCTGCTGGGGTATAGCTACTCCGAACAGGGTCAGCCCGAGCTGGCGCTGGAGGCTTATCTACAGCTGGTCGCGAATCACCCCACGAGCGATTTCCGGGCCGAGGTATGGACCCGTATCGGAGAGATCTATTTCGACCGTTCCGACGTCGCTTCCCTGGAGAAGGCGATCGAAGCTTACGCTCAGGTCAAGAACTTCCCGGAGAGTCCCTACTACGACAAGGCGCTCTACAAGATCGCATGGACCTACTATCGTCTCGACCGCTACGACGAAGCCGTCGCATCGTTTCTCGAGCTGATCGATTATGCAGATCGGCAGAAGGAGCTCACCGGGGTTTCGGGATCCGAGCTGCGGGCGGAGGCCATCCAGTACGTCGCCATCTCGCTGGCCGACGACGTTTGGGGCGGCGTTCCCAAGGCCAAGGCGGTTCTCGCTACGATCGACGACAAGCCGTACGCTGGCGAGATTTGGAAGCAATACGGTCAAGTGCTATATGACCAGACGCGCTACGCGCAGGCGATCGAAGTTCTGGCCTTCGCGATCGCCAAATACCCGAACGACCGCGATAATCCGGAAGCCCAAGACCGGATCGTTCGCGCGCACGAGCAGCTTCGAGACTTCGATGGAGCGACCGTGGCCCGAGAGAAGCTCGTGGCCGACTATTCCCAGGGCTCACTCTGGTATGTCGCGAACCAGAACGACGAAGACGCAATCAGAAAGGCAGAGTCGCTCACCGAGCGTTCCTTGTACACGGCGGCCATCTTCCGGCATCAGCAGGCCCAAGCCTACAAGGCCGACGGTCGGCTCACAGACGCGAGCCGCAACTATCAGGCGGCGGCGCGTGCCTACCAGCAGTACCTCACGCGGTTCCCAAAATCATCGAACGCCTACGACTTCGAGTTCTACCTGGCGGAGTGTCTGTTCTACTCCGACCAGTTCGCCGCCGCCGCCGTCCAGTACGAGTCGGTCCGGGACAGCACGCTAAACAACAAGCATCTGGAGGCAGCCGCGCTGTCCGCCGTCATTACCTACGAGAAGCTCATCGATCAGAAGGTGGAGGCCGGCAGCATCCCGGAGTATCCGCTGCAGACCGCGGCGGAACGCGCGGCCAAGCCGGTTGCACCGAAGGATCTCGTCGAGATTCGAGGGCAGCTGGTCGCTGCCTCGGACCGCTATCTCACGTTGATTCCCGACGGCTCTCGGTCACCGGCGATCGCGTATCGCGCCGCCGAGGTGTACTACCGCCATGACCGTTTCCCAGAGGCTCGCCGACGTTTCGAGTCGATCGTCAGCAACTATCCAGACAACGAAGTGGCTCGGTACGCGTCGAACCTGATCATCGAGAGCTATCTGGCCGTCGAAGACTGGGAAGCGGTGGAGAAGGTGTCCAATCGCCTGATGGCCGTAGCCGAAGCCAGCGAGACGGACGACGTTCAGCGTCGAGACTTCGTGGAGCAGCTTTCCGTCTTCAAGGTTGGCGCTCAGTTCAAGCAGGCGGAAAAGTACGACTCGGCGGGAGAGTACGAAAAGGCCGCCGAGACCTACGTGCGACTGGTTGACGAGAATCCCCAGCACGAGTTCGCGGACAAGGCGCTGTTCAACGCCGCCATCGCCTTCGAGAAGGTCAAGCGCTACGACTCTGCTTCCCAGGTGTACGCGCGGATCTACGACGACTATCCCAAGTCGGAGCTGGCGCCACGGGCGCTGTTTCGCGTCGGGATCAACGCGGAGCAGGGCTTCGATTTCGCGACGGCCATCTCGGCCTACGGTCGGCTCGCCGAACGATACCCGAACTCGGAGAACCGAGCCGACGCCATGTACAACCAGGCGGTCGTCCTGGAGAACATGCAGCGGTACGACGAGGCCGCCGCGGCCTACAAGCAGTACGCGACCATATTTTCCAAGCGCGACGACGCGGGCGAAGTCTACTTCCGCTCGGCGCTGGTCTACGAGAAGATGGAAGACTATCCGCGGATGATCGCCACGCTCGAGTCCTTCGTCGCTACGTACCGGCGCGACCCGAAGCAGAGAGAGCGCCTCGTCCTCGCGTACCGAAAGATCGGTGATGCGGAAAAGAGTCAGAAGAAGTTCGACCGAGCCGAGGCGGCCTATGCACGCTGTCTGAAGGAGTTCCGCCAGAGCCGACTGTCGGTGCGCAGCAAAGCAGGAGCGGATGCCGCCAGCTGTGCCTTCGAGTTGGCCGAGGCCAAGTTCCGAGCATACGACGCGATCGCCATCGAGGGTACGGGACGACGTCAGGTTCAGGCTCTGCAGGCCAAGGCCAAGGCGCAGCGGGACGTCGAGAACGCCTATAAGGCGGTGTTCGCTTACAAGCGGGTCGAAACGACCCTGGCGGCATCGTATCGCGTGGGCCACAGCTACGAGCGATTCGCCGAATCGCTCTTCGCGGCTCCCATCCCGAAGGAGTTCGAAAACGACGAGGACCTGGCCATGGAGTACAAGGCACAGCTCGAGGACCGGGCGGCGATCCTGGAGCGTAAGGCCGAGACCGCGTACCGAAAGGCTTATCAGGAAGCGCGTCGCACGAAGGTCACCAACGAATGGACGCAGCGAATTCTCGAGGGTCTGAACAAGTACGCTCCGCGGGAGTTCCCCATTCAGAAACAGGGCAAGTCGATGATCCAGACCTACGTCGTGTCCGGTGAGGGCTTGGACGCGGGACCGAGAGCGGCCTCCATGCCGTCGTCGGGGAGTGACCCGAGCGACGGTGCGACCGACGACGGAGTCCGCGGCGGCTCGACCCCGGGTGCTCCAGGCGGCGCGCCCAAGACGGGAGGGTGAGGGCGATGCGCCGGCTCGAGTCCATACCCGTCTGGATCACTGCAATCGTCGCGGCCGCAGCGGTGGCCTGCAGCGGTTCGACGCCGCCTCCCGATTCCCCGGCCGGCGGCTCGTCCGAGACGACGACGGCGTCGCCGTCCTCGGCGGCCGACTCAACCCCTCCGGTCCAGCCAGCGCCCGCGGCAGCGCCCGAGGCAACGTCCGAGGCAACGTCCGAGGCAGCGGCGACCCCGCCGCCCGAGGTGCAGCCTCCGACGGCCGCTTCGCCGTCGGCTCCGGCGTACCCCACGCTCTCGGGCGGGACGGCCCGAACTTTCGAGCGAGGCCTCAGTCGGGCCACCGCGGATCCGTCCGCCGCTCTGTCAGATTTTCAGCAGGTCGCCCGCGACGCCCCGGACTATCCGCCGGCTCACTTCAACGCCGGAGTCATGCTCGAACGGGCCGGCCGGTACGACGAAGCCGAAGCCGAATACCAGAAGGCCGTGAACCTCGACCCCCGGTACGTGGCTGCCATCGAGAATCTCGCCAATCTCGACGTCCGTCGCGGTCGCTTCGACGCAGCGGAGCGCCGGTTGCTCCAGGCCATCGAGCGTGATCCCGGCAGCACCCAGCTTCGTAATCGCTTGGTCTCGGTCTGGATCGCGGCTCAGAAGACCGAGAAGGCCGAAGCGGAGGCCAAGAAGGTGCTCAAGACCGACGAGCGCAACGTCGGAGCCCTGCTGAACCTCGCCATCATCTTCTATCAGCGAGGTCAGCTGGAGCTTGCCAGCTCCGTTCTCGACCGAGCGCGTGAGATAGACCCGGAAGAAGCCCGGGTCTGGAGCAATCTCGGCTTCGTCTATCTGGCGCGAGACAAGCGCAGCGAGGCCGTCGAGGCATTTCAGCGCGCGACTCAGCTCCGCCAGGATCTTCCCGGCGTCTACAACAACCTCGGCGCGCTCTACGTCGAGGCGAACGACTTCGCGGGGGCGATCGATGTCCTCGACCGCGCCTTGGCCCTCTACCCCGATTTCGCGAAGGCCTACGTGAACCTAGGCAACGCCTACAAGGGCGCCAAGGAGTTCGCCAAGGCGGAGGAGGCCTACATCAAGGCGTCCAGTCTGGATCCGAGCCTTCACGAGGTGGTCTTCAATCTCGGGGTTCTCCACCTCGACAATCAGCTTCCCGGAGTCGAGCGCCTCGATCGCTGGAAGAAGGCCCGTTCCTACCTCGAGACCTACCTGGCCGAGGTCGAGGGCCTTTCCGAGGACGAGCAGCAGCGAGTGCAGAGCTACATCACGGATTCCGAACGCGGGCTCGAGCGTGAGAAGAAAGCGATGGAGCGAGAGGAGCGGCGGCGTCTTCGCGAAGCCAAGAGGAAGGCTCGGGAGACGGAGGAGAGCCAGGCCGAATCGCCCGGCGCGGCTCCCCGACAGACCGAATCGGGGACCGATACGTCTGATGAGCCAGGTGCTCCAGGAGCAGGACCGAAATGACGCGAGTCCAGATGTCATCCGCATGGCGGACCGTTCCTTTTTTCGCTCTCGGGTTGATGGTATTCACCGCTTCCCAGGCGTCGGCGCAGCAGTCGAGGCGCGGACGTAGGGTGGTTCGATTGGCAGAAACGAGGATCGAAGGGCGAATCCAGAAACCGCAGGCGTTCTACATCCTCCAGCGCTCGAACCTGAACTTCGAAGGTCTGGAGCTCAAGAACAGCTTCATTCCCAAGATTCTCGAGTCGGTCGATAAGGAGCCCTTTTAGGTAATCCCATGTCGAAGTCCAAGAGCGACGGCGAACCGAAGGTCCTCCGGATCGGAATCGTTCAGCGGGGAAAGATCATCGATGAGCGCGAGCTGAAGCGTCGCGAGTCGGTCTCCATCGGCACCGATAACAAGGCCACGTTCACCGTGAGCTCCGAGGCTCTGCCCGCAAACTTCAACCTCTTCGACTACGACGGAACGTCGTACCACATCCGATATCTCCCCGGCATGGATGGTCGGGTCCAGATGGACGGCGGGAAGGTCAGCCATTTTCAGGCCCTGGAAGCCGACGGGACGGTGGTCGATCGCGGTGGAGCCCGGTCGGTCAAGATCGCCGACACCGCGCGCGGCAAAGTCGTCATCGGCGACGTTACCGTCCTCTTTCAGTTCAAGCGCCAGGCGGCAGCACCGGTCAAGCCCGTCCTTCCGGCCGAGCTTCGTGGTTCCTTCCTGCAGACGATCGACACGCAGTTCGCAACGATTTTGACCATCGTCGCCGTGGTCTGCGTCTCCGTCGTGACGTACGCCCGCTCGCTCCCCTACGTCGAGCCGACCTCGATCGAGGAAATCGATACGCGCTTTCAGAAGCTGATCATGCCCGACCGCATTCCTCAGCCGCCCAAGAAGCGGGTGGCCGAGGTCGACGACGGCGCCAAAAAGGAAGCGTCCAAGAAGAAGGCGAAGCCGGAGAAGAAGCCGGAGAAGAAGCCGGCCAAGGCGAGCAGCGGGAAACCAGCCAAGGCTCCCAAAGAGGAGCTCGCAAAGAAGGTCGCGGGCAAGGGGTTGCTCAAGGTCCTGGGCTCGACGCGCCAGGGAAGCAGCGGGGCCCTGGCCGACGTGTTCTCCGAAGGTGATGACACCGAATCCAGCCTGTCCGACGCCTTTTCCGGCGTGCAAGGGGTCGACATCGCCTCCGACGGCGGGGCCGGCACCCGCGGCGGGGGCTCGGGAGAAGGCGTCGGGATCGGCGAGCTCGGAACGTCGGGCGGAGGCTCCGTGGCGTCGGGCAAGAAGACCGAAGCATCGATCGCCGGCCGTGCCGTGGCCGAAGCGCCGGAAGTCGACGGCGAACTCACCGCCGCCCAGATCAATCGCGTCATGAAACGAAACATGAGTGCGATCAAGAGCTGCTACGAGCGGGCCCTGAAGCGGGACCCCAGCCTAAAGGGCAAGCTGCTCATCGAGTTCGAGATCCTGGAAAACGGGCGCACGTCGATGGTCGAGTTCGGCGGGTCGCTCCGCTCCTCGGACGTCGAGAGCTGCATCAAGAAGCGAGCGAAGTATTGGCGATTCCCGAAGCCCGATGGGGGCTCGGTGTTCGTCAGCATTCCGGTCGTTCTGACGCCGAGCGGTTAGCCTCTCGCCCTTGGCGAGGCCTCAGAACTGCTCCAGGACCTTCGGGTTCTTCTTCTTCTTGCCCTTCGATTCGTCGATGATGAGCTCGCCGGACTCGCTCGTCGTGCCGAGCGGGCTGACGAACTGGGGCGCGATACCGGTCTTGGGGGGCGCCTTCATCAGCGCCTGAAACTGCTTCTTTGTGCGAAGCGGAGCCATGGCTCGCGCCTGCAGTGCTCCCTTGTCGCGAAAGCCTTCCTGCACGGCCATTCGAAGCTGGCGCAGGGCGTTCTCCGGAGCATCCGACTCCAGCCAGAGGACGGCCAGGTTGTAGCGCGCCCGTCCTCGCGTCCTCCACTCGGACGAACTGTCGGCCTTGTTGATCGCTTGGATCATCTCCTGCTCGGCTTCGTTGAACTTGCCGAGCTTCAGGTAGGCGTATCCCAAACGCAGGTGAACTTCCCCGCGGGCCCCTCCCTGGGAGACCACGCGTTTGAGCAGAGTCGAAGCCTCGGCGTACCGCCCGGCGTCGATGAAGCGGCTGGCGAGCTGGAGCAGCAGCTCGGGGTCGCCGGGAGCCATGCGCAGTCCTTTTTCCGTCCACTCGATGGCTTCGTCGTACTGCTTTTGCTTGGCGAGCGCGTATCCGATCTGACCCATCACCCAAGACTGCCGAGGTGCGGCCGTCAGGTACTCGCGGAAAACGGTCTCCGCGTCCGCCGGTCTCTTGAGCGCGATCAGGGCCTCCCCCAAATAGCCGCGGCCCAGCATGAATCCAGGATTGGTTTCGATGGCTTTTCGCAGGCTGGTCAGCGCGAGGTCGACGTCATAGTAGCGGCTGAGCACCCAGAACTTTGCGAGCCAATAGCTGGTCGAAAAGGCGCGGGATTTCTTTGCCTTCTTGAGGGCGGCTTCGGCCTTTTCTTGCTCTCCGCGGAGGGCGTGAATCAGGGCCAGCTCGGCGTGCGCCTGCTCCATCGTACGATCCTTGGCGAGCGCCTCCCGACAGAGCTCTTCCGATTGCGACAGCACGACGTCATCGATCACGACAGGGTTACGCAGACCCAGCGGCTGGGCCATCAAGGCGATGTTGCAGGCTGAATAGGCCAGGAGTGCGGGCTCCGAACTCGTACGGGGGCCGATCGCCTCCGGCTCCGGCGTGGAAAGGTCGGGGACACGACCGGTACCCTTGAGCAGCGTCAGGAGCGTCGTCGGAGACTGGTCGAGGGCTTTCAGCAGGGACCCGGCGGAAGCTTGTCCCCGGGTCTCACTGCCCGACAGGTCCTTGTAGATGACGGGGATCGCGCGAATGTCGAGCACCGTATTGGGCGCCGCGACCCGCACCGTGGTGGCGACGACGACATCGGCGCCCAGGATTTCACCGAGGGTCTGGATCCGCCGGTCGCCGTCCAGATCCGTCAACCGACGAGCGTATCGCTCCATGACGCGGAGATACATCTTGGTGTGGACGACATTCGTGCCGCCGGCCGCGCGCAGGACGCCTTGAAATCGCAGCTGAACCGCGTCTGCCGCGTCCCCCAGGGCTCGACCCTCACCTTCTGCCGGCAAGACCAGAACCGTCGACATGCCTTCGGCCGCCACGGCTGGAGCGGCGACGAACAGGCCGAAGACCATCCATAACGCGCGGATACCTCGAAACGTCATGCGCCGGACGCTAGGACGAATGGAGCGGGAAGGCCATGGACTCCGCGGATGCGATCGGCGGCACGAAATTGGTTGGCCTCAGCCTTATTGTCGGGAGGAATGAGGCGGTGACGCGTCGACAGCGACGTTCGCGGTTCGGCTGTTCGACGCGCCGCGCACTGCTCGGATCGGCCGGCATCGGCCTGCTGGGACCGATGGGCGGCCTGGCTGGCCTTCGCTCGACCCGTGCGGCATCGCCCTCCGACCTGCACATTGGGCAGCTCAAGACCGGGGGCACCTGGGACCCGCGGCCCACCGCGCTTCGGCGCCTGCTGTGGGAGATCGGCCAGCGTACGTCCATCGAGGTGTCCCTCGAGCCGGCCGCCCTCGAGCCCGAATCGCCCCAGATTTTTCGCCATCCGTTCCTGTACTGGGCGGGTTCCGGGTCCGAGCCAGAGTGGTCGGAGGCGGCGCTGCGCAACGTGCGGCGGCATCTGTCGTTCGGCGGCGTGCTCTTGGTGGACGATGCCGACGCCGTGGCCGGAGGGGCCTTCGACCGCTCGGTGCGCCGCACGCTCCGGGCGCTCTTGCCGCGCGAGGAACTCGCGCCGATCCCGGTCGATCACGTCCTCTTCAAGACGTTCTACCTGGTCCCCGGTCAGACGGGGCGGGTGCTGTCCGTGCCGCATTTGTGGGGCTCACAGCTCGAGGGGCGATACGCCGTGATCTACTCGAACAACGACCTCGGTGGGGCCTGGGCTCGCGACGCGTTCGGGCGGTGGGAGCACGAGGTGCTTCCGGGTGGCGACGATCAGCGGGAGATGGCGTTTCGACTCGGCGTCAACATCGCGATGTATGCGCTGTGCCTCGACTACAAGGACGACCTCGTCCACACGCCATTCATTTTGCGGAGGCGGAGGTAGACCGGCGTGTTCTTGCAGTGGCTCGTGTCGTGGCTGGCTCCGGGGACGGCTGACCTCTACAACGACTGGCGATTCGTCTGGTTGAACGAGTGGCCGCTCGGGGTTTGGTGGGCGGCCGCCGGTCTCCTGGCGCTCGCCGTGCTCGGAAGCACGTGGGGCGCACAGCGACTGCCGTCTCGAGTTCGCTATCCGGTGCTCGTCCTGCGCCTGGCCTCGGCCGGACTGCTTTTCATCCTGTTCTTGCAGCCCGGTGTGGAGCTGCGGGCCGTTTCCCCCATCCGTGGCCAGGTCTTGGTGGTCTACGACGGGTCGCGGTCGATGGGGTTGGGCGACCGCGACCAAACCCGAGCGGAGGCGGTCGTGGCGCATCGGACCGACAACGACCGTGTTTTTCGTGACCTGAGCGCGCGAGCGACCCTCGAGAGCTACGTGTTCGGCCGAGGGATGCAGCCGATCGCCGAACAGCCGAACCCTCTGCCCGCCGACCAGGGCCGGACCCAGCTCGGCCGGCTCCTCAAGGAGCTTCAGTGGCAGGCGGCGGGACGCGACGTTGGCGCCGTCATCCTCTACTCCGACGGAGCGGATAGCGAAGGGCTGACCCGTGAGGAAGCCGAACGCTTGGCGCAGCAGGTCGAGGCGCCGATCCACACCATTGGCTTTTCGCGTCGCGACTCGGCCAAAGACCTGGCCATCCGTCGGGTTCGCGTCGACGACTTCGCTTTCGTGCACAACACGGTGACGATGGACGTGGAGGTGGAGGCGCGCGGCCTTCGATTTTCTCAGGTCCCGGTGACCCTCCGCCGGGACGGGGCGGTTTTGCAGACCCAGGACGTCGAGCTTGAGGACGGCGTCGGTCGGGTGACCTTCGAGTTCAAGCCCCGCCAGGTCGGCCGCGAGGTCTACGGGGTCTCGACGCCCGTGCAGGTTGGGGAGGCGATCGAAGCCAACAATCAGAAGGACGTCGTGCTGCGCGTCATTCGCGACCGCATTCGCATCCTCCAGGTGGCGGGCCGTCCATCGTGGGACGTCCGCTTTCTTCGCGAGCTGCTCAAACGCAATCCGAACGTCGACCTGATATCGTTTTTCATCCTCCGGTCGGTCACCGACGTACACAAGGCATCGCAGGACGAGCTGGCGCTCATACCGTTTCCGGTGAATGACCTGTTTACGACCGAGCTCCCCAGCTTCGACGTCGTGATCTATCAAAACTTCTCGTACCGACCGTATCGAATGGCTCACTACCTCCGGAACATCCGGCGTTACGTCCTGGACGGCGGGAGCTTCTTGATGATCGGGGGTGACCAGTCCTTCGAACCGGGCTTCTACGCAGGAACACCGATCGCCGAGATTCTGCCCGTACGGCTCGGGGGTGGTCTGGCGTGGGACCCTGCGCCTTTCACCCCCCGACTCACCGGCGAGGGCCGCCGCCATCCCGTGACTCGCATCGGGGAGCCCGGCGTCGCTCCGTCGTCGACGTTCGAGCGCCTGCCGCAGCTCGAGGGCTTCAATGGATCGACCGGGCTCATGCCCGGAGCGCAAGCGTTGCTCGCCCACCCCACTCTGCCCGGCAATCCGCCGGTCGTGTCGATCCGCGAAGTAGGTGACGGGCGCTCGATGGCCGTGGCTACGGACAGCCTGTGGTTTTGGCGCTATGAGGCGGTCGGGCAAGGGACTTCGGGCCGCGAGTACGAGCGTTTTTGGCAGCAGTCTCTCCGCTGGCTCATCCGCGATCCCGAGCTCTCCCGCGTCCGGGCCGACCTTCGCCGTTCGGTGGTCTATCGGGATGAGCCGGTATCCGCGGAGATCCGTGTGCTCGGCCTCGACTACTCCGGCATTGAAGGCGCCGAGGTGGAAGCCTCACTCGTGCCTCTCGACGCGGAGGTCGAGGGCCGGGGCGAGGCGGTCACGACCGGACCCGACGGTCTGGCGGTGCTCAGCTTCGACGGGCTGGCACCGGGCAGCTATTTGCTCGAGATTCGCGCCTACGACGGCGGGGAGTCGGTGGGCACTGCGCGGGAACCCGTGATCGTCCAGGCGAGCGACGTCGAGATGCAGTCGCCCTTCCCTCGGCCCGACCTGATGAAGGCGATCGCCGAAGCCTCGGGTGGAACCTACACCGACGTCCGTGAGCCTCTGAAACCGATAGCGCTCGAGGATCCTCGGCGCGTCGAAGTCGATCGAACCCTAACCTTGTCCATATGGGACGGTCCGGTGCCGCTTCTGCTTCTCCTCGGGCTCCTGACCGCAGAATGGTGGCTTCGCCGACGGGGAGGTCTGCTCTAGCCGCCCCGCGGGGAACTGGTTGACCTTCCCGGCGCCTCGGTGTTCATGCCGCGCGTGTCCCCGCGGGAAGACATTCGAAACTTCGCCATCGTCGCCCACATCGATCACGGCAAGACGACCCTCGTCGATGCGATGCTGGGCCAGGCCGGGATTTTTCGCTCCAACGAGGCTCGGGTCGAGCGCGTGCTCGACAGCAACGATCAAGAGCGCGAGCGGGGCATAACCATCTTGGCCAAGAACACGGCGGTCACTTTTCAGGACACGAAGCTCAACATCCTGGATACGCCGGGCCACGCCGACTTCGGCGGCGAAGTCGAGCGGGTATTGAAGCTGGCCGACGGAGTACTCCTGCTGGTGGACGCTGCCGAGGGACCGCTCCCTCAGACTCGGTTCGTGCTTTCGAAAGCCCTCGCCGCCCATCTTCCGGTCGTGGTGGTCGTCAACAAGATCGACCGACAGGACGCCCGTCCCCAGGAGGTCTTGGACGAGATCTACGACCTCTTCATCGACCTTGAGGCCGACGAAGACGTGCTCGACTTTCCGGTCGTCTATGCGATCGGCCGCGACGGCGTGGCCAAGAGCTCGCTCGACGACGACTCCACCGACCTGCGCCCCCTTTTCGAAACGGTGCTCGCCGAGCTGCCGGCGCCTGAAGACCGCCGTGAAGAACCACTTCAGGTGCTGATCGCGAATACCGAGTACGACGACTACCTGGGACGGGTTGCCATCGGCCGAGTGGTGGCCGGCTCGGTCAAGCGCAATAGTCAGGTCTACCTCCATCAGGACGGCGGCAAGGTCTTGCCCTTTCGAACGACCAAGCTCTTCACGTTTCGAGGGCTCGGGCGGGTCGAAGCCGACGAGGTTTCGGCCGGCGACATTTTGGCTTTGGCCGGCGTCGATGAAGTCCAGATCGGCGACACCATCGTGGCCGACCCCGAAGTGCCCTCGCTCGAACGCATCCGCGTAGACCCGCCGACCCTGCGGATGATTTTTTCCGTCAATACGTCCCCCATGGCCGGCCGCTCCGGCAAGTACGTGACCAGTCGCCAGATCCGAGAGCGGCTCCTCCGAGCGGCGGAGCAAAACGTGGCCATCCGCGTGACGGACACCGAACTACCGGACCAGTTCGAGGTCTCCGGCCGCGGCGAACTACAGCTCGCCGTCTTGGCCGAGACGCTCCGGCGCGAAGGCTTCGAGCTGGGTCTGTCCAAGCCGCAGGTCGTGTCCCGTGAAGTCGACGGCGAGCTGCAGGAGCCGATGGAGCGAGCGATCATCGATATCCCGGACGAGCACATGGGAATCGTCACGGAGAAGATGTCGGGGCGGAAGGGTTCGATGCTTGACATGCGCAATCACGGGGGCCGTGTCCGTCTCGAGTACCGGATCCCGTCGCGCGGTTTGATCGGCTACCGCTCCCAGTTCCTCACCGATACCCGGGGAACCGGCATTCTCAACACGATTTTCGATGGCTGGGCCGCACATCAAGGCCAGGTCGCGCGTCGTCCGACGGGAGCCCTCGTTTCGGACCGAGCCGGCACCGCCACGCCCTACGCGATCTTCAACCTACAGCCGCGAGGCAAGATGCTCATTCGGCCGGGCACGGAAGTGTACGAGGGCATGATCGTCGGCGAGCATGCCCGTGAGAACGACCTCGACGTGAACGTCTGCCGGGAGAAGAAGCTCACCAACATCCGCGCCGCCGGAAAAGACGAGGCCGTGATCGTCACCGCGATCAAGGACATGAGCCTCGAGGAGGCGATCGAGTTCATCGACGAGGACGAGCTGGTCGAGGTCACCCCGGGTGCCATTCGGTTGAGGAAGCGCGAGCTCCGTTCCGCCTTTCGCCCCAAACGCACGGTCTGATCGGTTTGCTCCTTTTCCCGGTTGGCTCGAGCGTCACCGCGGGACAGCCTTCGCTCCATGGCCACGGCCCGAGCCCACGCCAACATCGCCCTGGTCAAGTACTGGGGAAAGCGGACGGTCCACGACAACGTACCCGCCGCCGGAAGTCTGTCGCTGACGCTCCAGGGCCTGGATACCGAGACCACCGTGGAGCTGGCACCGGAGGCCGGCGACGATGCTCTGGTGCTGGACGGCCAGCCCCAGTCGGGTCGGGCTCTCGCCCGGGTGTCTCGTTTCGTGGACATCGTTCGCCGGGCGACCGGCCGCACGGAACGCGTGCGGGTCGAGAGTCGAAACGACTTCCCGACCGCCGCGGGATTGGCGTCTTCGGCCTCGGCCTTCGCCGCGCTGGCCGTGGCGGCGACCGCAGCATTCGGTGCGACCCCCGACCGACGCGAGCTCAGTCGGCTAGCGCGTCGAGGCTCGGGAAGCGCCGCCCGGTCGATCTTCGGGGGGCTGGTCAAGATCCGAGGGGAAGAGCCTGACCCGTATGCCGAGCCAGTCCTCGGTTCGCGCCTGGAGCTCGGGGCGGTCGTGTGCGTCGTACGGTCGACCCCGAAGTCGGTGGGCTCGACCGACGGCATGGAGCTGACGCGAACGACCAGCCCGTACCACGAGGCTTGGCTGAAGCTCGTCGCCGTCGACCTCGACCGCGCCGAGACCGCGCTCCGCGAGGCGGACTTCGACGCGCTGGCCGCGATCGTGGAGGGCAACTGCTTGGCGATGCACGCCAACGCTTTTGCGGCTCGCCCGGGTCTCGTGTACTTCGAGCCGCCCACCGTTTCGCTGATCCATCGAGTACGAGGGATGCGCGCCGACGGCGTCCCCGTGTGTTTCACCATCGACGCCGGTCCGCACGTCGTCGTGTTCACTCCGCTCTCCCGAGTCGACGAAGTTGCGGCGGAACTCCGGGGCGCGGACGGCGTCGACGAGATCCGGTCGTGCCGGCCGGGGGGCGACGCGAGCCTCGTCGAAGGCCGGTCGTGATCGTTTCGGCGCCGGGCAAGGTGCTGCTCTTGGGCGAGTACGCCGTCACGCAGGCTGGCCGAGCTCTGGTGGCCGCGGTCGACGTTCGCGCACACGCGCGGGCCATGCCGCCCGGGGGAACCGAGTCTCCGGTGATCGCCGGCGTCCGGTCGTCGATCGGGAGCCCCGCGGCCGAGCGCGGCGTCCATGTCGACACGCGCGCGTTCCGAGACGACCACGGCCGAAAGTACGGATTCGGGTCATCGGCGGCGACCGCGGTGACGTCGGCCGCCATCCTGCTCGCGTCGACCGACGACGAGGTTCTCTCGGTTGCTCTCGCCGGTCACGCCGTCGCTTCGGGAGGGACGGGCAGCGGGGTCGATGTCGCCGCCAGCTATCACGGGGGGGTCGTGGTGCTCGGGCGTCAACCCGGTCCAGTGGCGCCCGCACGAAGCGGCTTCGCCAACGTCACGCTTCACGTCTTCCGGCTGGGGCCGCCGGTCACGACGTCGGAGTTGGTGGCCAAGTGCCGGGCCAGTCCCGACTGGGAGCGCTGGCACGCTGTGCTGGTCGAGCTGGCCGAAGAAGGGATCACGGCCTACGCCCGTGGCCGGTTCGATCCATTTCGCAGCGCGGTGGCCCGCTACCTCCGTGCGCTCGACGGACTCGGATCCTCCGCCGGCGTTCCCATCGTCACCGAGTCCGCGCAGGCCCTCGCGCGGGCGGCGATGAACCGCGGCGGCGTGGCCAAGACATCGGGCGCCGGGGGCGGCGACGTGGCCGTGGCCTGGCTTCCCGCCGACGTCGATGCCGACCAGCTCGGGCGGGACGTCGGCATCGAACGCCTTCCCGTCGGCATCGACCCCGTGGGGCTTCGTCTCGAGTCCGCCCCATGACCGATGCTCGACGGTATCGCGTACAGCACCGGCGACGTCTGTCTTGGATGCCGTGGCTCTACGCGCGCCTCAAGCCCGAGCATCGAGCGTGGGCCGAGCCCTGGCAGGCCCGGGTGAGGGCTCGACTCATGACGCTGGAAACGGTGTCCGTCGATGCCACCGCGTTCATCGCTCCCGAGGCGAGGATCTTTGCCGAACCGGGGCGGGCCGTCGTCATCGGGGCCCACAGCTTCGTGGCGGCCGAGGCTTTCGTTCACGGCCCGGTCCGGTTGGGTCGGCGCGTGAGCATCAATCCGCGCGTTCATCTCGACGGCGGTTCGGCGGGGATCGACATCGGCGACGATAGTCGTCTGGCGTCGGGCGTTCGCGCCTACGCGTTCGATCACGGCTTGTCCCCCGAGCGCACGATCCGGGAGCAGCCGGTGCGGTCCCGAGGGATCCGCATCGGTCGTGACGTGTGGGTCGGAAGCGGCGCCGGCATCACCGACGGTGTGATGATCGGGGACGGCGCGGTGGTCGGGATGGGCGCCGTCGTCACCCGAGACGTCGAGCCGGGGGCGATCGTCGCCGGGGTCCCCGCCCGGCCGATCGGCAGCCGTCGCTGACTCCGGGAAAAGGGGTTGCCGGTCGTGGTCTCCTCGGCCTTTGTCGTCTCGTGCGGGTATCGAGCTGGGCAGCGCTCATCTTTGTCGTCGGTTGCGGAGACTCGGCGACCGACGTGAGAGGCGTCGACGCGGCAGGAGCGGGCGACCGAGCGCCGGCCGCCGATGCCGTGGTACGACCGGATGCATCTTCGGGGCTCGATGCGTCGGTGGTGGATGGTGCGTCCTCGACCGACGCCGGGGCTGGCGGAGCCGACGCCGCGACGGAGCCCGCCTTCTATCAGCACGTCGGTCCGATCACGACGACGACCGTCGCTGCCCTCGAAGCCCCCTGGTTCGCGGAGGTCAGCCCCACTGCCGGCTTCGTCGACGTCGGACCGGACTCCCGGGCGATGCTCGTCGACGTGAATGGAGACGGTCACGACGATCTCTTCACCGTCCCCGTGACGTCGACGCCTCTCCGTCCTCGCCTCTTCCGAAACCGCGCCGGTGACGGCGGCTTCGGCTTCGACGATATCACGGCGGATAGCGGCCTGGCCGAAGCCGAGATGACCCTCGCCGTTTTCGGCGACGTCGACGGTGACGGCGATGCCGACCTGGTCGCGCTGACCGGGGTCCGGTCCCGGCAAGGCGAGGATGGCGTGTGGCTCAACGATGGTCGGGGTCGCTTCACCTTCGCCGGAACGAGAGGGCTCCTGCCGTCTCTCATTCGGGTGAGCTTGGCCGGCCGAGTCCACCATGAACCCGCAGCGGTCGCACTCGTCGACCTGGACGGTGATGCCGACCTCGACCTCTACGTCGGCCACTTCTATGCGCAGATCCTGCGGAGCGACGGTGCGATCGGTCAGACCGACCCCACCCTCGACCGGTTCTACGAAAACCTCGGTGATGGCTCGTTCCGGCCGGTAGAGCTGCCGGCTCAGCTGAACCCCCTGACCGCATCCGAGCCCCCCGACGAAAATCCCGAAACCACCGGTCGTGCAGCCTACGGACTGGCGATGGCCGACTATGACGATGACGGTGACGTGGACCTATTCGTCCACAACTACGGTGCAGGTCGACCGGCTCTCGGCAGTCCTCCCCGCTACTGGGACCACAACCTCCTCTGGCGAAACGATGGTGAGCTCCAGCTGGTCGACGTGGGTGCCGAGCTCGGTGTTTCGGCGACCCTGAGGGGGACCGTCACCGATCGATTCGATCCGCGCTCGCTGATCGAGAACGAGCCCCCCCTGGACTTCGGGGGCCGGCGCTGGCCGGTCCCGATCGGGGGCAACGGTTTTGGCTGCAGCTTCGGCGACTTCGACAACGACGGGGACTTCGACCTGATCACGCCCACCATCGGGCATCCCGACTATCTGCAGAGCGACCGGACTCTCCTGTTCGTGAACCCGGGCGACGGCACGGCGTTCGCCGAGGAGAGTCGCGTACGCGGGTTGGAATGGGCGGAAGACGAGATCCACGCCGCGTGGGTCGATGTCGATCAGGATGGTCGGCTGGACCTGGCGGTCTCGCGCCTTCGGGGAGGAACGAAGCTGGAGCTCTATCGTCAAGGTGACGATCAGGTCTTCGTGCGGCAGGCTCAGGCCACGACCGGCATCGACATCGCTCGGCCCGGGCCGACCCTTTGGACCGACCTCGACGGCGATGGAGATCTCGATTTCTTCATGCCCGGCGGCCGTTTTCGAACCGAGGCCAATCCGAGCCGCTGGCGTGTCTTCAGAAACGATGCCGGAGTGGGTCGATGGCTCCGCGTTCGACTCGAAGGTCGGACGCTGCGTGATGCCGTCGGGGCGAAGGTCAGGTTGCGAACATCGGTCGGCTCTCAGATTCGACAGGTCGTCGGCGGTGAAGGTCACTACAACACGCAGCCCAGTCGTTGGCTCCACTTCGGACTGGGCGGCGACACCGGGGCGGCCGACGTGACGATCGACTGGCCGGATGGCGAGGTCCAAAGCCTGGGAGACGTGCGGGCGAATCAGGCGCTGGTCGTCGAGCAGGGGGGCACGATCCGCGCGGCCTTCGTGCCCTAGAGCAGACAGAATATGTCCGTCATAGATCGGATCCCCTGGTCGTAATCGCGAAACGCGGGGCTTCCGATCTCTTCACGGGGTCTAAACCTCGATCCTACTGAACACATGTATGGTTCGAGTGGGTGTGGTGGAGCTGGCGGCTCTGCCGTTGGAGTGTGCGTTCGAAGGGGCGTCGCCCGTGATGCCTCGCGGAGTCCGGGCATGGGTTCGGGGCCGCTGGATTCTCGTCGCCGCCGACCGCGCCGCATCCGAGGCCGGGATTCGCGTCGGCATGACGGAGAGTGAAGCCCGAGCCCGATGCCCCGACCTGGATGTGCGCGACCAGCGCAGGGAGCGCGAGCGAGAGCGACTCGAAGCCGCGGCGGAGACGATGCTCCTCTTCAGCTCCGAAGTGGAAGTTCAGCCGCCGAACATCATCGCGATGGAGCTGTCGGCCAGTCGAGCCTCGCTCGCGACTACGCTCGGCGCGAACGACGAGCCGTCGATCGCCGTTGCGATCCGACAGCGGCTCGCCGAGCGCGGGCACGAAGCGGCGATCGCCATCGCCGACGATGTCGAGACCGCGCAGACGCTCGTCCGCAGTTGCGCGACGAAGACGCCTGCTTCGGTCGAGCACGTCGTGCGTCCCGGAGAAAGCCGCCGAGCGCTGGCGCCGCTCCCTTTGATGGCACTGGCCTGGACCGATCGTCGCCGGGATCCCGACCAGCGAGAGGAAACCAAGCTCGTCGAAGCCGTTCGGATCGCCCATACGCTCGGCTGGAAGACGGTGCGCGACATGCTGCTGCTCTTTGAGCGGGCCCTTCCCGCGCGGTTCGAAGCCGCAGGGCGAACGCTGCTGCGTCGAGCACGCGCAGAGGTACGACGGCCTCTCGAAGCCTACGTGCCCCCGCCCGAGATTCGGGAATCGTTCGACCTGGAGCAGGGGACCGACGAGCTGGAACCGCTTCTCTTCGTCGTGCGCCGATTGCTGTCGGGTTTGTGTGCGCGACTCCAAGCCCGGCACGCAGCAACCGCCGAGGTGAAGCTCGTCTTGGACTACGAGCCCGACCACGAGCGGACGGTCGATGCTGGCGTCCTGCGACCCCGCTCGTCGCGCCGGCGAAAGCCGTTTTCTTTCTCTTTCGCGCGCCCGACCCGCGATCCGAAGCTGATCTTCGAGATCATGCGCGAACAGCTCGCCGTGATCGGCTTCGTGCGGAGTTTGGTCCTCGAGGCGACGGCCGTCACCTCGGATCCCGGCCTTCAACTCGATCTGTTCCACCGGGCGCCCAAGAAGATCGAGGAGGCTGCGGGCCTGATCAGTCGGCTGCAGGCCCGCCTCGGTCCCGACGCAGTGGGCGCAGCGGAGCTCGTCGATACCCATCGACCGGAGAACGCGTGGCGGCTCGTCCCCTTCGACTTCGAACGGGCGCTGGCGGAACCGCGGGTCGAAAAGCGTTCTCCAGCCGGTCCGCAACTCGTGCGACTTCCGTGGTCGGAACCGGTCGAGTTGTCGTCTCTGCCGGACGTCGATGAGCGGTTGTCGGTCACCGGCTGTGCCGCCCCGGTGACCGAAAACGTGTCCTCGTCGGTTCGAGCCTGGCCGAAGCCGATCCCGCGAAAAGCGGAGGACGAACCTCCACCTCCGCTTCCGCCTCGCCCCAGTCGCTTGGCCGAAAATCCGGAGCCGCTGCGCTCGAAGCACGGGTTGACGTTGACCACCTTCGAACGGCTCGAAGGCGAGTGGTGGTGCGCCGAGCCCCTGCAGCGGGACTATCGGGTGGGGGTCGATGAGCGGGGTCGGCGCCTATGGGTCTTCGAAGCCGAAAGAGGCCGCACGTACGTGCACGGCTGGTTCGACTAGGCTCAGGAGGCGTGGGCCGAGATGAACCACACGTCCTTGTCGACGCCGCGCGACACCTCGGTGAACAGGTCGGCGGTATCTTTGTCGCCCACCTCGTCGGCAGCATCGATCGAGCTTCGAACTTTGGCTCCGAAGTCGGCGAGTGCGTTGGAGAGCGTTTCCACCGTCTTCCCTGAATTCTGCAGCTCGAGAGGATAGGGCGTGAGGCTCGTATTGGCTCCCACGGCCTGCGTCGTGCCCTGGGCGATGCCCCCGAGAATGACGGCGCGTTCGGCGATCGTGTCCACGTATTCGATCAAGCGATCGGCGACCTCGTCAAAGAGCTCATGGAGGGCAATGAAGTTGGGACCCTTCACGTTCCAGTGCGCTTGCTTCACCATGTTGTGGGCATCGATGGCGTCGGCCAAGCGGGCGTTGAGGAGGTCCACCATCTTCGTGCGGACGTCGAGGGCTAGGTCGTTCTTCGTTGGGTTTAGTTCGCTCATTTCTAGACTCGTTCTAAACTTAGAGTGTGGCCGCGTCAAGCTGCGGCCAGCATACCGTCTCGCGACCCACCGGTTCGAGCAAGCCGAGACCGCCCGCTCACGGACGCCGCTGGATTTCGAAACTTCCCGCGGTTTTACAGTCTTCGGGACCTCGCCCCTCGAAGGTGCCCACGATCGTCGTCAAGTCCCGAACCTCTCCCGAGAAGAAATAGGTCAACGTTTCGTCCTCCCATGTTTCCTCGGAGATGAAGCCAACACACAGGCCTTCGACTTCTCCCGACAAAAAGAAACCCGCGGACGGCCCCGCGGAAAAAAGCGCGGAGTCGCTCTGGGTGACCGACAGCTCCGTAGAACCGAGGGTCAGGCCTGGCGCGTTCAGGTTTTCGTCGTCACATCCGCTGCGGGAGCCGCGGCCGGTGATGGTCCAGGTGCCGCCCACTTCGGCCGCATCGCCTCGGCAGCTCGGGGACCGGTAGTCGATCAGGTCCGGCCGGTCCAGGTCGAGGTCACAGCCTACCGTCACGAAAAGAACGAAGATCCAGCGTCTCATGGCGGTCTCCTAGAAGTGAACCGCGAGCTGGGCGGACAGCGCTTGGGGAAACGCGCCGCCGTTGAGCTCGATGAACGTGACCTCGTAGCGGGCGCTGACCGAGAGACGAACGCGATAGGTTCGCAAAAAGAGAAGACCGGCCCGGCCGAAGACACCGGCGCCCGCCCGGTCGTCGGTCAGCTCGCCCTGGTGCTGGGTCTGGATGACTGAACCCACGCGCACCGTCCCGGGCTCTCTCACCCAAATGTAGCGCAGACCGCCCCCGCCCCCCAAGAACGCTGAAACGTCGCCGCGGCCGGCGATGAAGTAGCCGCCGATGTCGATCGGAACCTCGTAGAAGCGTCGCTCGCCGCCCGCGTCGGTCGAGACGCGGAACCCGAGCGTGGGCTCGATCGCGAAGTGACGCGTCTCGAACCAGTAGCCGAGGTCGACGCCGAGCCCGCCGCTCGCTCCGCCGTAGGTCTCGCTCAGGGGAAACATCGCGCCCAGCAGGAGACTCAGCCCGCCCGTCCCGCGCCGGCGCCGGTCAGGTTCGGTCTCGAGCGCAGTGATGTTTCCGAGCTCGACGGTCGAATCGGCGCTGCAGTCTCCGACCAAGGCGGCCGCCAGGCGGACCGCGGCCACATCGAGATCCTCGAGGCGGTCGACGGTGATCTGGCGGGACTGCATCTGTCGCTCCCGCCCCGCGTCGACGAGAAAGGCGGTGACCATGAGCTTGGACCCGAAGCGACCGATAGACCCGCCGACCGCACGGTCGACCCCGATGGCCTGCGCCGCGCCCAGCGCGCACGCCGCATCGCCGCAGATGGCACTGCCGCCGGTGGCTCGCACCCGCTGGCCCTCGTCGCGAAGGGCGTTATCGAACAGCACGCGAAACGTCCTTCGTTCCTCCGCGAGATCTTTCGGTCCGTCGAAGGTCAGCACGACCCACTCGGGTGCACTGATCGCCGCGGCCACCAGCCAGGCCGAGAGCGTTCCCATGGCCGTCATGGGTCGGATCTAGCCTGTTCCTCGGCGGATGGGTCCTCCCCCCGCGGATCGTGTCCGCCATCAAGGACCGGAATGCACGTTCAGTTGCGCACACCGTCGTACGAACGCTGACGAGTGTGACATGGAACTTGCCGTCCTACCCTGGTTGCCGTAACACCTACAGGCCGAATGCGGGACTGGAGCCGACAGCGAAAGGTCATCCCTCTGGCGTCTCTGTTGCCGGCGGCGGCCATCGTCTATGCCTTCTCGCTGGGACCGTCCCCGCTCAAGGTCCTCGCCCTGTATGAATCGTCGCCCACCGTCGAGGATGCGCGACGTGTCTTGGCTCACCCTCCGCACGGGCTCGAGGCCGCCATGGTGGAGCGCGTCGCCTGGCCTTCGGCGCCGTATCGAGAGCTGACCGTAGCCTTTTTGGGAGAGCGCCGATTTCGGGGCGCCATTCCGGTTCTCGAGAGCATCGTCGTTGCGCACGATGAGCCGCAGGCGCTCCGTGCAGCGGCGCTCGAAGCGCTGGTTCGGATCGATCCGGAGCGCGGGCGTGAAAACGCCGCGCTTCAGATATCGCGGGACGACGCGCTCGGTGTCTTCGCAGCAGGCCTCCTCATCGAAGCGCCGCTCTGAGTGGATCGCCGGAATGCCGGACGCATCCGTCGACGGCGTTCGTCCTAGGGTTCAATGACCGTCACCACGCGTCGAACCATGTCGCCGACCCCAACCAGGCTGCTGCCGTTTTCGAGCTCCCGCAGGGTGAACAGGAACTCCCACGTGCCCTCGCTGCCTTCCTCGAGGGTCGCTTCCAGGTCCACCGTCGTCTTCCCCGGCGGAACCACGGCGTTCACCCGGTCGTCGCTAAAGTGGAGGAGCGACAGCTGAATCTCTTTGTTCGTCGCACCGTGATTGGTGACGTCGAACTGCACCGGCGTCGTCTGACCCGCAAACCAGGCGCCCAAGACCGTCACGGCGTCCAGGGTCACGCTGGGCTCGACCAGCGTCTGCGTGGAGTTCCAACCCAGGTATCCGTAATGGTTCTGCTCGATGCCGGTAGCGGGCCACGTGACGCGGAGTTCGTCGATGACGTCTTCCGGATGCGAGCCGGGACCGAGACCGAAGTGGGCGGCCTTTTGGGAGACACCTTGGTAGCCCACGTGGGGGTCGACCTCGTGGGACATCCGGGTCCCGTCCTCGAAGAAGACTTCGATGAAGGCGTGGTATCCGTCTCGATTGGATGAGGTCCCCCTGACGTCCACGACCATGTAGCCTCCCGGGTCGGGCGAGACGTTCTCGAAGAGCTCCAGCGGGCCGATCATGTTGCCCACGACGATGTCGAGGTCACCGTCCCCGTCGAGGTCGCCGGCCGCCGCACCGCGGGACTGATTTTGCGTGCCGGCCCGCGTGCTCCGGGTGATGTCGGTGTACGTCAGCGAAGGCCCGTCGTGTTTCAGCACCGAGTTCCGGACCACCTCGCTATTGACGAACTCGTCGGAGGCGTTCACGTGGCCGTTGGCTGAGAAGAGATCCAGCCATCCGTCCTGGTCGAGGTCGACCCATAGCGCCGACCAGCCGGCGGCGAGCTCATCCACCCGGCACTGGTCGTACTGAAGCGACGTGATCGCATCCGTGACCTCGACGAACGGCGCCGGGGCGCGGTTCTCGAACATCTGGTGGCGGCCGATGTTGGTGAAGTAGTAGTCGATGTCGCCGTCGCGGTCGTGGTCGCCGGTCGTGACCGACATGCAGTAGATCTCGAGGTCCATATTCATGGCTTCCGAGACGTCGATGAAGCGCTCGCCGAGGCTCTCCTTTCCCGTGTTCTGGTAGAGGCGGCTCTTGCCCACGTTGGCCCCGAAGTCGTTGCACTCGAACAAGTCGAGGTCGCCGTCGCGGTCGTAGTCCGACCAGCGCACGATCAGCGTGGTGCCCTCGCCGCCGATGTCGCCCCCGCCCACCCGCGCCTTTGTGGTCACATCCTCGAAGCGTCCGTCACCGAGGTTCATGTACAGCTGATTGGGCTCGGGGACGTGGTTCGGAAAACGCGAGATCTTGATGTAGTTGCCCACGATGAGGTCCAGGTCGCCGTCGTTGTCGAAGTCACCGAAGTCGGCGCCGTTGGTGTCGAGGGTTCCGGCCAGCCCGCTCTCGGCGGTGACGTCGGTGAAGGTACCGTTGCCCTCGTTTTCGAACAGGTAGTCCTCGACGTCCTGCATCCCCAGGTAGAGGTCGGAGTCTCCGTCGTTGTCGATGTCGCCCACTGCGATGGCGAACAGGCGCGCCGACGCCGACTGGACCACGCCGTCGAGACCCGAGCCCTCGGTCACGTTCTCGAAGCGAAGCTGTCCGCGGTTTTCGTAGAGCTGGATGGGCGTGGTCTCGGTGGCGGCCGCGATGTCGAGGTCGCCATCGCCGTCCATGTCGAAGAGAGCGACGGCCGCCCCATGGGCATTCACGATCGGGGGGCGGCCTCGAAAGTCCAGACCCGCCGCGGCCGCCACCTCCTGAAAGCAAATGCCCTCGGTGCACGGCTTTGCGTCGAACGGCAGCTCGACCCTCGGCGAGCAGTTGCCGGACATGCAGTGGTCGCCCTCGGTGCAGATGTCGCGGTCGTCGCACGGGGTATCGTCGGCCACGAACGCGAACTCGCAGCGCCCGGTCTCGGGAACGCAGGCCGAGCTTTCGATGCAGGAACCCGTCAGGCACTCGACCTCACGGGTGGCCACGCACGCGCCCCCCGAGCAGACGGTTTCCAGCGTGCAGAGGTCGGAGTCTTCGCAGGGGGTGCCGTCCCGCACGCTTTCCTCGACGCAGCCAGTCTCCGGATCGCACAGCGCTCGGGTACAGGGCCCGCTTGCGGTGCAGACCGTGGGATCGCCCGCCTGGCAGAGCCCGTCGAAGCAGGTATCGCCATCGGTGCAGGGGTCACCGTCCTCGCAGATGGTGCCGTCGTCGACCGCGGCGAGCGCCCAGTCTTCTCCGGACCAGGTGCGAACCTGGCACCCCGCGACGTCCGGACAGTCGAGCGCCGGACGTTCGCACACACCGGCTCGGCACAGTCCTGCGGGCTCGCAGGTTTCGGGATTCGCGTCCGCGCAAAGGGCGCCGTCCGGGGCAGGAGCGGTGGCGCAGGCGCCGTCCTCACAGAACGCGACCAGGCATGGATCTGAAGTGATGCATCCGACCTCGGCGGTGCCCACGCACTCGCCGCCCTGGCACTCGCTGGCCGTGGTGCAGATGCTGCCGTCGTCGCAGGTGGTTCCGTCGGCGGCGCCCCGGCAGTCGGAAGGAAGCCCGCCGCCCGAGGATTCGCTGCAGGCAGCAGCGGTCAGGGCCAACAGCCCGCCGAACAGAATTCCCGATGCCCGCATCGACCCGTAGGATCTACCAGACGGGAGCTCGACTCGGTTAAACCGAACGCGCTCCGGCATCGGTAAAATGCACGATGCTTGCCCGCTTCGCCGGTTTCGCCCATCCTCGGTCCTCCATGCAACGGTGCTTACCTGCGGTATTCATCCTCGCGCTGTTCGCGTGCTCCGACGACGATGGCTCGTCGGGAGCGGCCGACGCACGCGCGTCGGATGACGCCACGTCGGGTCCGGACGTACGCCCTGACGCGGCGGTCGACCGTCCCGACGCCCGGGCCGAGGCGGGTCTTATCGACGCGGGCGAGCCCGACGCTGGGAGGGATGACGGGGGCGCCGACGCGTCCGGTGACGCCATGGTGGAAGACGCCGGACGGTACACGCCGGGCGACCCGCCGAGCGGTGACCCGGAGCTCACGATCACATCGGCCATGAATCCCGACCCGCAGCGTCTGAAGGAGCAATCCGACGTCCGCCAAGGTGACCTTTTGCTCTGGGAGTGTGGTTCCCAGGAGGACGGCATCGGCCACATTTGGTCTGGGTTTCGTCTGGTGACGCCCGAGGTCACGAACCTCACTTCAGAGGAGCAGCGGCAGCTGGAGCTCGGCACGCGGCTGGTCATGCTCGATGTCGCCGGGACCGAGCTCGCCCTCCCCGATTCACTGGTCTTCGCTTTCGACTTCGGCGTGCCGGGCGAAGTGACGATCGACGGTGGGGCGGTCCAGCTGATCATCAATCGCGCCCGCGTCGGTCAGACCACGCGTCCCTCCGACATCGCCGACCAGGTCGACCGATATCGCGTCGAGGTCCCGGTCCCCGGCGGCACGACCTTCGTGCGCGAAGCATTCGTGACGACCGAGGTCCCCGACACTCAAGCCGGATGCTGATGAGCTGTCGGGGCTCGCCCCGGTCGGGGCCGCGGAAAGACCGGAGGGCGCGGAAAGACCGGAGGGCGGAGGGCGCGGGTGGACGGGGCGGAGCCGCAGAAACCTCGCACGCCCCGGGTTCCCCGTTTCGGGCTTGATTGAGCTGAACAAGTGTTCTGTTGTTCTCTCCGGTGGCCGGATACGTCGAGCTGCGGTGCGCGTCGAACTTCTCGTTCCTGCGGGGGGCGTCCCATCCGGAAGAGCTGGTCGCCACCGCGGCGCGCCTCGGCCACGACCGGCTGGCCATCACCGACCATGCCGGCCTGTACGGCGTGGTCCGTGCTTTCAACGCGGGTAAAGAGCACGGCGTTCAGATCCTGGTCGGCACCGAAGTCCGCCTGACCGGTGTTTCCACGACCGGTCCGGGGCTGGTTCTTCTGCCCTCGGATCGCGCCAGCTACGGCCGACTCTGTCGGCTCTTGAGTGAAGCCCGCCTGAAGACCGGCAAAGGCGGGTTCGAGCTCTCGTTCGACGACGTCGCCGCGCAGGCCGCCGGGCTCTTCGCCATCCACGTCGGTCCGCCGGACCATCTTTCGCTCGCCCGCGAACGCGACCTGTTCGGCGACCGGCTTCATCTCTCGGTGGAGCGGGCGTTTCGGCCCGACGACCCGGAGCGCATCGCGGAGGTGACGGCGGCCGCCCAGCGTTTTGGAATCCCCGTGGTCGCCACCGGCGGCGTGGTCATGCATGCGCGGGAGCGAAAGCCGCTGCAGGATATCTTGACGGGCGTCCGGGTGGGGAAACGGCTCGACGAAGCGGGACGACACCTGTTGCCCCACGGCATGGGTTACCTTCGCAGCGCCGAAGAGATGTACCGGCTGATCCCCGAGCACGCCGCTGCCGTTGCCCGGACGGTCGAGCTCGCCGATGCCTGCCGATTCCGCCTGGACGAGCTGGTCCACGACTTCACCCTGGAAGTGCTGCCCGAAGGCGAAACCGGGCTCGGCTATCTGTGGAAGCTGGTCCGAAAGGGCGCGCAGGAGCGCTATCCTCGGGGCATTCCGCGTGAGGTCGAGGACCAGATCGACCACGAGATGAAGCTGATCGAAGACCTCGGCTTCGAGGGCTATTTTCTCACCGTTTGGGATGTCGTGCGCTTCGCGCGTTCGCGCGGGATTCTTTGCCAGGGCCGCGGTTCGGCCGCCAACTCCATCGTCTGCTTTTGCTTGGGGATCACGGCCATCGATCCCGTGCGCATGAACCTGCTCTTCGAGCGCTTCATCTCCGCGGAGCGAGGCGAGCCGCCGGACATCGACGTCGACTTCGAGCATCAGCGCCGAGAGGAAGTCATGCAGTACGTGTTCGAAAAGTATGGCCGGGACCGGGCGGCGATGGTCGCCAACGTCATCTGCTATCGGAGCAAGCTCGCGTACCGCGAAGTGGGCAAGGTCTTGGGGCTGGGCGAAGACCAGATCGACCGTATCACGGACGGCCGTGGCCACTGGTCGGCACCGGACATGACCGACGAGGAAGTTCGCCAAGCCGGGATGGACCCTCGCGATGCCCGCGTGCGTCTTCTGGTTCGCTGGGCCGAAGAGCTTCGCGGCTTTCCTCGTCATCTCGGGCTACACTCGGGTGGATTCGTCATCACCAAGGATCCGATCGTCGAGCTGCTCCCCGTCGAGAACGCAACGATGGAGCATCGGACGGTCATCGCTTGGGACAAGCGCGACGTGGAGACGCTGGGGCTGGTCAAGGTCGACCTTCTCGCCTTGGGAATGCTTTCCGTCGTGCGCCGGGCGTTCGACGCGATTCGCCAGACGGAAGGACGAGACCTATCGCTGGCGACCGTACCCGCGGAAGTGCCGGCGGTGTACGAAATGATCGGCGACGCCGACACCGTGGGGACGTTTCAGGTCGAGTCCCGCGCCCAGATGCAGACCCTCCCGCGGCTGCGCCCGCGAACGTTCTATGATCTCGTGGTAGCGGTGGCCATCATTCGGCCCGGGCCGATCCAGGGTGACATGGTGCATCCATACCTGCGGCGACGGGAAGGCACCGAGCCCGTCGATTATCCCCACCCGGACCTGGAGAAGATCCTGGGTCGAACTTACGGACTTCCGCTGTTCCAAGAGCAGGTCATGAAGGTGGCCGTACAGGTGGCGGGCTTTTCTCCAGGCGAAGCCGATCATCTTCGGCGAGCGATCGGCTGGAACTCACAGCTCCACATCGACAAGATGCGCGACCGCATCATCGACGGAATGCTCGAAAACGGTATGGAGAGGGACTTTGCCGAGCGAATCTTCAAGATGATCCAGGGCTTTGGCGGGTACGGCTTTCCCGAGTCTCACGCGGCATCCTTCGCCCTGATCGGGTACGCCTCCTGCTATCTGAAGCGCTATCACCCGGCGGCATTTCTCGCCGCGCTCATCAATAGCCAGCCGATGGGCTTCTACGGCGTGCACACTCTGATCGAAGACGGTCGGCGGCACGGCCTCGAGGTGCGCCCCCCCTGCGTCGTGAACAGCGAAGCGGAGACGACCCTCGAAGTGCCGGACGACGAGCGTATCCCGCCCTGGTACGACGAGAGTCCCCATCGGGAAAAACGTCACACGCCTTGGGCCGACCATGTCGAGGGGCGAAAGAGCTTCGGTCGGCCCGTCCAACCGGCGGTCCGCATCGGACTCGACCAAGTCGGTCAGCTCAGCGAGCCGGTGGCGAAGCGGATCGTCCTGGCGCGAACCGAGAGACCGTTCGAGAGCGTCACCGACGTTCTTCACCGAGCCGATGTGCCGCTGGATGCCGCGGTCCAGCTCGCCGCCGCCGATGCGTTTTCCGGTCTGGGCTGCGACCGCCGACAGGCGCTTTGGCAGGTGTTGGGTTTCGATCGCGGCGCTCCGCTCCTACGAACCGTATCCACCCCTCTTCCAGCGCGTGGGCTGTCGACGATGGACCCGGTGGAGGAGATGCAGGCAGACTTTCGATCGCTCGGACTGTCGACCCGGGTTCATCCGGTTGCGCTTCTTCGTGAAGACCTGAAGCGCCAGGGGATCATGGGCTACCGCCAAGTCGAAGCGACGACTCCCGGTCGCCGGGTGAAGGTGGGGGGCTTGGTGACCGTCCGCCAGCGACCGGGAACGGCGAAAGGCGTCATATTCATGACGCTCGAGGATGAAGACGGACAGATGAACCTGGTGGTCTTTTCCCACGTGTGGGAACGGCACCGTTCGTGGGTCCGGGATGCCGTGCTGCTGGCTGCGGTCGGTAAGCTCGAGCGACGGCACCAGGTCAGCAACGTCATCGTCGATCGCTTCGAGCCGCTGGCCGGTCCCACCCCCGGTGCGGTCTCACGGAACTTCTTTTGAGGCCCGGTGAAGCTTGCGTGGTATCACCGGTCCGTGACTCGCGCACTTTTCCCTCTCGTCACTCTGGCCCTGGTCGCGTCGGCCTGCAGCGACTCGGACGACGGCGGCGCTGGCCGCACCGATGCCGCTCGAGTCGACGCCGAGAGCTCCGACGCCCGCGCGACACCCGATGCGTCGATCGATCGACCCGACGCCCGGGGTGTGGATGCGGGTCGTCCCGATGCCACTTCCTTTCCCGATGCCCAGACTCGTCGCGACGCGATGGTTGCCGATGCCTCTCCACCACCCACCGTGGTCGAGGTGTGCGAGGAAGCCTGCGAAATCCGCGTGGAGTGCGAAGAGCTGGAAGAGGGCGAGCTCGAAAACTGCAGGCAGGACTGCAGCGACTTCACCGGGGACAACCCACGCTGCCAAGAGCTAGCGGCCGATGCTGCCGATTGCCAGGCGGACCGCCAGTGCAACGATCTCACCTGTACTCGACGCGTGCTGTTGGCCTCGCTGGCCTGCCTTCGGGCCGAGCCCGATCCCTGCGCGTGCGAAGAGCGGTGCGGCGCCGTGGACCGGGTGGGTGCATGCCAGCTCGACGCCCAGGAGTGCGCCGACGGTCCGGATTCGGCGTGCTGTACGACGGCTCGACGGGCCTGTGACCCCTTGGTGGTCGTGCCCTGCAACTGCGCGGTGTGCGATATCGTCCAGCAGCCGCTCTGCCGGATTCAAGGGTCTCAGTGCATCAACGCGAGCGACGAGGACCGGGAGGTGTGCTGCGGACCGGCCGAGGCTTTTTGTATCTTCTGAGACGAGCTCACAGCCAGAGCCACCAGGCTCCGCCGGCCAACACGTGCACGACCAGACAGGCGTTCGTCACCGCATGAGCGACGACTGCAGTCTCGAGTCGTCCACTGACCAGCTGCGCGGCTGCGTACAGGATGCCCACGGCGACGCCGGCGAGGGCCGCCGAGTGAAGGAGCCCGAACGCAACCGACGAAACGAGGATGCCGGCCGGAACGAAGCGGTCGTAGGGCACCGAGCTGAAGTCCGCATCTGCGACCCAGCGGAGGAGGAAGCCACGGAAAGCCAGTTCTTCGACCACGGGAGCCACGAGCACGGATCCGGCGATCCGAGCGAAGATCCAGGGCGCCCAAAACCAAGGGCCTCCCGCCCACATGCTGTCCACTCGAGCCTGCGTACGCGCCAGTTCAGGCTCGGGGAGGAGGAAGAGCCAGAGCGCGTAGGCAACGAGCCCGACCGCGAAAGCCCATGACCAGTTCGGAGCGCGGAGGGTCTCCGGCCAGTGCTTGTAAGCCCAGACGATGGCGACTCCTCCGGCGAGCGCGGTGAGCGGATAGCTGCTGGGAAAGTCGACGGTGAACAGGCTGGACACCAGGTTGGCTGCGGCGACGACCACGACCGGAACCAGGTACGGGGCGGCGGGCGAGGAGGACGGCTCGGGTCGGACCTCGGGGCTATAGAGTCGGCGATGGTTCACGGCGACGAAGCCCAAGGCCACCAGCGAGTAAAGGACCCATCCCGCCTTGGAATGAAATCCGCCCTGCGCGATCCCGGGCGAGACGGCCGCCCCGACGAAGACCAAGAGGGCGATGCGCACCACGTTGGCGAAGAGCACGAATACGACGGCGAGACCGAGCACGACAAACGCCTTGGCGCGCGGGATGCGTCGCCGATGGAGCCAGAGGTCGGCGCCGACGAGGACCACGATGAGCCCGATACCCTCGACGCCGGAGCAGACCGACGTGACTTCCACCAGATAGTTGCCGAGGCCCAGGAGGCGCTCCTCCGGTATGACGACCCGAAGATCACCGAAGGGTAGGAGCAACAGCGCCGCGCCTCGCAGCGAGATGGCGGCGAGGAACTCCCATAGCTGGGTTGCCGCCTGCCCGGCGACGTAGGCGGAGATGCCGACGGCGGCGGCGAGGCCGACGGTCCGGGCGAGCTGCCCATCGAATGCGGTTCCGGTGCGGAGATCGACGACCGCCGCAAACGTCGCGCCCAGCACGGCCAAGAGCGCCCCGAGCCACACGATGAGGACCGGCCCGGTCATGTCGGCGACGACGGCGGCGGTTGCCGCGACGAGGATCGCGAAAGCGGAGACCTGACACATCGCCGCGATCAGAGCCTGACGCCGCGGCGCACGGGGCAGGGCCAACCCGCGACGGTCCGGGCCGGCGCCGACGACCAGAGCTCCGGCCCCGACGGCGACCAGGGCTGGGCCGAGCGCGCCGGTGTATCCAAACCAGCCGTGCGCCGCGTCGCGGAGGGGCTGGGCATCGAAAAGGAACGATACCGTCAGGTACTCCAGCAGGAGAACGCCGGCCCACACCGCCCAGGAGAGGGGCGGCGCCGGAGGCGTCCGCGGCGGAGGCGAGAGCCCCGCCTCGCCTGAAGTTCCCTGCGTTTCGATCAGACGTTCTTACGACGACGGCCAGCGATCAGATAGGCCCCGCCGGCCAGCACCACCATGGCTTGCCCCGCCGTGCCCGGATCGAGCTCGGGAGCGGCCTGTCGGGCCTGGCGGCTCGCCCGAATCCTATGGATCAGGTCTTTGAGCCAGCCGGCTTCGGCTTCGCCCATCGGGACGCCCGGAGCGAGACCGAAGAAGACGGCGACGAGCGTCGCGGTGAAGACGAACTTTCGAATATGCTGCATGGCGACCCCAACCAGGACTTGTGACATATCCTGCTGGATTACGTCCATTTTTGGAAGGTGTAGTTTTCTCTGAATTTCAGGTTCAATGCCTTGATCGACATCACGCCGAGAGTCCCGGATGCCAGCCCGAGAGCCGCCACGCCAAACGGGACTCCGATAAGCCGCCGGTCGTCCTTCGCGTGTTTGCGTCGGCCATGTCGCATCGGCGGAGGCGGAGCGGGTCGTCGATGCGGTCGTTGCTCCCCCATTCGGTCGTGACCGCTCGAGCGTAGCCCGCCGCTTTCACCGAAGCCCGGACGGTCGGGTCGTGGGTCCCGTTCGGGTAGCAGAACGCAGTCACCGCCTCCTGTACGAGCTCCTCCAGCGCCGACCGGGAGCCCCCGGTTTCCTCCGCGAGTCGGTCCGGAGCCACATCGGTCAGGAGCTCGTGGCTCGCGCCGTGGGAGCCCACCTCGTGCCCGCTGCCGGCCAGCGTTCGGAGCTCGGCGCCGCCCATGAAGCCGTCCCAAGTGGGAACGGCGGTTCCGCCCTGGGCTTCGAGTTCTGCGATCCAAGCCCGCCGGGTCTCGGGACCGAGTGATTTCGCCGCCTCGACCATCTCGCTCACCGAACCGACCTCCTGGGCCCGAGCCCGGCATTGCTCGGCGAATTCGCGGGCGCTGCGGTCCCGAAGACGCTGAAGTCCGAAGGCGAGGCGGTCGTGCCACAGCGGGTCCCCTCCGCGCGCGGCATCGGCCGGAACGAAGAAGGTCGCGGGAACGCCGCACGCGTCCAGAATGGGTCGCGCGTACCGGAAATTGTCGATCTGACCGTCGTCGAACGTCACCGCGAGAAGAGGGCGCGGCGGATCGCCGTCCGCCCTCGCGGCCTGGTGGGCGTCGGCGAGCGTCCGGCAATCGAAGTGCCGGCGGAAGTACTGGACGAACCACCGAAAATCCTTGGGCTCCATCGCCAGACCCCGAAGGGGGTATCGTCGAAGCTGCTCGGCGGGGAGGACCCGATGAAACGTCACGACGGTCAGTCGACGCCGCAACCGCCGAAGCGGGCGGGTCAGACCGCTTCGATAGAGCGCGAGGCCCGCAGCGTCGCGTACCAGTGAGCGGGCGAGCTTCACGTGCGAAACCTCATGACGAGTCGCGTACGCCCGGATTTTCGGCACGTAATCACCCGGGATCCAAGGGGCCTCATCGAGAATCGACCGGGCCTGGGCCCGGGCCGGGGCGTGGGCCGAGGGCTCGACTCGGGAGCAATCGGCTCCATGAGTTCGTTGTTTTCTCCATCAGCTCGTTGTTGTGGAGGCCCGGGTGCCAGGTGTGTACGCTCCGAGCGTCATGGAGGGAAAGTCAGAAGCAGTGACCGACGGGGTCCGGGTTCGGGTCGAGTCGCGGTTCGTCCCCCAGCAGTCGCAGCCGGCCCGGAACCGCTATGCCTTCACGTACACCGTAAACATCAAGAACGAGTCGACCAGCACGGTGCAGCTGAGGCGCCGACACTGGGTGATCACCGATGCCGAGGGTCGCGTCGAGGAGGTGAAGGGCGAGGGAGTCGTCGGTGAGCAGCCGGTCCTTCAGCCTCGGCAGTCCTTCAAGTACACATCGGGGTGCATTCTGAGGACCGCGTGGGGAACCATGAACGGCAGCTATCAAATGTACCGTGCCGACGGCAGTCACTTCGATGCGGAGATCTCGCCGTTTCTCTTGGCCGTACCCTTCGCCAGTCCCGCGGCCGAGGCCTGAAGGGTGCGTCCCTTCGCCTTTGCCGTCGCTCTCAGCTTGCTGAGCTGCGGTGAAGACGACGCGCTCCAGCTCAGGAACTGCACGCTCGACGTTCCTTCCGTCCCGAGTTCGAACTGCACGGTGGCAGACGAGATGCGCTTCGTCGACGGCGTTCTGCGCCGGCATTATCTCTTCAACGAACAACTTCCCGAGCTGGCTTTCGAAGACTATGAGTCCGCGGACGAGCTGTTCTGGGCGATGTTGGCCGACATCCAGCCGCGCGACCGCTTCAGCTACGTGACCACGCGTTCGTCCGAGGTCGGTTTTTTCCAAGAGGGCAAAGTCCTGGGATGGGGCTTTTCGATGCGCGTAGTCGACGACACCGTGCGCCTGGTCGACGTCCTCGGGACCGAGCCGGGCGAGCCCCCGAGCCCGGCGTCTGACCTGGGGCTGCGTCGGGGCGATGAGCTCGTCGTGATCAACGGGCGGCCGGTCTCCGAGATCCTTGCCGCCAAAGAGTCCGTTTCGCGAGCCCTCGGACCCTCCGACCCCGGGACCCGTGCCGTCGTCCGCGTACGCTCTCCGGCGGGCGAGGAGCGGGAAGTCACCTTGGTCCGTGACTTCCATGTCTTTGCGCCCTTGCCCCTGCACCGGATCCTCGACGTCGAGGGCGAAAAAGTGGGCTACCTCCTCCTTCGGAGCTTCATCCAGCCGGCGGAGGCGCCGCTCCGCGAGGCGTTTGCCGACTTCGAAAGACAGGCCGTCGACACCGTCGTTCTCGACCTTCGCTACAACGGTGGCGGCTTGATCACGGTCGCTCGTCTTTTGGGAAACCTGTTGGCCGGCCGTCCAGCCCGAGGCCAAGTGCTCTTTCGCCGGGTCTTCAATCTGAACAATTTCGAATGCTTGGAAAGCGACCGGCTGCTTCCCCTGGACCAGAGTCTGTCGCGTTTCGAGCGGCTCGTGGCCATCACCCTGGGCGACACCGCCTCGGCGTCGGAGCACGTCATCAGCGGAGTCGCACCCTTCGCGTCGGTCGCGACCGTCGGACTGTCCACCTACGGCAAGCCCTTCGGCCAGCATGGCTTCGGTTTCTGCGGGGACCGGGTGCTTCGCCCCGTGACCTTCCAGACCGTCAATCAGCGTTTCGAGGGCCACTACGTCGACGGCATCGAGCCATCCTGCGAGGTGCGCGACGACGTCGATGGGGCTTTCGGAGATCCGAACGAGGGCATGCTGGGGGTGGCGCTTCACTACCTCGAGACCGGCAGCTGCCCGGTGACCAAGCGCGCCCGGCGTCCGGAGCCGGGACGCTCGCTCAAAAACCCCGAGCGCCCCGAGCACCTGAACCTGTACTTCTGACGGGCGAGCGTAGGCGGTGCGGTCCGGATGCCGGCACCGCTGGACACGCACGTCAGGCTTATTTACACCGCCCCGAATGAACGACCGGTTTGTCGGACTGACCTACGACTGGGTCCTACGAGCCGTCGAAAACGGAGGCTTCGAGCCGACGGGGCACATCATGGCCCTCAACTGCTTGGAGAACCGCGTCTACGACCTCAAGCTCGAGGACGAAAGCCATGTCGTAGCCAAGTTCTATCGTCCGGGGCGCTGGAGCATCGAAGCCATCAACGACGAACACCGGTTCCTGTTGGACCTGCAGGAGGCGGAGTTCCCGGTGTGTGCGCCGCTGGAGTTCGAGGACGGTCAGACGATCCATACCGTGGAAGATATCCACTACGCGGTGTGGCCGCGCACCGGCGGCCGGTCGCCTGAAGAACTGGATGACGACCAGCTCGAGGTTCTCGGGCGGCTGCTGGCGCGCCTCCACAACGTGGGGGCGGCCGGCTCGGCGCCCCACCGTCCGAAGCTCACCGTGGAACGCAGTATCGAAGAGCCGCTTCGAGTTCTCGAAAGCGGACCCTTCCTGCCGCCTCACTGGGCGCCTCGCTATCGGCGGGCGGCCGAGCGCGTCGGGGCGGCGTATGCGGCCGCCGCCGATGGGGTACCCACGCACCGCATCCATGGCGACTGCCACCACGGCAATCTCCTCCATGGTCGGGAGGGCTGGTTCTTCTTGGACTTCGACGACATGGTGACGGGCCCTGCCGTCCAGGACCTCTGGCTGCTGGTCCCCGACCGCGACGCCGAGGGCAACCGGCAGCGCGAAGTGTTCCTCGAGGGCTACCGTCAGTTCCGCGACTTCGAATCCCGATGGCTGCGCCTGGTCGAGCCGCTGCGCGCCATGCGTTACGTGTACTATGCCAGCTGGGTTGCGCGACGATGGTCGGACCCCGCCTTCCCTCGGAGCTTTCCGCACTTCAACTCCGAGCAGTACTGGGAACGTGAGACGGTGGACCTCGAAGAGCAGGCGTCGCGCGCCGAGGCCGAGGTCGGGATCGTCGGTTGAAAGACCTGGTGCGCATCGCCAGCGAGTTGTCCGCGGCGGTGGATGCTCTCTCCTTCGGGCCTCCGGTCACCCATGTCTACAATCCGCTCGCCTACGCTTGGGAGACCCACTGCAGCTATCTCTCCCGCTTCGGCCGCGGGCCGAAGGAAGTCCTCCTCATGGGCATGAATCCGGGGCCCTGGGGCATGGCGCAAACCGGCGTTCCTTTCGGCGAGGTCTCGCTCGTCCGCGATTGGCTGCGGATCGACGGATCGGTCCAAAAGCCCGGGGTCGAGCACCCCAAGCGTCCCATCGAAGGGTTTCGCTGCGCCCGTAGCGAAGTCAGTGGGGCCCGTCTTTGGGGGTGGGCCCGAGCCACGTTCGGGACGCCCGAGGCCTTCTTCGAACGGTTCTTCATCGCGAACTACTGCCCGCTCGTCTTCATGGAGGAGAGCGGGAAGAACCGAACGCCGGACAAGCTGCCCCGGTCGGAGCGTGACCCGCTCCAGGCGGTCTGTGATCGAGCGCTCCGCGCGACGATCGAGGCCCTGCGACCGAAGCGCGTGGTCGGAGTGGGGGCTTTTGCCGAGGCGCGCCTGCGGGCGGTCACGGCCGACACGTCGCTGAGCGTCGGGCGGATCCTTCATCCCAGTCCCGCGTCGCCCCTGGCGAATCGGGACTGGCCGGGCCAGGCGTCCCGTCAGCTCGCCGAGCTCGGCGTCGCGCTTCCTTCGAGCACCAAGTAGAGATTCAGATCGTTCGTTGCTCCGTCGGAGAAAAAGCGGTCGGCGACCGCCCTCCCGGCGACGGCCGGATAGGATGCGACCTCCTCCTCGGGAATCGCGACCACGTAGCGACGACCCACGCCGTCGAACGATAGAAGGCGGCCCTCGTCGTCGGGAAGTGGTTTCGAGGGAGGGGGCAGGCTCTTGCCGGCCAGTCGCGGGTCGGCCGCCACCCGCCAAACGGTGACGACGACCCGGCCGTCGGGTCCGGCGCGGGCGGCGAGTCGACGGACGAGGTCTTTGCGCCGCGATGCCTCGGCGACGTGGTGAAGCAGCCCGAAGGCGACGATGAGGTCGAAGGGCCCGGGCGGCAGGTCGATCTCACAGACGTCTCCTTCCAAGAACCGCACCCGGTCTTGGGCGCGCAGGAGGCCTTGCGTTTGCCGCTGGCTCTCTTTCAGAAGCTCGGGCGAGAAGTCGACGCCGACGTACTCCAGGTTCGGACCGTGCGACTCGATCCAGTGCCTCAAAAAGCGACCGTGGCCGCAGCCGACGTCCAGTACTCGCGGTCGACCTCCGATCCCGGCGCAGGCGCGCTTCCAACCCGGCCAGGGATGGGCTCGCTTCCGAATGAAGCGGTCCGCATGTTCGCGGTAGAACGACCGGTTCAGGGCGTCGATGGGGTGCAACGCCAAGAACGCAACGCCCCCGAACACGCCAGGGTCAAGACTTGATGACGAGGAACGACTCTGAAAACGTCCCTCGGAGATGCGGACCTACGAATTCGACGTTCGGGCTCACGAGGACCAGCTCGTGCGCCTCGTCGATACGCTCCGCAGGGCGCCTGATCTCGACGACCGACGCCTCCATCGCTTGTTCGTCGACCATCCCAAGGGCCCGGGTCAGCTTTTTTCCAAGAGCGAAGTCATTCGCGGCGTCCGGGCCCTGAAGGAGCAATACGGGTGGTCCGAGGACGCCATCGTCGCTCGCCTGCGCATGAAGCCGGTGCGGTCCCTGAGTGGGGTCACTCCGGTGACCGTATTGACGAAGCCTCACCCGTGTCCGGGGCGGTGCGTCTTCTGTCCCAACGACGTGCGCATGCCCAAGAGCTACCTTTCGATGGAGCCGGGAGCCCAGCGGGCTGCGCGGGTTCGCTTCGATGCATTCGCCCAGACATGGACGCGCCTCAAGGCCCTCCACGCGAATGGCCATCCTTTGGACAAGATCGAGCTCATCGTGCTGGGCGGAACCTGGACCCACTACCCGGAGACCTATCGCATCGGCTTCATCAAGCGATGCTTCGATGCCCTGAATGGCTTCTTCGACGCGGAAGGGGTGGCGCTCCCCGACGTGGACTACGAGGCTCTCCCGGCCCAGGTCGACGGACGCCACCCCGAGCTCAGCTACAATCGAGTGGTGCAGGATTTTTGGCGCGGGCGCCCGGCTCCGGACGACGGGTCGACCTGGGAAGAGCTGGAGGCGGCCCAGGCGGAGAACCAGGATGCCCGCCTCCGGTGCGTGGGACTGTCGCTCGAGACGCGGCCCGACGAGATCGATGATCGCATCCTTTCCGAGCTTCGGCGTCTCGGTGCGACGAAGGTCCAGATCGGTATTCAGAGCCTCGATGACGCCATCCTTTCCGCCAACGCTCGCGGTCACGGGGTGGAAGTGACGAAGCTCGCCGTCCGTCGGCTGCGTCAGGCAGGATTCAAGATTCAGGCTCATTGGATGGCGAACCTGGTGGGCGCGACCCCCGAGTCCGACCGTGAGGATTACCGCCGCCTGTTCGCCGATCCTGCGATTCGCCCGGACGAGCTGAAGGTGTACCCGACGAGTCTCGTCGAGTCGGCGGAGCTCATGCGCGTGTACGAGGACGGGGGATGGCGCCCTTACGACGACGATGAACTCCTTGCCGTGGTGATGTCTGCGTTGTCCGAGACTCCCCGCTACTGCCGACTCTCTCGGGTGATCCGGGACATCCCCGGGCACGACATCGTGGTCGGCAACAGCGAGCCCAATTTTCGCCAGCGAGCCGCGCGGGAGCTCGAGCGCCAGGGATGGCCCGCGCGCGACATCCGTGCGCGCGAAGTCCGAAACGCGGCGTTTATGGGGGCCGAGTTCGCGGTGCGATACAGCGAGTACGCCACCGCTTCCGGGCGCGAGAGCTTCATCGAGGCCGTCGATTCCGACGATCGGCTGGCGGGATTTTGCCGGCTATCCCTGCCGACTCCGGGGCAGCGGTCCCCTCGGCCGGAACTCGACGGGCGTGCGATCATTCGAGAGCTGCACGTCTATGGGCCCGTCGCGCGCATCGGCACGACGGACGAAGGCCTGACCCAGCACGGTGGCCTCGGCTCGCGTCTATTGCGAGCAGCCGAGCAGCGGGCACGAGCCGCCGGGTTTCAGGACCTCGCCGTCATCTCGGCCGTCGGGACGCGCCGGTACTACGAGGCCCGCGGATATCGGCCCTACGGCCTCTATCATGGGAAGCGGCTGGTCTCAGCGGCGGGTTCGGAGCTGGAAGACGACGACGTCGGATCGGCCACGAGTCGTGAACGTCGCATCGCCCACCTGCAGTGAGTCGGTGAAGCCGCCGGCGACCACCACGCTCCCCCCCGGACCCGGCGCAACCCGAGCGCCGGCACCGGCGCCGCCGCTCGAACCGAAGCTCAGGCCCGTGGTCTCGCGGAGCTCCTCGTCGAATCCGAGGACGAAACCGGCCAGGCTCAGCCCGGCGTCGAGATCGCCGTCGCCCGCGAAGAGCACGCCGCGAAAAACGCCGGTCACCCAAGCCTGGTCTCGCCCGTCGATCGCGATGGCCGAGATGCTCTCATCGCCGTCCCCGCCGAAGGGCTGCGCGACTTCGATCTCGCCGGTCCGGGTCGCCATGCGGAGAAGAAAGCCGTCGGAGGCGCCGCGCGAAGAGACCGGAGGCCGGAGGAAGGGACCGGAGAATTCTCCGCCCACCCACAAGCGACCATCCCGCTCCGCCAAGGCGCGGACGGTGAGATCGACATCCGGCCAGGTGACCAGCCAAACCGGTCTCTGCTGCGCATCGAAGTGGGCCAGCCAGACGCCGGCCGGACCCGTGCCCGCTTCGAGACCATCGATCCGGACCGACCCGTCGAACCGCCCCGCCATGACCAGTCCGCCGTCATCCGTCACGGTCGCGGCGGTCATTCGCGTGTCTCCGGGGCCGGTTACGGTCTGGACCTCGAGCGCGGTGCCCGTGGGGCTCAGTCGAACGGCAAACGCATCGAATCCGTCGGCCGACGGCAGCTCCGTGTGCCCGAGCTCGAACGACCCTCGATAGCTGCCGACGGCCCAGACTTGGTCGTTGGGGTCGACCAGCACACGCTCCAGCTCTACGCTGGCTACGCCGCCGTAGCGAGCGGCCCAGCGCAATGCACCCTGCCGGTCCGACTTGACGAGGACGCCGTCGAAGCCCGTACCGCCCGACGGGCGGAGGACCGTGTCACCCAAGACCAGGTCGCCGCCAGCCACGAGACCGGCGACATACTGGTTGCCGACCGAATCCGCGGCGAGGTCCGTCCCGTAGAACTCGGCGGGGCTGGGGTCGATGCTCAGCCCCAATTCCGCTCGACCGGAGGGCTCCAGCTGCACCAGCGCCAAGGCGGGAAGACCGCGGGCGGGCGAGACCTTACCCTCGACCGTCAGGGGCTCGTCGTGAAGCACCGCGACCGATGCTCGCCCAGCGTCGTCCACGGTGACGGTCTCCGCGCGGTCGCGACCGGCGCCTCCGATCTGTACGGCCCAGTCGATCCTCGCCGTTTCCCCGAGGGCCCCGCCGTCGGAGGGACCGCAGGCGGCAAGGATTGCGGCTGAGGTGATCGTGAGATGGTGAGCCGTTCGCAGCACGCCTAGAGCCCAACACGGGGGGACTCGGACCCATTCCAGTCCTCGATG
Organism: uncultured Myxococcales bacterium; assembly: GCA_964473255.1. Lineage (GTDB taxonomy): Bacteria > Myxococcota > Kuafuiibacteriia > Kuafuiibacteriales > Kuafuiibacteriaceae > Kuafuiihalomonas. The sequence continues at coordinate 17,299 of CAYYOT010000012.1, read as the reverse complement.
GGCCAGCCATTGCGTCGGGCCACGCGAGCAAGGCGGGGATCGGGGTTGACGACCACCGGCTGCGCCACCGCCTCCAAGACGGAGATATCGGCCATGGAGTCGGTGTAGAACGTCGACTGCTGCCAGGTGCATCCATTCTCTTCCAGCCATCGCGCGGCGAGAATCCTCTTTCCCGACCCGTAGCATAGGGGTTCGATGGGTTTTCCGGTGAAGCGTCCGTCGGGGTCGACCTCGAAGCGCGTACACAGAAGGTCGTCGAACTGTAGCTCGGCGTGAACGAACTCGGACAGGTACAGGGAGGCCGACGTGAGCAGCACGATCCGGTCGCCGCGCTCGCGGTGGTGCTCCACCCGCAGGAGGGCTCGCTGGCGGTAGAGTTCGCGGATGTGTCGACGGTAGAAGTGGCCGACCCTCTCCCGTAGGTCGGTCTCCACCTGGCCCTCGAGGGATCCGATCGCGATGCGAAGGCCGGTCTCCAGACCGACGTAGCCGAGCCGATAGCGCAACAGCCACCCCGCGGCGCGCCCGGCATCGACCAGTCTCACGTTGCCCTGCTCGAACTCACGACGCAGCCAGACGGTCGCCGAGTTGCGCCTGATGAGCGTCTTGTCGAAGTCGAAGAACGCGACCCCCATCGGTTGGGCTCATTTCGGCTCGTGGCGAGCGACGACCGTGGTCTCGATCCCCCCCCGCACGTAGAAGTCGGCTTTGACCTCCATCTGACGGGGGGCGATCGCCGAGACCAAGTCGTCCAGAATCCGGTTGGTCACGGCTTCGTGAAAGGCTCCCTCGTCGCGGAACGACCACAGATACAGCTTGAGTGACTTCAGCTCCACGCAGTACGCATCGGGCACGTACGAGATGTAGAGCGTCGCGAAGTCCGGCTGACCTGTTTTGGGGCAGAGGCAGGTGAACTCCGGGCAGGTGAACTGAATCTCGTAGTCGCGGTCGGGCTTTGGGTTGTCGAAGCGGTCCAGCGTCTTGGAAGGCTTGCCCATGAGGTCCGGGTACGCGATCCCCGAAGAACGGCCAAGTAGGTACCGCCCGTGAGCGGGAAGGAGCGAGCGTATCAACGACTGTCGGACGACGAGGTGAAGCGGATCCGCGCTCGGCTCGAGCCCTTCCTCTCCGAGCGACGCCGGCGCCGGATCGAAGAGGTTCTGGCCGCTCGCACTCGGCAGGTGGTGCTCATCCTCGAGGACATCTATTCGGACCACAATTCCGCGGCGGTGTTTCGGACCGCCGATGCGATGGGCCTCGTGGAGGTCCATCACGTATCGGCTTCCACTCCCTTGCGGGTCTCCAAGAAAGTGGCCTTGGGCAGTGAGAAGTGGATGGAAACGGTTCGGCACTCCGATATCTCGTCGGCCTACGCCGCTCTGCGCGGGCGAGGTTATGCGATCTGGGCCGCCGCGGTTCATGGAGTTTCGACACCGTCGACCGAGCTGCCCGATGAACCGATGGCCTTGGTCTTCGGCAACGAGCACGCAGGCTTGAGCGAGAGCGGAATGGCCTCGGCCGACGGCCGTTTCCATCTGCGCATGCACGGCTTCGCCGAGAGCTACAACGTTTCGGTGGCGGCGGCTCTGACGCTCGAATCGGTCGTCGCAGCCCGACGTCGCCGAGGCGCGCTCCGTGGGCTGTCGCCGTTCGATGCTGATCGTCTTCGGGTCGCATGGTACGCTCGTTCGGTGCGCTCCGCGCCCCAGCTGCTCGAGCAGGAAGACCTTCCATTTCCTACGCTCGGTGGGGCCGACTTCGTGCTCACGGATGATTCGAAGTGACGGCTTCATCGCCTCCGGACCTGTACGCGATCCTCGGAGTCGAGCCGTCAGCCGACACCGAGCAGATCCGGCAGGCCTACCGCCGGCTGGTGCTCGAGTGGCACCCGGATCGAAATCCGCGAGACCAAGCTGCGGCCGACCGATTTCAGGCGGCCAGCGATGCCTACAAGGTCCTCAAGGACGAGGAGTCTCGGCGTGAGTACGACCTCAGTCGTGCGCGAGCGACCGGGCGAGCCTGGGTCGACTCGCTCGCCGGCCGCCGCCGACCCGAACGCGGTTCCGACCTGAAGTACCGACTGGAACTATCGATCGAGGCGATCCATCGGGGCGGCGAGCACGTGCTTCACCTGGAGCGAGCTCGAGTTTGCGATGTCTGCGGTGGGTCGGGTGGTCGACCCGGAACGCGGCCGGTCCAATGCTCGACCTGCGATGGTCGCGGGAGCCGCGGCGGTTGGCTATCCCGCGCGAGTTGTCGGGACTGTGGTGGTGCCGGCCAGCGCTACGAGAGCGCCTGTCCCGTCTGTGCGGGACGAGGCCGAACTCGGGTCAAGACCCGAGTCACGGTCGACGTTCCTCGAGGGGTCGCGTCGGCGACGCGTCTTCGCCTTCGGGGCCACGGAGACGAAGGTCGAGACGGCGGCGGCTCCGGCGACCTGTACGTCACCGTCCACCAAAGACCGCACGATTTTTTCCGGAGGGACGGCGCGAACCTCGAGTTGGACCTGCCCATCTCTTTGGCCGACGCCGTGCTGGGAGCGGAGGCCGACGTTCCCACGCTCGAGGGGCAGAGCCGCCTGCGGATCGAGCCTGGCACCGAGTCCGGACACACGATCGTGTGGAAAGGACAGGGGCTTCATCGTTCGGGCGGCTCCACCGGAGATCTCCAGATTCGAATCGTCGTCGAAATGCCGACGGCCTTGACGTCGCCGCAGCGAGAAGTCTTCCAAAGACTGCGCGAGCTCGAGTCATCCGGAGCACCGACGTCTCGCGTGGCCCGTTTTCGGCAGGCCCTGAGCCGCCGTGGTGGAAGTTGACGCGGCTCGGCTTTCGTTGGAATAACCGAGCCTGCAATGGCGGGTAATGTGGAGCTCCTCCGACGGGTTTCGTTGTTTCAGGATGCCGATGAAGCCGAGCTCGAGCGCCTCGGGGCCATCCTCACCGAGAAACGTTTCCCCAAAGATGCCCACATCGTGCAGCAAGACCAGCCGGGAGACTCGCTCTTCATCATCAAGAGCGGTCGGGTCAAAGTGGTCATCTACGGGGAAAACAGCCGAGAGGTGATCCTCAATCTCCTGAAGGAAGGCGACTTCTTCGGCGAGATGGCGCTCTTCGATGACCAGCCTCGCTCGGCTCACGTCATCGCCAGCGAGGACACGACCGTCCTCGGAGTTACGCAGAGCCAGTTCGAGGAGCACCTCACCCACAATCCTCGGAGCGCGCTCAACATCATCCGCGTGTTGTCTCAGCGCCTCCGCCGGGCCGACGAGATCATCGGCAATCTCGCCACGCTCGACGTTTCTCGGCGCGTGGTCCACATCATGATTGACCTGGCTCGAAAGGATGGCGAGCAGGTCGCCGAAGGCGTTCTCATAAAGGAGCGCCCAACCCAGCAGGACATCGCGTCCATGATCGGGACCAGCCGAGAGACGGTAAGTCGCGTATTGTCCGACCTCCAGCGAAACGGCTTCGTCGAGATGCGAGGCCGGGAGATCCTCCTGACCCATCGCCTTCAGGGCGTCGACAATCTAGCCGACGAGCTTCGCGACAGTCAGGTCTGACGTCGAGGCGCCCGTGTCGCGCGGGAGTGACGTGGGTCCCCTCCTCGGAGTCGACTTCGGCATGACGTCGGTCTGCGCGGCCGTCGTGCTGGACGGTCAGCCTCCGCGGATGATCACCGGTCCTCGCGGCGATGCATCCCTGTCCGTCGCCGTGCACTATCTTTTCGACGGAACGCCGGTCGTGGGCTGGCCGCGCAAGAAGGATGTCCCACCCGCGCGAATCGTCACGGGTCTGAAGCGCTTGCTCGGTCGGTCGGCGGATTCGCAGGTCGTTCACGAGCTCGGCGAACGCGTTTCCTTTCCCATCGTCGCCGACCCCGCCGGATTCGCGGGCATCGATGTCGATGGGCGACCGTTTCGCGTCGTCGACGCGGCTGGCTTGATTTTCGAGCAGGTCTTCTCGCGAGCGCATCGCTTTCTGGGCATGAAACCCGCGGGAGCCGTGGTCGCCGTCCCCGCGTACTTCGATGAGAACCAAAAGGCAGCGATCCGCGAGGCCGGAGCGAAGGGCGGTCTTGCTCGCGTGGAACTCGTGCACGAGCCGACCGCGGTCGCTTTGGCCTACGGCATCAATCAGTCCGAAGGCGATACTCGGGTCGTGGTCGTCGACATGGGCGGCGTTCGCATGGATGTGTCCATCCTCGAGGTATCCGGCAACGTGTTCGACGTCGTCGCCACGGGCGGAGACCCATACCTGGGTGGGCTCGATGTCGATGCTCGGGTCACCCGATGGCTGCGTGGACGAGTCCAGGAAGAGTTCGGCGCCGACGTGCTGACCGAAGCCAAGGTCGAGCGACGGATCCGCGCGGCGGCCGAGAAGGCCAAACTCGCCTTGGCGGGCACGCCGGCGGTCGACGTTCACATACCGCTGTCGTCGGCGACCATGGCCTCACCGCGAGTGGCGAAGCTCCGGCTCGACCGGTCGACGCTCGAAGCCCTTGCCGCCGATACGGTCGATCGAGCGCTCCGGGCAATTCGGCGAACGCTCGCCGAGCAGGGGCTTCGCCCCGATGACGTCGACGACGTGTTCCTGGCGGGCGGCGGTTGTGAGCTCGCGGTGCTCCAGCGCGAGTTGGCGACGATGTTCGTCCATCCCCCGCGGTGTGAGATTCCGCCACGACACGTCATCGCGCTCGGAGCGGCGCTGCTGGCCGACAGTCTGGTCAAGCCGAGCTCGACGAACGTGCCAACGATGGAGCGACCGGTCGGGATGGCGCTCGCCGACGGTCGTTTCATGCCGATCGTCGAGGCGGGCTGCCAGCTTCCGATCACACGGAGGGTGGTCATTCCCTCGACTCGTCCACAGCAGCGTTCCATTGAGATCGACCTGTTCGCGGTCGATGGGGCCGATCTGCAGGACGGCGACTACATTGGGACCGTCGTCTTTCCGGGTTTGGCGCCGGCGCCGGTGGGCGAAGCGAAGATCACCGTCGACGTTTCGATCGGCTCCGACGGTGCTATCAGGGTGTCTTCCCCCGAGTCCGATCGAAGCCAGTCGGTGTTCGACTTCCCTCGGCCGGATGGCGCCGACGCTGTGCAGCCCCGTTTTTGGGTAGCCCAGCGCGATTCTCGGGACTGACAGGTTTCGTTTTGCCAACGGCCTCGTCGCTCGCTATGACGGCTGAACATGGCCACTCCCGTTACGAGTTACAAAGTTGGCGCCGAGATCGATGCGAAGTGCCTCCCTGCCTGTGGCAAGAACCTGGTGCTCGCCCACACCGTCGTCGCCATGGTCGGTGACCGCGTTGCCCGCGTGAAGTGCAACACCTGCGAGAAGGAGCACTCCTACCGGCCGCCCGACTCACCGAGCGAGGCCACGGCCGCGAAGCGGCGGGCCGAACGCAAGAAGGCACAGGCGGAAGTGGGCCGCGTGATGACGCCCGAGGACTATGAGAAGCTCTCGCGCGAGATCGACCTCAGTCAGTCCACCCAGTACAACATGCGCATGGATCTCGAGCTCCGACAGGTCGTCGAGCACCCGAAGTTCGGTCTCGGTATCGTCGTCGAACTCAAGGAAGGTGGAAAGGCGAACGTGGCCTTTCCCGACGGGGGCAAGACGCTCGTCTATGGTCGGGGCTGACGACTCGACTCCACCGGTCCGTCGGCACGTCGAGGAGTATCTGGGTCCGGTCGCTGGCATCGTGACCGCGGGTGGAGCTGGTGAGGACTCGCTAAAGATCCTCCACGTCGAAGCGACACCCACCAAACCCTTTCACGTCCTCGTGACTTCGGGCATGAGCCGTCGACCCATGGCCGCACCGCCCGAAGAAGCGAGACGGGTGGAGCTGGTGATCGGTCTCGAGGAGAAGTGGGCTCTTCAACCCGAAGATCTCGCCGATGACCGGAATACGTGGCCCTTCAAGCTGCTCGGCGTGCTGGCGCGAATGCCGCGGGCGCAGGACGCGTGGTTCGGCGTTGGGCATTCGATTCCCAACGGCGATCCCCCGAAGCCGTACATCAGCGGAGTCGACTTCTGCGGCGTGGTGCTGCTCCCGCCGGTCGCGCTGCCCGAGGGCTTCGAGACGCTGACGATCGATGGCGATGAAGCGCGGATGCTGGCGGTGGTTCCGGTGTACCTCGAAGAGATGAAGCTCAAGGTCGAGCAGGGCGCGCAGGCCTTGGCCGAGCGCTTCGACCGTCATCAGGTGAACGAGATCCTGTCGCTCGACCGGCCCAAGGTCGCGGGCGGCGTCTTCGACCTTCTGTGAAGCGTCACGCGTCCTGCGCTCGGCCGAGGACCAAGAGCGACCCGAAGAAGGCGACCGCCAACAGGTCGAGCCAGGCAAACCACGCGGCGGCGGGTCCGGCAGGGAGAGCCGGAATCACGCGGATGGTGAGCACCCAAAGAATGGGGACGGTCCAGGCGGCGCCACGGGGAAAGCGGGTTGGACGGAAGAGCACGGCGAAGAAGAAGAACATCGAACCCGCGAAGAGGCCGATCGCGGCCACGCTGCGGAGCAGGTTCAGATACGTCGTCGCTTGGTCGAGGAGCCGGGGGTCCGGTACGCCGAAACGATACAGGTGAGCGTACAGCGGCCTCACCGCCTGGTGCGCTCCGAGTGCGACGAACCACTGGGAAAAGCCTGCAGACGCGACGGCCGCGACGCCCCAGCCCGCCGGCCGGAGGCCTTCGAAGATCCCGAGAATACCCAAGCAGCAGGCCCAGGCTCCGAGCGGAGCCAGAACTCCCGAGGCCATCGAGCGAACGACGTCGACGTGCTGGGCCGCCGCGACCCCGTGCTCCCACAGGTCGGCGCCGGAAACATCGTAAGGCGCCCCCAAGAGCGACGCGAGCGCCATCAGGGCGGCTCCCCCGACTCCCCAGGTCAGCCACGCGCGCATCGGGTCGCCCTCCACGGCGGCGGACCCTGTCACGACCCTGGCATCGCCGTCGAGCGATCTCGGCCTGACCAAAGGGCGCTGCTATCATGTCGAGCATGTCCGCAGCGAGCCGCTTCGAGCACCTGTTCCGCGTCGGCGTCGAGCTGTCGGCGGAGAAGGACCGGCATCGACTCGTCGAGAGGATTTTGCTGGCGGCCAAGGACTTTTGTCGGGCGGACGGGGGCACGCTCTACCTCTACGACGACAAGGAAGACTGCCTGCGCTTCGAGCTGCTGCGAACCGACTCCCTCGGCCTGGCCTTCGGCGGGTCGACCGGCCAAGCCGTACCCCTGGATGCGGTGCCGATGCACGTCGGTGGCGCCCCCAATCACGCGAACGTGGCCAGTCACTGCGGACTGATGAAGGCGTCGATCAACGTCGCCGACGCCTATGAGGCCGAAGGCTTCGACTTCGCCGGGACCAAGGCATTCGACGCGAAGAGCGGCTATCGCTCCCAGTCGTTTTTGACCATCCCCATGGTCAACGCCGAGGACCGACTCATCGGGGTCCTCCAGCTCATCAACGCTCAAGACGATGCGGGCGAAGTCGTTCCCTTCGATAAGGAGAATCAGGAAGTGGTCGAGGCTCTCGCCGGGCAGGCCGCCGTCGCTTTGGACAATCTCATCTTGCTCCAACAGCAGAAGAGTCTTCTGAAAGCGTTCATCCGGCTGATCGCTGGAGCCATCGACGCGAAGTCCAAATACACGGGTGGGCACTGTCGCCGGGTTCCGGAGCTCACCGAGATGCTGGCCGCAGCGGTCATTCGCGAGGACCAGGGCCCGCTCGCCGATTTCGACATGGATGATGAAGAGTGGGAGGAGCTCCACATCGCGGCATGGCTCCACGACTGCGGGAAGGTCACGACTCCGGTCCACGTCATGGACAAGGCGACCAAGCTCGAGACGATCTACGATCGCATCGACCTCGTTCGGGCCCGGGTTGCTGCGATTCGACAGGCCATCCTCCGCGAAGGGGCCGAGCGGCGACTGGCCGGCGAATCGTCCGAATCCGTCGACGCCGACGTCGAGCAGCGCCTGCAGGCGCTCCGAAGCGACCTCGACTTCCTCGAAGCGAAGAATCGTGGCTCGGAGTTCATGGACGCCGCATCCCAAGCCCGAGTCGAAGCTGTTGGTCATCGGTCGTGGGAGGACGCGACGGGGTCGCGGCAGCCCCTCTTGACCGAGAACGAACGCTATAACCTCCAAGTCCCGAAAGGAACGCTCACCCGTGAGGAGCGAATCGAGATCAACGGGCATATGGTTCAGACCATCCGCATGCTTCAAAAGCTGCCTTTCCCCCGAAACCTGAGGAACGTGCCCGAGTATGCAGGTGGCCACCACGAAAAGATGAACGGCCAGGGCTATCCGAAGGGGATCTTCGCCCAAGACATGTCGGTCCCCGCGCGGGTCATGGCCATCGCCGATGTCTTCGAGGCGCTGACGGCCCCGGACCGCCCCTACAAGCCCGGCATGCCGCTGAGCCAAGCGATGCGCATCATGGGCGAGATGAAGCGCGACAATCATCTCGACCCCGACCTGTTCGACATCTTCGTGCGTCGCGGGGTCTATCGCGACTACGCCGACAAGCATGTTGCTTCCGAGCAGATCGACGAAGTCGACGAGGCGGCGCTCCTCGCGATCGAGCCCCGCGGGTTCGAGTTGCCCTCATCCGAAGAGCGAAAAAAGCGCTGGACCGGCTTTCTTCCCGAGTACGAAGCGATGTTCCCGGAGCCCGAGACTCCGGACTGAACTCAGGTCCGAGCGAAGGCCTCGCGGGTCAGGTTCCGCACGCGCGGGTCGCTCCCCTCGGGAAGCACGAGGATGTCGTCCTCGATGCGAATGCCGCCGAACGGGACGAGGGCCGAAACCTCGGTCCAGTCGACGTCGCGACCGGCAGCGTCGCTCTTCAGCACGTCGAGCAGCGGCTCGATGAAGTAGAGTCCGGGTTCGATCGTGAAGACCTGACCCGGCGCGATGGTGCGAGTATTGCGCAGGAAGCGGTTTTCGGTTCGCGGCTCTCGCGGAAGACCGGCGACGTCGTGCACTTGGATGCCGAGATGGTGGCCGAGGCCGTGGGGCAGAAAGACGCGCGTGATCCCCTGATCCACCGCCGATTCGGCCGTGCAGGTCACGAGCCCGGACTCGACGAGAAGCTGGCCGAGCTCGATGTGCGCCCGGTCGTGGAGCGCCTCGTAGGCGAGCCCGGGTTCGATCTGGCCGATGATGCGCAGCTGCAGGCGCTCCATGGCGTCGATCAGGTTTGCGAACCGAGCTCGAGCGTCGCCGTCTCCGGGGGCGGCATAGGTCCGCGTGATGTCGGAGCAGTACCCGTTCGTGCGCGCTCCGGCGTCGATGAGCATCGACTCCGCCTCGGGCTCGTGCGCGTACGTGACGTGGTGCAGGGTCGCTCCGTTTCGGCCGAGCGCCACGATGTTCTTGTAGGGGCAGTCGGCGTCGTCTTGCTCGGTTGCGGCCAGGTACGCCAGGTGAATCGCGAGCTCGGACCGATTCCCCTCTTCGAAGGCCCGGGCCGCGGCGAGGTGGCCGCGGGTCGCCCGCAGACTGGCCCGGCTGATGCAGTCGACCTCCCAGGCGCTCTTGATCGTACGAAGCTCGTGCAGGTCATCAACGATCATGGGAGCATTCAGCTCCATGGACGGGGTCATGAAACCCTCGCGAGGGGCATTGCCGATGAAGACGGTGCGCCCATGCCAGCCAACCGCGCCCACGTGGTCGATGTCGTCGATGCGGTGGACTTCGAGCGCCGACGCCAGCAGTTCCCAGTCGGGCTCGGGGAGCCGCTCCCAAAACGAACCCGTCTCGAGGGCATAGAGCCGGGTTGGACGACCGGGTTCAAAGACCACGAAGCAGTCGGGCCAGCTCAGGGGGGCCAGGTACGCAAAGAACGCCAGCGGCGAGAACGGCCAGTCCTGATCGTCGAAGAGGCTCTTGGGCTGGAGGGCACCGGAGTGGATGACCAGGCGGTCGTAGCCGTGCCTCGACAGGATGCTTGCGATTTCGTCGGTGACCGCAGCCACGTGCTCCCGGTAGGCGGACGCGGGGTCCATGGCGAGACGATGGCCGTCGTCTGCGGACCGGTCAAGGTAAGGGCGTTCGTCGTCCATCCAGAGTTGATCCCCGCCGGCGGACGGGGAACCGTGGGGCATGGTCCTCCGCCTTCCTGAGCGGCCCCGCCGGAATCGCAAGAGCCCCGTCCTACGTGCTTGGGCTCGAGAAACGACCGTCGGGCCCGAGCACTTCGTGCTTCCGGTCTTCGTCCATGACCGCGAAGACGCCCAGCCGATCGCGTCCATGCCTGGGCAGGCGCGACTTGGTCACGACCAATTGCTCCGTAAAGCCGAAGAAGCGCTCGGTCTGGGGGTGGGCGCGATGGTTTTGTTCCCGGCGATCGACGGGGCCCTCAAGACCGCGGATGGCCGTGAAGCGGCCAACCCGGACGGCCTCGTTCCCCGGCTTCTCCGCGCGCTGCGTGAACGCTTTCCCGAACTGACCCTGGTGACCGACGTGGCGCTCGACCCGTACTCGTCGGACGGACACGACGGCATCGTCGAGGGTGGCAAGATCCTGAACGACGAGACCGTCGACGTTCTCTGCCGTCAGGCGCTGACGCAAGCCGCCGCCGGGGCGGACGTGATCGCTCCCTCGGACATGATGGACGGTCGAGTCGGTGCCATTCGCGCCGCCCTCGACGACGACGGGTACACCGACGTCAGCATCATGTCCTACACTGCGAAGTACGCCTCGGGCTTCTATGGGCCGTTTCGCGACGCGCTCGATTCCGCGCCCAAGTCCGGCGACAAGAAAACGTACCAGATGGACCCCGCCAATCGGCGCGAGGCGCACCGCGAGGCTCGGCTCGATGCCGCCGAGGGGGCCGACGTGCTGATGGTCAAGCCAGCCGGTCCCTATCTCGATGTGATCCGCGACCTGTACGAACTCGGCGACCGGCCCATCGCGGCCTATCAGGTCAGCGGCGAGTACGCGATGCTCAAGGCCGCCTCCGACAAGGGTTGGCTCGACGAGCCCCGCGTCGTGCTGGAGAGCCTGACCGCGATCCGACGGGCGGGGGCCTCGGTCATTCTCACCTACTACGCTTTGGACGCGGCTCGGTGGCTTCGCTCCGAGGGCTAGACTTCGAGGCGCTCGAGCGTCGGCATCGGGTCCTGGGCAACGACCCGTCCCTTGTCGTCCGTGCCGAGCGCCGACAGCGCCCATTCCGGGTCGTGCGTGAAGAAGAGTCGTCCGTCGCGGGCCAAGAGGTCGTTCAAGAGCGTCGTCTTCTCGTCGACCAATAGCTCCGGATAACGGTCGTAGCCCATGGTGATGGCCGTGCGCACCCACGGGACACCGGGGATGAGGTCGGCCGCGAAGACGATGGGCCCGAGGCTGGTCTCTATCTCGGCCAGCATCATGGAAGGCGTGTGGCCGTCCGAGCGATGAAACCGAACCAGGTCGCCGAGCACCTCCGAGCGCTCGCCCTCCACGAGCTCCATGCGCCCCGACGCGGCGAGCTGCTCATTCAGCTCGGGAATGAAGCTGGCCTTGTCCCGCGGATGCGGAGACTGCGCCCGCTCCCACGCGCCGCGGGAGACGACGAAACGGGCTCCGGGAAACAGAAGATGCGGTGGCTCATCGGGGCTGTAGGCCGATAGGAGTCCGCCGGCGTGGTCGAAGTGAAGGTGGGAAAGGACCACGACGTCGATGTCTTCATGGCTCAGCCCGAGAGCCACCAGACCGTCCAACAGCACGTGGTCCTCGTCCATGACCCCGAAGCGCTCCTTCAGCTCCGGAGAAAAGAAGGCTCCGATTCCGGTCTCGAAGAGAATGCGCTGCTCGCCGTCTTCGACCAAAAGAGTACGGCAGGCGAGATCGATCCGATTGGCATCGTCGGCCGCCGCCCAACGCTGCCAAAGGGCCTTGGGGGCGTTGCCGAACATGGCCCCTCCATCCAACCGCTGCCGATTTCCCAAGACCGCGCTGAGCCTCATGGCAGGAGCCTCGCACGACCGTGGCTCGAACGAAGACGGGTCCGCGCATCCGGAGCGGTCTTTAAGGGTAAATGCCGAAGCCGAGGCTGGGGTGCGTCAAAGGCCTTTACAGCTCGGGCGCTTTCGCCTATCCCGTCGCGCTCGCCATGGCCAAGAAGTCGAAGATCGCGCGCAACCGCCAGCGCCAAGCCGTCGTGGTCCGATATGCGGCGAAGCGAGCCGCGCTGAAGGCCATCGTTGCCGACCCGAACCAGCCCGAGGAAAAGAAGCTGGAAGCGGTCGAAAAGCTCCAGAAACTCCCCCGCGATTCGAGCCGAACGCGAATTCGCAACCGGTGTCGTCTCACGGGTCGGCCCCGCGGCTTCTACCGCAAGTTCGAGCTATCCCGCGTGGCGCTCCGCGAGCTGGGGAACAACGGCGAGATCGCCGGCCTGAAGAAGGCCTCCTGGTAGCCAGCCCCTCCCCGCCGAACGAAGTTCGCGGACCCGACCCTACGGTCCTCCTCCGCCCGGTGCTACACCGTGGCTCGTGCATGCCCGGTGGCTCCTCGTCGTCCTCACCGCGCTGGCCAGCTGCCGTCCCGTCCGCGTCGCTCACGAGCAGACCGAACGAGCCGCCAACGGACTCGTGGTAGCCCTCGCTGAAGCGGGTGTCGAAGCAACCAAGATCCGGAGCCGTGAATCACGGGACGTCCGCTTCGATGTCGCGGTGAGCGCGACGGACGCGATGGTCGCTCTCCAGGTTCTGGAAGCGAGAAACCTCCCTCGAGAGCCGGCCCTTTCCAGCCGCGACCTCGTCGACTCCGGGGCGATGGTGCTCACTCCGGCGCAGGAAAGGCTGCAGCAAGTCGTGGCCTTCGAGGGCGACCTGGCCAACGCTCTTGCCGCTCTGCCCGGCGTCATCGACGTGGGTGTCGCCCTTTCGCTGCCCGAAGCGGCGGTCGGACTAGGGCGGCCTCACGCCTCGTCGGCCGCCGTATTTCTCGTCGTTCGGGCCGACTCCCCTCCGGTTGCCGAAGAACACGTCCGGGCCTTCGTGCAGGCCAAGTTGTCGGGGGATGCATCAGCCCCCGTAGCCGTGTGGATCGTCGAGCGCCCCGGATCCCTGTTCGTTCGCTCCGCGCCGGCTCCGAACCAAGCCCTCGAGGCAGCCGCCCCGCACCGGTGGCGGACGATCGCCATGCTCATCGGACTGGGGCTGCTCGGAGCAGGTGGGGTCTGCCTGGCGGCGGGTCTTCGCCTTCGCCGCCGCCGTCATGCCTCGATGAACGACTTGGTCACGGCATGAGCCCACTGGATGGGCTCGGTGACCGGTACCGGACGCTGCTCAGTCTCGCGGTCAGCCGACTCGGGCCGGACGCTCGGGGGACCGTCGGACGCATGATCGGGGCTGACTCCGACGCTCTCGCGCTGGCGCTGGAGCGCGTGGTTCGGTCCGATCTGGGCTCGACGAGTGTACGGCGCTGGATCGGCGATGCCCGCGCGCGTCTGGTCCGGCCGTCCAAGGAGCCCAGGCTGACCGTGGCGCTGGTCGAGCTCCGGGAAGCGCGGGGGGGCGAACGACCGCGGCTCGACCCGCCGCGCCTGACCGACTGGATGGTCGTGGCGACCTACGACGAGACTCGAAGCTGGCTGGAGCAGCTCGGTCTTTTCGAAATGGCGGACCTGGCCGGGGCCCTCGGCGCGGATGCGATGGCCCGGTTGCGGCTGCGCCTCGGGCCGGAGCAGATTCGAGCTCTGGCCGATCGCGGCACCGAGTCCGTCGCGCCTCCGAACGCCGAGCGGGTCGCCGCGCGCCTTTCCCGGGCTTCGGACGGATCCTCGGTGCTGGTCTGCGCCGGGATCCATCGGCTGGCGCGGGTGGGTCGGACCGAAATCGAGCCTCAGCGGCTGGCCCACTGGCCGAAAGCATGGCTGAAGTGGCTCGAGGCATGGCTGGAACCGGGACGCCGACCTCCGCTGGCGGACGAGGCTCAGGCTCACTTGCGGTACCGGCTTCGATAAGGAAGACGGTCGCCCTTCGACGTCTACGACGGAGCCTGGTGCGCCGGTCGGCGCTCGGCCTGGCCGGGGTCGCCCCCTATCTCCCGGCGGGCTGGGCATTGGCCCTCGGCTCGACCGTGGGTTCCTGGGCGGGATGGGCAGCCCCGGGACTCCGCCGCCGAGCCGAGATGCGGGTGGTGGCTCGACTGGGGCTCGGTCCCGCCCAAGCGCGGGAGGTCGTCGACGGAATGTTTCGAAACCTCGGCCGTTCGGTCGTTGAAATGGCGCGCCTGGCCCGAAGCTTCGACCCCGCGCACGTGGAGCTCTCGGCCGAGGATGCTGAGGAGCTCGCGCGTCGTTCTCGCGCCGGTCTGGTGGTGGTTACTGGCCACCTCGGGAACTGGGAGCTGCTGGCGGTCCGACTCGCCTCGGTCCTCGGACCCTCCGTGGTCGTGGCCCGCGGGCTGTCGGACCCTCGACTCGGACGCTGGTGGGCCGACGTTCGCGCCGCGAACGGCGTCCAGACCGCCGACCGCGGTGACCGGGTCTCGCTCCGGCGGGCGATCGCCTCCGGCTCCCCCCTGGGCTTCGTCGTCGACCAGCGGACCGACGTTCGCTCGGTCGACCTCCCGTTTCTCGGCCGCGCGGCGCCGACCCCCCTCGGACCGGCTCGAGTCAGCCTCCGGCATGGATGGCCGCTGGTCGTGGCTGGGATCCGCCGGCACGCCGACCGCCACTCGATTCGGTTGAGGTGGTGGGAGGGCGATGCGATTCGACCCGAGGCCATCATGGCCTGGTGCAACGACATTCTCGGGGGCTGGATTCGCGAAAGCCCGGACGAATGGGTGTGGATCCACGATCGCTGGGGTGACGAGTGATGCGTCGGCCCAACCGAACCATCCGCGCGGGGCTCATGGTCGCCGCTCTTTGGGGACTCGGGTCGGCCGACTCGGCCGAGATGCACATCGACGTCGATGGTCCGCTGGAGCTCGACCTGGAGGCCGGCCGCGCCTGGGGCGAGGGCGAGGTACGCATCAGTCACGGGGAACTTCGGGTCTGCTGCGGCAGGATCGCCATCGACTACGAACAGGAGCGCATGACGTCCTTGGTCTGCACCGAACGACCGGTTTTGCGCCGCGGCAAGAACCTCACGGCCGAGGCCCAGAAGATCCTCTATGATGGGAGCACGATACGCCTGAAAGGAGCGGTCGTCGTACAGACCGAGTCCGCAACCTTTTTCGCCGACACGCTCGAAATCGATTCCCGGGGCCAGCGCGTACGCATGATGGGTTCGCCCAGCCGCGTGCGGATGCACCGCGGCGCTCATCGGCCATCCGAGTTGGCTCGGCCCTGCCCGTACCCCTGATGCGATGCGTGCTGGAGGCTCGGAGCCTCGTCAAACGACGCGGCCGTCGCCGGGTGGTGGACGGCGTGTCCCTCTCGTTGAGCGGAGGGGAGACCCTGGCGCTCCTGGGGCCGAATGGAGCCGGGAAGACGACCCTGGTGCAGATGCTCGCGGGTGCCGTCCGCGTGGATTCGGGCCAGGTCGAGCTGGACGGGCTGGACGTCACGCGTCTCCCCCTCCACCGGCGAGCGCAGCGAGGTCTGGGCTATCTCGCGCAGGCACCCAGCGTGTTTCGGGGTCTGACGGTAGAGGCCAACGTGGCGTCGGCCGTGGAGCTGATCGCGCCTCGAGGTGAGGTCGGCGACCGGACGGCCGAGCTGCTCCATCGCTTCGAGCTTCCGGCCATCGCGGGTCAGCGCGCCGACCGCATTTCCGGAGGCGAGCAGCGCCGGACGGAGCTCGCGCGCCTCATGGCGTCCGACCCTCGGATCATCCTCCTCGACGAACCCTTCGCCGGACTCGATCCGCGGGGCGCCAACGACCTCGAGCGCCATCTCGCCGGCCTGCTCACCGAAGGGCGGGCCGTCCTCATCAGCGACCACGCCTTCGAGCGAGCGCTGGGCCTCTGCAATTCATGTTGCGTGATAGCTGCGGGTCGCATCGTGGCTCGCGGGTCACCCGGCGAAGTGATGAACCGCGAAGATGTGGCTGGGGTCTACCCCATGAATCCCCAACGCCGTTGACGGAACCCCCGCCCTGTCAAGCATGGTTCGGGCCAGAATTCGTTTTTTGCACGGATCGGGCCAAGCCGAACTCTCCCCTTTGATTGGTGCACTTCCACCGTGGTAGCACGGTGATGGTGTTGCTCGAGCTCAAGCAGTCCCTGAATCTGAAGCTCCAGCAGCAGCTGGTCATGACCCCGAAGCTCCAGCAGGCGATTCGCCTGCTGCAGCTTTCACGGATGGAGCTTCTGGACGCGATCCACCAGGAGCTCGAGCAGAATCCCGCTCTCGAGGAGGAGCTCCGGCCGGATGAGAAGGACGTCGAGGAAGAGCACCGAATTCAGGGAGACGACCCCAAGAGTTCGGACGCTCTGCCGGCTGACCGCCAGCGCGAGGTCACGGGCGACAACGAGGCGGCCGGGGAGATCGATTGGCAGCAGTGGCTCGATTCGTACAACTCCTCGGCTCCATCGGGTCCTCCTCGCAATACCGCCACCGAGGACCTGCCGAATCTCGAGCAGACGCTCAGCGAAGAAGCGACGCTTCAGCAGCACCTGGAGTGGCAGCTGAACCTCAGCCCTCTGGTCGACGCCGATCGTCGGATCGCGCTCGAGATCGTCGGTGCCCTCGATGACCGAGGATTCCTGAACGGCGCGCGTCCGTGTGAGGAGATCGCGATCCGACTCGACGTCTGTGTTTCGCACGTCGAGCGCGTGTTGTCCGCGGTCCAGCGACTCGACCCGATCGGAGTCGCGGCGCGGTCCTTGGAGGAATGCCTCCTCGTTCAGCTCGACCATCAGGAGGTCGACGACCCGTTGGCCCGCAAGATGATCCAGCGGTACATGCCGGAGCTCGAAAAGCGAAACTTCCAGGCCATCGCCAAGAAGGAAGAGGTCTCGATAGAGGAAGTTGGTCGGGCCTTGCGCACGATCCAAAAGCTCGACCCCCGGCCCGCCCGAAACTTTGGTGGTCAGAACTCGATCTACATCACACCCGACATCTACGTGCACAAGGTCGGGGACGAATACGTCATCGTCCTGAACGAGGACGGACTGCCGATGCTTCGCGTATCGAAGTACTACCGAGCTGCACTGGCCAACGGAATGAACGGCGAGGCGAAGTCGTATGTGCAAGATAAGTTGCGTTCGGCGCAGTGGCTGATCCGCTCGATTCATCAGCGGCAGCGCACGATTTACAAGGTGATGGAGAGCATTCTGAAGATTCAGCGAGACTTCTTCGACAAGGGCATCGGCCACCTCAAGCCCCTCATCCAGCGCGACGTGGCCGAGGACATCGGCA
>CAYYOT010000011.1:12604-100334 GCA_964473255.1 uncultured Myxococcales bacterium | reverse complement strand
CCTTCTTGGCTTGGGTCTTCTTCGCCGCCGCCTTCTTGGCTTGGGTCTTCTTCGCTCTGACCTTCTTCGCCTTCGCCGACTTGGTTGCGCCCGAGGGACGGGTCTTCGACGTGCGAGGCATGCACGAGTCTTAGCAGAGCGGTTTCCGCAAATGAAGCTCAGCGGCTGCGCAATATCGCCTGCTGGCCTTCAAAATCCCCCATGGCTTGCCGGGGGGTTATTCCATCTCCGTCTATCGGGCCCTGGCGCCCCTGGACCGGGCGGGGGCCGGGGGGCCCCGAGGTCGAGCGCGAGGCAATGAACAGTTCCAGCTGGTCGGCGTCCCCCAGACTCGATCGCTGCGCTTCGAGTCCGGCCAAGACTTCCCGGGCGCGATTCACGACGGGTTCCGGCAGGCCGGCAAGCTTCGCGACCTGGACGCCATACGAACGATTCGATCCGCCGGTCTCGAGCTTGCGCAAGAAGACGATCCGGTCTCCGAGCTCCTTCACCGCGACGTGTCGGTTCGTGGCCCGGGCTCGTGTCTTCGTGAGCTCTACGAGCTCATGATAGTGCGTAGCAAAAAGAGTCTTCGCCTCGACGACGTCGTGAAGATACTCGGCCACGGCCCAGGCGATCGAAAGCCCGTCGAACGTACTCGTGCCACGTCCGATCTCGTCGAGCAGGACGAGCGAACGGGCCGTGGCCGACCGAAGAATCCGGGCGGTCTCCGTCATTTCGACCATGAAGGTCGAGCGCCCGCGGGAAAGCTCGTCGCCCGCTCCGACGCGAGTGAAGACGCGATCCACCCGGCCGATCCGCGCCGCTCGCGCCGGAACGAAGGCCCCGATGTGGGCGAGGATCACGATCAAGGCGACCTGACGCATGATCGTGCTCTTGCCCGCCATGTTGGGCCCCGTGATCACGACCAGGCGCTCCTCGTCATTGAGCTCGACGTCATTGGGTATGAACCGCTCACCGAGCCTGTCTTCCAGTGCCTCGAGCACCGGATGTCGGCCCTCTTCGACCACGATGTCAGTGCCGGCATGCACGACCGGGCGTACCCAGTCGCGGTCGAGAGCCAGCGCAGCCAAGGCAGCGAGCACATCGATCTCGGCGAGCGCCGACGCGAGCCGGCGAAGCCGCGCAACCCGGCTCTGCAGCTCCTCGACGAGCTGGGCGTAGAGCACCTGGGCCCGAGCTTGCCGCCGTTCGTCTGCGGTCAGGACCTGCTCTTCCAGTTCCTTGAGCTCCGGCGTGAAGAACCGCTCGGCGTTGACCATGGTCTGCTTGCGTACATACCGGTCGGGGACGAGTGCGAGGTTGGCCTTGGTCACCTCGATGAAGTAGCCGAAGACTTTGTTGTACCGGACTTTGAGCGACGCGATGCCGGTGGAAGCTCGTTCTTTTGCTTCGAGGTCGGCGATCAACTGCTTGCCGTCTCGGGACAACCGAGCGAGACGCGCCAGTTCGTCGTCATGGTCTGCGGTGAAGACGCCGGGCTGCGTCACGTCCACGGGGGGACTGTCTTGGAGCGCCCCACGAACGATGGATGCCGTGTCCGGGCATGGATCCACTCCGATCAACGCAGTCAGTCGCCCGAGATCGCTGGCCTCCACTCCGGACAGCGCGGTCTCGCTCGTCGCGATGCGCTCGAACAGAGGGGTCGCTGCTTCCACCGCAGCCGCCATCGCGACCAGATCCCGCGGGCTCGCCCGCCCGAGCGCCAGCCGACCGACCAGACGATGAAGGTCCCCCACATCCTCGAGCTGAAGCCGCACTGCATCGAGTACCGAAGTCGTCGCGCACAGGTGCGCCACGGCTTCCGAACGATCCCGGATCGCGTCGAGGTCGGACAGCGGAAGAGCTATCCACTCCGCCAAGAGTCGACCTCCGGGAGGCGTGACCGTGCGATCGACGCAGTCGAAGAAGGCGACCCCATCACCTTGCGCACGGAAGAGCTCGAGATGCGTCCGAGCCTGCGCATCGAGGATCAGTCCGGCTCCGGGTTCGTACGGGGTCAGCTCGGTAATGTGGCCGAGCGTTGCGCGCCCCTGGACGTCGCGAGCATCGGGCAAGAGCTGGGTCTGGGCGACGAAGCCCATCACGAGTCCCGCCGCCTCGAGCACCTCCGCGCCCAATAACGTCTCCAGCCCGCGGGTTTCGTCGGAGCCGAAGTGACGAACCAGCATCGGCCGGGCTTCGACAGCCTCGGCGAGCGAACGTTCGTTGACGGCGGCAGACGGCGTGACGGGTAACGGTCGACCTTCGACGACGAGAATCTCGGCCGGAGCTATCCTATCGAGCTCTTCTGCCAACGACTCGGTGTTCGTCACGGCGGTTGCGCGAAAGGATCCCGTCGAGAGCTCGAGATCGCAGATGCCCCATCGAGGCGCGCGCCGAGTGCCGCCGGACACGACACCGACGAGATGGGTCTCGCGTCGAGCCGGGGCCTGCGGATCGACATAGGTTCCCGGCGTGAGAATCCTCGTAATCTCTCGCTTGACGAGACCCTTTGCCGTCTTTGGATCTTCGACCTGGTCGACGAGCACGACCGACCGGCCCTGGGCCATCAGTCGGGCGAGGTAGCCGTCGATGGCGTGATGCGGCACGCCGGCCATGGGGACGTCGCGTTCTTTGGTGCGTGCGGTCAGCGTGATCCCCAAGATGCGGGCGCAATCTTCGGCATCCTCGTAGAAGGTTTCGAAAAAGTCGCCCATCCGAAAAAGAATGATGGCTTCTGGGTGACCGGCTTTGGCGCTCAGGTACTGGCGCATCATCGGCGTGAGCTTGTCCGAGGCAAGCCGCGCCTGTACGAGTTCGGCGACGGACCGGTCGTCAGCCATCGACGTGCTGAATGAGCCAGTCGGCCATCCGGTCGGCGTACCGAGTCCGCTCGGGCTCCGGTTCGTTGAGAAGCTCGTGATAGGCGCCATCGACTCGCTCGGACCGCGACGGTGGCCGGAGCGTAGCCCCGAATCGCTGGTTGGCCTCGGGCGAAGCGACCCGGTCATCTCCCGCGTACATGAGGAGCAGCGGCAGCCGGAGGTCGGGTCCGGCGGAACGGGCCTCTCCCATCGCGCGCTCCGCCTCGACGAACCAACCGACGGTGCCCACGCGATTGTTGAGGGGGTCGCTGTCGTAGGACCGTGAAAGATTCGGATCTCGGCACACGTCGCGGCCCGCGATCCCTGTCGCCATCGAGAACTTCGGCCAAACTCGCGCGACGGCGCGCCCCAAAGTGATCTTGAGCGGCGAAAGCGGGACCGCCACCTCGAAGAGCGGCGAGGAGACGACGGCCGACCGGAACGAGTGCGATCGATTCTTCATCAGCCAGTGGACGACGATCAGCCCCCCCAAAGAGTGCCCAAAGATCGCGCGTGGCCGGTCGGAAGGCACCGAATCCATCAGGGCTTTCAGGTCGAGGTGATAGTCTTCGAAGACACGGACGTATCCTCGCGCTCCGGGCGACCGGCCATGCCCGCGAAGGTCGACGGCCGTCGTCGTGATGCCCCGTCCCGCCCAGTGTCGGGCGGTCCACTCATAGCGCCCTGCATGTTCGCCGTACCCGTGCACGAGGATCAGCTCGAGCCGGGGTGAATCGGCCTCCCATCGATACCGGGTGAGGGTCACGCCATCCCCCGTCTTGACCGCCGCTGTCTCCTGATCGCCCACGCCTTGGCCTAGAAAACACCCCCGTCGGAGTCAAACGGACAGCGGACGCAGTCGAGCCGCGATTCGGGTATCGTAGGGACGGCGATGGATGGACGGGAGCTGACCGCCTACCTGCGGGACAACGCCAGCGCACTGGGCTTCGATGCCGTCGGCGTGGCCCCCGTCGGCGGCCCCGCCGACCCTGAAGACCGACTGCAGACCTGGTTGGACCGAGGGTACCACGGGAGCATGGACTACATGGTTCGAACGGCGTCGGAGCGGGCCGACGTGCGACGCATCGTTCCGGACGCGGTCTCGATCGTGGCCGTGAGTATGAGCTACTTTCGCCCGGAGTATCGACCGTCGCCTCCTCTGAAGGTTTCTCGCTATGCGGTCGGGCGCGACTATCACAATCTGATGCGACGACGGCTGCGACGACTTCGAACCCGACTTCTCGATGTCTTTCCCGAGGCGGCCATCAAGCCCACGGTCGACACCTCGCCGGTACTCGAAAGGGAGTGGGCTCGACGAGCCGGCATCGGCTGGATCGGCAAGTCGACGATGTCGATCTCGCCACGCCTCGGGACCTATACGTTCCTCGGAACCCTGATCACCGATCTGGAGTTCGAATACGACACCCCGCACCCCGATCGCTGCGGCTCGTGCACCCGGTGTCTGGAGGCCTGTCCCACGGACGCCTTCGTGGGCCCCTTCGAGCTCGACGCCCGACGCTGCATCACCTACTGGTCGGTCGAGGAGCGCCTGGCGTAGCTGGTGGAGCTGCCTGATCTCCACGGGTGGCTCGCCGGCTGTGACGGCTGCCAGGAGGTGTGCCCGTGGAACAAGTTCGCGAAACCGAGCACCGAGCCTCACTTCGCCCCGATCCCCGAACTGGCTCACCCCGACCCGACGACCTTCGTTTCCGACCCCGAGGGGGTCGCGCACGTCGTGGAGGGGACCGCTTTGAAGCGGACCGGACCGGAGGCGCTGACCCGAAACGCTCGACGGGTTCTCGGGTCGGCGTCGCGTCGTAACGGGTGATGTCCTACGCCGGCGAGCCCGCGGGGGGATCACAAACGGTTTGAAGTTGGCCCGACGTTCTCCCTGACGACGCAAGCGTATGGACAGGCTGGCCGCGTTCCCCTATGGCCACGATGTGCGCAACTGGTTGGGACTACTGAGCTTTGCCGCTCTGTGCGGCTGCGAGCTCGCAGACTCCGAGTTCCCGGATGTCGGGGTGCCGGACGCCGGGATGCGCGATGCGTCCCCGCCCGACGCCGAGCCTCCGGTGACCTGCAACGAGCAGCCGGAGCTCTGTCTCGTCGGCCAGATCTGCGAAGACGGCGAGTGCGTCAGTCGCGTGGACTGCTCGGCGACCGAGCCGTGCTTTCCGCCGGAGGTCTGCTCGCGCACGAGGGTCGACACGGGGACGGTATCGAGCGGCCAGGAGGGCAGCTGCCGCCTGCCGTCTTTGTACTGCGAGAGCGACGAGGACTGCATCGACTTCGACGGCGTGTGTACGGCGCTGGGCCGCTGCGCTGGCCCGACGCGGAGCTTCGAAACCGACGAGGCTTCGAATCCCCACTTCATTCCGCGAACAACGACCGGAACGACCGGCTGCTCGGGTCTCGTCCCGGCCGAGGACGGATCCTGTCGACCGTGCTCGGCCGACGCGGATTGTTCCCCCCGCCTCTGTGACGTGGATACGGGAATCTGTGTCGGCAACACCACCTGCGAAGAGGATGGCGCCTGCAATCCGCAGGAGGTCTGCAACGTCGCCACCCGTGTGTGCGAGCCCGACTTCAACTGTACGCTCGAGAGCGCGGTTCTTCAGCTCGAAGAAGGCGTCTATCGCGGGGTCTCGATCTGCCCGGGGGAAACCGACGTTTGGCAAGTGACCCGCCCGCGGGACGAAGTGGCCCGCTTCGTTCTGACCGCAACGTTCGATGTCGACTTGTCGGTCGCCGTGACCATCAGCGGCGTTCCCTTCGCGCCCTCGATCATGAAGCTTCCTGGGGTCGTCGCCTTCGACATTCCCGCCGAGCCTTTCGACGGCAACCGCACCATCGAGGTTGCGGTCAGCTCCATCCACGCCCCCGTACGCTACTCGCTTCAGTTCGAGATCCCCGAGGTCCCCTGTGGCCGCGACGCGCTGACCATGGTGGGGGAAGTGCTGGCGCTGCTGACGGACAACGGCAGCTTGAACCTCCGCGTTTGCGACGGCGACGCTCCCGTCGGCCTGAGCTTTTCGTCGGAGGAAGGGGCCGAGACGATCCTGACCGGCCGTTACGATCAAGGCGAGATCCTGGACGACGGTATGCCCTCGAACCAGGTATTCTGGACTCTCGACGACGCCAGCGTCCCCGAGATCGAGCCCGGCCTCCTGGAGGTGCGACGCTTGACGGCCGGGAGTTCGACGCTGACCTGGGCGGGGACGACGGTGAGCTCCGGCGTCGACCAGCTGCTCACATTCGGAACCCTGCCGCAGACTCGGCCGCCGGCGTGTGATGCGATCCAGTCGCTGTCGCTCGGTCGACAGACCTTCGAAATCTCGGACGTCGACCTGGGAACGATCGTGTGCGGGGAGTCGTGGCCCGACGACAATCCTGACATCGTCGCCGAACTGCCTCCGATAACGGAACCGTCGGTGGTGACAATCGAGGTCCAGCAGGAAGGTCCGACGACGGCTGAGGTCTTGATCGCTCTCATCGACGATTGTACCGACCTCGACTCCCAGACCTGCGCTCGGAGCCGCGCGGCCGGCCGGCGGGCTCGGCTGGAGACCCTGCTCGAAGACGGACAGCCGATCCTCTGGATCAGCGCCGAGGAGCCGACGGCGGTCTCCGTCGACCTGTCCATCGAACCGGCCGGACTGCCCGCCGGGGACGAATGCCGCTCCGCGGTGTCACTCGAACCGCCCCCCGGTTTGCCGGAGTCGGCCCGCGCCGAGACTTGGCGAGCGACCGATACCGTCCGCTTCGTTTCAGGCACGAGCTGCCGCCCGGCCGGCACGGGCGAAGCCCCCGAGGTCTTCCGCCGGGTCGACCTGGTCGCAGGGCAACGCGCCGAAATCTCGCTGACCGGCCCCCCTGGGGGCCTCTTGTGGGTCGCCCGCGACTGCACCCGGATGGAGTCGACGTGCGTGCAGGCTCCCGTTTTGACCATCGAGGAGCCTCGGGTTTCGGCGGTCATCGGCGGCTCCTTCGAGCCAGCGGCCAGCTACTTCATCGCGATCGATGGGATCGCAGCCGAGGACCGCGGAAGCTATGAGCTGACCGTCGTGAAGAGCCCCGAATGCACGGCCGATACACAGCAAGCGGACTGCGACGCGGTGGCCGAATCGGACCCGGACCGCTGTGGGAGCGGGAGCGAGGCCTGCCGTTGCGGGCTCGAAAATCGGTGTCGAACTCCGCCTGACAACGACGGATGCGGAGGAGCCCTTCCTCTTCTCGCTCCGACGAGCACCGCCGGCTTCACTCGGGCCGCGACCGACGCATTCGACGTGCCCTGCGCCAAGGGGTTCGGACCGGACGTCGTGTATCGCGTCGACGTTCCGGCGGGGACCCCCCGCCTGGTCGCGCGGGTCTTGGAAGCCGACTTCGACGCGGCGCTGCTCGTGCAGTTCGAGCAGTGTGGCGCGAGCATCTCCGACGCCTGCAACGCCGACGTGGCCCCCGGCCGCGACGCGCGGCCCCAGGTGATCGTGGAAGACCCGGAGGCGGGACGGTATTTCATCATCGTCGATACCGAGAACGGATCTGGCGGATCGTTCGTCTTGGAGACGCGCCTCGAGTGAACCTGTGCTAACGCGCGGTCGTGGCGGGGCTGTCGGTCAAGGCGCGACGGCGCCTCACTTGGACGCTCGGTGGGCTCGCCGCCGCGCTGCTGCTCTACGCGCTTCTCGGTTTCATCGTACTTCCGTGGTTGGCCAAGGCCCGAGTCGAGGAGGAGCTCTCTCGACGCTCGGGCGGAACGGCAGCGATCGAGCGGCTCCGTGTCAATCCCTTCCTCTTCACGGTATCGGTCGAGGAGTTCAGTCTCGACGTGAACGACGGCGACCGGCTGCTCGACATCGAGCGCATCCACGTCGACTTCGAGCTCTCGTCGCTCTTTCGCTGGGCCTTCCTCTTTCGCGAAGTGAGCCTGACGGACCCGAGCATCCAGGTCCGGCGCCACGAAGACGGGTCGATCGATCTCCTCGTGACCCTGGAGCGGCTCTGGGAGTCGCTCGAGATCGAAGATGATCTCGCCGAACTCCTCGAAGACCCCATCCGCCTGATCGTCACCCGACTTGCCATCACCGGAGGTTCGCTCAGCGTTCGCGACGACGCTCTCGAGCCCCCTTTCGCCACTCGACTGGCGCCGCTGACGTTTCAACTGCAGAACCTGAGCACTCTGCTCGGCGAATCGGGGGGCCATGCCTTCGTGTCGAACAGCGAGGCTGGAGAGCGGTTCATGTGGTCGGGCAACGTGTCTCTTCAACCTCCGACGGCGACCGGACGCATGGCTACCGAGCGATTCCGGCTGCAAAAGTATGAGCCCTACACCGACGATCTCATTCCCCTCGCCATCACCCGCGGAAGTCTGAGCGCTGCGATCGAATATCGGGTTGCGCTCGAGGACCGTGGCCTATCGATCCAGCTTCACGACGGCGAGGCGCTCGCGGAAGACGTCGCCATCCGTTTTCAGGGAGAGGAATCGGACTTCGTCGAGTTGGCCTCCGTGCAGGCCGCCGGACTGACCGCCGTCTACCCCGCCCTGAGAGCGGAGGTCGAAGCCGTCGGGGTGCGAGGCGGGCGCCTGAAGGTACGGGTCGACGAGGACCTCAAGACGAACCTCGACCCTCTCCTTCGCCTCGTCGTTTCCGACGAAGGAACCGTCGAGTGGCCGACCTGGACCCGCGGGCCACTGCGGGCCCGGGTGGGACCGGTCGACCTGACGGACGTCCGCATCGAAGGAAGCCTCGCGCAGGCCGCCGGCACCGTAGAGGCCGAGGTGGCTCTCGCCGAGCTTCGGCTCACCGGCCTCGGTCTGCCGATCACCCCGTCCTCCACGGTGGCGGCGAGCGGACGAGCGACGGTGAACGAAGAAGGCTCGGTCGATTTCCGAGCGACCGTCGGCCTCGACCCGCCGCACCTCACCGCCTCGACGAATGTCGAGCGTCTCGCGCTGCGGCCCTTCCAAGCGTTGGCCGAACCGTGGGTCGACGTCGACCTGGTTTCCGGTCTCGCGTCGGCCCGCGGGACGCTCGTGGCCGAGACGACGCCGAAGCTGGCCGCGCGATTCGAGGGACGAGCCGGCCTCGTGGATCTCGAAGCCCGCGAGACGACGGGCGCGACGCTCGTACGCGCCATGCAGATCGAGGCCTCGGGCGTGCAGGTAGCGGTGCCCGACTTTTCGGCGACGGTGGACGAGGTCGTCGCCCGAAAGCCATTCTTGAGCGTCCGACGTGCCTCCGACGAATCCGTGAACGTCGCCGGCGTCTTTCGAACCGACCTCCAGGGGCTCCTGGAGGGCGTCGTCGACTGGCTGGAGAGCCCGCCCGACATCACCGTTCGTCGACTGAGGGTCGAAGACGGCGCGGTGGACTACACCGACCGGTCGGTGGCTCCGGAGTTCTCGGCCCGTGTCCGGCGCGCAGCGGTAACCGGGCGCGATCTCTCCACCGCTCCGGGGAGCAAGGGACGCGTACAGGCCAGGGCCATCATCGAACGCACCGCGAAAGTCGCCATGAATGCGCGCATTCAGCCCTTCACTCGCGGCCGCCCGACATCGATTTCGTTCGAGCTTTCCAGCCTGTCGATGCCGAAGCTGTCGCCGTACGCCGCGCACTTCGTCGGCTTCGGCATCGATGCCGGCAAACTCGACGTGACCGCCGATTACGACATCACGGGAGCGGAATTCGACGGCGAAAACCAGGTCTTCGTGGAGAGGTTCGTCCTCGGCGACAAGGTCGACGGAGAGGCTGAGATGAAGGTGCCCGTGCGCTTGGGCGTCGCGTTGCTTCGAGACAAGGACGGCAACATCGACGTCGAGGTTCCCCTGAGCGGTTCGCTGACCGATCCCAAGCTCCGGATCGGGGCCCTCGTCGGTCAGGCGATCGTGAACGTCCTGGAGAAGACGGCGACCGCGCCCTTCCGCGCGCTCGGCGGGATCTTTTCCGCGAAAGACGACAGCGCGACGGTCCCCTTCATTGCGGGTACGTCGACGACCAGTCCCGCGGTCCACCGCGACATACTCCGACTGGAGCAGTCGCTCTTCGAGAGACCCGCGTTGACGATCGAACTGGAGGGGCGTTGGGCGCCGGACGTCGATCGAGCCGCCCTCGCCGCGGCCGAGCTGGACGCCGTGCTCGCAGACCTCGCCGAGCGCAGTGATGCGCCGGGCTCCGATCTCGAGGCGGCGACGCCCAACGCCGACCGACGGGAGCGGCTGCTCCGCGACGCATACCGTCGCGCTTTCGCGCAAGCTCCGCCCACCGAGGTCGAGACTTCGACCCGTTCTGCTCCTCTCGGCCCGAGGGTGCTGCGTCCGTGGTCCGGTCCCCGTCCGTCGACGGAGACCCCGCCGGTATGGCTTACTGTCCCGGTCGCCGAGCTGGTGGCGCGACTGCAGGCCAGCATTCCCATTTCGGAGGATGACTTGCGCCAGCTGGGCTCGGCTCGAGCGGCCGTGGTCCAGCGGGTGCTTCTGACGCGCGGTCGCGTAGAGGAGGACCGCGTCTTTCTTCGGAGTTCGTCGGCGAGCGAGGCTCCGGCCACGACCCTGCGATTGAGCGCGCGCTAGCTCGGACGACCATCGGGCCGTTCCGCGCCGAAGCCTGGTCGCGGTTCGTGGCCCGAAGGCCTACGCAGCACGAATGTGAAAGGTATGCTTACCCAATGACCCGCCCTCCTCCCGAAGGTCCCCGGATCAATCGGATTCTGATCGCCGCGTTCATCGGCGGTATCGTCACCATAACTGGATACCGATTGATCGTCGGTCCGGCGACGCCTCCCCCGAGAGCCTCTCACCTGTTCGGTCGAGTCGGAGAGCACTCGTACGACGTGCGACTGAAGACCAAGCTGGACGAGGAAGGCGAAGTGCGTCTGCAGCGAGACATCGAGTCCGAGCTCACGGCCACCTTCGTCGCTACATCGGTTCCGGCTTTCGAAGAGGATGCGACTCACCTGCCCCCCGGGACTCGCCTCGAGTCCACCGCGGTCGTGACCGCATACGCAGTGGATCGAGTTGCATCGCGGCTCGAAGCTGCAGGGCACGAGAATTTCCGGATCCAAGTTGAAGAGAACCTGTGGGCACGCGGCACGGATCCGCGCGACGCGGAGTGGACGTGGGATGTAGCGGACCGGTTACGAGGGCGCGTCTGGGCTCGGGTGGCTCTGCGCAGGTCCGGTTTCGCACGTCACGGGCGGGTTTCGGTGGTCGACGAGCGATGCGGGCGAGCGAAAGCATGGGCAGCAACCCTGGACGCGATGGCCCCCGATGAGGCGCTGAAGCTCGCCGAAAGGGAGGCCTTGGCCGTCTTCATCCTGCATCGCGACGCCGACGGTCGACTTCAGAAGAGTCAGACGGAGGCCTTCCAAGCCGTGCGGTCGCTCCCCTGAGGTGAGGGGGGTTCTCCGCCCTCCCCAGGTGATCACGAGCCCCCGCCGTGCAAGGATCCAGACGATGACGAGCGCCGCATCTGCACTTCGATCCCGAAGGTCATGCCCTCGCTCCCACCTGGCCGCAGCGTTGATCGCCACCTGCACGAGCTGCGCCGCCACTCCGCCGGCCGCAGCCCGGGAAGACGTTCGCAGTATCGAAGTCTCGGGCTCAGCGATGGTTCGCGTGGAACCCGACCTGGCGCTCGTAGCGGTCGGCGTCGAGGTCGCCGGAGTCAAGAGCGTGGAAATCGCCCGCGACCGAGCGGCGAAGTCGATGACCGCGATGGTGGCCGAGCTGGACCGCGCCGGGGTGGCGGAGGCCGACCGGCAGACCACGGGCCTTCGCATTCAGCCCGAGTACGACTACCGCGACCGTCGACGGCAGCTTCGCGGCTACACCGCGAGCCACACCCTGGAAGTCCGCATCAAAGACCTGGAAAGGCTCTCCGCGCTCATTGATGCGACGCTTCGAGCGGGCGGCGACGATGCCCGGCTCATGGGCGTGACCTTCGCTCGGTCGGATCGAGACGAGGCGGAGGCTCGAGCTCGAATGCAGGCCGTCTCTCAGGCCCAGCAGCGAGCTCAGCAGCTGGCCGAGGCGGCCGGGGTTCGACTCGGTGGTGTCCTGCACATCATCGAATCGGGGGGGCCGCCGGGCCCGCGACCGCCGATGGCCGGTCGAGCCATGATGGCGGCCGAGGCCGCGGAGACGCCCGTTGTTCCGGGACGCATCGAGATCCGGGTGACCGTGCACACCCGCTGGTCGATCGAGTAGATCAATCGGGACGTCGAGCCACGAAGGAGTGAACGATACCGCGCTGCCACCCCCCCATGGGAAGAGTTTGCACGTCGGCAAAGCCTGCTCGGCGCAATCGGTCTTCGAAAGCTCGGACACCGTCGAAGGAGAGGACGCTGCGTCGCAGATATCGATACACGCCCGAGCGAGGATTGGTGACCAGTCCCAGCGGAATGATCACGCCCAAACAAACGAGGTTCCACACGGCCCGCGCCCACGCGGAATCAGCGACCGAATACTCGTGGAAGCAGACCGCACCGCCCGGCCGTAGAAGTTCGCGAATTCGGCTCAGCGCGAGGTCGGGATCGGGCAGATTGCGGATCCCGTAGGCCATGAAGACTCCATCGAAGTGACCCTCGACGCCGGCGGCTCGAGGATCCATCGCGTTACCCTTCACGAAGCGGACGCTGGACAACTCCTCTTTGTGGCGAGCTACGTCCAGCATCCCCGCTGACCCGTCGAGTCCCACGATTTCGGCCGCCGGGTGAGCTCGAAGGAGCGCCTGGGTCGAGAGGCCGGTTCCACAGCATAGGTCGAGCAGTCGGCGAGACGGCGTTGGCGCGAGTCGTTCGGCGCTCTTCTCGAGATGGGAGGCGTATCCTGGATTCATTCCCACCAACCGGTCGTAGTTCGCGGCGACGACGTCGAACTGTTGGGGAACACCGTGCTTTTCCTGAACGATGGGGGTGGTCATCGGGAGGTCTCCTCGGCGGCCGGACTGAAGACGGGTCGTCCCTGCTCTCTCAGCCACCGCAATCGCTCGGCATAGGCAACGTCGTCGACCCAGAGGCGGCGGGCCGCCCATACGAGAAGGGGCCGAACCACCGGGGAAAGTGCCCGCGCCAAAGCGAATCCGGGCCGGTCGGAAGATGCCATGGTGGCCTCGATGACGAGGACTTCCCCAGGAAGCGTGGGCGTTGCATGCGTCTCGACGACCGAGCCCGCTCCCTGACCATCGACGATGGTCATGACGATCGTGCGGGGGTCCGAGCAATGGAAGGTGGCTCGCACGGGCACACCGATGGGCCCGATGATCCGTTTGGTAACGTCCAGCGTGAGCTTTTCGTCGGTGGCTTCGAGCACTTCGAGATCGGAAAACGAGTACGGGTGAAAGTGAGCGCCGTGCCAAGGGTCGAGCCGATTGGCAATGATGTCGTCGGGCTCACACTTCGCCGACATGACCATCACCGCATCGACGAATGCCGCGGGCCGGGGAGGAAGATGCGGCCGGGCGGTCGGCTCTTCTCCAGGCAACTGGACCCAGACCAGCACACCATCGTCGTGCGTGGGGAACGGCCGCCACGCGCCGTGCCCCTTGGGGCCCAGCTGCAGCCCATGCCATGGACAGGTGATGATCTCGCCGGCCACGCGCGCCCCGGCGAGACTAGCCCCCATGTGGGGACACGCTTCCGGTGCTGCGACGACGCCGTTCGCACATCGCCAAACGACGAGCTCACGACCGGCGATCACCACGGGCCGCGGCCGCTTGCCGATCGCCCGCGACGCGGCAACCACGTACCAGCCTCCCCCAGGCAGGGAGCGAGCGTAGTCGAGCGCTCGCTGGATGTGGCGGGGGTTGGCTTGGGCCCAGTCGGGCCCGCGCAGGGAACGCGGCGCTTCCGCGGTCCGCTCGGCCGGGCTCAACGATGGATCGCTCATCGACCCTATGGCCCCACAATTCTGCTCGCCTCGGGTCAAGCGAAACAGCAGCATCGAGCGGCTGAAGGGAGGAGTCCGCTTTGTGACCGCCCGACCCCCGCGTTCCTGCTAACCTCCTCGGGTGGTCGCGGACGATTCGGATCGAAGGTCCAGCCGGACCATCCTGGTCGTGGAAGACGATCCCGACACGGCGCTACTGCTGCGCCGTCTGCTGACCAGCCAGGGACACGTCGTACTTTCCGTTCGCGAAGCCGATGAAGGGATCCGCGTGCTGAAGGCCACCGACGTACGCGTCGTCCTCTTGGACTGGATGCTCCCCAAGCGCTCCGGCGAGGCGGTTCTTCGTCACGTGCGCGAGAATGGACTGGATGTACCGGTTGCGGTCATATCGGGCGTCGCCAACCTGAAGAGCACGCAAAACGCGTTGACGGACCTGGGTGCCGATGCGGTCTTCTCCAAGCCGTTTTCCATCCAGGAGCTGAGCCGTTGGGTCGCATCGCAGCTCGGTCGGTCGCAGTGACCCGGCCGTTTGCGAGAGCGGCCGCAGGTGGCCGAGAGTAGGCCCACCGGGACCGGCCAGCAAACCCGTCGGGCCTCAGCTCGAGCTTTTGAGACGGTCGGGGAACCTCTTTTTGAGCTTGTCGAGCTTGGGCAAGGCCCAGGCCCGCACATAGCCGTGCGTCGGGTGACGGCGCACGAAGTCTTGGTGGTAGGACTCGGCGGGATAAAAGCCGTCGAGCGGCTCGAGGGTGGTCACGACCGGACGCGCGAAGACCTTGGCCGCATCGAGCTGACGGATGTAGGCCGCCGCCACCTTCTTCTCTTCCGGCGAAGCAAAGAAGATGGCCGACCGATACTGTGACCCGCGGTCTGGCCCTTGGCGATCTTTGGTCGTGGGATCGTGGGTCGCGAACAGCACGTGGAGAAGGAGTCCGTAGCTCACGACGCGCGGGTCGTAGGTCACTTCGACCACCTCGGCATGCTTGGTCCGGCCGGAGGAGACCTTGCCGTAGTCGGCGTCCTCCTTCGTCCCGCCCGCATAGCCCGATACGACGTCTTTCACGCCGGTCAGTTCCTCGAAGACGGCTTCGACGCACCAAAAACAGCCGGCGGCGAACACGGCCTTGGCTTCCGTAGCGCCGGAAGCCTTCAGATCCTCGACCGGAGCGGGAATAACCTTATCGGGCGCTGCCTGGAGCGTGCAGCCCCAAGCGACCAACGAGACGACGGAGGGGAGAGCGAGTGAGATCCGCATGCCTCGTCTATGCCCAGCCCCCTCGGGTCGTTACATCACTTTTCGAACAAACGCGCTGGCGACGAGCCGTCTTGACTCCGCCGCTCTTCTCGTTTAGTTGCCTAGGCAACAATGATCCGCGTCGAGGAAGCCCTGGCCTTCAAGGTCCACCGGATGGCTCGACTTCTTCGACGCCACCTGGCCGAGCTGACGGGCCGCTTGGCCTCGGAGCTCACTCCCGAGCAGTGGTTCGTGCTCAACCGACTCACGCACCTTGGTTCGGCCAACCTCATCGACCTGACCGACGACGCCATGGCCGACCGTCCGAACATCACTCGAATCGTCGCGAGTCTTGAACGCCGAAGGCTCGTGCGACGAGCGGCCGACCCGTCCGACGGCCGAAAGCAGCTCGTCTGTCTCACCCGCCTCGGGCGAGAGGTCCACGATCGGATCGCGGATGAGGTGCCTCGGATCCGAGCCGAGCTCACCCGAGGAATCTCGGATCGCGATCTCCGAACCACCGAGCGCGTCCTCGCACGGATGGAGCAGAATCTCGTGCCGGCCGACTGAGCTGCGTCGCCGGGCCCGCCTCGGGCGGGTTTCTTTTTGCAGCAATGGTTGCCTAGGCAACTAAGGAGTTCCGAATGAATAGAACAGTCACAGTGATGGCGATGTTGGTTGCAGTCGCGGGCCTACCCGCGGTCTCCGGCGCCAGTGATGCCCCGATCGCCGAGGCGATCCGTGGCTTTGCTCGGGCGGGAGACACCCAAGACGTCCAGGCGCTCGACCGAGTCGTGCACTCCGGATTTCGAGTCGTGTTTCGGGTCGCCGGCAGCGACGACGTTACCGTGCTCGACCGGACGAAGTATCGAGAGATGCTCGAAGCCAAGAAGCTAGGGGGAAGTCGGCGCAAGCTTGAGATCATGTCCGTGCAGCAGTCAGGCGGCATGGCCAACGTCCACGTTCGGATGGAGGGAACCGACGCAACCTTCGAAGGCGTCATGACCCTGGTGCAAAACGGCGGTCGCTGGAAACTGATCCAGGACGCGACCGTGTACACTCCGAAAGGGAACTAGGTCGGGGATGTCTCCGCCAACTCGATGAGCCTATGAACGAGCCCCGAAAACGGCAGCCCGTGGGCGGCCGCGGCTTGAGGCACCAGCGACGTGGACGTCATGCCCGGGACGGTGTTCGTCTCGAGGAGAAAGACGTCCCCGTCGCTGACCATGAAGTCCGTACGACTCAGATGCCGACAGCCGAGAACGCGGTGGGCCCTCACCGCGGCGGCCTGGACGCGGTCGCGCACGGCGTCATCGACCTCGGCCGGCGTAACCTCTCGGGTACGCCCCGGCGTATACTTGGCATCGAAATCGAAGAAGTCGTGCCCTTCGCCGGGGATGAGCTCGGTTATGGGCAATGCCTCGGCCCTTCCGCTGGCCGTCTCCAGGACGCCACACGCCAGCTCCCGCCCCCGAATTCGGGCCTCCACGACGACGTCGCCGTCCAGAGCTTCGAGGGCGCGGAGAAGCTGATCAGGCGTACTGCACATGGTCACGCCGAAGCTCGAGCCTTCGCAAGCTGGTTGACGACCCACGGTCCGAGAACCTTCTTCACCGCTCGTTCGGCAACCTCGAGCGTGTCGTCGCCGCGGAGACGGTAGACCGCGGGTGGGGTCGGCAGGCCCTCGCCGATGTAGACCAGCTTCGTGCGAACCTTATCCATGGCAAGCGCACTCGCCGCCTGACCCGAGCCGGTGTACCGCAAGCCATGGGCCTCGAGCAGTGCCTGCAGCGTTCCGTCTTCGCCGAAGACTCCGTGGAGCGCGATGAAGACCAACCGGACGTTCGACCTTAAGTGATGAAGGGCGGAGTGTGCGTCGGTGGGCGGATTCCCGCCCACGAGCCAGCTTCCATCGGCCGAAAGGACGACGTCGAGCCCGTCATCGCCCAACACCGCGAGCACTTCGGCCCCCGACCACATGGAGACTTCGCGTTCACGACTCGTGCCCCCTCGGACCACGGCGACCGGCAATTTCTCAATATTCATGAGTCTTTGGCCCATCCACCACCCCGTAGGAGCCCGTCAATTCGATGGTCCGTGGGGACAGGCTGTGATGCGGCGCATCGATTACTATCGGGCGTCCTTGATCTATTCTCATGGCTCGACGAAAAATTCTGATCGAATGGCGAACCGGACGCCACTGCCCGGTGTGTCGAAGGAGGGACCGACATTGAACGAGCAAAAGAACAAGAACACTACACGAAACATCGTAACGGCGGCCGCGATTTTCGGAGCGGCCTTGATCGCCTTCAGCTTCAACCAGGGCGGCCTCACTGGCCGAGCCACGGGCGGCGCTGCCGGCTGTGGGGGTGACTTGCCGGTCGCCTCTGATGACGAGAGCGGGCAGGCGGACGTGTCGGAGAGCGCGGCCAACCTCGACGTCCGCCTCCCGGTCGTGCGCTTGAATCCCCAGGGTGGGACCCAGGTGCTCATCGAGAGTCGCCCCACGATCGGCGAGCCGGGCGACATGGAGATCCAGGAAGGCAACAACCCGCTCCTCAACAATCCGATCGCCGACGCGCGTCCGGGCACGATTTTGGACCGGCTGGAGCTCGATGGTTTCACGCGGTTCATCGACCTGATCAAAGCGGCTGAGATGATCGAAGTCTTCAACAATGAGAGTGCGGAGTTCACTGTATTCGCGCCGACGAACGATGCCGTCGATGCCTGGCCTCGGGTGGGCGATTTCGAGAATCCGGCCAATCGTGCGCTCTTGCAGGCGACCATTCGTCAGCACATGGTGCCGGGGCGCAGTGAGCTGGTCGACCTCGGCGACAATCCCGACACGGAGATCGCGTTGCAGCCGCTGATGATCGATTTCGGCTCGAACGTCGTCATGACGTCCCACGACAAGCACAAGGCCCTGATCACTCGGCCGAACCGCGAATCGGACCGCGGGATGGTCAACGGCATCGATAACGTACTCGAGCCGGTCATGACGGCCCAGATCATGACGCTTCAGGCCGGGTACAACCTTTTCTACGCCATGATGCAGGCTACGGGCGTCGTCGAAGAGGTCGCGGATCCGACTCGCCCGATGACCGTACTCGCACTTTCCGATGAGACGATGATCGAGGCCGGGCTGGAGCTCGAGGTCGTCACCTCGAAACAGATGCAACCGAAGCTGCAGGCTCTGCTGCAAAATCACATCATCGAAGGGGCTTACAACAACTTCGATGACGCATCGGCGGAGACTCTTTCCGGGCATCGGATCTCCTCGGACGGCGGTGACAAGATCGCCGTATCGACCGGCGAGACCCTCCAACTCGTCGGACACGCATCGGCCGCAAATGGAGTCATCCATGAAGTCGATGCCGCTTTACTGGGCGATTTGGTCATCACTCGCTGATCGTCGGCTCGAGGGCTAGACCCGCTCGCGGGTCTGGCCCGCCCCTTCCCCTTCCCGACCACAACCCGTAGTCTCGCTGGCGTGGGCCGCCCATCGGAAGAGCATCCGAGCTCGGATTCGAAGGACTCGCGGTCTGCGGTCGAGGTCACTCGGACCGTCATTCGTCCGGACTCGACGAGCGTGACCTCGGATGTCTGGCGCGAGCTCGAAATTCCCGACCATCAGCTGACCACGACGCTGGCCACGCTGACCTATCGAGACTTGGACGGTGGCCTGCGTTGGCCGCGATATCTCGTCGAAGCCGTGCTCTTCACCATCGTTGGGTTCGCCTTCGGTCACGCGGTCGGCGTCGAGTATGCGGGCGTCGTTTCGCTCTTTTTGGGCAGTGCGGGGCTGTCCAGTCGCTTCAAACAGCTCGTTCGACGCGGGGGGCGTGTCGGCGGTGGACGCGGTCTTCGGACGAGGCTGGCCAACGCGGGACGAGCTTTGATCGCCACGACGCCACTCGCGGCCGGAATGTTCTTGGCCTACTTCGGCCTCTGCGTGCTGCTGGGCGCCCAGGGCGTCGAGGACCGATTCGGATTCGCCATGACCGCCGCTCGCGTGGACGAGCAGGGCTTGGAAGTCGCGCGCTTTCGCGGTTCGTACGGAATGCTCGGCCACAACCTCCTGGTGCTTCTGTCGGCGTTTCTCTTGGCGTTCGTGTATCGCGGATTCGGCGCCCTGCTCACCTTGACCTGGAACGCGTCGGCGTGGGCAGTCGCCCTCTATTTTCTTCTGGGCTCAGGGGCCACGGTCGGCGTCCACCCCGCGGCCCGGGTCCTGGTGGCGGTTGCGGCCATCGCTCCTCATCTCGTCCTGGAAGCGATCGCGTATCTGGCCGGGGCTCTCGCCGGAATGCGGGCGGGGATCGATTTTGGGAGGCGACGCGCCGATCTCACTGGGATGGCGTTGCTCGCGGGTATCGGCTGCGGACTGGTCGTCGTCGGTTGGCTGGTCGAAGTCACCTGGCCAGCCTTCGTGCTCGGTATGCTGGAGGGGTCGACTCCGGGCAAGTGAGCCTTGATTTCAGGTCGGCTCAGCTTCCCACATAGACGGTCTTGATGTTGACGAACTCCCGGATTCCGAAGGGCCCCAACTCCCGCCCGTAACCGGATTCCTTGACCCCACCGAACGCGAGACGAGGGTCCGACTTTACGAACGAGTTGACGAAGCAACAGCCAACATCCATCTCCTCAGCGGCTAGTCGTTCCGCCTTTTCGACGTCGCGGGAAAAGACGGCACCTCCGAGTCCGAAAACGGAATCGTTGGCGATGCGAATCGCATCCGCCTCATCGTCGGCGCGGATGACGCTGGCCACCGGTCCGAATAGCTCCTCCGAGTAGGCGGCCATACCGGGCTTCACGCCGACGAGCACGGTAGGTGGGTAGAAAGCGCCCGGCCCTTCCGGCTTCTTGCCCCCGACGATGGCCTGCGCCCCGGCTGCGACACTCCGCTCGACCTGTTCATGAAGCTCATCGCGTAGATCGTGACGCGCCTGCGGACCGACATCCGTATCCTCCAAAGACGGGTCTCCCACTCGACGAGCCTCGATTCGAGCCACGAAAGCATCGACGAAAGCGTCGTGATTCTTTCGAGTGACGATGAAGCGTTTGGCCGCGATGCAAGATTGACCGCTATTGATCAGCCGACTGGCCGCACAGGTCTCGGCGGCCGCCTCCAGGTCTGCATCATCAAGGATGACGTAGGCATCGCTCCCGCCCAACTCCAGAACCGTCTTCTTCAGGCAGTGACCGGCCTGCGAGGCGACGGCTCGACCGGCGGGAGTCGAGCCGGTGAGCGTTACCGCTCGCACTTTGTCGTGTTCGATGACGGACCGTACCTGACGCGAGCCGACCAGCAGGGCTCGAAAAGCGTCCTGCGGAAAACCTGCGTCGCGAAACACCGCCTCGATGGCCAGGGCCGACCCGAAAACGTTGGAAGCATGCTTCAGAACGCCGACGTTTCCCGCCATCAGCGCCGGCGCGGCGAAGCGAAACACCTGCCAGAGAGGGAAGTTCCACGGCATCACGGCGAGGACAACGCCGATGGGTGAGAAATGAGTATAGCTCTTCACCCCATCGCTGGGAGCCGGCACGTCATCGAGGAACTCTCGCGCGTGCTCCGCGTAGTAGTCACAAACCCAAGCGCACTTTTCGACTTCCGCCCGGCCGCCGGTTATCGGCTTGCCCATCTCACTCGTCATGAGCCGCGCATACTCGTCTTTGCGTGCGCGAAGAATCTCGGCTGCGCCATGCATGAGACGCGCGCGTTCTTCCCAGGTCGAGCGACGCCACTCGACGTACGTGGAGTGACAAGCAGCGACCGTCGACGCCGCCTCGGCGTCGGACATCATTTCGTAGCTCGCCGTCTCGCTACCATCATATGGATTTATACTTACTACCTTGGTCATGACCACCTCACCTTAGAAGATGCTCGAGGTCCAAGCTGAGGTCCTTGGACAGCTCTGCGTTCTGGCTATAGTCGATCGGACAATCTATGAGGACCGGCCCTGCACGGCTCAGAGCCTCGACCAGAGCTTCTCGCAGCGAGTATTCCCCGGTCACCCGCAGCGCATCGGCCCCATACGCCTCGGCGTACTTCACGAAGTCGGGGTTGCCGAAGTCCATGCCAAACTCGGGAAAGCCCATTCCTTCCTGTTTCCAGCGAATGAAGCCGTAGCCATCGTCCCGAAGCAAGAGCACCACGATGGGCAAGCGAAGCCGGACAGCCGTCTCCAGATCCTGACTATTCATCATGAATCCGCCGTCACCACAGATGGCCACCGCCTTTCGCTCGGGAAAGACCATCTTCGCCGCCATCGCCGAGCCAAGACCCGCTCCCATCGTGGCTAGCGCGTTATCCAGGAGCACGGAATTATCGGCATACGTCTCGTACATGCGAGCGAACCAGAGCTTATAGATCCCATTGTCTAGGCAAATGATGTCTTCATCGCCCAACGTCTCGCGCACATCACGAACGATCTGTTGGGGTCGAGGCGGAAACGTCGTCTCCTGAGGCGCGGACAGCCTTGCTCGAAGCTCCTGCCGCAGAACCGCCATACGACGCGTCTCGAAACTGTCTTTCGGGTCCCAACGGGAGTGGATGGACCAAAGCGCGTTCGAAATGTCGCCGACGACTTCAACACTGGGATTGTAGTACTGGTCGGGTTCGGCCACGCTGAAGTCGAGATGGAGGATCTTCTTCTTGCCGTCACGATTCCATACGAAGGGCGGATACTCGATGATCGAGTAGCCAACGGTGATGATCAGGTCGGCCGCCTCGACCGCCGCATGCACGTAGTCCGTCTTGTGAATCCCCAAGCAGC
The DNA here is from genome assembly GCA_964473255.1 of uncultured Myxococcales bacterium. GTDB lineage: Bacteria > Myxococcota > Kuafuiibacteriia > Kuafuiibacteriales > Kuafuiibacteriaceae > Kuafuiihalomonas. The sequence continues at coordinate 78,590 of CAYYOT010000011.1, read as the reverse complement.
CCAGGGAGTGCGGGTGACGGTCGGAGATCACGCCCTTCCCCATCTGCGTGGAGACCGCGAATACACCGAGCTTCTCCAAGAACAAAGATAGCTGCTTGCCCACCCGCTTGCGGTTGGCGCCGGCGGAAAGAAGAACCAGAGGACACTTTGCCGAACGTACGAGCTCCACGGCCGAAGTGATGGCCTTGTCGTCGGGCACGGGTCGTCGCAATCGCACGCGAGGGAACGGGTGTACGCTTTCGTCCACCGTCTCGTCGGCGACATCCTCCGGTAATTCGAGATGACACGCCCCCGGGCGCTCTTCTTCGGCCACTTTGAACGCGTATCGAACGAATCGGGGGATGGTGCGACAGTCGACGATCTGCTGATTCCACTTCGTCACTTGGCGGAACGTTCCGACGACGTCGATGAGTTGAAACTTACCCTGCCAATTGCGTTTCACGCCCTTCTGGCCGGTGATCGCGACCAGCGGAACGCCACAGAGCTGCGCATATGCAATACCGGTCAGTAGATTGGTCGCACCGGGGCCGAGAGTCGCCATGCAGACGCCGGCTCGACCGGTCAATCGACCGTAGGTCGCAGCCATGAACGCTGCATGCTGCTCGTGTCGAGTGACGACCAGCTCGATCTTCGAAGTCCGCAAAGACTCCACGACGTCGAGATTCTCCTCGCCGGGAACGGCGAACACGTACTCCACGCCCTCCTCCTCGAGGCAGCGCACGAACAGATCCGACGCCTTCATGGCGACCCCCTCATCGCCCAAAAGGCGGCATTCCGCCGCCACCCATGCCCCCCGGCATGCCTCTCATCATTTGCGCCAGGCCCCCCGGCCCCATCTTCGACATGCGTTTCATCATCTTCCGTGCGTCGCGAAAGCGCTTGAGAAACGAATTCAGGTCCGAAACCTGGGTACCGCTTCCCAGAGCCACGCGCTTGCGCCGTGACCCATTGAGAATGTCGGGATTCGCGCGTTCCTGGGGCGTCATGGAGTTCAGCATGGCCTCGATGCGCCGCATCTCTTTATCGGGGTCGGGCCCTTGATTCCCCATCTTCTTCATCGCCTGGGCCATCCCGGGAATCATGCCGAGCAGTTCTTTCATGTCGCCCATCTGACGCATCATCTTCATTTGGTCGCGAAAATCATCGAGCGAGAAGTCGGCCTTCTTGATCTTCTTGGCCATCTTCTTCGCTTGCTTTTCGTCATAGGCGGACTGCGTGCGCTCGATCAGCGACATCACGTCGCCCATGCCCAAAATGCGCTGGGCGACGCGGTCGGGATGAAACACCTCGAGGGCGTCCGACTTTTCACCGACGCCCGCGAAGAATATGGGCGCGCCGGTGATCTTGCGGACGGACAGCGCAGCGCCTCCGCGGGCATCGCCGTCGAGCTTCGTCATGATCACCCCGTCGATGCCGACCTGGGCCTGAAACTCCGACGCAACGTTCACGGCATCTTGACCGGTCATGGCATCGACGACCAGCAGCGAGTAGCGCGGCTGGACCGCCTCTTTGACGCTGCGAAGCTCCTCCATCAGCTCGATGTCGATCGCGAGACGACCCGCGGTATCCACGATCACGATCTCGTTGCCCCGTCGGTCAGCCTGAGCCAGGGCATCGTTCACCGTCTGCTCGGGAGTCGATGAGAGCTGCGTATCGAAGACATCGACTCCGACCGACCGTCCGACCGACTTGAGCTGCTCGACGGCGGCCGGGCGCTGCAGGTCCGCGGGAACCAGGAGCGGACGCTTGCCCTCTCCCTTCAACCTGAGCGCGAGCTTTCCCGAAGTCGTCGTCTTACCCGAGCCTTGCAGACCCATCAGCAGGATGGGGACTGGAGGCTTGGTCGTCAGATCGAGCGTCTCGGCGGTGGAGCCCATGGTCTTGGTGAGCTCTTCGGCGACGATGCGCACGAACTCTTGTCCCGGCGTGAGCGAAGCCTGGACCTCCTGTCCCATGCACCGCGCTTTGACTTCGCCGACAAATTCCTTGACGACCTTGAAGTGTACATCGGCTTCGAGCAGCGAGAGCCGGACCTCGCGCAGCGTGCCCTTGATGTTGTCTTCGGTCAGCTTGCCGTGGCCCCGGACCTTCTTGAAGACCTCGGCGAACTTGTCCTCCAGGTTAGCGAACATCCCGGGGAGACATAGCCGATCCGGGCCGCGGGCCCCAAGCACTCACGGGAAGGCGAGCCTAATCGGAGCCGACTTCGAAGAGAGGGGCGAACGGATCCTCCTCGAAACCCACGTCGCTCCACGTACGACCGCCCCGGACGTCGGTCAGGCGGAGAGCCCCGACGCGACCGCGATGCTCGGTGGAGACCCGTGCCCCCGTCGAAAGCTCCTGCCAGCCTTCCCAGGTGGTACGAATCCCGCCGATGGGTAGGATCCGGGCCCAGATCCTCCAGGCGACGGGACGCTGCTGCGCATCGACCTCCCAAAGGTAACCATCCCCGGGGGTTACGCCCCCCGACTCGTAGAGGACGAGAAGACCGCCCTCTTGCCCGGGCACGAGTTCACGGCTCGTGCCCGGATCGAAGAGCTTGACCAGAGGGTTGAGCCAGAAGCTGTCGTTGACCCACCGCGCGTATGCTGCTTCGCGCGCGCGGCGGGCCCGCTCGTGGTGCAGCTCGATCCCGTCGTTCCGAACAACACCCGTCCGATCGGAGAGCCGAAGCCAAACGATCTTATTTCCTTGAGTGACTCGGGCGAAGCCGCGCTCTCGATCCCACACGTGGTGATTCACACCGCGAAAAGTCCAGCGCACGAAGCGAGTCTCGGCCCACGCTTCCGGGCGGGCGTAGGCTTCCAAGCGGCGGGCCAGCGCATCGGCGGCCGGGCCCGGTTCACCGTCCGGCATGGGCTCGTGAGCGACGAGGCCAAAGGCGAAAACCAGAAGGACCAGCGCGAGTACGACGAAGCCGGTCGCTCGCATGAAGCCGACAAAACTCACGGATGCTCCGACGTCAGTCCCGCGCCGACGCTTGCTTGGCTCGCTTACCCAACGCTCGACTGATCACGAGCTTCTGCACTTCGGTCGTTCCTTCGTAGATGCGCAAAGCACGGATCTCACGGTACAAGCGCTCGACGGTCGTTCCCCGACGAACACCGTCACCGCCGAAGATCTGAACCGCGCGATCGATGATCCGCTGCGCGGATTCGGTTGCGAACATCTTGGCTGCACTGGAGTGGAGCCCCGCATCCGCATCACCACGGGCGAACGAAGATGCGGCACGAAACACCAGCAACCGTGCTGCTTCGAGCTCCGTGTAGCTGTCGGCGAGGTGGGCGCCGATCTGCTGAAACTCGGCGATGGGCTTTCCGAACTGATTACGCGTCCAGGAACGCTCCAGGCTCTCGCGGAGCGCTCGACCCGCCATACCCGTGGCCGCGGCACCGACCGTCGCCCGAAAGTGGTCGAGCGTCTTGAGGGCCAGATGAAAACCGCGCCCGACTTCGCCGACCTGTCGATCGGAGGGGATGCGAACGCCGTTGAAGCGGAGCTCGCCACAGGGGTGCGGCGCGACCAGCTCGTAGCGTTCGCACTCGCTCACTTCGTCACCATGGACGATGAAGGCCGTGATTCCACGATGGCCGTCGTCGCTCGTGCGGGCGAAGACGATGTAGTGGTCGGCGATGCCCGCGTTGGTGATGTAGCGCTTGCATCCGGTCAAGACCCACTCCTCACCTCGGCGCTCGGCCCGCGTGCTGAGCGCGGCGACGTCACTGCCGGCCTCCGGTTCCGTCAGCGCGAAGCCGGCGATCGACTCTCCACGACGGACCGGTGGTCCGTAGGCCTCCTTTTGCTCCCGGGTGCCGGCCAGCGCGATGGGCCCGTAGCCCAGTCCCTGCAGGGCCAACATCGAGTCGGCCAGACCGCTCGCATGGGCGACGATCTCGCGGAGGAGGCACACCCCCATGACATCCAGCTCCGTGGCCACCCGCAAGAGCCCAGCTTCGCCCATGGCTCGAGTCAAAAATCGTGCGGCATCATCGGATTCGTCGTCCGCTCGGGGCTCGATGGTCCGCTCCACGACCTCGGCGGCTCGCAAGACGAGCTGACGATGGGCGGCGTCGATGCCAATCGACGGGAGATTCGCGGCCGGACTCGAGAGGAACATGGGTCACTCTGCAAACTTCGGCTTGCGCTTGTCGACGAAAGCCCGGTGAAACTCCTTGAAGTCGGCGCCGAGCATGCAGATCGTCTGGGCCCGGGCCTCGGCATCGAGAGCCGAGTCGAGATCGAGATTCAACCCGTTGTTCAGAAGCTCCTTTGTCATGCCGAGGGCAAAGGACGGCCCATCCCGGAGTCGCTCCGCGAGCTCTCGCGCCGAAGACTCCAGTTCGTCGTCGGACACGACTCGATTGAACAAGCCGATCTGCTCGGCCTCGGCCGAAGAAACCGAACGGCCGAGCATGAGCAACTCGGTGGCGCGGGACAAACCGATCACGCGGGGGAGCAAGAAGGCGGCCCCCATGTCGGCTCCGGTCAGTCCAACTTTGGTGAAGAGGAACGCGATCTTCGCGCTGCTGGCGGCGATACGCAGGTCGGAGGCCAAGGCGAGGACGGCCCCGGCACCGGCCGCGGTTCCGTTGATCTGAGCCAGGATCGGTTTACGCAAGCGACGCATGTTGCGCACGACGGCACCGGTCATGCGGGCAAACTTCGTTACGTCCTCGGGCGAAGCCTCGATGAGCCGACCGATGATGTCGTGCACGTCGCCCCCCGAACAGAAGCCCTGGCCGGCCCCCGTCAAGACGACGACGCGCACACGACTATCATCCTGGAGCTCGAGGAAGAGTCTCTCCAAGCGCTCGTAGATCTCGAACGTCAGGCTGTTCAGACGCTCGGGTCGGTTCAGCCGCAGAGTTGCAATTCGGTCGGTCACGTCGACGCGAAGTCCGTCTAGTTCACTCATGGTCAGCTCCTTGTCGCACCACGGCGGTGGCTTCGATCTCTACCCGAGCGCCAGGCTCGAGAAGGTCGGCGACCTCGACCAGCGTCATCGACGGGAAACGCCGCCCCATGACCTCGCGGTAGACGGCTCCAACGTCGGCCAGGCGATCGACGTATTCAGCCTTGCTGACGACGTAGACGGTCAGTCGCACCACGTCACCCGGGTGCCCGCCCGCGGTCTCGACCACGGTGACGACGTTCTTCAGCGCCTGTCCAAACTGGTCGACGAAGTCGGGTCCGACGAGCCGCTGCTCTTCGTCCCACCCGATCTGGCCGGCCACGAAGAGCAGCCGGCCCGGGGCGGCCAAGACGCCATTGCTGTATCCGCGGGGGGCCTTCCAGGCCGGGGGATGAATGATCTCGTGCTTCACTGCGTGCTCTCCCCGCCATCGATCACCAGGGCTTGGCCCGTGAGGTGGGGGGCCGAGACGACGTATCGCACCATGGCCGCTACGTCCTCGGGGGTCGCGACGCGTCCGGACGGGATCGAGGCCTCGATCCGCCCTCGGGCCTCCTCGATGGTGATGCCCGTCTTCCGACCGATGTTCTCGAGGGCGGCGTCCAGCATGGGCGTGTCGACCCAGCCCGGGCAAACGGCGTTCACCGTGATTCCGTGGGCGGAGAGCTCGAGGGCCGCCGAGCGCACCAGCCCCAGGACACCATGCTTCGAAGCCGAGTAAGCCGCCGTGTAGCGCGCGCCCTTGACCGACGCGGTGGACGCGATGACGACGAATGAGCCCTTTTTGGGCATTGCAGGGACGCTGGCCTGCAGGAGATGGAGGACGCTGACCAGATTGACCTCCAGCAGATGTCTCAGTGCCTCCGGTTCGGTCTTCATCACGGGCGCGGAGATGGCCTGACCGGCCCCAGCCACGGCCACGTCGAGCGGTCCGAACTCGGAGACCGCCCGGTCGACGAGCTCCCGCGCGGCTTTGGCCTCTGTAACGTCTCCCGGAACGGCGAGAGCCGTCCCGCCGAGGGCCTCGATGGCACGAACGGTCTCCGCCAGCTGCTCGGAGCTCCGCGACTGGAGGGCGACGGCATGACCGGCGCGAGCGAGCTCCACGGCGATGCTGCGCCCGATGCCTCGCCCCGCCCCGGTGACGACAGCCGTCCTGCGTTGCTCCGACATGCAGAGGCCTTAGTCTTTGTCCAAAAACGGCGTCAACTCAGGCTTGAGGCGAACGGAAATCTTGTAGGGTGTGGGGCTTTCTCGGTACCGTCGGCCGGGGTGGAGCACGAGCCACCGCCGAGGAGTCGAAGGAAGATGCAACACGTCTTGGTCTGCACCGATGACCCTGTGCTTGCGAAGCGGGTTCGTTTCCTGCTGGCCCGGGACCAATGCGAGGTGTCCATCATGGATGGGCCCGCGCAGCTCGAATCGACCCTCAAGGACTCCCCGCCGGACCTGTTGATCCTCTCCCGTGAGCTTCATGGGGAAGATCATGCTCAGTGGATGTCCCGCACCGGCGCCCCTACGGTGCCGACCGTGGTCTTGGGGGGAGAATCATCACCTGACGCGCCGCACATCCGAGCGGTGGAGGACCCGAGCGACCCGCAGGCGATCTTCAGCGTGGCGTCCGAGATCTTGGCTTCGAGCTCGAGCGGAGGCGGCGGCAACGGGTCACCCCCGCGGGCATCGTTCAGTCCACCGCCCGAGCAAGCCACCGAGCAGGCGCCCCGACCGACCATCGAATCGGCGCCCAACAAAGCCCCGGCGAATCTCGCCAAACCCAAGGCTGCCCAGCCCGCGAGCGCTAGCCGCGATCGGCAGACCAGCGGAGATTTGGACGCAACCCCCGGACGACTCGCCAAGCAGTACCACGACTGCGCTCGAAACCAGCTGACCGGCCATCTGGTCCTGACCGAGTCCGACGAGACGCTCACGCTGCAGTTCGACAAGGGCCGGGCCGTCAACTTGCGGTCGAGCCGCCCCGGCGACCGCTTCGGTCGTTGGTTGGTGGAGCAGGGCGAGCTGGGTGAAGGCCAGTACGCGGACGCCGCCAAGCGCGTCGTCGAAATGGGCGTGGGACTCGGTCAGGCTCTGGTTCAAGGCGGTCACCTTTCGGAGGACGATCTGGCCGCGCTACGTGGAGACCACGCGCGCACGCTGATCATCGCCCGCTTCCGCGAAGGGCCGGGAAAGTATCGGTTCGAGCCCGACCTCAGTCCGACCCAGCGCACATTCGAGGTCGATGTGCTACCCGTCGTTGCCTCCGGCTTCAAACAGCACGCGAGTGAAGAGACGGTGCGCGATATCCTGATGGACCGCGACAAGGGCTACTTCGAGGTGCGGTCGAGTCCCGAGGGACTGCGGACGACCTTCGCCCTCAGTCCGGCCGAAGAGGAGTTTCTCCGGTTCGGAGGCCGGGCATACAACGCCGCCGATGGCGCCGAACTGGCCGGGATTCCGCTGACCGATGCCCTCAAGCTCCTGGCTTTGCTGTGGACCTGCAGCGAGCTCGAACAGTTCACGCCGGGGGTCAGCGAGTTTGAAGACCGCATCGAAGAAGAGAAGCAGAGGGCTCGGGAGTCTCAGCTGTCCGGCATGAGCGCGGCACCGCCGATTCCCGAAGGCGACGAGGCTGACGAGCCAGCGCTCGCTTCTTTGGTCGACGACGAGCCCCCGCCGCTCGCGATGGAGGACATGGACGAACCCGCACTCGAAGCGGAAGTCGAGCATCAGGAGGCGGAGCCGATCGAGGCGATCGGGTCCATCGACGACATGGGTCGGGGCCCGCCGCCGCCGCCGGAGCCCACACCGTTTCCGCTCGAGCTACAGGATGTGGTCGATGACGCCCCGCCCGCGAGCCCGTTCGCCGGACCGGCGCCGGTCTCCGCCTCGCAGGCGCCTCCCCTCCCGAGCTCGAGCCCCGAAGCCGCCGTTCCCGCATCGGGCCCGGCGAGTCCCGTGTCGAGCCCCGCAAGTCAGCCGAGCGCGCCGCCGACCACGGACTCCACCGGTGGGGGGCGCGCTCCCGCGGGCGACATTCCCGCCATGCCGGTGCCCAAGCCCGGACACGAAGGGCTCGACCCGGCGCCGATGACCTGGGCGACACCGCTGCCCCGGTCACCGGATGGCACGCTGCTCGACACGCCGGAGCACCAGTCGTCGAAAGGGCACTTCCAGCAAGGTGTGCAGCTCTTGGGGCAAGGCAAATTTGCGGCGGCCGAAAACGCCTTCCGTGACGCCGTGGCGCTCTGCTCGGAGGAGCACGTCTATCTGGTCGGGCTCGCCCGGGCGATCTTCTACAACGGCACCTACCGAGCCGACGGCAAGCTCCCCGTGCTTCGGGAGATCGTCTCGCGAGCGGAAAGCATGGCGCCCAAAGACTCTCGGGTGACGACGCTGCGGGCCTGGGTCGAAAAAGCAGTCCCCACCGCGGTCTGACTAGAAGCGTCCGGCGACTCCGAAGGAACCGGGCCCAATGACCGGGTGCCAGGACGCGCGTGCTTCCTTCGGAGGCTTGCGCACGAGGAACATGATGATGCCGGTGGCCGCCGTGACTCCACCGGCGATCAAGAAGACGTCCGCGAGAAGCCCCAGCTCTTCCGTCTCGTCTCGCAGCTGCTCGCGCTCGGAACCCGTGGCATCATCGAAGTCGCTCTTCTTCTCGAGGGCCAGTACTCCGAAGACGGTGCCCGCGATCAGCGAAGCACCACCAACCGAAAGCAAGGCGATCTCGGGAGCCCGCGAAAAGCGGGCGGGTTGTGGCTCCGGGGCTTCCACCGCGACCGGCGCCGTCGGCACCGGCGGCGGAGTGGCGTTCTCGAGTGCGAGCTCACGTCGGAGCTGGTTCAGCGAGTCGAGGGCTTTCGACCGCAGCGCCGCCGTCGTCCCCTTCAAGCGAAGAAACCGCTCGTACTGTTCGACGGCTCGTTCCTGCTCGAGCGCCTTTTCGTACGACCGAGCCGCGTTGTAGACGAGCTCCGGCTCGGGAATGAGGTCATACGCCTCGAGGAACTGAGCGGCGGCTTCCTCGAAGGCGCGGGCGCGATAATGCTCGAGCCCAGCGTCCACCATTCGACGAAAGGCCGCTTCGCGGTCGCTGGGGTCGTCGGCGTCCTCCAAGGGCGCGGTTTGCACGAGAAAGGTCAGAGCGATCAAACACTTCAACATTAGTCCACCACGGGAACCCGTCGTTCGGGCTCGAGGTCGGGCACGAGGAGGGCGGGGTCCGTCGGCGCTTCTTCGGGTTCGGGCATGGTTGGCGACTCCGGGGGAGCGGTTTTTGGAGTCGTCTTCTGGACCGGCTCTTCGACGGGGAGAGGAGAGACCTTCGGCCGTCGCCGACGTCGCCGCGCCTTGGGCTTTGCCGGCGGTGCAACCACTTCCGCTTCCTCGACGGTCGCTTCCACTTCCGGCGGAGCGACCGGCTCGGTCGAGGACTCTTCGACGGCGGGGGCCGACTCGGCCGGCAGAGGCATGGCCATCGGGACGGCGGGCTCGGTGGCCCCAGTCGGTGCCGGGCTCGCCGCCCGATCCACCTTGGCGGATGGCCACAGGAGCAGGGCCCCCGAGGTCACGATGGCAACGACGACCAGCGCTGCCCACCGCAGCATCGTCGAGCGCTGACGCCGCAGGTGGGTCTCACTGTGCCCAGCAACCCACGCCCGGAAGTCTTTGGGCCGAGTCGTACTCGCCAAGTCTTCTCGTGCGAGTTCTCGGATGCGCCCGAGGGCCTCGAGCTGGTGAAGCACCGTGGGAGCATCGGGCGGGCGCTCATTCGGACTCTTCGCAAGGAGCTGGCGCAGCATCCAGTCGAGCTCGGGTTCGACCACATCGCCGTGGACCTCGAGGGGCGGCGGCGGAGTGTACAGGTGGTGGTTCATCAAGGCGACGTCCGTGTCGCCGTCGAAGGGAGCTCGCCCCGCGAGTACCATGTAGCCCAGGACGCCGAGCGCATAGAGGTCGGTTTGCGGCCCCAGCTCCTGACGACGGATCTGCTCGGGCGCCATGAATCGCGGTGTACCGATGAGCTTCCCGGCTTCGGTCAGGTCGTGACCAGGCATCGCGTCGTCGGTCTGCGGGCGGAAGGCCTTGGCGATGCCGAAGTCCAACACCTTGACGTGCTCGGTGCCGTCCACGCTCTGCAGGACGATGTTGCTCGGCTTGAGATCTCGATGAACCACCCCCGCCGAGTGCGCGTGGGCCAGCGCGGAGGCGATCTGAGATAGCAGCGGCAGGGAACGGCCCGGGTCGAGGCGGACGTGGCGGCCGAGGATCCGGTCGAGCGTTTCCCCGGAAACGTACTCCATGACCATGAACAGCGCCCCTTCGGCCTCGCCGTAGTCATGAACCGTGACGATGTTCGGATGGGCAAACTGGGAGCAGATCTGGGCTTCCGCGAGAAAGCGGTCGCGAAATCGGCTGTCGGTGGTCGCCTCGCGCAAGATCTTGATGGCGACCCGGCGGCCGAGGGGCTCTTGGCTCGCAAGGTAGACGATCCCCATGCCCCCTTTCGCCAGAGGCTTTTCGAGCCGGTACTTGCCGGCGAACAGCGGGGGCTGGCTTCCCGGTCTGGTCGAGGGATTCTCCACGGCGAGCGCTAGGGGGCTTCTAAACGATGCTGGCTCCGGGGTCGATATGCGAGGAAGGCCTTCGGCGTGCATGTCCCACCTGGCTTGGAGCCGACCGCAGACTTGACATCGGACAGGGACGGGCACTGATGGCGGTGGGATGGTCAGCCTCGAGGAGCTGGCGGACCTCGCGCGCCGCAACCCGAATGACCCGGATGCCTGGGTGCGGCTCGCGGTGGGCCTACAGGAGGCCGACCTGCCGCGTCGGGCAGCCGAAGCCGCGCTGGAAGCAGCACGTCTGAATCCGACCGACGAGCGGACATGGCTCGAAGTGGGTCGAGTCCTCCAGGCTTGTGGTGAAGACCATCGAGCCTTGGCTGCTTTTCGCCGAGCGGCATCGGCGCCCGGCTCGCGCGATCACGGGTGGCAGTGCCTGGGCGAGCTGCTCCTGGCCCGCGGCGACCGCTGGGCGGCTCAGATAGCCTTCGGACTGGCCGGGCACCGCAACCCACAGTCCGTCGATGCACACCTGGGGATGTCGCGTACCTTCTTGGTTCTCGAGATGCCGGAACGTGCACTCAACGCAGCGCGGCTCGCCTACGAGCTGGCCCCGAGTGATCCGACGGTCCTCGACGTCTTCTCTCGAGCGTGTGAAGCGGCCGGCCACGGGGAGGAAGCGATCGCGGCCCTGCGCTCCATCCTCGAGACGGGCTCCGAACGCGTCGACGTTCTGATTCGTTTGGCGCGACGCCTCGATGAGGAGGGTCGCAGCGAAGAAGCCTATCAACTCCTGGAAGACCACGCCGATCCTCACCGGCAAGACGCCGTCTTTCTTCGATGGCTGGGTCGCACCCGACGGCGCGCTGGCCACAAGGGTGCCGCCTTGAATCCGCTGCGGACCGCCGTCCGACTTCAGCCCGAGGACGCCGAGAGCCATTTGGAGCTCGCCGCGGCCCTGCGCGCTGTCGAGGAGATGGAAGACGCCAAGGCGTGCCTACTGGCCGCCGCTCGGCTGGACCCGAGCCGCACCGAGGCCTGGAACGCTCTCGCCGACGTGGAGCTTGCGCTCGGTCATCGCGAGGATGCGACGCGAGCTCTCTTGAAGGCAGCCAGCCTATCGCCGGACGACTCAGGCGTTCGGCGCCGGCTCTCCGACCTCATGGGTTCGGAGTTCGGGGTGGACGACAACCGGGGGATGGGAGGCCTGACCAGCGACCTCAAAGTCATCGGAGTCCCCGAGCTCCTGCAGCTCCTCCACCAGCGGGAAGCCAACGGCGTCCTGAGCATCACCCTCGAGTTCAGCTCGATCGAGTTCGAGTTCCGCAACGGCCTGATCGTGGAAGTCGCGCGGAGCGAGCGGACTTCGAGCCCTCCCCGTACGCCGCAACCGGCTGAGACGGCCGAACGTCCTCCACCGGAGCTCCCGAAAGATCCGGAGGAGCGCATCTTCGAGACGCTCAAGGACATCGTGGGAACCCGTCAGGGGGGTGCAGCTTTTCGCCCCGAAGCGAGACTCCCCTCGGTTCCCGGCGGCAAACGAGCCGCCGTCAATCCCCAGTTCGCCGTGTTGGAGGTGATGCGGCGGACCGATGAGGAGTCCGCTTCCGAGCTCGGGATCCTACGATGACGCCCATCAGTTGAGCGGATAATGGGTCCAACCAACGGTCCAGTCGTCGTCGGCATCGGGACGTAGCGCGCCCACGAACGGGTTGTTCCCATCGAAGAATTCGTCGGCGAACGGCGTCGCGGGAGTGACCTCGGGGAGCGTTTCCGACAGCCGAAAATCTGGAGTGGGAGCGAACGGGTCCTCGATGATCTGCCGGCCGCTGATCTCGGCAAACTCGAACGAGTTCATCCAGTTCTCGTGACCGAAACCAGGGGCGACGTCGGTCTCGGAGGGAGGATAGAAGTCCCGGGGCTGCGGACGCCACGTATGAAACACGACCGTGTCGAACCGCAGGGACGTCACGGTGCTGCTCCGTACCGGGGAGCTCTGGCTACAGGGCGCTTGTTCTCCGGCCCCGCGGAGGGCACACAGCTGGGAAACTTCACCGTCGACGACGACCCGATGACGGCCCTGATTGGAAAAGATGATGTTCCCCAGTGTTCCGGCGGTTCCCCGCCGAAGGGTCGCACCGATGCTGGCATCGTTTTCACCATCGCCGCCGACCCGGACCTGCCGCGGATCGTCGGTACCCAGAACCGTCATGTTGTAGATGATGGGCGCCGAGCGAGGCAGAGCTTCGTTGTCGTCCTCGTTGTTGTCGGCTTCGATACCGTTTTTGTCGAGGTCGGCCTGCCGTACGATGATGAACTGACCGAATCCGTTCCAGCCCTGGTCCCAGTCGAGGCCATCGTCGCCCGGATCGGTGACCACCGCATGGCGGATGTTGGCGCTGCCGCCGAAGAGCTCGATGCCGTCATCCCGACCCAGATGAACCTGAACGAAATCGATCACCGTGGCCGACCCACATCCGGCCAGCGTGAGCCCATTGATTTCCTCGTTCGTCGCCAACACGAATCCCGCGAACTCGATTCGCACGTACTGCAGATTCCCACAGTTATGCGAAGGATCGTTTCCGCCGTAGATGACCTCGGGTTCGTCGACTCCTTCGAGAGCCGCAGTCCCGGTCTTCGTGTTGATCACCGCCTTACCGGTGAGCGCTACGCCACCCCAGTCGCCGGTCGCTCGCTCACCGACCGGCTTGGGACTGGTGAAGACGATGGGCTCTTCGTCGGTGCCGACGGCCACCAAGCGCGCCGTATTCTCGAAGATGAGCGCGGCGGACTGGTCGCCGCCGATGACCCGGACTCCGGGTTGGATGGTGAGGATCGTGGGGTCGCCATCGGTTCCGCGAACCCGGACGAGACCGTCGAGCACGTAGATGCGGTCGTCGGTCCACGTCTCGTTCTGCGTGATGTCGGCTTGAACGATCTGCTGCGGAAACTGGATGCAGAAGCCGTTCTGGCAGCCCTGGCCGACCGGGCATCCGTCGTCGTTTTCGCACGGGTCTCCCAGCTCCGGAACGACACACAGGCTCTGCTGGCAGACGCAGGGCGCGCCGTCGGCGCAGAAGTCGATTCCGTCGCAGTCGGCGTTGGTCGTACACTCGTCATCTATCGAGACCACGAGGGAGCAGGACGCGAGGGCCGCGACGGCGAGGCCGCCGACCGGGAGGCCCAAGAACGACCGAGCCCGAGTTCGTGGTAGATGAAGCCGCATAGAGAGTTCCGAACCGCCGTGCGAGGGCACCTTCCGGCGCCGTCGTGTTTACCTCTGATCGGAGCTGATGCGAACCGCTCTCGTTAGATTTCGGCGAGGATCTCTTGGCGCTTGGCTTGATACTCTTCGTCGGTCAGAACTCCGGCCGCCTTGAGAGCGTCGACCTTCTTGAGTCGAGCCACCAGTGCGTCGGTGCCTCCCCCGCCCGGATCGGCAGGCGACGATGCCGGAGCCGCCGCTGGGGCCTCGGCCTGTCCCGATTGTGGTGGGGCTGTCATCGCTTGTCCGAGCTGCTGCGCCATGTTCATACCCGCAGCCAGTCCCATTCCGGCACCGGCCAGACTGTTCGGTGTCTTGGCGGCGTCGGGGATGGCCGAGGCCATCTGGTACGCCGCGTACTGCTGGACATTGCCGACGATCCCCATCTCACTCCTCTTGTCGAGGACCGCCTCGACGTTGGGCGGAAGTGAAATGTTCTCGATGATGAACTTCGTGATCTCGATACCCCACTCGTCGAAGTCCTCGGCCAGCCTGGGGCGAACTCGCTCAGCCAAGGCCTGGTAGTTGCTGGCAAGGTCCAGGGCGGCAATGTTGGACGACGCCAGGGCTTGGGTGAACCGAGAAACCAGGCTGCGCTTCACGTGCCCCAGGATCTCGTCCACCTCGAAGTGACCATCGGTCCCCACCACTTCGCGGAGGAACTTCGCTGGGTCCGTTATGCGCATGCTGAAGATCCCGAAAGCGCGAAGCCGAATAGGCCCGAACTCCGGGTCACGGAGCATGATGGGATTCTGTGTGCCCCATTTCAGGTCGGTGACCTGCGTCGTATCGACGAAATAGACCTCGGCCTTGAACGGGGAATTGAACCCGTACTTCCACCCCTTGAGAGTGGCCAAGATGGGCAGATTCTCCGTAGTCAGCGTGTACGTCCCCGGACTGAAGACATCGGCGAGCTTGCCTTCGTTCACGAAGCAGGCGGCCTGCCCTTCGCGCACGATCAGTTTCGCGCCGTTCTTGATCTCCTGGCCGCGTACCGGGAAACGCCAGACCAGCGTCTCGTGGTCGTCGTCGAGAAACTCGATGATCTCGATGAACTGAGAGGTGATCCGGTCCCACATGCCCATGGGGGGATGATAATCACTCGCCCCCCGAAGTAAACCGAGGGTCGATCTCGTAGCTTACCCGTAGGAGCAGGGTCTCTACGGCGCGATTCACCGCCTCATCCAAGAAGGTTCGATACGCACCGTCGGAGCGTTCGAGCGGTCCCGCTCGAGCAATGTAGGTGGCCCGGCCCTCGGCCGCGATCGGCCCCCGGACCGGACCCCGACCTTCGCTTCCCTCGAGACGACCGGACAGGCGAACCCGGATCTCATATTCCGGGGACCGCAGCCGAGGCTCCGAAGTGGGCGCGAAGCGATGGTCGACCGACAGCAGCCGCACCACCAGTCGAGCGTCGGCCGACGACGACGATACGACGGTCAGGTCGCGGCGGCGAGCGATCGATCGGCGGAGCGCGGCATCGACGAGGATCGGCGCGTCGACATCGACCCGAACCTCGTCGACGACGTGCAAAGCAACCGGGAGCGGCTCTACGCGTCCCGACGTCGCGTAGCCACAGCCAACCGCGACCGAGAGCCCGAGCCCAACGACGCGACTCACGTACCGACGAGCTTCCCTAACCCCGTCGCGAAAGCCGCCATACACAGCACGACGGCGATCGCGCCCGCACGCGCGGAACGTCGCACGTATCTCGATCGCTCATCGCCGGTTGCATGGCGCGGAAAGACCCATCCGCCGGCAGCCCCGACCGCGAAGCCGATCACGTGGGCCCAAACGGCCACCGGTTCGCCGCGAGTCGTGAATGGGGTCAGAGCTCCCGGCAGCAGCAGGAGTAGGACACCGAGCACCACCAAACGGTCGCGCCGTGGGAGAAGACGACGTCGGGCCCGCTGCCACTGGCCGTGGGCCCACAAGCCGAGCAGACCGAAGTTTCCTGCGCTCGCGCCCAGAACCATCACCCCCGGGTGGAGCCAGGTCTGAGCGAGGATCCCGGCCGCCGATGAAACGAGCCAAACGAACGCCGTCGCACCGAGTCCGTGAGTTTGGAAGGTCGCCCAGCTGATCACGATCGCGAACAGTGCATTGCCGATCGCATGGGCATCGGAACCGTGAACGAAACCCGCGGTCAGCCAACGATAGGGCTCGTCCCAGGCGGTGGATGTCGCGGCCAACATCGCGGTCGAACTGTCAAGGCCGCCGATGCGGTCGAAGGCGACCTGAATGGCCAGACCGATGGCCACCGCCGCCAGCGCGGCTCCCGGCCACCAGCTGCGCACCCTCGCCGATGCCTCCGGCAGCTCGATGGCCTCCGGAATGGGGACTGAGACGTCGGTGGGTTCGACCGCCGACCAGTCTGGACCGACAAAAGCCTTGGGGGGCGGGGGCCGCTCGGGGCGGGCGCCGAGGACGCGCTCGGCGTCGATCCGGAGATGGCTGGGGACGAGCACGAGAACGCGCTCCGAGCGTCCAACCCAGTGTCCGGGAAGGTCACGGTCCCGCATCGCCGGGATGCCGCTGGCTTCCAGCCGAGCGATCAGCTCCTCGGCGCTCTGCGGCGTCGAAGCCTGAACGACGGCGGCCCAGGGCTCGGAAAAGATTTCGCCTTCTCCCGACGGAAGCACCCGCGGATCTTTGGCCCGACGAGCGGCTGTCGCAACTAGTCTCGTCGTTCGAAGGGCATCGGCTCAGCCGAAGTTCGGTGGCTCGAGGTCGTCGGTGCTCATCTCGGCGGTCACGAGCCCGATCAGCTCGGAGGCCACTTCGAGGATCTTCTCCTGGGGAATCCCGTAGGAGCGCATGTCCTTGTAGATGGAGCGCGCCAAGATTCGGGCGGTTCGGGCGTCTCCTTGGGTTTTGGCAGCGTGGACACCGTTGTCGGCGGCAAGATGCATGTCGGGACCCTAACAAGTCCCGTACCGAGGTATCGCGCCAGAAATGACTGAGCTTTTCGGATCCGACTGAACGGTCATCTGTGTAAACGCCCCGTAGGTGCGAACATGTGTACGCATCGGATGGGGCGTACATTCCTTCGCAGTCATGTCGACAAGCCGGCTCGATTGGACTTGTGTGGCCGGCGACCGTGCTGAGGCGACTCGAGTATGCCCACCCGCATCACCGCGGCATCCCGGAGTCGGGTTCCGACCTGAGCGCCGCTGTGGCCGACGCTCTCGGCATCCCCCAAGATTCCATCCGCTCCTCGCGTCTGGTGCGCCGCACCCTGGACGCGCGCCGGAGCCAGCGCGTCCCGATGTGGCGGGTCACGGCTGAAGCCGAGCTTCCCGAGGCGCTGCCGAAACGCGTGCTGAACGCGACCACCGCGGCCCCCGAGTCGCCGCGTCCCATCGAATCCCCGCGAACCACGCGGGACCAGGGTCCGATCGTGGTGGTCGGAGCCGGGCCCGCTGGCCTCTTTGCCGCCCTGCACCTCGTGGAGCACGGTGCTCACGTCATCCTGGTGGAGCGAGGGAAGGCGGTCGAGGAACGCAGCCGGGATTTCGGACGGTTCCGAGGTCGCGGCGAACTCGATCCTGAGTCGAACCTCTGCTTTGGCGAGGGCGGAGCCGGGACCTATAGCGACGGCAAGCTGACCTGCCGGAAGAAAGACCCGACGCGAGAGGAGGTCCTGTCGAAACTCGTCCAGATGGGGGGGCCAGAGCGGATCTTGGTCGAGGCCAAGCCCCACGTGGGAACCGACCGGCTCTATCGGATCCTGAAGTCGATCCGGGCGTCGCTCGTGGAACGGGGCGTCGAGCTCCGCTACGGGCATCGCGTCGTGGACCTTCATTTTCGTTCGGGTCGGCTCTACGCTGTCGAGCTCGAGCCCGGCGGCGTCCTGGAGTGTCGCGCGGCGGTCCTGGCGACCGGTCACTCCGCCCGGGATATGTTCGAACTCCTGATCGCGAAGGGCGTGGACATCGAAGCCAAGCCCTTCGCGGTCGGCGTTCGCGCCGAACATCCTCAGCGCCTGATCGACGAGGCTCAGTACCACCGCTCCGGTCCACGCCCCCCGACGCTTCCTCCCGCCGATTACCGCCTGACCCATACCGAGGACGGGCGCGGCGTGTACTCGTTCTGCATGTGCCCCGGTGGCATGATCGTACCGACCGCGACCGAACCCGAGACCGTCGTGGTCAACGGCATGTCGTCAGCCAAGCGAGGTTCGGCCTATGCGAATTCCGGCGTCGTCGTTCAAGTCACGCCCGCCGACTTCGAGTCGTGGGGCTTCGGCCATGACGCCCTGGCCGGAGTCCGGTTCCAGCAGCATTTGGAGCGGACCGCCTACCGACTGGGCGGGGGCCGCTACCGCGCGCCCGCCACCCGGGTCGACGACTTCTTGGCCAGGCGGGCATCGGGGCGTTTGGCTCCCAGTCATTTTCGGCCCGGGCTGACGTCGGCCAACCTCGACGAGCTGCTTCCGCCGGCCACCACCGAAGCCCTGCGAAGCGCCCTGCGCCAATTCGACCGTCGCGTTCGCGGCTACGCGTCAGCGGAGGCGAACCTCGTGGGCGTCGAGTCCCGCACGTCTTCGCCGGTCCGAGTACCGCGGCACCCGGACTCGAAAGAGGTCGCCGGACTTTGCGGGGTCTACGTGGCCGGTGAAGGGCCCGGGCATGCGGGCGGAATCATGAGCGCGGCCCTCGATGGGCTGCGGGTTGCTCACGGTCTGCTGCTTTGCGCTGCAGGCGGCTAGTGGTGATGACCGTGGGGTACGAACCTGAACTCGCCGGTCTCTTCGAAGTGCCGGCGAATGTCCGGATTCTCGTCGAAGTATGCTTTCAGACTCTCCTCGCTGATGTCGACGACGAGATCCTCGGACGTGACTTCGGCTTGGCAGCCCAGCCGGCTGTTGAGCTTGACGTCGAAGGCGAGATCGAGACGGTCCGCCTCGGGGTCGTCCATCTCGTCGAGCGAATCGAAGCCTTTGACCACGTACACGTGACACGTGCTGCACCCGCAAACCCCGCCGCAGTTCGAACCAACCGGAATGCCCCGCTCGGCTGCCACCTGCAGGAGCGTCTCGCCCGCCTCGGCGTCCACGACGAGGTCTTCCTTCAGGAGGCGGTTCTTCTTGAACGTGACCTTGGGCATCTGCAGTCAGCCGAGTGCGGCACGGGCGTCGTAGATCGGAGCCTCGGCTAGGTCCACCGATTCGACTCCGCCAAAGAAACCCTCGATGGCGTCCTCGACTTCCCGTCGGTCCTCGAGCTCCATCACCCGCTCGCGAAAGCGCGCCCCTTCGCGAACCCCCCGGCTGTACCACGCCAGGTGCTGGCGGAACTTGCGAATCGCACGAAGCTCATCTCCGTGATGATGAATCAGGGCCCGCAGGTGGTGGAGCACCGTCGTCACCCGCTGGCTCGGCGTGGGGGGTGCAGGCTCCGGCCGCTGGTCGTAGTGGGCAGCCAGGAGCTCGAAAATCCAAGGGTTGCCCAAGGCGGCGCGCCCGACCATGACACCGTCACAGGCGGTCTCCACGACCACGCGGTCGGCGTCCGCCGCCGACGTGATATCGCCGTTCGCGATGATCGGCACCGAGGTCACGGCTTCTTTGAGCGCTCGGATCATGCCCCAGTCGGCACGGCCAGTGTAGCCTTGGCTTCGCGTCCGGGGATGGATGGCGATGGCCGCCACTCCGGCGTCCTCGAGTCGACGACCGAATTCGGGAGCGTTGCGGTTATCCTCATCCCAGCCCGCCCGAATCTTGGCGGTCACGGGGACCGCGGGACCGACCGCCCGCACCATCGCGGCCACCACGGCCGCCGCGCGCTCGGGCACGGTCATCAAGGCCGAGCCCGCCGTGCTGCGGGTAACCTTCTTCACGGGACAACCCATGTTCACGTCGACAATCCGGGCCCCGCGCTCGGCGGCGAGCTCGGCCGCTCGGGCCATGGCGGTAGGGTCGCCGCCGTAGATTTGGACGGAGAGGAGCGGCTCTCGCTGCGGGTCGTGGCGGAGGTAGCCCTCGGTACGTGCATTCCGATACTCGAGGCCCTTGGCACTCACCAGCTCCGTCGGGGCCAAACCCGCACCGGCATCGAGTGCCATGATTCGGTAGGGGCTCTCGGATACGCCCGCCATCGGCGCCAAGATGATCGGGCGGGGCAGTCGATGAGGCCCGATCGCCAAGCTGGTCAGCGCGGAGAGGCCGGACGCCATCGAGCGAGGGCTAGCTTCTTTCGAAGGATGCCGTCGAGTCGGAAATCACCTTCCTGGTGACTCGTCGCTTCCGAGGATCGTGAACTCGACGCGCCGGTTCTTCGAGAACGCCTCTTCGTCCTGCCCCATGACCAGCGGGAGCTCCTCGCCGTAGCCTACGGCCACGAGCCGGCGGGCGGAGACCCCCTTCCTTACAAGATACGCCAAGACGGCTTCCGCTCGGGCCTGAGATAGTCGTTGATTGTAGTCGGCTGGCCCCCGCTCGTCGGTGTGGCCCTCGACCCGGATCCGCGCGAGCTGGGGATTGGCCTTGATGGTCAGGGCGATCTGGTCGAGGAGCGAGTAGCTCGACGGAGCGATCTCGGCGGTATCGAAGCCGAAGGCGATCTTGGAGTCGATCTTCACCTTCTCCGACGTCACTTCCACCTGGATTTCGCCTTCGTCCGGACACCCGTCGTCGTCCTCGAAGCCATTGATCACCTCTCGCTCGTCGGGGCACGCGTCGAGATGATCGGGAATGCCGTCGCGGTCCGTGTCTTCTTCGCGGCATCCGTCCTCGTCGTCGAAGCCGTCGAGGTCTTCCGGCTCCAGCGGACAGGCGTCCAGCGTATCGGGAATGCCGTCGCGGTCGTTGTCCGGGTCGGGGCAGCCATCGTCATCCTCGAAGGCGTCGGCGTCTTCGGGCTCGAGAGGGCAAGCGTCGGTCTCGTCCGGGATCCCATCCCGGTCCGCATCCACTTCTGGGCAGCCATCCGCGTCCTGGTAGCCGTCGAAGTCCTCGGGTTCATCGGGACAGGCATCGTCTCGGTCCAGAATGCCGTCGCCATCGCGATCGGTGAGCAGGTGGGCATAGACCGCGCCGGCGAACACGTGGACGTCGGGTGCGCCATACCCCTGGGTCGCTCCGAAGGACGTTCCTGCCGCCGTATGCCAGCGGGACGAGGCGCTCTTGCCCCACTCGGCCTGGAGTCCCACGCGGAGGTTCAGCGGAGACTGCGCCACGTCCTGGAAAGGCTCGTCGATCTTCGTTCGACCCTGCAGCTCGAAGAACCCGCGCCAGGCGAACGGGCCGATCGGCGGCAGCCCCATGGCGGCGCCCAGGCGGTAGTCGAGCTCACTGGCCAGCTCTACGCTGCCGACCTGTGCATCCGACCGAATGCGAGGCGCGATCGACCCGAGAAAGGAGACGCCCCACAGCCAGGCGAAGGTTCGGTCGATGACCAGCGTGGGCGCAAAGGTCACACTGCCATCCCCGAGGAAGGCATCGGGGTCACCGGTCGGAAGACTGAGATCCAACCGGAGCCCCAGGCCGAAGGGCTGGCGTCGCGCGACCGAGAGGATCGATGCCTTGACGCTGAGGCGGAGGTCCCGCAGCCCCGCGGTCGTCAGCTCGCCGGTGGGCAGGTCGTCGTCGCCCGATTGGTAGAGCGTGACCGGGAGCGCGACCTGAGCCTCGAGCCAACGGAGAAGACCCATCGTACCGAGCAGGTCGAGACTCAGCCGATGGCTTACGATCTCTCCGACCTGCAGTCGGTCCGCAAAAAGCACCAGTTGGTTGTGCGAATAGTGGACGTAGCCGCCGACCGCCCACTCGCCCCACGTCAACGTGTCCGAACGCCCGAGCCCTACGAATCCCAGCGGACGCGGCTCGAACTGCTCGACGTTCGCTCCATCCTGGGCTCGTGAAGGAACCGCGAAAGAGAGCACGAGCGCACCGGCCAGGCCGGCCGCGACCGCTAGTCCCCCCCTCATCGCCAGGGATGTTAGCCTGGGTCGCACGCGCCACAAGTTTCCCTGGTGAGACTCGTCACGTTCGTGCATCAATCCCGCGCCCCTTTCGGCCCTGTTGTCCCCTCATGCACCCTTTCCTAGCCCTCAGTCTCAGTCTGCTCGCCTCGACGAGTACGGCTACGACGGCCGACGACGGCGAGGCGCCGGCCGGCGATGCCGCGCTGGACCTCGAGAGCGCGGCCCACGTCAAAGAGGACCGGCTCGAAGTGGGCGTCGTGCCCGCCATCGGGTACGACAGCAACCTCGGGTTGGGCGTCGGCGCACTCGGCGCGCTGGCCAAGTTTTCTCCGGGCTTCGATCCCTACCGATGGCGGGCGGAGATCCTGACCTTCTTGACCATCCGTGAGAACGACGGCGGTGACTTCGAAGTTCCGTTTCACGCCCACTACTTCAAGTTCGACTGGGTCGAGGCTTTCCCGGGCGTACGCCTCTTCGGACGGGTCGGCTTCTTCAAGCAGTCGAACAGCGGGTACTTCGGGCTCGGGGGCACCGCTCCCCGAGTGGAGTTCTCCGACGATGAACTCGAGGCGGATCCCCGCCTGATCCAGTTCAACGAGTACGACCACATCTATCCCCAGCTGATCGCATCGGCCCGAATCCGGCTCTTGACCTTCGCTCAGCCGGTCCGCCCCGGCCGCCTGGACCTCTTGGTCGGGACCAACCTTCTCTACAACGACTTCGAGATCTACCAGGGAAGCCTGCTCGAAGACCACGCGGCCCGGGCCGCGAATCCCCAGAACTCAAGCGACGAAGTCCTGGCCGACCTGCTCAAGGGGATCGATGCGCACTGGCTCTGGATGCTGACGTTGGGCCTTTTGCTGGATACCCGGGACAACGAGTTTCACCCGATCAGGGGAGGCTTTCACGAGCTGTCGTTCCGCATCTCACCCGGCGTCGACGACGACCTCGCCTATGTCTCGGTCTATGCGATGACGTCGTGGTTTCAGTCCCTGGTCGGCTCGTACCTGGTCTTGGCCGGCCGCGTCCTCACCGACCTGACCTTCGGCGATGCTCCCCTCTACGAACTGGCCCGATTCGGGACGTACAAGGCCCGCAACGGTCCCGGCGGCTCTCACTCCCTGCGCGGCGTCCTGCTTCAGCGCTTTCACGGCAAAGCGAAGGTCATCGGCAACTTCGAGCTCCGGAGTGAGTTCTGGAGCTTCAGTCTGGCCAAACAGCGGATCACGCTCGGGGCCCTGGCCTTCGTCGACACCGGGCGGGTGTGGGCCGACTATCGCCCTCGTACCTTCGACGGACGGTCGCTCGACGGAGCGTTCTGGGAGGAGTTTCAGGTGGGGCTGGGGGGCGGCGGGCGCATCCGGTGGGGCGACACCTTCGTGATTCGCCTCGACTACGGCGCATCGCCCACCGATGGCACCACCGGCTTCTACGTCAGCATCGAGCACGTTTTCTAGTCACCGACGCTTGGTTGACGGTGGGTACGGGGCGTAGGACGTATCGAAGATGGAAAGGTCGTTGGCGGCCGTCGTGCTGGCCGCCGGAAAAGGGACGCGCCTCAAGAGCAAGCTCCCGAAGGTGCTGCATCGCCTCGGCGGGCGACCCCTGGCTGCCTACCCGATCACGGCGGCGCTCGAGCTCGAGGCCGACCCCGTCGTGGTCGTGATCGGCCATGAGGCCGCACGGGTGCAAGAAGAGCTGGAAACGGTCTTTCCGGGGCAGCTCCGCTTCGTGGTTCAGACCGAGCAGCTGGGGACGGGCCACGCCGCTCGGGTGGGTCTGGAGGCCGTGGGGACGTCGGCCGAACGGGTCTTGATCCTCTCCGGCGACGTGCCGCTCTTGGGCGTACCCACGCTGCGCGAGCTCTGTGCAGGACCGGAGCGTCTGCGGTTCTTGACGACCACGCTGTCCCAGCCTTTCGGGTACGGGCGCGTAGTCCGCTCGGCGAACGACGCCGTCCTTCGGGTCGTCGAGGAGAAAGACGCGAGCGAGGTCGAACGCGGCCTGACCGAGGTCAATGCCGGCACCTATCTCGCCGAAACCACCTTTCTGAGCGGCGTGCTCGGTGGCCTGAGCGCCGATAACGCTCAGCGAGAGTATTATTTGACCGATGCGGTGGCGGCTGCCGCTCGAGCCCACGATGTTGCGGCCGTCGCGGTTCGGGACCCGCTGGAGGTCCAGGGGGTCAACAATCGAGCCGAACTCGCGTACCTCCAGGACGTTCAGTGGAGGCAAAAAGCACGTGACCTCATGTTGGACGGCGTGACGATCCTGGCCCCGGCGACCGTGTGCATCGACCCCGACGTAGAAGTCGCACCGGACGTCGTCATCCACCCTGCGGCCGTCCTCCGCGGCTCGACGCGGGTGGAGCGAGACTGCGAAATCGGCGTCGGGTCCGTACTCGACGACGCGATCGTGGAGGCCAATACCGTCATCCACCCCTATTCGGTGCTGGAGTCGGCGCGGGTGGGACCCGCAGCCAGCGTCGGCCCCTTCGCTCGCCTGCGCCCCGGCACCGTCCTGGAGGAGGGAGCCAAAGTCGGAAACTTCGTCGAGACGAAAAACACCGTGCTCGGCCCCAGAGCCAAAGCCAACCACCTGGCGTACCTGGGCGCCGCCCGCGTGGGCACGAAGTCGAACGTTGGCGCCGGTACCATCACCTGCAACTACGACGGCGTAGCGAAGTACGCCACCCACATAGGCGCTGACGTCTTCGTGGGCTCGAACTCGACGCTGGTGGCTCCGCTCGAGATCCGGTCTGGAGCCTACGTTGCCGCCGGGAGCACGATCACCGAGGACGTCTCCGAAGATGCTTTGGCCTTCGGTCGCGCCCGACAGCAAAACAAGGACGGGCGCGCCACCGCGGTCCGACAGCGCGCGCAGGACCGAGCGTCTGCGCGCGACGAGGAGAAGTGATCGTGTGCGGCATCGTTGGATACGTGGGAACGCGCCAAGCCCCGGAAGTGATCATGGAGGGCCTCCACAAACTGGAGTACCGGGGGTACGATTCCGCCGGGATCGCCGTCCTGGAAGACGGAGCGACCGTCGTTCGGCGGGCGGTCGGTAAGCTCAAGAACCTGGACCGAGCGCTGAAAGAGCGTCCCCTCCAGGGGACGATAGGGATCGGCCATACCCGTTGGGCCACGCACGGGCGCCCGTCGGAAGAGAACGCCCACCCCCACTCCGTCGACGGCATCACCGTCG
The DNA here is from genome assembly GCA_964473255.1 of uncultured Myxococcales bacterium. GTDB lineage: Bacteria > Myxococcota > Kuafuiibacteriia > Kuafuiibacteriales > Kuafuiibacteriaceae > Kuafuiihalomonas. The sequence goes on along the minus strand of CAYYOT010000011.1, from coordinate 53,725 downwards.
TCCATAACGGGATCATCGAGAACCACCTGCAGCTGCGCCAGGCTCTCAAGGACACGGATCGACGGTTCAGCAGCGAGACCGATACGGAGATCATGGCCCATCTCGTGGCCCAAGAGATGGGAAAGGGGCTCGATTTCACCCGAGCGGTCCGTGCCGCTCTGGAGAGGGTGCGCGGAGCGTACGCTTTTCTGATCCTCTGCGAGCGCGAGCCCGACAAGCTGATCACCGCCAAGAACGCGTCACCGATCGTGGTCGGCATCGCCGACGGCGAGTGCTTCGTAGCCTCGGACGTTCCGGCGTGTTTGTCCCATACTCGCGACTTCGTGTTTCTGGAGGACGGCCAGATGGCGGTCGTTTCCTCGGGTAGCCTTCAGGTCACCACCGAGGCCGGAGACCCGGTCGAGCACGTCGTCAGGCACATCGAATGGTCGCCGGTGCAAGCCGAGAAGGGCGGGCACAAGCACTTCATGCACAAGGAGATCTTCGAGCAGCCGACAGCGATCGCCGACACGATTCGCGGCCGAGTCAGTCTCGAACGGGGCGAAGTGACCCTGGACGACATGCCGGTCGAAGACCTGTCGAGTCTCAGGCGCCTCGTGATCACGGCCTGCGGAACGAGCTACCATGCGGGGCTCGTCGGCAAGTTCATGTTCGAGTCGCTCGCTCGCATCCCGGTGGAAGTCGACTTGGCCAGCGAGTTTCGCTACCGCCAGCCGGTCATCGACGATGGCACGGGGGTGCTCGCCATCTCGCAATCAGGCGAGACGGCCGATACCCTCGCCGCGCTCAAAGAGTCGAAACGACTGGGGGCGACCATCTTCGGGATCTGCAACGTGATCGAGTCATCGATCGCGCGTGAGTGCATGAAGTCCGGCGGCGTGCTCTATACGCATGCCGGTCCCGAGATCGGGGTTGCTTCGACCAAGGCCTTCACGACGCAGCTGGTGGCGCTCTTCCTGATGGCGCTTCACTTCGGCTCGAAGCGCGGCATTCTCGACGAGGAGCGCGCGCGAGACCTGCTGGGCCGGCTGCTCGAAGTGCCGGCCCAGATCGAGAGTATTCTCAACCGCGAGGCCAGCATCATCACCATCGCCCGCCGCTACTCGAAGGCTTCGAACTTCCTGTTCCTGGGCCGGGGTCCCGCCTACCCGATAGCCCTGGAGGGGGCCCTGAAGCTCAAGGAGATCTCATACATACATGCGGAGGGGTATTCGGCCGGAGAAATGAAACACGGTCCCATCGCGCTGATCGACGAGAACCTTCCCGTCGTCGCAGTCGCGACCCCTGGCGTCTCCTACGACAAGGTCCTCTCCAACCTCGAAGAGGTCCGCGCGCGGAGCGGTCGATTGATTCTGATCGGGGCCGAGCGCGACTCGAAGCTGGCTCACATCGCAGAGGATGTCTTCGTGGTGCCTTCCAACCACGAGCTGCTGGACCCGATCCTGACTACGATTCCCCTGCAGCTGATCGCCTACCACGTGGCCGATTTTCGGGGCACGGACGTCGACCAGCCGCGGAATTTGGCCAAGAGCGTCACCGTCGAGTGATCACCAGTCGAAGCTCGTCTGGCGAGGTGGCCGGGGAGCGGGCTCGACGTCCGACACGTCGACCGTCTCCACGCACGACGGATCGTCGTTGGCGACCGAGTTGACCCGACGCGAGACGGGAACCACATCGAGCGGCCCGATGGAGGCGCGCAGGACCGGTTCGAGAGGCGGTCGCCCGTCGAGCGCTGGGTCGAGCCAAAGGCCGAGATTCTCGGGGTGCACGACGACGGGCTGGCGGTCGTGAAGTTCGGCGAGCCGAGGGTCGGCGGGCCCGGTGAGAATCGCGCAGCCCACCCGACCGCTCGGCCAAGGATTCAAGACGCCGGCCAGCAGCCACAGGCCATGGTCCGAAGGCCGAATCCAGTACGGCTGTTTGTGACGTCCCCGGCGCTCCCATTCGAAAAAGCCGTCCGCGACGACCACGCACCGGCGCGACCTCGCCGCTCGGCTCAGCCCCCCGCGCTCGAAGACGGTCTCCATGCGGGCGTTGATGAGCGGGGGGCGCTGCGGTGACGGGGGCAGGAACGTCCAGGCAGCCCAGCTCGCCCGGGGCTGTCCGACTGGCCCTTCGACAGCGAGGATCGGTTGGGTCGGAGCGACATTGTAGCGGGGACGGTGGGTGAGGCTTTGGTCCTCGCTCTCGGGAATGGGACCGAGGTCGAAGAGGGTTCGAACCGCCGACGGATCGACGGTCAGGGAGAACCGGCCACACACGCTCCGCAGGCTATCAGCTCGAAGGCGGCTCCGGGGCGCTCCGACAAAAAGTCAGGGCGGCCGGGACCGAATGCCAAACTGTCAGGCCCAGGTCGCGCAAAAGTGATGGAGATCGCCGAGACCAGCGCTGGCACAGCCTGTGCTGTGCGGCTGCTGGGGCTCAGATGTTCGACGCGTACTTCAAGAACTACTTCTGGACGTTCCACCTGCTCGTCATCCTGGGTGCAGGGCTCTTGGTGGCCCGGACCGTCAACGCCTTCGTGCGCGGCGGCCTCGAGGTTCCCCCTGAGCAGCTGATCCGAAGTTCAGCGGAGGCGCCAGCAACTGCCGCTCCAGTCGAGGAGTACGCGATCGCTCGGGATGCCTTCCTCGAACGCAACCTTCTCGAGGCGCTTCGCGAGGACCTCGTAGCCGAGGAGGAGGCCAAAAAGGCGACCGAGGAGGACGAAGAAGAAGCCGGTGAGTTCGACGAGTCGAACTGCACGGCGGCCGGGGCGTCGGTCAACCTCCTTGGAACCGTCGTCTACGCCGACCCCGAAGAATCGGCGGCCGTCTTTCAAAAGGACGACGAAGTCCTCATTCTTCGACCCGGCGACCCGTTTCCCGACTCGGGAAAGGTCATGAGGGTCAAGACGCGCGACGTGTACCTCGACCGGAACGGACGATGCGAACTCGTTTCCCTGGATGACCCCGAAACCAAGAAGCGCTCGACGCCGGAACTGGCCATGAAGGGTCGGGAGGATGAGCCCGACGACTCGAACATCCGGAAGACGAAAGCGGGAGAGTACGAGATTCCGAAGGCCGAGATCGACGGTGCGCTCAGCAACATGAGCAAGCTCGCCACTCAGGCGCGTATCGTTCCCAGCTTCAAAGACGGAAAAGCCAACGGGTTCAAGCTGTTCTCGATCCGGCCGAACTCACTCTACCAGAAGATCGGAATTCAGAACGGCGACATCATCCAGAAGATCAACGGCTTCGAGATGAATAGTCCGGAAAAGGCCCTGGAGATCTACGGCAAGCTGAAAGACGCTCAGACCGTCACCGTCGATCTCGTGCGTCGCGGCAAGTCGATGACGCTGACCTACAACATTCGGTGAACACATGACGCGAACGCTCAAACTCTGCGCGCTGACGTCGGGGCTGTGCGGGCTGCTCGCCTCCGCTCCGATGCTGTCTCTCGCACAAGAAGAAGGCGAACCACCGAAGGCGAGTGCTCGCGACTTACGCCTCCGTTCCCAAGGAGTGCCGGTCCAACAACCGACCACGGACGGGCGAAGGGTCGACGAGCGCAGCAACGCTCTGCAGCGGCTACGTGAGTCTCGTACGCGAAAGCTACAGCAAGCTCAGGAGCGGACGCCTCCTCCGGCCCCGGAGCGACCGTCTCGTTCCTCGAGGACTTCCCGGTCTTCCCCGTCGGAGAGCCCGGTGGCCAAGCTACGCCAACAGCTCTCCGAAGACGGCAGCTGCCGCCCGATGCGGCCCGGTGCTCGAACCGCCTTCAACTTCACCGGCGACATTCAAGAGCTCACCAAGGCCATCAGCAAGCTGACCTGCAATAACTTCATCCTCACGAACAAGGTCAGGAGCCAAAAGTTCGAAATCATAACCGGTACGCAGGTGACGGTCGACGAGATCTGGCGGGCGTTTCTTTCGACCCTGGAAGCAAATGATTTCACGATCGTCCGGACCGGCCGGTACTACAAGATCATCCAGGCCAACGACGGCGTTCGCTCCACCGTTCCGATCTACGGCAGTGATTCCGACGTCCCGGTGTACGACCGCATCGTCACCAAGATCTGGAAGCTCCAGTACGCGGCCGACCTGGATCGCGTGGTCAACTACTTGAACATCTTCAAGAGTGCGCCGGGGGGGCAGATTCACCCTTTCCGGGAAACGGGCATCATCATCGCCACCGACTACGCGACGGTGATCCAGAAGCTCGAGCGCATCCTACAGGAGCTGGACCGACCAGGGGCCCTCGAACAGGTACGGGTCGTGCCCGTCCAGTTCGCATCGGCGAGCGAGATCGCGGAGAAGCTGAACCAGGTGTTCGACCAGGCGGCCAAAGGGACGACGAGTCGGACGGCGGCCAAGCCAGCGAAGGGGGCCCAACAAGCCACACCCACGCAATCATCGGACGAGGGCGAGGGTCAGCTCTCAGTCTCGAAGATCCTTGCCGATGACCGGACCAACAAGCTGATCATCATCGCTTCCGAGGCGGCATTTCGACAGATCGTCGCGCTGATGGAGGAACTGGACGTTCCCGAGGATGGGACTCAGGGGCAGATCCGAGTCGTCCGTCTGCGCCACGCCGACGCCGAAGAGCTTTCGTCGACGCTAGCTGCTTTGGCCCAGGGCGGCGGGCGTTCGGCGGGCGCGGGAAGCACGGCGCGCCAACGGCGAAATCAGCAGGCTTCGGCCGGAGCGAGCGCCGCATCGCTCTTCGAGGGAGAAGTAAAGATCACCGCCGACAAGGCAACGAACAGCCTGGTGATCACCGCCAGCAAGAGCGATTACTCATCGGTGGAACGCGTCATCGAGAAGCTCGACGTACCTCGCTTTCAGGTGTTCGTGGAGGCGGTCATTCTCGAGGTCTCCACCAACAACGACCGCAACGTCGGCGTTGGCTGGCACGGCGGCGTCTCGCCAACCATCGACGGTCAACAGACTCCGATCATCTTTTCGAACACGCCGACCCAGGAACTCAGCTCACTGCTCGCGAGCAGCAACCCTCTGACCCTCGCGAGCTTGCTGGGTCTCGCCGGCGCGGTGCGCGGTCCAACGCTCGGAGGAACGGAGAACATCATCCAGGGCGGCATTCCCGCGATCGGCGTCGTGCTTCAGGCCTTGAAGAGCACCAACGACGTCAACGTGGTTTCCTCGCCTCACCTTCTGACGATGGACAACGAGGAAGCCGAAATTCAGGTGAACGAGCAGCGGCCGTTTCCTTCTGGTCTGACCTTGGGTGGCCTGAGTGGCCTGGGTGCCCTGGGAGCCGGGCAGGTTCAGGGCAATCAGGCTCTGGGAGCCTTGGGCGGACTGGGGCTCGGTTCGGTCAACATCAACCGTGAAGACGTCGGTCTCACGCTCAAGCTCAAGCCGCAGATCAATGACGAAGACTACGTGCGGCTCGAGGTCGACCAGGAGCTCTCCGAAGTCGGTGGCATCGATCAGGTCACCGGCCAGGTCATCACGACGAACCGGGTCGCGAAGACCGTGATCGTGGTTCGCAGCCAGGACAGCGTCGTGATCGGCGGTCTCGTCCGTGACCGCGAGACCATCAGCGAGTCCAAGACACCCATTCTAGGGGACATCCCGCTGATCGGTTTCCTGTTCAAGCAGAATCAGAAGACGGTCGAGAAGATCAATCTTCTGCTGGTGCTGACGCCGTACATCATCCGCGGTCCAGAGGACTTCCGTAAGATCTTCGAGCGGAAGATGGACGAGCGAAAAGACTTCATCGACCGGTTCTACGGGACGTCGGTGGAGTACCGTGCGGCCATCGACTGGTCCCAGAAGCAGGGGCCGCTGTCGAGCTACCGAGCTGCGATCGCCAAAGAGCTGGAAAAGGCGGAAAACGACGGACCGGGGACGCCCGATGAGATGATCATCGGTCCGGCCGAGGGGCAGAGGCCCGACGCGAGCGCGGAACCGGGTACCGAGGGCCCGTATCTCGATTCGGAGTCGACGCCGACGATTCCCGAGGCGAGGCGGTTCGAAGTGCCCGGCGAGACGGAGGCAGAGCAGCAGCCATGACCGAAAGCCTGACGGGACTGGAGCAAGCTCCAGTCGACATGCGGCGAGGAGGGCGCCTCGAGGGACGACTGTTTGGTGAGATTGCCATCTCACTGGGCTTGGTCGGCCCGGACGAGGTCACCGATGCTCTCGAGCGCCAAAGTGAGGACGAGGGTGTCCGGATCGGGGAGCTCTTGCGGGAGTCGGGCAAGTTGACCGATCTGCAGGTCTCGCAAGTCCTCGGCGCTCAGTTCGACATGCCGCACATCGAGGCGATCGACATCGACGACATCCCCGACGACATCGTCCAGCAGGTTCCCATCTCGTTCGCCAAGCTTCACACCATCTTGCCGCTGCGCCGAGACGAAGACGCGGTCGTCGTCTGCATGGCGGACCCGCTCGATGCCGACGCGGTCGACGACGTCGGGCTTCTCTTGGAGTCACGAATCGTCCCCATCCTCGCCCAGTCCGAAGAGATCACCGCGGCGATCAACCGCGTGTACGACCGCGCGACGGGCCTGGCCCACGAAGCCGTGCAGCGCCTGCAGACGGAGGAGGAGTCGGAAGAGGATGACATCGACGCCATCGACCTCATCGATGAAGCGAGCGGCGACGATGCTCCGATCATTCGTTTCGTGAACGCGCTCCTGCGTGACGCCGTCAAGAGCCGCGCTTCCGATATCCACATCGAGTGCTTCGAGCGGTCGGTCGTCGTCCGAAACCGGATCGACGGGATTCTCTACAAGAAGGTCGAAGCCCCCAAACACGCCCAGTCCCCGGTGATCGCTCGCGTGAAGATCATGTCCGGACTGAACATCGCAGAGAAGCGTCTGCCCCAGGACGGACGCATTCGCCGAAAGATCGCCGGCAAAGACATCGACGTGCGTGTGAGCACGATCCCCACCGCCCATGGCGAGCGAGTCGTCATGCGAATCCTCGATCGCTCGGGTGCCCGTCTTTCCCTCGACGACCTGGGCTTCGCCGAAAAGACCTATTCAGAGTTCACCGGCCTCATCACCCGACCGCACGGGATTCTTCTGGTATCGGGCCCGACGGGTTCCGGTAAGACGACGACCCTGTATGCGGCTCTGTCCCGGATCAACTCGCCGGACATCAACATCCTGACTGTCGAAGATCCGGTCGAGTACCAGCTACCGGGAATCGGTCAGATGCAGGTGGCCTCCAAGATCGAACTCACCTTCGCCAGCGGACTGCGAGCATTTCTTCGCCAAGATCCCGACGTGATCATGGTGGGTGAGATCCGTGACCGAGAAACGGCGGAGATCGCCATCCAAGCCTCCCTGACGGGCCACCTGGTGCTGTCAACCGTCCATACGAACGATGCCCCCGGCGCGGTCACTCGACTGGTGGAGATGGGAGTCGAACCGTTCTTGGTTTCTTCGACGCTCATCGGTGTCCTGGCCCAGCGCCTGGTCCGAAACCTGTGCGACAACTGCAAGGAACCTTACGAGCCGAGCGCCGACCAGTTCAAGGAGCTCGGTCTACGCCCCAACGAGAGCCACCGCTTCTTCAAGGAGGTCGGGTGTCCGCTTTGCCTGGAGACCGGTTTTCGTGGCCGCTCCGGAATCTACGAGATGCTGGTCATCGACGACGAGGTACGTCGGCTCATTCTTCAAAACGTCGATGCCGGCACCATCCGGAAGTATGCCGTCGGCCACGGCATGTCGACGCTCCTGGGGGACGGTGCGCGCAAGGCTCTCAATGGCGGGACCACGCCGGAGGAAGTCCTGCGCGTTGCCAAGGACGAGGAAGTCGTCGTCGAGTAGGTCGCTGAACGATGCCGGTGTACGCCTACAAGGGCCTCAACGAGGCCGGTCGTGAAGTCAAGGGCATGCTCGACGCCGAGTCGCCGCGCATGCTGCGTACGCAGCTCAAGCGACAAGGCGTCCGCATCATCGAGCATCGTGAGGATGCGAGCGCTGGCCAAGCAAAGGTTGGAGGCAAGCAACGGGACTCCAAGTCGACCCAAGTCCAGATCGATTTGTCGAAGTACTTCGACACGATCAGCGTCTCCGACATCGCGCTGGTGACTCGCCAGCTCGCTACGCTTCTCCGCTCGGGCATCACGCTCATCCAGGCGCTGGCCGCGATCGTAGACCAGGTCGACTCGGAGAAGCTCAAGCGCGCCTTTGGCAAGATCAAGTCCGAGGTGAACGAAGGATCGTCTTTGGCCGACTCCATGGCCAAACATCCCGACATTTTCGACCACCTGTACGTGAGCATGGTTCGCGCAGGCGAAGCTTCGGGCGCCCTCGACCAGGTGCTCAACCGACTCGCCGACTTCACGGAAGGTCAGGCTCGACTCCAGGCCAAGATCCAGGGCGCAATGCTCTATCCCCTCATCATGATCGGCGTCGGCGCCCTCATCATGGTGATCTTGTTCATCGTGGTCATTCCACGGATCACCAAGATTTTCGAACAGGTCGAAGCCGACTTGCCGATCCAAACAAAACTGCTGATCTTCACGGCCGACCTGCTGAAGGGGTATTACTTCATCATATTCCCGCTGGTGGCTTTGGGCATCTGGCTGTTTCTGCGCTGGAAGAAGTCTCCGAAGGGTCGACCCGTCTGGGACGCGGTCAGTCTTCGGGCCCCGATCTTCGGACCCGTCGTACGCTTGGTCGCGATTTCTCGCTTCTCCCGAACGCTCGCGACGCTACTCCGCTCCGGCGTGCCGGTTCTGCAGGCTCTCCACATCACGAAAGACGTTCTTGCGAACGAAGTGCTGGCGGCGGTGGTTTCCGAGGCCCACGACGCGATTCGAGAGGGTGAGTCGATCGCCACCCCCTTGAAGCGCTCCGGAGAGTTTCCCCCGATCGTTGTCCACATGATCGCGACCGGGGAAGCATCAGGCCAGCTCGAAGGCATGCTGGAGCACGTCGCCGACAACTACGATTTCCAAGTCGACCAGCGAGTCGACAAACTGACCACGCTCATCGAACCGATCATGATCGTCGGCATGGGTGTGGCCGTCGCATTCATCGTCTTCTCGGTACTCTTGCCGATCCTACAGCTATCTCAACACGTTGGATGAACCTATGGAGGAACCCATGCAGCCCTTACAACCCCAACCCCGATACCGCGGCCGGAAGAGTCGACGCGGCCTGACGCTCATCGAGATCTTGGTGGTGGTGACGATCCTCGGCCTCATTGCCGGCATCGTCGGCATCACCGTGGCCAATCAGCTCGAGGATGCGAAGATCGACACCGCCCGAGTGCAGTTGAAGAACATCTCTGACGCGCTGGAGCTCTACAAGGTGAAGTTCAACAAGTATCCGAGCACCGCCGAAGGTTTGAACGCACTCGCGTCGCCGCCGGGCGGCAAGAAGCCTCTGCTGGAAGCCGTGCCCAAGGACCCGTTCGGAAACGAGTATCTCTTCATATCTCCGGGAACGCGGAACCCGAGCAAGTTCGACGTATCGTCGAAAGGCCCAGACGGCGTGGCGGATACCGAAGACGACATCGGTAACTGGAACTGAAGCAGTGCGCTCATTGGTCGCCAGCCCGGCCGGACGGCGGGGCCTGACTCTCATCGAGATCACCATCGGGCTGGCGGTGGCCGCCCTGGTGATGTCGATGAGCGTCGTGGCGATCAGCTCATTGACGGATGCGAAACTCCGTTCGGCAGCGGTCGAGCTCACGGGAGCAGTCAAGTACAACTACGACCGCGCCATCATGCTGAATCGAGTTCAACGAATCGGGATGGACCTGGACGAAGGCACCTGGTGGATGGAGTTCACCCAGGATCCTTTCTCGCTCTCGCAGCAGCTTCGAGAGGGTGAAGCTGGCGCATCAAAGGATGAAGACGGGAAGCTTGTCTACGGGGACGAAGAAGACCTGGAGATCGATCTCGGAATCGACGAGGACACGGACGTCGAGGTGCGGCAGGCTCTGGAGGGTGGTCGTGCCGCGAGCTTTCAGCCCGACGGTGACGGCATCCGTAAACTCCCCGGAAACGTTCGTTTTCGGCGGGTATGGACCGGGCACCAAGAGAAACCCTTCACCAAAGGAATCGCGTTTCTCCACTTCTTCCGCGGTGGCTGGACCGAACCGGCACTGATCGAACTCGCAGATGCCGAAGAGGACGTCGTGGTCCTGGAAGTCATGCCGCTCACGGGCCGCGTGCGAACGAAGCACGAAGAGTTCGAAGCTCCCGACGTCGAGGAAGTCGACGGATTCGACGAAGGAGACCTGTGATGCGCCGAGGATTCACGCTCCTGGAAGTCATGATCTCATTGTCGATTCTGGCCCTCGCCTTGACGGCGATCGCGGGTATCAATGCCAATAGCTTCGCTTCCTCGAATTACGCCCGCGGTCTGACCATCGCGACGCTGCTGGGCCGCTCCAAGATGCTCGACATCGAGATCGAGCTTCAGAAAGACGGATTCAGTGAGTCGGATCGCAAGCTCAAGGGCGATTTTTCCGAAGAGGGATATGACTCGGTCTCCTGGGAGGCCGTCGTGCGGCCGGTTGACGTCGACGTCTCGAAGCTCGTTCGGGAGTTCTTCGGGGGAGAGATCTCGGCCGAGTCGTTGCCCGATCAGATGCAGGCGTTCTTTGGCGCGACCGGCGGCCTCGAGGGCGACGATCCCGAGGGTCAGGAAGTCCCCGCCGACCAGGTTCGCGCCCTTCTTGGTGGTGAATCGATCGAGTTCATTTTTCGACAAGTCAGCGAGACGCTCGGGAATTCGATTCGAGAGATCGTCCTCGACATCACTTGGGGCCCCGAAGACTACCCCGAGACGGTTCGCTTCGTTCAGTACGTGACGACGACGGGGCGGATCAGCGCTCCTACCGGCATCGACGGAACGGTTCGTACCCCTCAGACCAGCGGCGCGATTCCTCCGACGCTGCCGGGGGGGATTCCGAACCCGGCCGCGGTCCCGAACCTCAACCCCACGGGAGGCGGACCATGAGAGGGCCCCACGTCACCCGCCGGGGCCTGACGCTCATGGAGATCGCGCTCGCGCTCTCGGTTCTCGCCATCATGGCGACCTTGACGTGGGGGGGTATCGCGCGAAGCTTCGACGCGTACGAGACCGTGACCGCCATCGACGGCCGGTATCACGAGGCACGGGTTGCCTTGAATCGCATTGCTCGAGAAGTCTCGATGGCGTTCCTCACGAACAATCGACGCCATCGCGGACAGGAACGCGTGGTGCAAACCGTCTTTCAGGCCGACCAAAGCTCCACTTACTACGAGGTCCACTTCACCTCGTTTGCTCACGACATCCTCCGAGCGGACGCCAAGGAGTCGGACCAGTGTGAGATCAGTTATTTCAGCGCGCCCGATCCCGACATCAAAGGCCAGACGAACCTCATGCGGAGGGAGGATCCCAGGATCGACCGGAGGCCGGATGAGGGCGGCCGAACGTATATTCTCGCCGAGAACATCAAGAAGTTCACGATGCGGTTCTACGACGAACGGCAGCAGGACTGGATGGACGACTGGGACACCGAGCGTTCAGACCAGGCCGGCCGCTTACCGAGCATCGTCGAGATCACGCTGGTTCTCGAGGCGTCCGATGGTGAAGAGCTGACCTTCGTGACGAAGACGCGGATCAACATGACGGCAGAAATGGGGACGATTTGATGGTCGGCGGAGGTGGTCTCTTCGTCCCTACTGCGGAACGCCGCAAGGCGCTCCCGACCCGGCGACGCCGCGGCGGTCGGGAGCGGCGCGGCGTTGCCTTGGTCATGGTCTTGGTCATCACGACCATCATGGGAGCGATCGCTGCCGACCTCGAGAACTCGGCGCAGGTGAACCTGAAGGCAGCCGCCAACGCGCGGGACCAGCTACAGGCTCATTTTCACGCTCGAAGCGCGATCGAGATCGAGCTCTTCGTGTTGCGCTTTCAGAGCCAGGTCAAGCAGGCCCTCGCCCAGTTCCTTCCCATCCCCCTGTTCGAGCTTTCGGGAATCCTCGTCTCGGCCGACACCCTCAAGGGGATCTTTTCCGAGGAGGAGAAGCTCGAGGAGCTCGAGAAGCTCGCCCTCGACGAGGACGACGACCCGTTCGGCCTCAAGGAGCCATTCGGCGATTTTCACGGGTCGTTCTGGATCGAGGAGGTGGTCGACGAGAACCGGAAGATCGACATCAACAGCACGTCATTCGGCGTAGGCTGTCAGAACCTGATGCACCTGATGCTCGGTGCGGTCTTCGACGACCCGAAGTACGACATCCTGTTCGAAAACCTGGGTGACTCCCGCGACCCAGTTCGCAACCGCATAAACATCATCTCGGCGATCACCGATTGGGCGGACGGCAACAACCTCACGGACACGGTCTGCATTCTGACCAACGACGACTCCGCGGGAGGCGGAGACGAAGAAGCGCGGTACCGTAATCTGCCGTATGGAGCCCGGTACGAGCCGAAGAACGGAATGTTCAACTCGCTGGCCGAGCTCCGGATGGTACCGGGCGTGAACGATGCCTTCATGCGGGTCTTCGGCAAGTACCTCACGGTCTGGGGCGGAGGCACGGCCGGCATCAACATGACGACGGCCGAGCCTTGGATGGTTCAAGCGGTCATCCGGTCGGTCCTGTCGAGGCCGTGGCTGCCCGCGGACGTCGAACGATTTCAGCAGTTCGAAATGGAGCGAGCCCTTCTCATGGCGGTGCCCGGTGCATCGTTGAAGCCTGAGATCATGTTGAGCTTGATGAAGTCGGTGGGCTTCCCCATCAACGATTCGCGCTTCAACGAGCTCGTGCAGCGGAAAGTGCTTCGCTTCGAAGACGTCGCCAGCGTTTTTCGCATCACTGCCGTCGGCCAGGTGGGCGACGCGACTTCGACCATGACCGTCGTCTGGCGCGACAACCGGGCGGCGGGCGAAATCTACTACTGGCGCGAGGACTGAAATGCCGCAGCGGATCCTCGGAATCGATATCGGAGCGTGGTCGGTCAAAGGCGTGACCGTGGAGGCGGCGTTCCGAAATCTGAAGGTCGTCGCCGCCCGCGAGGTCCGGATTGAACCCGGAGAAGTCGAGACCACACGCGAGCGCACGATAGCAGCTCTGACCGAGCTCATGAGCGCACCGGAGCTCAAAACCGACCTTTGCATCGCGGCGTTGCCTGGCTCCGAGGCCGCGACGCGACAGATCGAGCTGCCTTTTTCCGATCCCAAGAAGGTGGAGCAGACCATCGGCGGCGAGCTCGCCGACGTCTTGCCCTTCGACATCGATGACGCCGTTTTCGACCACAGCCTCATCCACAAGACGGCGTTGGGCGGTTCGCGTTCGGTTGCTGCGGCTGCTCTACGGCCCCGCGTGGCCGATCGTCTGAGTCTGCTCGAGGAAGGAGGCGTGAATCCCAAGTACTTGCTCGTGGACGCGTTTCAGATCTCGGCCCTGTACAGCGCATACCTAGCCGACGACGGGTCGGCTGCGGAGCAACCGGTCGAGCCCGCGGAAGACGCCCATACCTTCATCCAGCCCACGCCCGACGGACCGCCCGAGGCCCGCATGATCGTCGACATCGGCCACGCGCGGACCTTGGTGTGCGCTTGCAACGACGAGGGCGTGGCTCACGCTCGAGTCTTGAGAGCCGGCGGGCGAGACGTCACCGAGGCCTTGCGCCGAGCGTTCGACTCAAGCCCGGAAGAGCTCGAAGCGCTGAAGCACACCCATGGGTTCGTGGCTTCTTCGCGACATCCGGCACCCGACGACGAATCGCAGGTGGTTTCGGAGCAGGTGGCGAATGGACTCAAGCCGCTGGTTCGAGAGCTGCGCCGCACGCTCCAGGTCATACGCAAGGAGCGTCGGGTCCACGTCGGCCGCATCGATCTGCTGGGGGGAGGCTCCAAACTCCGCAACCTTGCTCCGTATCTCGCCGAGCAGCTCAACGTGCCCGTGGCCCAGGGCGTAGCCGTAGAGCAAGCGGTGGAGCGCAACGTCGAGGGGCCGAGACGGGGAGCCTTCTCTTTGGCCCTGGCCTTGGCGCTCCGGCCGGCCAGCGCGCCGCAAGTCCCGCGGATCGACCTCCGGGTCGGCGAGTTCGCCTTCAGCGGTCAGCTCGAGTTCTTCCGTCGTCGTCTTCCCTTCATCGGAGCTTCGGCCTTGGTACTTCTTTTGCTGCTCATGGTGAGCATCGCTGCCCAGTACCGCTCCGTCGTTCAGCGAGAGGCACAGATCGACCTTGCCTTCTGCACGATCACCAAAGAGGTCGTCGGCCAGGAGATCTGCGAGCCATCGAGAGCCATCTCAGTGATGAAAACGCCGGCGAGCGATCTCGGGACATTCCGACTACCTCGCCACAGCGCGTATGAGGTCTCCTCGGAGATCTCAGATCGGGTTCCCAAAGACCTCAAGATATCCTTCTCCGACATCGACGTTACACCGGAGCGAGCCCGCGTCGATGGGCAAGCCGATAGCTTCGAGTCCGTCGACAAACTCGTGGCTTCTTACGCCGAAAGCCCCTGCCTCGCCGAAATCAAGAAGTCTCGCATCCGCAAGAGCTCGAAAGGCGATGGTGTCGAGTTTCAGCTCAGCATGCAGGTGACGTGTTCGTGATGAGAGACCTGCTCGACAACATATCGGCAGCCTTCGACCGCCTTTCGGCTCGAGAACAGATCATGGTGGTAGTGATGGTTACGACCATTCTGGCCATGATCCTTTTGTTCTGTGGGTATTTGATCAACCGTGACTTCGAGCGCCGCGAAGCCCGCATCTCGGCCAAGGTCGAAAAGCTCGGAGAGGTGGCTTCTCTCCGCAGCGACTACAAGCGCAAGTTGGCCGAGCAGCAGCGCCTGGCGGCCGAAGTGCGCAAGAACGGAAGCACGAGGATCCTATCTTACCTGGAGAGCATGGCTTCCAAAGCTGCAATCGACCTCGCGAACGTCAGCGAACGACGCGGCGAGCCGACCGGGTCTGACCAAGTACGGGAGGAGGCGGCGGCAATCGAGATCCGCGAAGTCAGCATCGACCGCCTCGACCGATTCCTCGAGTCCATCGAAGCGGGTAATCGACTGGTCAAGGTCCGCCGGTTGAAGGTGAAGAAGCGCTTCGACAACCCCGAGCTTCTCGATGCGACCGTTACCGTCGGGACTTTCAAGCCGCCGTCATGAAACCAATTCGCATCATCGGCTACGCCTCGTTCTTCGTCTTCAGCCTCATCCTCGGGCTGTACCTGACGTTCCCTTGGGGTGCGCTGAAGGATCGGCTGGAGCTCGAGCTGACGGCGCGGACGGGGTGGCGGATCGAATCGGAGAGGCTGCAGCCCTACTGGCTGACGGGCGTCGCCATCGATGGCTTGAAGCTGCAGTCGCCGGAGGCCCAGGAACCTTTCGAACTCGACCGCGTCATCGCGAAGGCTCACATCTTGAGCTTTCTGGTGGGGGCGCGCGGCGTGACGGCCTGGATTCCGGTGGGCGAAGGGGAGCTGAATCTCAGTCTTCGTCAGAGTTCGAGCGCGAACCGCATCCTGGCCCAAGGCGAGAAGGTCGAACTGGGACTGATCCGGGGCCTCCCTACCCTCACCGGCCTTCCACTGACCGGCGAGGTCGACCTCGACGTCGACCTCCGACTGGACAAGGAGGATGCAGCCAAGACCGCAGGTCAGATCGACATCAAGGGCTCCGACCTGGAGATCGGTGAAGGGGGCAAAGTCATGGGCTTTCCGATCCCGACGGCACTGGTCCTCGGGAACCTCGACTGGGGCGTCGAGATCGCCGACGGCAAGGCTGAAATCCCGCGCCAAGAGATGCGAGGTGGAGACTTCGACGTGGACGTCGAGGGCACCATCGACCTGGCGTCTCCCATCGAGCGGAGCAAGCTCGACGTCGCCGTCTCCTTCAAGCCCAGCCCCGAGTTCTTGAAAGCGAACGGGCTGATCGAGGCCTTGCTCAATAACATCCGGCGAGCCCGCGGAAACGACGGCTTCTATACCTACGCGATCACGGGAAGCATGAAGCACCCGCGCGCCTTCCCGCGAAAGCGCTGAGCATGAGCGTCGAGATTTGGCTGGAGCCCGACCTCGATCCGGCGGGCCTCGAAGGACGCCGCATAGCCATCGTGGGCTACGGGAATCAGGGTCGAGCGCACGCGCTGAATCTGCGCGAGGCCGGCAGCGAGGTCGTGGTCGGCGCCCGACGCGACGGTCACGCCTGGACTCGGGCCCGCGAAGACGGTTTCGCCCCGTTCGACATTCCCGAAGCCGCAGCCCAGGTGGATGTCGTCGCGCTTCTGTTGCCGGACGAGGTCATCGCCGACGTCTACACCCGTTCGGTCGAACCCGTGGCTCCACACGGATCCGCCCTCGTCTTCGCTCATGGGTTTGCCATTCGCTTCCAGCAGCTCCGGCCGCGACCGGACCAGGACATCGTCTTGGTCGCCCCCGTAGGGCCGGGTCATCGGCTGCGCTCTGCGTACGAGGCCGGCGGCGGGATCCCGATCATCGTGGCCGTCCACGCCGACCCCACGGGCCGCGGCTGGCCGCTGGCGCGAGCCTATGCTCGCGGTCTCGGCGGGGGCCGAGCGGGCGTCGTTCCCTCGACCTTCGCCGATGAGGTCGAGACCGACCTCTTCGGCGAGCAGGCGGTGATCGTCGGAGGAGTGTGCGCGCTCATGGAGTCCGGCTTCGATACGTTGGTCGACGCCGGCTACGCTCCCGAGCTCGCGTACTTCGAGTGCATCCATCAAATGAAACTCCTGGTCGACATGGTGCACGACCGAGGCATGGCTGGCATGCGGGACGGCATCTCGAAGACCGCACTCTTCGGCGATCTCACCCGAGGCCGGCGCGTCGTGGGCGATGCGAGTCGGCGGGCGATGCGTCAGATCTTGGAGGAGATCCGGTCCGGAGACTTCGCTCGTGAATGGCTTCGGGAGGTCGCCGATGGTCAGCCGCAGCTGTCGAGTCTGACCGCGGAGCGCCGACAGCATGCCAGTGAAGCGGTGGGTCGACGGCTCCGAAGTCTCACCTCGAGCGAATGAACGGCTGGCTCTTCGCGGCGGGGGGCGGGATCTGCTTTGCCGCGCTCGACGCCATCCGGAAACGCCTGGTGCAGCGCGTCGACATGCTCGCTCTCTTGACGGCGATCTCGGCCGGCAACGCCGTCCTGTACGCAGCGTGGGTGTATTTCAGCCCGGGGACCATCGCCTGGACGTCCTACGTCCAGGTCGGCATTCCGGCCCTCGTCCTTCAGCTCACCGCGAACTTGACGCTGCTGCGGGCACTCCAGGTCTCGGACCTCAGCCGCACCATACCCTTTCTCGGCCTGACCCCGGTACTCAGTGGGTTGGCCGGCCAGTACGCCTTGGCCCAATGGCCTCGACCGGGCCAGTGGGCGGGGATCGCAGCCGTATCGCTCGGAGCCGGACTTCTCGCCTTCGTGCGGAGCCATCCTCATCGAGCAGGTCTGGACCGCGGGAGCCTGCTCGCCATGATCACGGCGGGCCTCTGGTCGATCACCGCCGCTCTGGACAAGCTGGCCATCGATGCATCATCGCCCGCCATCCACGCCCTCCTTCAAGCCGGCGGCATCGCGGCGCTGCTGGTCGCGATCCTCGTCGTCCGAGGGCGATTGAGCCAGCTCGCGGACCTGCGACGGGTTGCCCGAGGGTGCGGCTGGGCGATTCTTTTCGGAACGTTGGCCCTCGCCTTCCAGTTTCTCGCCATCGAGCTGATCTGGGTGAGTCTCATGGAAACGATCAAGCGGGCAACCGGCGCCGTTTCGTCGCTTGTCGTGGGCCGAGTGTGGTTTGGCGAACCCATCGATGCGGCCAAAGTCGCCGCCGTCCTCCTGCTCGTACTGGGGACGGGTCTGAGCTTGATGCTATGACCGGGGCACGCGAGAGTTGCTAGATGCGCCCCTGGGTGATCGCTACGAGCGGAGTCATCGCCGTGGTCTCGGCGACCTCAGCCGGCCTTGGCTGGACGTACCATCGATGGTTCGAGACCCCGGTCGACCCCGAGGCCGAACTCGTCGAGTTCGAAGTAGCCCCGGGAGCGACTGGAGCTCGCGTCGGTCGTGAGCTCGCAGCCCGAAGTCTCATTCATGACGCTCGGGCCTGGCGCCTATGGCTGCGCATGCGTCCCGAACCGGAGCCGAAGGCTGGCCGACATCGTGTTTCCGCCGCTTGGACGCTCCCGCAGATTCACCAGACTCTGGGTGAAAATCCGCTACCAGAGGATGAGCCCTTCACCGTGCTCGAAGGATGGCGGCGCGTCGACACCGATCGCGCGTTGGCCGACTCCGGCTGGGCCCCCGCCGGGGCGTATCTCGAAGCAACGGCGAGTGCTGCAGGAATGGACCTGCCCTTTGAAGTGTCGACCACCTTGGAAGGTTACCTCTACCCCGAAACGTATCGGCTCGTACGAGCGGATTTCGAAGTACGAGACCTCGTGAGCCGGCAGATCGCGACCTTCGTGGAGCGTTTCTACGAGCCGTACGTCGACGACATTCGGGAATCCGGTCGGTCCCTCGCCGACATCGTCAAGATGGCTTCGATGCTCGAACGTGAGGAACCCACGCCGGAGCTTCGACCCAAGGTCGCGGGCGTCCTGTACAAGCGCCTCGACAACGACGTGGCCTTGGGCGTCGACGCCACGTCACGATATCGGCTGTCGGTCTGGAACGACCGTAAGGCTTTCTTGAAGAAACTTCGCGATCCAGCCGACGAGTACAACACCCGCCTCCACACTGGACTACCGCCGACCGCCATCGGAGCACCTTCTTTGAAGTCCCTCGTCGCTGCGCTGCACCCCGAGAGGTCGGCCTACTGGTACTACCTCCACGACGCAAACCAGCGGATCCACTTTGCGCGCACGGCGGAGGAGCACGAAGCCAACCGTCGACGGTACAACGTGTGGTAAGGCGTTCCTCATGCGACGACTGCCCTGCGCCTTGATCGCAGCTTTCGGCTGTTCCCATGCCTCGGTAGACCAGCCAGCGCCACCCGTGTTCTCAGCGGTCGATCACGCCGAAGGTGTAGACGATGAACGACTGAAGTCCATCGTCAACGATCACTGGAGCTGGACGCTGCAGACCTTTCCCGAGTTCGCTACTCGGCTCGGAGACCACCGGTTCGACGGAAGGCTGACCGAGCAGGCTTGGGCCGCCGTCGAGCGTCGTCATGAAGATCGTAAGGAGTTCCTGCGGCGAGCGCGAGCATTGGACGGCCTGTCACCGCGGGACCGAGTGACGCAACAGATGCTCGTCCTCGAGCTGGAGGGACACATTGCCGCGCACGTCTGCCGCTTCCCTCTATGGTCGCTTTCGGCGCGCAGTAATCCGATCACCGAACTCAATTACCTCCCGCAGGCCAAGCTGCAGGCATCGGCCGAAGGCGCAGCCGCACTCAAGTCCCGGTACGAGAAGGCGGCGGAGCACGTGCGAGCCCAGACGGCAAACCTTCGGCGAGGGCTCGAAGAGGGACTCGTACCGAACGCCGAGTCGACGCGCCGAGTCTTGGAGATGGTGCGGGGACAGCTCGGGCTGCCGGAATCAAAGTGGCCGATGATGACCGAAGCCGAATCGACGGCCGCTCACGCGCCGGCGGGCGCCCAAGCCTATTTGGCAGAGCTGGAGGGGATCCTCGCGGAAAGAGTTCGCCCCGCCCTCGAGGAGTATGCGGCCGCGATCGAGACGGAGATCCTGCCCCGAGCGCGAACCGACGCCGACGGCGTGGGCTTGTCGGGGTTGAGCTTGGGACCCGCCTGCTACCGCGCTCGGATCGAGCACTTCACGACACTCGACGCCACGGCAGAGGATCTGCATCGGACGGGCAAAGCCGAGATCGCCCGCATCAACGCCGCAATGAGGGAGCTGGGCCGACGCGAGCTCGGACACGATGATCTGGCCGAGACGCTGAGCCATCTGCGACGAACCAATGACCCGCTGCTCTACTTCGATACGAAGGAAGCGATCGTGATGAAAGCCGAGTCGGCGCTCGCTCGCGCGAAAGAAGCCATTCCCCGCTACTTTGGCCGCCTGCCCCAGGCCGACTGCGTCGTCAGCGAGATCCCGGCTTACGAGGCACCCTTCACGACGGTTGCCTACTATCGGCAACCCGTCCCTGGAGGGGAACGACCCGGCGAGTACTTCATCAATACGTATCAGCCCGAAACGCGCACGCGGTACGAGGCCGAGGCACTGGCATTTCACGAGTCGATTCCCGGTCATCACCTTCAGATCGCGATCGCTCAGGAGCTGCCGGCGATACCGGCGTTTCGCCGGCACTTGGGAATGACGGCCTTCGTCGAAGGCTGGGCGCTCTATGCCGAGCAGCTCGCCGACGAGATGGGGCTATATAGCGGTGACCTGGATCGACTGGGACAGCTTTCGTATGAAGCCTGGCGAGCAGCTCGTCTCGTGGTAGATACTGGCATCCATCAGATGGGTTGGACACGGAAGCAGGCGCAAGAGTACATGATGGCTCATACGGCGCTGGCTCCGAACAACATCGACAATGAAGTCGACCGATACATCGTTTGGCCGGGACAAGCTCTGGCCTACAAGGCCGGCCAGCTCGAGATAAGTCGCCTTCGCAAGATGGCCGAGCAACGCCTGGGAAGCACGTTCGACGTGTCTACCTTTCACGACGTGGTGCTCGGGAGTGGAGCGGTCAGTCTCCCTCTCCTCCGCGAGCGGGTCGTTGCTTGGTTCGAGACCGTCAGCCAGAACGAGGCGAGCCCCTGAAGACGCACGGCTTCATTCCTGGATGCCACGTCACCGCAGCGGCCCTCGCCGTGGCGGCATCGGTTTGCGTGCCTCGGGTAGCTTTCGCGCAGCTTCCCCTGCCCGATTTCGGGCAAGCACCGGAACTCCAATTCGCCAGCTCCGATGAGCTCTACGACGCCACGCGTACTTTGGCGCAAAGCCTGAAGAAGGAGCTCGAAGCCCGTGAGACCGCCCTCGCCGCCGCGACGGAAACGCTCGAAGCGCCTACGGCGGGAACGCCCGAGTTCCGACTGCGCTCCCTTCAGCAGGAAGAGATCGACACGCTTCGCGACGGGCTTCAGGAGGCCGAGCGCGCGGCGTCAAAAGCACGGGCCAAGGCCTCGGTGCCCGAGTCGGTGACCATCCCTTTCGTGGCCGAGCTGCTGGAGAACAAGCAGGATCTCCAACAGCAGGCCGAAGCGAGAGACCGACTCGCCGAACGCCTGGAGATGGTCGCCGAGATCGGCCCGGCGCCACCTGGCCCCCGAGCCGATCTGGCCCAGCGGATCGAGTACCAGGCCTTTCGCGTGCAGATCGCCCAGGCACGCCGAGCTCGAGCGCGAGCCCTCCTAACCGCCGTCGAGACTCGGCAGGTAGCGATGAAGATCGATGCCGCTCTCCCGCGTCTGGAAGTCTCGCCATCCGCGGTGGAACAGGCTCGGCAGTCACTCGTCTCCTTGCGGGCGGAGGCGGAGGTCGCGCTGGAGAAGATCGAGGATAGCCGCCAACGCCTGCTGCGGACGATCCCGTCGAAAGACAAGTCCGAAGATCCGGAGGAGATCGACCGTAAGCTGGGTCTCGCACGTCTCGAGCTCTTGCTGAAGGAAAGAAACAACTGGAACGCTCGCGTGCTGCGCGCCGAAGCCTCGCTCGCTGCCTCCGAGGCGTTGGCCGAAGATCGCCCCATCCTGTTCTCCGGCTCCTTGAGCGAGTCGCGGGTCGCGGCCCTTCAGGCCGAGCTCGAGGAAGACTGGAACGATGTTCAAAGACTCATTACGGAAGCCCGTCGAAAGACACGAGGCTCACCCATACCTCGCAGCCAGCAGCGGGCTTGGGAACGGTATCAGGACACGCTGGATCAGACGCTGACCACGATCGAGCAGTCCCGGGACGAACTCGAACGCATCCAGCTCATACGAACACTGCAGACGCCCCCCCCCAGCCCGTGGAGCCCGGTCGCCGGACTTTGGGGAACGATCGCTCTCACCGTCTTGGTGGCCATCGTGGCCGTCGTCTTGGTTCGCCGCGGTGCCCACTGGTTCTCGCAAGAACCCGAGCAAGAGCCGAAGGGTCCACTTTCCCGACTCAGCCCCGAGTTTCGTGAGCGTGCATCCACGCTGGCCGTACTGATTTGGCCGTTGCTCATCATCGGACTGAGTCTATACGGAACTCTTTGGGGTCTGTGGGGGCTCGAAATACCGCCTCTGGAGGCATTCCGCCGAGTCGACCGGCCGATCTTCTACATCGAAGATCAGCCCTTCAGCCTCTTCTCGCTGGTCAAGTTCGGGATTGGGGTCTGGGTTGCGCTGGTCCTCGCTCGGGTCGTTCGGCAGTTCCTCAATCGGCGCTTTCTGAAGCGTCTGGGAATGGCCGAGGGTTCCGCCAACGCGCTCTCGACCTTCGTCTACTACCTGGCCCTGCTCATCGGCATGGTCGTGGCCCTGAACTTCGTCGGGGTGGGTCTCTCTTCCCTCACCGTGGTGCTCGGCGTCCTGGGTATCGGTATCGGCTTCGGACTGAGAAACATCACGGAGAACTTCATTTCGGGTCTGATCATTCTGGCTGAGCGTCCCATCCAAGTCGGGGACTTCATCGACATCGACGGCAAAGTGGAAGGCCAGGTCACGAACATCCGGGCCCGCTCCACGACGTTGACGACACGGGACAACATCTCCCTCATCATCCCCAACAGTGAATTCGTTGGTCGTCAGGTAACGAACTGGTCACACGGCGATCCCAAGGTCCGACTCCGGATCAACGTAGGCGTCGCCTATGGCTCGGACACCGACCTCACCCGACGGACGCTATTGGAAGTCGCGCATCGTCACGGCCAAGTTCTGAAGCGCCCGGCTCCCGAAGTCCAATTCAGCGAGTTTGGGAGCTCGAGTCTCGACTTCATACTCCTGGCTTGGATCGACGAACAGTTTCACCGCTTCCGCATTGCGAGCGATCTGCACTTCGCGATCGACAAAGCATTTCGGAAGGCCGGGATCACCATCGCCTTCCCTCAACTCGACCTCCACTTGAAGTCGATGGCGCCGGAAGTACAAGGCTTCCTCTCCCCTCGCCTTCCCCGACAAGACCTGCTCGGCGGCGATGAAGCCCCGACCGAGGAGCGCCAGGTACGCGCGCCGACCGGCGAAGTCACCGTCCGTTCGACCCCACCCACGAAGACCATGCCCCTGCCCGAGCAGAAGAAGAAAAAGTCCTAGGCGAATTCCTCCGTACGAGGTGCTCGGTCGTGCCTGCTCTCGGCGGCACCGAGTGGTGCTCCAGTCAGCGGAGCGCCTCCAGCAAGGATCGGCCCCGCAATGAAATTCGGTACCCGACCCGCAGGCTCTCGGTCAGCCCGAGCTCTTTGAGTCGCCGCACCCGTGCCTTGAAGGGCTGCGTCTCGAGGCCCACGCGCTGAGCCAGGTCCGGGGCCCGGATCCCCTCCATGGACTCGATCATCTCCAGATAGTCACGGGTCCACGGCCCCAACGGCGAATTCGCGTCCATGCGCGCCAGCTTCGCCCGTAGCGCATCGAGGTCCGCGCCCCTGGCCGTCCGCTCTCGCAGGGCGATCCGAGGATCGTCGCCGGCCAGGCGAAGCGTGATACGATACAAGCGACCTTCACGGCCGCGCAGGAGTTCGAGCAGCGCCCGGCGGGAGGGATGTCCGGCTCGGCGCGCGTCTTCCGCCGTTATGTCGGTCAGACGGACGGGCTCAACCCTCTCGATCGCCAGCATGCCCACCGATGTCTTGAGGGTGCCGTTCGCCTTGACGGTCGGACGCTTCCAACGCCGGAACTGGAGATCGACCTCGCCGCGCGCAATGCGCTTCAGCACGTCCTGCTTCAGGAGCACCCGCCCATGATCGTCGAGCTGCGTCTTCGTCTCAAGGAGGCGCAGCGCCATCAAATGGTCAGGCTGCGCTGCAGGGCCGAATAGGGGGACACGCGGAGATCCGCAGGGTCGCCGGCGATTCCGGCGTTCGCCATGAGAGTGCGGATCACGTGCTCGGGCCGGATGGTCTCTCCCCCGGGGTCTGGTCGGCCGGTCTCAAGGTCCACGGCCAGCGGAGCCATGCCGACATCGGACGACGCGCCGTAGGTACCCGGGCGGATGCCGGGCCCAAGTATGAAGCAGCTGTTGGTCAAAGAGTGGTCCCGGCCGCCACGCTGATTGAGAAGCGCGGTTCGACTGAACTCGCTGAAGCCTACGATCACCGTGTGGTCGAGCCAGCTCTCGCCGGTCCCGCGGTAGGGACTCGTGGCCAAGTCGTCGATCAAGCGAGCCACCGCGTCGAATCCTTGCTGCTGCCGCGGCCCTTGGTCGATGGCCCACTCCTGGTAGTGCGTGTCGAGGCCACTCGTAGCCTGGATACTGACGCAACGGCTGACACCGCCCTTGATGGCTTGGGCAGCCATCGCTGCCTGGGCTTCGGGCGACCGCAGACCCGCGTTTCCGCCGGGAATACCGTAATGAGCCCGCACGGCCTCCATCTCCGGCGTTCGAGCCTGGAAATCGAACAGTGCGTCGAGGCCTCCAAACGCCATCGCCCGAGCCTTCGTCCGGCTACCTTCGGCCGACTGCCAGGCCGCCGACTCCCGTTGAACCGGACAGGCTGCGGTCTGCGACATCAGCTGGTCCAGCTGCTCGGCAAGCCGCGTCGGCATGCCCGGGTCCGACGGGCGCAAGGCACGCAGGAGGTCAGGCACGGCGTTGGCCTTGAGCGCCGTAGCAAAGGTGGGCTGATCCACGTTGTACGACTCGACGCGAATCGCCAGATTGGGAATCGGCTGCTCGTTGCCATGGTGCGCCGTCAGCCACGAAGACGCCGAAGAACCCCGAGCCTGCAGCCCGGACGGCGCCTTGCCCGTGAGAAATCGCCGGCGGCCCGCCTCGTGAGTCAGCGTCTCCATACTCATACCGTTGAGAACCGCCAGCTTGTCGGAATGACGGGCGAGCTCCCCGATGAAGGGGCCAAAGGTGTGGTTCGCGGTCCGAACGAGCTGACCGTCCGAGTTCTGGAGCTGGTCGTAGGCCGGCTCGATGAAAGTGCTCGGGACGATTTCGCTGGTGAACGTCGCCGGGTCACGTGGGTCCAGCGAAACCAGGACGTCCCAACCACCGCTGAAATAGGCAAAGACGTAGTACAGCTCGGGGTGCTCCGGACCGTTGGCCCGAGCCAGACGATCCAGGAGCGGCAGGCCTCCGACAGCGGCGGCACCACCACTCCATGCAGTTCGTAAGAGATGTCGTCGACTGAGTTTCCAGTTCACTGCGACGGCCTCCTCAGTAAGTGAAGAACCCAGGGTGGGTCATCAATGCGACGCAAAGGGCTTCCCAAGTCTCGATGGGCGTCGCTCCGACGTGCTCGGCAGACTTGAGCAGCCACATCCACGGCTCGAGCTCTGGGGCTCCCAAGTCGAGTCGCCGTCCATGAAAACGAAGCAGAAGAGTTCTGACGTTATTCTTCGTCGCGGCGGCATCCGATGACGGAGGCAGCTGCGGCTGCACGTGGGTGAAGAACACGCGGCCCGCTGGGTCAGACGTCGCCGACTCACGAACCATCAGTCGCCGGCAAACGTGCCGGGCCGCGTCGTCCAGGAACTTCTGAAACATCGCTGAAGGGGTGAGGTCTTCGTCGATGATCTCGATGAAGTCGGGTCGGCCGAGCGTCGCCGCGAGCTCGTCGAAGAGGTTCACTTCGATGCTGCCGCGAACCTCCGTCCGCCCGATGCCTCCCGAAACGTCGCGGATCGCGCGATCGAGCTGATCGAGATCCATGCGCCGCCGACTTCGAAACGGGTCGGGCAGAGCTTCGGCCTCGGGAAACAAAGCGGCATCCCTTCCTGTTTCGACGCCAAGCGGCGTGACCTCGGGGTCGGGGGGCAGCCGAGGAGGCTCGTCGACGACCGGCGGACGCATCTCCGGTGTTTCGGGTGTCTCATCGTTAGGGGACCGACCGGAGTCCCCACACCCGACGAGCACGGCAAGGCAGGCTGCGGTCTTCGCGGCGCGCATCATCGAACTCTCCTGTACACGGAACCAGTGACGATGGCGCGGACCAGCGCGCGATAGTCGAAGTTGGAGGCGACGAAAGCGCGGCTGAGCTCGTCGAGCGTAGCCGACTCCTCCGGGAGAAGTTCGCGTCCGAACAGCCCTTCCATTGCCCGGCGGGCAACGCACCGGGGCAGCCGATCATCAACGATGCTGCGATCCACCAGGAAGGCGGGTCCCAAGTCGACGTTCTTCAGATGATCGTCTTTCAGGAACTGGAAGACGCGAAGGGCCCCAACGTACTCACGCTCTTGCGGCGTCAAGGGACGCGTCACATAGAATAGCCGGCACTCTCGACTGCAGAGCTGGCCGGTGGTTCCGCAAATCGCACAGTCGTCGCGAAACGAAGGGAATTCCTCGCTGGAAAGATAGCCTGCGCCCTGCTCTGCCCATCGGCCCCAGTGGGCAGCCGCCGGTTCGAGGAGCGCATGGCAGTACTTGCAGCCCTCGCGCTGCTGAAGGTCCGGATTCGGTATCTCCGCGCCATCGCCAGATGCCAAGCCGTCCGGCGGGGCGACGAACGGCTGACATAGGAACGTGTCGAAGAAGCGGTTGGCGCGTGCCCGATTGGTCTGGAAGCGCAGAAGGAAGGCCGGGCTCGTCAGGACGCCCGCGTGGGAAGCCGGAAGCTCGACTTCGATCCAGGTATCGCTCGCCGAGAACGGAAGGTCGGGCATGCGGGAGAGATCGAAGGGTACCGGAGCGAGACTCACTCCCGCGGATAAGCTGACCTGGTGACGGTAGTAGTGGAGGATGGGCCCGTTCACGAAGGCTCGACGACTCTTGAAGAGTTCGGTGTAGGGTTCGCCTTCCCGGATGACCGCCGCGACCCGCCGGTCGAGATCTTCGCTGAAGGACTCGTTCACGATCCGATTCGACCCGTAGCGGCACCAATTCAGGGCGGGCCCGCACCCGCAGCCGGGGTCGCTGAGACCGGCGCGAGAGCCGCAGGTCTCGCCGCGGGGCGAGCGAAGCTGAGCTTGGGCGTCGAAAGCGCAAACCTTGATGGTCGATCCCGGCGCCCAGTAAGGCTCGACCTCTACATATCCTTCGCGGCGAAGACCATCGATCTCTCGCCACTCGGGCCGCCCGTCCGCATCGAACGTCGCGGGCTCGTCGAGACACGGAACCCGCTCTCCGCGGTACATGGTTGCGACGAAGGTCGAGCTACGCCAGTACAGGCCCTCGCGCGTTCGACCGAGCGAAGTGCGAAAATCGTACAGCCCAACATTCGCAATGCTGTTCAGAAACAGGGCCCGGTGGCGCCGCACGCTGCGTTCGACGAACGCTTGCGAAGCAAGCATGGCGTCGATCGCGTCCGAAGCGTCGTCGCCGATGGCGTCATAGTCCTCGGGCAGCGGAAGTCGCCCCGTCAGGTCCAGGGAGAGACTGCGCAGGTACCCTTCGATGCTCGCGCGCGGCTCTTCCGCCTGACACACCAGTTCGGGATTGGGCAGCGGCTGGGCTTGGGCGTCGGCCCAAGATCCGGCGAGAACCATCAATACCGTCGCGCCGACTGTGGGGATCCGTGCACTCATGACGTCACTCGGGGAACCCGGCGTCGCGCCAGGCCTTGATGATGCCGACCTCGGTCGGTGTGAAGGGGGGATAGGGAGGAAGAGGCATGCGCGCGTTGTCGAGGTTGACGACGATGGCGTCGATCGCATCGACCCATTGGCTTCGAATCTCGAGTCGCCGGGCGCTGCCGCGACTTCCGTGGCAAAGGCTGCACTTCGCGTCGCTCAACGGCTGAACGTCATCCCGCCAGGTCGGAGGCCCCTGGACCGAGACCACGAAGCCGAGCTCGCTCGTCGCATCCGGCGTACCATCGTCGTACGTGACCCGTACGGACAACCGGTGCTGACCGTCTTCGAGTAACGCGGGGTCGAGGTCGAAGAACCAAGGTGCGTCCAACGAAACGAGCCGACCATCGAGCCGAACTTCGACTCCGTCGACCGCCGCGGGGTGAGCCGGAAGAACTTCGACCCTCCGTGACTCGACGACCACTTCGCCAGGCTCGAGCCCGACGATCGCGGCCTGGAGTTCGACGCTGATCAGCTCCAGCCCGTCCGTCGTCGAAAAAAGAGCCCGGCCCGGACCCGCAGGTCCGAGGATCTCACCTGGGCCGAGACCGACGAGGGGGATGAACTCGACGCCCCGGTGAAGAAGCGGTCCCAACCCGGTCGTCAGCCAAAGATCGTCGCTGAAGGTATGCGCCTCGACGGCATGGACGTCCGTCAGACGCTCGTGCTCGACCCAAACCCCGACGGAGCTCCGACTGCGGAGTCGCCCATCATTGCGCACGACCCAGAGCGTTCCCGTGCCGTCGACCGCGAGGTCCACCGCATCGACTTCGTTGGTCGGCTGCATGTGAGCCGACATTCCATCGAAGGCCAGGCCGAAGACCTGCCCCGACGAAAGGACCCAAACCCCCGGCAAGTCGTCCACGAGCGCCCCGTAAACGAGCCGGGCGTCCGCAGCCCAGACGGAACCCACGTCGACGCGGAAGGTGCTTCCGTCCTTCCAGACCCACGGTCCGTCGGGCGTGGCGAGCCAGATCTCGGCTGCGGACAACTCGATGGCGGTGATCCGGCGACCGCCGAGCACATCGGCGATCGGAGACGCGTCGAGGCGCTCGCCGACCAGTGCGTGAACGCCTCGGGCGTCCCCCACGAGAAGACCGTCGCCGAGCTGAGCCACGCCGGTCAGCGGCGCCTCGGCCGGACCCGGACTGAAGGTCGTGGCCCCGACCACCTGAAGCCGTCCGCCGGAGATTCCGATCGTTCGACCGTCGGGGATCCACGCCGCATCATCGACCCCATCGGACAAACGCCGGACGAATACCGGCCGCGCTTCCCCGACCGTATGGCCCGTGGGCTGGAGGGAAGCATCCGGTCGCGTCGGAGCGAGGGCGCCGTCGGGCCGCGACGCAGCCACGTCGTCGACCGCGTCCCCACAGGCGCCAATGCCAATGACGACCAGCACCCAGCCTCGGTCGGCCCGGAAGATGGTTCGGTTCCGCCCCATGCCCTTTGGCTCACCTTACAGAGTGGGGTTCAACTTGGGACTAGGGGTCACCCTGTTTGACCCTACGAAGCCGTTGCTACCAGAGTCCTCCGTGAGAGGTTCAGACCGATTGATTCAGGGAAAGCGAGGCTGGAGGCGGGCGAGCCTGCTCGCGGGCGCGGTCTTCGCGTGCGGCGACGGCCAGGCCGACCAGCTGGACGTTCGAGACGCCGGACTTAGCGCGGATGTCCGGCTTTCAGACGCACAGCCGGACGCCCGACCGGAGCCGGATGCGGGCCGCATCGCCCCGCCCCGCCCCGATGCCCGGGCAGCGGACGCGGGCCCGGTGCCCTGCCAGCCCGCTCTCGAGCTGGCGCCATCGCGTACCGCCGCCCTCCCCTTCGGTCAGCGCCTGGTCTTCGCTTCGGGAGGCACGGGCGACTATCGCTTCGAACTGTCGCGCAACGAGTCGGGTAGCATCGTCAACGAGCTGACCGGCGCCTACCTGGCCGGTAGCCGCTCGGGTGTGACCGACCGCATCCGCGTCACCGACCTGGGATGTTTGGGAGAAGCGTTTTCCGATGTCGAGGTGGTCGACGCGCTACAGCTCCGACCGCTGAGCGTCACCGCACCCCCGGGGATCAGCTGGCAGTTCGAGGTCGACGGGGGGAGCGGCGTCTTCTCGTTCCGTTCGGTGGTTTCGGGGAGCGGCGGAACCTTGACCGCGGACGGGGCGTACACTGCGGGTCCGACCGAAGGACTCGACATCGTCGAGGTTCTCGACGTGCTCAGTGAAGAGCGCGTCGAGGCGCGGATCGACGTCCGCCGGGCGGACTTCTCCTCCGTCCACGAGACGGTTTTCGTGGCGGTAGGCGAAGCGCAAACCCTCCAGTTGAGCGGGGGGAGCGGCTTCGTCGAGTTCGAAGAGCGCCCTTCCTTCGTCCGGATCAGCCAGCAGCTCGAGTTGGAAGGCCTGAGCGCGGGCTCCGCCGACCTCACCCTTCGCGACCGATTCACCGCTCAGACCACGAGAGTCAGGATCACTTCGGTCGCTCCCCAGTCGTTTTCCGCGGAACGAACCGGCGACGGATTGCTGGTCGCGCGCTTCGCATCGCCCGGAGACATCGACGGAGACGGGAACGCAGACCTGATCATGACGAACCCGGAGGCAGACGTGGAGGCCGTGAACGGGGGAGCGGCATTCGTCTATGCCGGCACTGGCCAAGGACTCGAGCCCGAGCCCGCTTGGGTCCTCGCCGGTCGAGGTCGGCGCGACCAGTTGGGGCAAGCGCTCGCGGTCGCCGACTTCGACCAGGACGGTCGATCGGACTTCGCCGTCGGAGCACCCTTCGAAGATACGAACGGCAGCGGCAACGTCGGCACGGTTCGCATCCATCGCGGAGTCGCCGGCGGTTGGTTCGAGCCGGCGCCGGCCTGGCGTCTCGTCGGACGCTTCGGTGGGGACCTGTTCGGCTACTCGCTGACCGCTTGCGACTTCAACGACGACGGCTGGGTAGACCTAGCGGTCGGCGCCCGCGATGCTGAAGACCGAAACCGCGCTCCCATCGCCTTCACGCAGGGGGGCGTCTTCATCCATCTAGGCGGGCCCACCGGATTTCGCGCACTGCCCGATGAAGTTTTGTGGGGCGATCTTCCCGACGATGCCGGCTACACAGGCCGCAGCGGGCTTCGCTACGGCGAAGCCCTGGCGTCCGGTGACTTCGATGGCGACGGTGCCTGCGATCTCGCCGTCGGCGCGTTCCGATACGATGGCCCCGGCACCCGGGACGACGGAGCGCTGTTCGTTCACGCCGGGGAACCCGCGGCCGGCGGCGACACAGGTGGGTTGAGCGACCGTCCTCGGGTCATATGGAGCAGCCAGGACCCCCAGGACTTCGACGGTTGGTTCGCGTTCAGCCTCGCGATGGGTGACCTCGACGGGGACGGCAAAGAGGACATCGTCGCGGGGCAGCCACGCCATGACTTGGGTCCGAGCGACAACCATGGCGCCGTCCGCATGTTCCGCGGCTTCGAGCTTCCGGATACGCCGGCGATGGAGCTTCGCGACGCAGAGCGACCGTCCTGGGGCGTGCAGCATCCCGACGGCGGCGACCAGTTCGGCTGGTCGGTCGACGTGGGCGATGCCGACGGCGACGGTATCGACGACGTCGTGGTGGGTTCGATGTTCGACGAAGCTCCCGGTGGTCCGGGGAATGCGGGGAGCATCAAGGTCTACCCCGGTCGCTTCAACAGCCTTCCCTCTTCCGAACCGGCGATCATCGAGTGGGGCACCGGCGCCGGCCAGTTCCTCGGCTCGGGGGTCGCGGTCGTGGCCGACGTCGACGGTGACCGTCGAAACGACCTCGTGGGATTCGAAGCCGGCGATGACGCTATGGGCACCGACGTGGGCCGGCCCGTCCTCCTTCCCTGGGATACGGGCCGGCCGCAGCAGCCCCTGGACTACCCGGGTGAGGCTTCGGGCCTCGCCTTTGGTAGCGGCGGAGCGATCATCGGGGACGTCAACGACGATGGCTTCGAAGACCTCGTGGTAGGCGCTCCGCTGAGCCCCGACCCTGCCCGCGGACGTCAGACCGGCGCCGCGTATCTGTACCTGGGCAACGCCATCGGCTTTGAAGCGCGACCGGCGCGGGAGCTCCGAGGCTACGCCTTGCACCACGGCTTCGATCAGATGGGCTGGGACGCCGCTCCCGCTGGCGATTTCGACGGCGACGGCGTGGACGACTTCGCCGTCGTCGCCCGCTCCGACGACCGGGAATCGAGCTACGATCCGGCGGCGTACGTGCTGGCCGACGACGGCTGTACGGGCAATCGTTTCACGTGGGGTTCGGTGCTCATCTGGAAGGGACGACGCGGCGGCATCCCGGAATCCGAGCCCAGCTTCGTGATCTACGGGCCCCAGCGACAGGGCCTTCGCGTCGTCGCTGGCGGCGTCGACGTGAACGACGATGGCTTCGACGACGTTGCCTTCGGCGCGCTCGAGCTGGACCGCGCCGGTCGCAACAACGTCGGGGGACTCGCCGTCGTATTCGGTCGTGCGGCGGACCGACAAGGTCGCCCTACGGTGATCTGCAACTCGGACTTCGTGCTCCTCGGTCCGCAGGCCAATAGCAATCTCGGCCAGAGCATCGCGGGCTTGGGCGACATCGACGGGGACGGATGTGACGAAGTCGCGGCCGGAGGGCACGCGGCGGACCTGGTGTTGTCAAATGAGGGCATGGTGTCCGTCGTGTTCGGCTGGGGTGGACCCGGCTGCCCGGCGGCTCCGTCGATGACGACGCTCCGGTCGGGATTCGCCGGTTCGCAGGCCGGATGGTCGCTCTCGGGCAAGGTCGACACCGATGGCGATGGGCGACCGGAACTGGCGATCGGCATGCCGTTCTATCGCGCTCCGGGAGCCCCAGACACCACCGGAGGGGTGGCGATCCTTTCGGGAATGGAGCTGGCGAACCTCCCGCGAGAATCCGCGACGTCGGTCGACTTTCCGCGGGCCCTGACCAGCGTGGCCGAGATGTCGAACCCCACCATCATCGCCGGTGGAGTGGCGGCGGCCGAGTTCGGGCGAGGTATCGCTTTGATCGACGCCATGCGTGGCCGACCTGCGGTCGCGGTCGGAAGTCCTCGAGGGAACATGTCGGGCGTCCTGCTCTCGGGCGGGGTTACGGTCTTCGGTTTCAGCGGCAGCGGCACCGTCCAGCCGGCGGCGGCGATCTTCGGCGGCGAGTCCCAAAGGCCGGGGGCCCTCGTGGGCTTCTTCCTTCACGGCGGCTCCTCGACGCTATTCGTGGGGGGCAGCGACGGGAGCTCCGTCTCCCTCGATGCGGGCTCGGGGTACGGTCTTCGCTTCTGACC
Organism: uncultured Myxococcales bacterium; assembly: GCA_964473255.1. Taxonomy (GTDB): domain Bacteria; phylum Myxococcota; class Kuafuiibacteriia; order Kuafuiibacteriales; family Kuafuiibacteriaceae; genus Kuafuiihalomonas. Next base: position 20,906 of record CAYYOT010000011.1, on the reverse strand, counting down.
GCGAAGCCTCGCCGTCATCAGGCGGGCTTTTTGTACTCGATGATGCGCGACGTTCGACCGAGCCAGTGGTCCTGATGGAACTGGAGAACGCCTTGCGCTTCGGGAAGCCGTCCGAGCTGAAGAAAGCCGGCGTAGAGCGCGGCCTCGCGGAGGTTGCGGCCTCGCGCTTTGGTTCGACGAAAGACCTTGGCAAAGTTCACGGGGTAGGCGGCGAGCAAGCCCAGACTGGTCCCCAGCGTGGGAACGGCCCCGCCGATGGCGACGGCCGGTAGAAGCGCCCCCCAAAAGAGGACGCGTCGCGTCTCCTTCACCAAGTACTTCTCCGGACCCTCGCCCTGTTTGCTGCTGACCGCGGCATACGCGAACCCCGCCCGCTTGACCCGCTTCCACCACTGCTCGAGCGAGTGCATGTCGGCGTCGTGCAGCGTCATCTCGGCGTCCAGCCGCTCGATTTTCCACCCGCGTCGGCGGATGCGAAGACACAGCTCGGGCTCTTCCCCGGCGATGAGGCCGGGGTCGTAGCCGCCCACTTCGGTGAGCGCTCGAACCCGCATCAACGCATCCCCCCCACAGGCCTCGGTCTCGCCCACCGGAGTGTCCCACTCGATGTCACACAGCAGATTGTAGACCGAAGCGTCGGGAAACCGCTCCCGACGCCGTCCGCACACCACCGCGACGTCGGAGCGTACATCGAGGTGTTCAACCGCGGTCGCAACCCAGTCCGCCGCGACCTCGCAGTCGCCGTCCACGAACTGGATGAGCTCCAGATCGGTCGCGATCTCGAGCAGCCTTCGGTAGCCCGCGTTACGGGCCCGAGCCGCCGTGAACGGGGTGGACAGATCCAGCTCGACCACGGTCGCTCCGAGCTCTTCGGCAGCCTGGACGCTCCCGTCGGTCGAGCCGGAATCGACGTACACGACCGCCCGGGCCTGCCCCTGCAAAGATCGCAGACAGCGAACGAGGCGCTCACCTTCATTTCGGCCGATCGCAACCGCGCCCACGCGCTGCTCGACGGTACTCACCGTGGGGCAGCGCTAACACCCGACTCGAGGGAGATCAAAGAACCGCGTCGGGGCCCACGGAACGGAGGCCGGGCGGAAGACGGGCCGGCTCCTCCTCCAGGTCCGCGATGGCGGACGCAACGACCTCCGGCTGCTCGTGATGCAGATTGTGCCCGGCATCGGGGACGACTCCGACCCGCACGGACGGCAGCATCGCGTGACGAGCCTCGAGCTGGTCGGGCCGAAATCCGTGCTGACCCCAGACCGAAGTCACCGGAGCCTGAATCCGTCGCCAGACAGGCTCCACTTCGTCGAGCCGAAACGGCTTGGCCGAGGGCGTGCGATGGAGGGGGTCGAAGCGCCAGGCCAAGCCCCCCTCCGGGTGAACCTCGGTGAAGCTCTCGGCGAGCTCTCGCGCCTGACCCGAATCGAGGCGTCCGTTCATCCGCACCAAGCGGTCGGCCGCGTCTTCGACGGACGCCAAGCGGGTGCGGATTCGCCGCCGGGACTCGATTCCGCCCAAACGGGCGGGGGTTAGAGACTGCAACCAGGCCTGCAGGCGTTGGGGGGTGTCCTCCGGACGATGCGTCGGCGGCCCCATGCCCTCCAACAGCAGCACCCACCGAAAGCGGTCGGGAAAGAGTCCAGCCAGGGTGAGCGCCAGCGTTCCTCCCATGGAATGGCCCACGAGCCCCAGACTCGTCGGAAGCTTGTCGAGCACGCGCCGCAGGTCATCGAGGTAGTCGTAAAAGTGGTAGTACCCGCCACTCCCGACCCAGTCCGACTCACCGTGACCACGCGCGTCGGGCGAAAAGAAGGTGCCGCCGGACCAGGTGCGGGCCACTCGGGCAAACGAAAGCCCGTGGTCGAGGAATCCGTGAAGCCCGAGCACGGCCGGGTCCGAACCGCTTCCCAGGCGGTGGACGGCGATGCTGAGTCCGCGAACGTCGACGCGGATGATGTCCGGCAGCACGTCGCGGAGCTTTGACCCAGACCCGACGTCGTGAAAAGCAACAAATCGCAGTGCGTCTGGTTTCCCTGTGTCCTTCCACGACGGAAAGCCTCGTCGATCTCGGCATGGCCGAGCATTTGGTCGGGATCACGCGCTTCTGCATCCATCCGGAATCGGTCGTTTCCGGCATCCCGAAGGTCGGGGGCACCAAGGATCCGAAGCTGGGAGCGATCGCCGAACTCGAGCCGGACCTCATCTTCATGAACGAAGAGGAAAACCGACGCGAGGACTACGAAGCGCTGTCGTCCCGTTTCGAAGTCGACGTGTCCTTTCCTCGAGGCCCTGCCGACGTTCCTCCGCTCCTGCTCCGCTGGGGGGAGCGCATCGGCGCGAAGAGGCCGGCCGAGGCGTGGGCCGCCGCCATCCGCGGAGAGCTCGAAAAGCCCCCGGTTTCCCCGGAGCAGAGCTACGTGTACCTGATCTGGCGCCGGCCCTTCATGGCCGCCGGCCCGGGAACCTACGTCGACCAGCTGCTCGCCGCGGTCGGCGCGCGAAACGGCGTCACCGGTCTCCAGCCGTACCCCGAGGTCGACCTCGCGACGGTTCCGGGTGACCTCACCCTGCTGGCCGACGAGCCGTTTCCCTTCGGACCCAAGCACCTGGAGGAGATCGTCGCCCTCCGGCCCCGCTCGAAACCTCTCTTCGTGAGTGGGGATGACCTTTCTTGGCACGGAACGCGGACGGTTCGTGGACTCCGCCTGGCCAGAGCCATAGCGAGCGGGGCATGCTCTCCCGGCCGCACCCGCTGGAGCGCCGATCGAATTCAATCATGAGTGAACGATATCGAGCACCGTTTCTCGACGGTGGAAGCCACGTCATCGATGCCGCCATCGCGGAGAAGCTACTGAGCGAAGCTTTGTCTCGGGGCGGCGACTACGCCGACCTCTACTTCGAATACTCGGCCGGGGGCTCGGTCGCGCTCGAAGATGGCACGATCAAAGGTGCATCCCGAGGCGTGAGCCTCGGGCTCGGCGTTCGGGTCCAAAGCGGCGACGCGACGGGCTATGCTTTCACCGAGTCCCTGGAAGAGGATGCCATGCGACAGGCCGCGAAGACCGCGGCCCAGATCGCATCGTCGGGTCCGCAGCGCATTCCTCCTTTTGCGATATCCCGTTCGGACAGCACTCGCTATCACTCGACGAGCACGGTCGAGCTCCCCGGCGACTCCAAGGTAGAGCTCCTCCGCCGCGCGGATGCCGCAGCGCGAGCATCCGATCCGAGGATCACGAAGGTCACGGCATCGTTCGCCGAAGGTCTTCGGGAGATCTTGATCTTCACGAGCGACGGCGCGGTCGTGCGCGACCGACAACCCATGATGCGCTTCGGCGTCAGCGCGATCGCCGAAGCGGCCAACCAGCGGCAGAGCGGGTCGAGCGGCGGGGGAGGAAGGGTCGGCCTGGAGTACTTCCTCCAGGCCGGTCGACGACCGGAGGACCACGGACGAGAGGCGGCTCGCATCGCGCTCGTGATGCTCGACTCGGTGGAAGCACCCGCCGGCGAGCTCCCCGTGGTGCTGGCCGCCGGCGACAGCGGAATCTTGCTGCACGAGGCCGTAGGGCATGGGCTGGAGGCCGACTTCAACCGAAAGCGTACCAGTCGCTACACCGATCAGGTCGGAGAGGACGTCGCGAGTCCATTGGTCACCGTGATCGACGATCCCACGTACGCCGGGTCGCGAGGCTCGATCCATTTCGACGACGAAGGGCGCGAAGCCAAACCCCTGACGTTGATCGAGGGGGGGGTGCTGCGCGGGTACATGCAGGACCGCATGAGCGCTCGGCACTTCAAAACCGAGTCGGGCAACGGCCGCCGAGAGAGCTTTCGAGACCCACCGATGCCGCGTATGACGAACACGATGATGTTGGGTGGAACCGACGACCCCGAGGACATCATCAAGAAGACGAAGTCGGGCATATTCGCCAAGCGGTTTTCCGGAGGTCAGGTGGATATCTCCAACGGCGACTTCGTCTTCTCTTTGACCGAGAGCTACCTCATCGAGGACGGCAAGCTCACCGCGCCCCTCAAGGGCGTGAACCTCATCGGCAACGGCCCCGAGGCTCTGAAGACGGTCGACATGCTCGGCGCCGACGTCGAGCTGTCCGACGGCATCTGGACCTGCGGAAAGGACGGTCAGTCCGTTCCGGTCGGCGTGGGATGCCCCACGACGCGGCTGGCGAAAATGACGATCGGCGGTACGAAGGTCTAGCCCTTTCGACGCCGAGTCCTCCTCCGTGAGCGCTTCTCTCCTGTCTCTGGGCTTGATCGCGGCTTCGACCGGCTGGACCATCTCCGGAGAGGTCGGAGCCCAGCTTGATTCCCAGCCGTTCGGCGTCGTCAATGTGAACTTCGTCCGCGGTCCCCTCCAGCTCCGTCTGATCACCGATACCGTCGAGGTCCGCTATGAACCCATCGACCGGAAGCGTCGCTGGTGGGTCATGGGTCGAGTCCAGGCATTTGCCACCCAGATGCTGTTCGCACCGTGGGAGGCCGGCCAACCAGACTCCGCCAACGCTCTGATCAGCCCCCACGTGGGCGCAGAGGCCGGCTACGTCTTTCATCTGCCGTACGGATTCTATGCGGGAGCACAGGGGTTCGGCCGCGTCCTCTTCTTCTTCGACGGCTCGGGCGAAGGTTCGGCCGACCCGCCCGACCCGGCCTACTGGCTCTCGCCTGAAGGGGTCGTCGGTTGGTGGAGGTCTCCACAGCGGTACGCGTACCTCCACGGAGGCGCAGACTTCTACGACGGCTCATCGGCGGCGAAGATCGCCTTCGAAGGCGTCTTCGTGCCCCCCGGCTGGCTCGCACCCTATGTTGCTCTGTACGCCGGTGCCGCCGAGGGTCAAAACGACGTCACCCGCACCCGGCTCGGCGGGCTCAATCCCTACGTCGTTCCTTTGGCGGGGGCGGGGTGGGCCGAGTTTCGGGTCGAAGACTACGCGGTGGGCCGGTTCGGCCCCCAACTCGACTGGGGTAGAGGCCGAGCCGCGTTGGTCGCCGATTTGGCGACGTTCGACGGTCGACGGGAGGCCACCTTCGCGTTCATTGGCCGGGTCGACTTTCTCCGACGATGGTATCTCGACGTCAGCCTCGGTTACGGTCCGTGGCTCGAACGCGGACCGAACGTGAGCCGGGTATCCGCTTGGGTTCTCGTCGGCTTTCGATCGTACGAACTCGGGGTTGGTCGGGGCTGAGCCACCCCTCTACATCTGCACGCCAACTCCCACGTTGAAGCCCCAAATCAAGCCGTCGATCAACGGAGCGGCGCCGAGGAGATCCGAGTACAGCGGGTACAGCGTGAAGCCGACCCGAGCGAAGCCGGGGCCGAAAACGGCCTTGGCGAAGGGCTCGATGCCGAGCGTCCCTTCCGGAGCGGCCGTGAGGGAAGCAACGACCGCTCGCGTTTCCAGACCGGCGAGCAAGAAGTCAGTGAACGCGTAGGCACCGCTGGCAGAAAGCTGCATGTTCAACTGCGAACTTCCGCCATTGATGGGGATGGCGAAATAGAAGGTCGAGCTGCCGTCGACTTCGAAGCGCGAGACTCGGGCATCGACGGTGAAGGGCAAGATGATGAACGGGTATTCGGGAAGGTACATCCAGGCGTCCCAATAACCTCGAGGAATTGCGGAGAGTCCGACGAGTCCCACGCTGACCGCCGAACTCACGATCGAGTCGAAGCTGGTCGTATCGACGTCGCGAACGGGAATCGATGCCCCCACGCCGCTGCGGAACTCGACGCTGTCGCTGAGGTCGGCTCGGCCGAGGAGATAGAAGGTCGGATTCAGTCCCTCGACGGAGCTGGTGCCGCTGGCATCGGCATAGATGAATCCCCACTGCGACTGAAGTTCGAAGTGATTGACCCGCAAGCCTGCCTGGAACTCCTGTCCGAAGACCGCGACGCCGTCGGTGCCGAAGACCGTGAAGTCCGTACTGGCGAACCCGCCGACCTTCGAGCGACCCGCTTCCGTGGTGGCCGTGTTCTCGGAGAAGGGGTTCGATGATCGGCTGGCCTCGGAATCGGGAGTTGCTCTGGTGGGAGCGGCGGAGCTCGCGGCATGAGCAACGCTTCTCTGTTCCGAATGGACTTCCCCGAAGCGGTATGTGCGTTCGCCCAGGAGATTGCCCTCTTCGTCCCACTTCTGCCATCGCCCGTGTCGCTCACCATCCAGGAACTCGCCGGTGGAGCGCAGGCTTCCATCGGCATACCAGCGTCGAAACGGTCCGTTTTTCTTCATGCCACCGAAGAGGTCGGGAGCCTCACACCACTGGGCCTTGCCGCGTGGGGGGGCAGCCCCCCGCAGCTTGGCGCCGGGCGGACACTCGATCGGCTCGGCGTTGGGCTGGTCATTCGGTGCTGCCGCGAGTCCAGCAGCGATGAGTGCCGTCCAAATCATGACGCCGATTCTGAGCCCGGCTTCGAGGCCTCGCAAGTTTGCTTGACCGGTGAGCGTCGCCACGTGGAGAGCGTCACTGCGCTGGCGACCGAGCTCGACCTACAGTGGCGCACTCACCCGCTGGCGGTGCTTGTGCGCTCACGGCCGCCGAGAGAAGTACGCGTGAACGGTCCCTGCGTCCTCGGTGGTTCGGCTGCCATTGACGACGTCGTCGGCCGGGGCACCCACAACCGCGACGGTGTCCGACATCGCCACCGACCAACCCAGCTGATCCCGCTGCTGTCCATCGACGGCCACATAGCGGCGATCGAGCAGCCACTTCGAATCTTCGAACTGGAAACGATAAACGGCGCCAGCTCGCGGCATCACGCTCCCCAATGACGTGAGACGTGGACTGTCCAAGGGGGCCCCCACCAAGACCTGGTTGCCCCGGATCGCGACCGCCTCACCATAGCCCGAGTCGATGGCATCATCGGCCAGTAGGCGCACGGGCTCCGACCACGTCGCGTCGGTGCGCGTGAAGACGAAGACGTCTTGGTCCATGCTCGCGACGACCCGCTGACCATTGATGGCAACCCGAGAGCCAAACTGCTCGCTGGCTTTTGGGGCCGGACCGAAGAGCTCGGCCTCGGTTTCCCAGCCGTCGCCGTCGCGAGAGAAGACGACGACCGAGCCTGCCTGAACGGCGACCGCCCCCGACGGATAGGTGAAGTCTCGCCATGGAACTCCTACGACGATGCGGTCCCCGCTCCCGGCCACCGAAGGAGGCCGCACCCGACGCGCTCCGAAGTCTCGCTGTGGAAGTTCGAGTTCTTGCTCCAGCTCGAAACCGTCGTCCGTCTGGCGGTAAGCGTATGCAGCCTCGAACCCGCCGACGACCGCGCCGCCCTCGAACAATCCCAGGGAGACGCCGAAACGGTCGCCGGCCTCGGCGGGTTCGGCATCCAGGACCTGCAGTTTCGTCCATTCATCGTCGGTCCGCTCGTAGACATGGACGCTCCCGCCCCGCGGTTCGGGAGCGAGCTCGGACGGAGCGCCGACGAGTATCCGGTCCTGCCGCACCGCGACGGCGGCGCCGAAGTCATCAGGAACGACTTCGCCAACCGCCGGCAAGGAGTGGCCGGCCTCGAAGTCCGGGCCCTCGCGCACGAAACCGACGACGCCTCCCTTGAATCCCGCTACGATGACGTCTTCCCAGATCGCCACCGCCGTCCCCAGTCGCACATCGGCCTGCGCCGGCTCCCTTCGCAGCATCAGGTCACGGTCGACCTCGATGACGAGGCCTCGAGCCAACTCGCGGTCGGCGACGCCCATGCGGAAGGTCAGTTCGTAGACGCCGGCTCGAGCCTCCCCGCCGAAGCGAACCGCGGGAAGAAAGTCGTCACGAGTCACGATGAGACCTCCCGAACCGACGGCGACCGGCTCGAGATCGGCCAGCTCTTCGAGGAAGGACGAAGGGCTCGCGCCCAACGGCGTGAACGTCCCCTCGATCGTGATCCGCAGGTCCTCTGGTCGGTCAGCGCCAGCGAAGCCGAGCGAGCCACCAAACATGAAGCCTTCGAGGGCGGACGATGGAACGTTCGTCGGGTCGAAAGCGAGTTCCTCGTCTTCTCCGACCGTCGACGCCTCCGACCCGCAGCTCGCCAGGAAGCCGAGCGCAATGCAGGAACTCGCCCGAAGCACGCTCCGAGACTCGAAAACCCGTTCCTTCGTGGTCAACCGTGGTTGCCGGTCCGACGACTCGAAGTCATGCCTTCGTCATCGACCCGCCACAGACCGCGGAAGAGAGGGGGGGGGCGGGCCCGGCGGGGGGGCCGGGCGGGGACAAGCGCGGGCGCCAGGCAGCGGCGCTGCGCGTGCATCGCGGGACGAGACAGCGACAACATCCGTCTCTTCGC
>CAYYOT010000011.1:0-12594 GCA_964473255.1 uncultured Myxococcales bacterium | reverse complement strand
CGGGGGCGTGGTTCGGGCGGGTTCTTTGGTCGGGTGGGGTGGTGTGACCGAGCCCGAATGCCGCATAGCGGCAGATCAGAGACACTCCGCCGTGTACTCGATCCGCACGACGGAGCCAGGCGCGGGTACGGCGAGAGGCGTGAAGTTCACCGAGTTCGTCGAGAAGTCGTACGACCAGTTCTGCCGGCCCGAGTTCTCCCGGCCCGGCAGCCGTTGGTCATCCACGAAGACTTCCACGGTTTGAATGACCGGCTGATTCGTCAGGAAGAAGCGCGACTTGAACCCGAATGCCTGGCGGGAAAGGTCCTCCAGCGTCCGGCTCCAGTCTTGGGTGCAGATGGTCTGCTGAACGCCACCGGTTCGCTCGGCCAACTCGACGAGACGCGGTGCCGCCGCCGCGGAGCCCGACGAGGAGTTGCAGCCCGTCTCACCGCCCGAAATCGTGGAGAACGAGAAGAGCTGGGTGTTGCGGAAGCCCTTGATGGACAGGAAGAAGTTCAAGAAGAAGTCTGCGGTCCGAGCCGACTGTTCGCGTTCGTCGGTCACACCAATGATCGACAGGACTGCTTCCCGCCGCAGAAAGCCCGCGTTGTGGCCAGTGACGTTCGGCGGGGTCAGCGCCGCGTACGCCGCATCGAGCACGTACTCGATGCCCGACCCGGTCGAGCCCTGCTGAGCGTTGGCTGAAAACACCGTCACTGGAGAAGGCTGCGTTTGCGGCGTCACCACACGATTGGCCGCCGGACCGGTTCCGGGCGTCGATCCGGAGACGAACTTGCCCCGCTCGACGTTCATGTCGGTGGTGGTCACCGCCAGGTGGTAGTCGAGTGATTGGGCCTCGGCGAACTGAACGAAGTCACCGAAGTTCGAAGCCAGGCTCTGCTGCTCGTCGAACATCGAGCAGGAGTTGTCGATGACGAACAGGATGTCGACCTCAGGACGACCGAGCTGCTCGAATCGGTCCTGCTGTACCGCATCGATATCACCCCGACCCTGCATAGAAACGATGTACGTGACCGGTTGGCCATTGAACTCACCCGTCATCTCGATCGCACCGGCATAGTCTGAGACCTCGGGCGCGAAGAAGCCGACCGAAAACTGGAAGGAGGCGCCGGGCGCCAAGCTGAGCGGCAGCGAGGGAAGGCCGTTTATGTTGAACACTCCCGGCTGAGCATCCAAGACGATGTCATCGATACTCGCGGGCGTGGCCCCGGTGTTGTACACGGTCACCGTCTTGGCCCGGGCCGCACACCCGACTTCGATGGTGCCGAAGAAGAGGTCGTTGGGGACGATGAGCAGAGTGGACTCCGCGGAAGTACCCACCAGGTCGACGACGTTGAAAGGCGTATCCGGGTTCGAGATTGAGAACTCGATCGATCCCCGGTGCTGACCGAGCGTCTCGGGGACGTAGCCCACGGCGACGGCCAACGAAGCCAGGGGGGGAATCAGGATCGAGCTGATGTTCCCGTCGGGAAGCGAAAACTCGGGGTCCGACTCGGGGCGAAGGTTCACCGACGTGACGAGACACTGGGAGGTCGTAGACAGATTTCGAATCTCGAAGGCTCGGCGAGCCGCGCGGTTCACTTCGATCACGCCGAAGTTCAAGTTATCGTTCGATACAACGTAGTTGCATGGAGGCAGATTGATCCCTTCGCCGCGGAGAAGGATCTCGAGCTCCCCTTCATCCTTGTCGTTGCTGAAGATGACCATCCGCGTCTCTGCTTGGCCCTCAGCCCGCGGCTGAAACTGGACCGAGATGGCTTTCGTTCCGCCGGGAGGGATGATGTTCGCGGTGGCATCGGGAGAGGAGAAAGCGCCGGTGGCCTCGGAGTCCACGATGATGTCGCTGATGGAAAGGTCCTCGAAACCGGTGTTCACGACCAATACGGTCCTTCGCGCCGGGGCCAACAGCGAGACCAAACCGAAGTTCACCTGGGCCGGAATCACCTCGATGTCGGGGCCGCCTCCCGACCCGGCCAGCGTCACGAGGGTCTCGCGCCGGCGTGGGTCGGTATCGTCGATGGTGACGACGAGCGTACCTTCGTCATCACCGAGCTGCTGCGGCTCGTAGAGGACCGGAATCGCGATTCGGCCTCCGTCGTTGCCGTCGACCGGGGGGGCCAAGACGACGCCCCGAGGGTCGTCGGGTAGCGAGAAGTCCTCGCTGGACGATGCGGCGAGGCGAGCACCGTTTACCGTGACTTGCTCGTTCGCGATGTTCGAACACTGAACCTCGAGCTCCGCCGACGCGCCGGGATTCACGGCGCCGAAGTCGAGGGCCTGGGGCTCGCAGGCAAAGCCTTTCTCGACGGAGAAGCCATCCATGTCGATGTCGAGCTCGCAGACGGTCTGCGGACAGTAGCTCAAGGTGAAACCGCCACGCTCCTGCGTGTTGGCGATCAGCGGGCTGAACTGCACTTGGAGCGTGACGCTCTCCTTTGAACCCAGCTGGAAAGCCTCGTCGTCGCGGAAGTTGTTGTCGACGGGCTGAATGCAAAACGCCGAGGGATCGTTGGTTCCGCAGATCGCGATGTTGTTTCGCGGCAAGTAGCGAATGTCGGCGCGAAAGTTCGAGTTGTTGGTCAACTCGATGGTCAGATTCTTGGTCGACCCAACGAGCACGTTTCGAAAGGAGAGTCGGCGCGGTTCGGCGACGAGCTGGGACGTCACGCCTTCGCCTCGCATCGTGATGGGAAACTCGCGAGGCGTCCCGCCGATCGTTGCACGAACGACGACCACCGACTCGCGAGGTCCCAAGTCGACCGGGTTGAAGAGGGCCGTGATCTGGGCGGACGAGTTGGGGGACAGGTCGAGCCGGTCGAAGTCGTAACCGAAGGCGCTCGAGTCGAAGGGCTGCCCCGGTACGATCCCGTCGAGCTGGATGGGGGCCGTCCCGACGTTCGTCACGAGGATGGTCCGCTGTCCGGACGACGTGCCGACCTGGACTTCACCGAAGTCGATGCTCGACGAGCTGAGCTCCAGCTCGGGCAGCGAAACGACCGTCCCGGCCGATTCGTCGCAAGCCAGCAAGGCCAGGCTGCTGGCCATGGCCAGCACGGGGGCAAAGCCCGTCCGCACGAAGCGACGAAGGGCAGGGAGGGTGGGTCGGTCGGTGTCCATCGCAGGTCTCATGTCCTTGGGTTTTCCGTAGGAAAGGGCTCCTCTCGGCTATACGGATGACGCGGTCGGTCGGACCGCTTTCCGTCACGAAAAAGCCATTCGGTTCACATGAGCGACATGAAATGAGGGTTGACTCTCTAATTTGGGAGGGAAGATCCGCCTCGCCGAACGGAGATCGATCGCCTAGCCTCCCCGGCGGTCGGGTGTCCCCCTATAGGGCACCTGTCGCGAAAAAGTGACACCCATGACTGCATCGACAGTATCTGCCGAGCCGGCAACCCAGACGCCCCAGCGGAGTAACGACTACCCCCCCGGCATTCCGTACATCGTCGGCAACGAGGGCGCCGAACGCTTCAGCTACTACGGGATGAAGGCCATCCTGTACGTCTATCTGACGAGCCTCTTCGTTCACTTCGTGGACCCGGCTCAGGTGGGCGAGACGGACATGGCGGCGGCGCGGGCCCACGCGACCGAGATCGTTCATCTCTTCAACGCAGGCGTGTACCTCTTCCCGCTGATCGGCGCCGTTCTCGCCGACCGTCTTCTCGGGAAGTACAACGTCATCTTCTGGGTCTCGCTCATCTACTGTGCGGGCCACGCCGTACTCGCGGTCGCGGGACGGCTGGGAGAGATGGGCCAGATCCAGGGCGCGGAGCTCGGCATGTACGCAGGTCTGGCGCTGATCGCGGTCGGCTCGGGAGGCATCAAGCCCTGCGTCTCCGCGAATGTGGGCGACCAATTCACGGCCAAGAACGCCCATCTCGTGACGGGCGTCTTCCAGATCTTCTACTTCATCATCAATTTCGGCTCCCTGTTTTCCACCTTGCTCACGCCCTACCTGTATCGCGTCTACGGAGCGGAGGTCGCCTTCGGCGTGCCGGGCGTCCTGATGGGGATCGCAACCTTCATCTTCTGGCTGGGCCGAAAGAAGTTCATCCACCAAAAGCCTCAGCCAGGGGGCATGCTCGGAGTCTGGGACACTTTGAGCACGATCCTGTTATTCAGCCCGATCTTCGCCCTGCTGACCGGTTATTTCGTGATGTGGGAAGGCTTTGCCGCGGCGCTGCCGTCCGACGCGAGCCTGGGCGAGATCTTCACCCGAGCCTTGATTCACTACCTGCCTTTGCTCGGGCTGACCGCGGCCGGGGTTGTCGCCGGCTTTGCTCTGTTCAGCTATCGCCAGCGGATCGAACCGTCCTTCGGCTTTCTTTCGATCCTCGTGTACTCCTTTCGAGCCAAGCGTTCGCCGGGAGACGGCTTCTTCGATCCCGCCAAGCGAGAGTTTGGCGAGGAGATCGGTGAAGGGCCGGTGGCGGTCCTTCGCATCATGCTGGTCTTCTCGATGGTCAGCGTTTTCTGGGCCTTGTTCGACCAGCACGCATCGACCTGGATCGAACAGGCGAATCAGATGGACCTGTCGTTCGCCGCTCCGGCGCACCTTTGGCAGACCGGCCTCGTGACGGCCATCGGTCTTTCGATCTTCGGCGGAACTTGGCTGATGTTCCGCGTGTCGAACGTCCTGATTCCATCATCGGTCGTGCGCGGTATTCTGGCCGTCGCGGCCGTGTTGATGGGAGGGGCCGGCTTGCTCGACCTGCTTCGCGGGACCTGGACCGAGATCGAGCTCGAAGCCCCGCAGCTGTCCGCCCTAAACCCCCTGATGGTCATGATGATCATTCCCGGGCTCAACGCTTTCGTCTGGCAGCCGCTTTCCCAACGCGGCATCGTCGTCCCTCCCCTGCGCAAGATGACGATCGGGATGTTCCTGGCTGCGGTGGCTTTCATGATCGCGGCCGTCCTACAGATGCGCATCGAGTCGGTGGGCGAAGGGCAGGTGCACGCATTGTGGCAGGTGGTGCCCTATCTCGTCATGACGACTTCCGAGGTGCTGGTCTCGGTCACGGGTCTGGAGTTTGCCTACACCCAGGCACCTCGAACCATGAAATCCACCATCATGGGATTCTGGCTGCTCGGCGTGACGATGGGAAACCTCCTGGTCGCCTTTTTGGCTCCGCTCCAGAAAACCTACGAGCTGTCGCAGTTCTTCTGGCTGTTCACCGGATTGATGACGGCGGCAGCGGTGATCTTCGCCGTTTTGGCCGCAATGTATCGCGGTAAGACCTACCTGCAGCACGCCTGACTCGGTTTTTAACGGCCGCCGGGCTGGATGAGAACCGCAGCCTCGGGGCACAAGGGCGGCGTGAAGAGGGCCGTCGTTTCGTGCTGGCTTCTGGCTGCCTGCGGCTCGGCGGAAATCGGCGCCGCTGGTCGGACCGACGGGGGCCCGGCCGACGCAATCGACCTTGCGGATGTACCCCCTTTGCCCGACGCAATGGCCTCGCTGCCCGACGCGCGAGGCCCTGACGCCAGTCAACCCGACGCTCGGCTTCCCGACGCCATGCCGGACGCGGGTGGCCCGCCGTCGGGGCTCGACGAACGGCCGGCGAATCCGACCTGCCTGGCCGTCGAGCCCCCGGCGACACCGGGCGTGGCTCTGCGGCGGGCGAATGCCTTCCCCGACCTGCCCGCGTTCTCGCGACCCCTGCTCGTTCGCACCAGCAGCTCCGGCGACTGGGTCTACGTCGTGGAGCGCGCCGGCCGCATCCTCCGCTTCGAGAACCGCGTCGACGTGGATGAAGCGGAAGTGGTCATCGACATCCGCGACCGCGTCGACTCGAATGCGAACGAGGAGGGCCTCCTCAGCTTTGTCTTCCACCCCGAGTTCGACGTGAACGGACGCGTGTTCCTCTCGTACACGGGAACTTCGACGCTGGGCGAACCGCGCTCACTTCTCTCGGAGTTCCTCTCCAACGACGGCGGCGCGACGTTCGATCCGGGCTCGGAGACCACCGTCCTCGACTTCGACAAGCCGTACGACAACCATAACGGGGGCCACGTCGAGTTCGGACCGGACGGGCGCCTCTATCTCGCCACCGGTGATGGCGGACGGGGTGGCGACCCCTTGGGCAACGGCCAGAATCAGAACACGTTGCTCGGCGCGATCCTCAGGATCGACGTCGACGGTGAAGCCCCCTACACGATTCCCGCCGACAATCCCTTTGCCGTGACCGGGGGCGCCCCCGGGATCTACGCGTGGGGCCTGCGCAACCCTTGGCGCTTCAGCTTCGACCGAAACACGGGACGGCTTTGGGCCGGGGACGTCGGTCAGGTGATGTTCGAAGAGATCGACATCATCGAGCGCGGCGGAAACTACGGCTGGAATCGGAAGGAGGGTTTCGTTTGCTACCGCGCAGGCTGCGACCTGAATGCCTTCGACGACCCGGTCTGGGCCTACCCTCGGGCGGACGGAAGATCGGTGACCGGCGGCTTCGTGTACCGGGGAACGGCCATCCCCGAGCTGGTGGGCGTTTACGTATACGCGGACTTCGTTTCCGGGCGCTTTTGGGGGCTCAGTCGAGACCCGATCACCGCCGAATGGTCGAATCAGTTTCTGGGTGCGCTGGGGTCGGGCGTGGCCTCCTTCGGCGAGGATGATCAAGGCGAGCTTTTGCTCGCCAACCTGAACGACGGCCGCATCTACCGACTGGTTCGCGATGGTGACCCGCCGGAGCCGGGCGCGTTTCCTCAGCGGCTGAGCGAGACCGGGTGCTTCGAGCCGGACGATCCCGCACAGCCCGTCCCGGGGCTCATCCCCTACCGGCCGAGCGCCACGCTCTGGTCCGACGGTGCCAGAAAAGAACGCTGGGCTGCTCTCCCGGACGAGACCAGCGCCACGCTGGACGACGACGGCGATATCGTCTTCCCCGTGGGAACGGTCTTGGTCAAAGCGTTTTGGGCGGGGCAACCGCCGCGCCGGGTCGAGACGCGTCTATACATGCGGCACTCGGACGGGAACTGGGGCGGCTACACCTACGCCTGGAACGAAGCTCAGACCGACGCGGACCTGGTCGACGGTGAGACCCGCGTGGACGTGCCGGGCGGGGACTGGCTGATCCCCAGTCGCGGACAGTGCGCGCAGTGCCATACGGCGGCGGCCGGCTTCAGCCTGGGGCTGGAAGCGGCGCAGCTCCAGGGCGAGATCACGTACCGCACCGGGCGGTCGGCGCCTCAGCTGCAAACGTGGAAGGCCATCGGACTCGTGGAGGGAGACGACGACGGAAGTCGTTTGCCCGCCTATGGCTCCGATGCGCCCGTGGCGGACCGCGCGCGGGCGTATCTGCACGTGAACTGCTCGAATTGTCACCGTCCCGATGGTCCGGGCCGAGGCGATCTCGACCTTCGCTTTTCGACGGCGCTGGCCGACACGGGCGTCTGCGGTGCGCCGCAAGGATCGGACCTGGGCCTCGACGAGGCGCGGGTGGTGGCGGCGGGGTCCCTGGAAAACTCGGTGCTCCTCGAACGGATGCGACGCACCGACGTTCACCGCATGCCGCCGCTGGCGTCCGAAGTCGTCGACGACCAGGGTGTGAGCCTCGTCGAGTCCTGGATCGAAGGCCTCCAAAGCTGCCCCTAGTCGTGACGCCGGCCGCCTTTGTGAGGACGCAGGGCGCTTGCTACAGGTCAGGCACCATGGCGAACGGACGGACGCTCAATCGCTCTCGGATCCTCGGCACACCGACTCAGGACGAGTCGTTCTTCGACTTCACGGACGGTGATCCTTGGCGCGTACTTCGCATTCAGGCCGAGCTGGTCGAGGGCTTCGACACCCTCGCCCACCTCGGACCAGCAGTGACGATATTCGGGTCGGCACGAACCAAGCCCGACACGCCCGAATACTCCGCGGCCCGGGAGGTAGCTCGACGCCTCGGCGAACGGGGTCTCGCCATCATCACCGGAGGCGGCCCCGGCATCATGCAGGCCGCCAATCAAGGCGCGATGGATGTCGGCGCCCGTTCGGTGGGACTCAACATCGAGCTTCCCTTCGAGCAGCGCCGCAATCCCTACGTCGAGCTCGCCGTCGACTTCCGCTACTTCATGGTCCGCAAGACCATGCTGGTGAAGTACGCTCGCGCTTTCGTCATCTTTCCCGGTGGCTTTGGAACGCTCGACGAACTTTTCGAAGCCTTGACGTTGATCCAAACCGGGAAGATCCACGACTTCCCGCTCGTGCTCTTCGGGAGCGACTATTGGGGTGGATTGATCGACTGGATCTCCAACCAAGCGCTCTCGACGGGAAAGATCTCGTCGTCCGATGTCGAGCTCCTGACCGTGACCGACGATCCCGCCGAAGCAGCTCGCTTGGCGGCGGGCGAGTCCGGCTCCGACCGAAAGGACGTCGAGTCCCGGTCGACCGCGGACCTGAGCGAGGTCTATTCGAATGATCCGGCGTCCGGAGGACCGCGAAGCGCTTGACCTGTTCGAGGTGAGGCCCGAGCGTCTCCGCAATGGACGACCGGACGACCGCGGAGCTGACCGACCAGGCGCTCGACCTGGTTTCGACCGCGAAGAAGCGCGGCGCCGATTACGCCGAAGCCCTGGTTTCCCGAAGCCGAGACCTTTCGGTTCGGGTCCGACTGGGAGAGATCGAGCGAGTCGAAGAAGCCGGCAGCCGAAACGCCGGTCTCCGCGTGATCGTCGGTGAGCGGACGGCGATGGCTACAACCAGCGACCTGAGCCTGCACGGCCTGGAGGTCCTCGTCGAGGACGCCCTCGCCTTGGCCGCCCTCGCGGAACCGGACCCCGCGTCGGCTCCTCCCGACGCGAGCGAGCTGGCTCAGCACTTCGTGGAGCTGGAGCTGGTCGACCCCAGCCTCGTCGACTTCGATGCCGGTAGCGCTGCCGATCACGCCCACCGGGCGGAAGCCGCGGCCCGCGAAGCCGACACGCGCATCACGAACAGCGATGGCGGCAGCTGCGCTCGCTCCATCGGGAGCTTTGGCTTCGCCAACACGGCGGGCTTCTCGCGCGGCGAGGCCTCGTCGATCGTGAGCGTGAGCGTGCAACCGCTGGCGGACGAGCCCGACGGAAAGAAGCGACGGGCCTCCTACTGGGACGCGCGCCGATTCTTGAGCGATCTTGCGTCCCCGGAGAGCGTGGGAGCAGAAGCCGCTCGGCGAACCGTTGCCCGCCTCGGCTCGCGCAAGGTGGACTCCTGCCAGGTTCCCGTGATCTTCGACCCGGACGCCGGCCGCGCCTTGGTCGGCGCGTTCTTCGGATGCATCACCGGCTCGGCGGTCTACCGACGGTCCACCTACTTGGCCGACCGCGAGGGCCAGGACGTGGCGAGCCCCCTGGTCACGATGACGGACGACCCCCTGCGCCCACGCCTGCCGGGGTCGCGGTCGTTCGACGGGGATGGTCTGCCGAGTCGCAGGAACGTCGTCGTCGACGGCGGTCGACTCGAGACCTTTCTTCTCGACACCTACAGCGGCCACAAGCTGGGGCGCGCGAGCACCGGTAGCGCCGGCCGGAGTCTGAGCCGCCCCAGCGTGAGCGCCTCGAACTTCCATCTGGCGGCCGGGTCGATGGACCCCGAGGCCATCATCTCCGAGACGAAGCGGGGCCTGTACGTCACGTCCATGATGGGATTCGGCTTCAACCCCGTCACCGGAGACTTCAGCCGCGGGGCCGAGGGCCACTGGATCGAGAATGGTGCGCTGGCCTATCCGGTCGGGGAGATCACGATCAGCGCCAACTTCGTGGACCTGTTCAAGGGCATCGACGCCGTCGGAACCGATCTCGACCCCAAGACGCGGATCGCCGCTCCGACCTTCCGGGTCTCGCGCATGACGGTCTCCGGCACCTGACGCCACAGCCCAGGATCACTCTGAAACCGTTCTCGCAGGGGTTCCGCCGGGGCCGGCACTCCTTGACTCGACCAGGTCGCGCCGATATGCGAGCGGCGCGATGGAGCTGGATCTGGATTTCACCTACATCCTCGTTCTCATCCTCTTCCTTATCCCCGTCGTGATGCTCAACCTCTTGGTCTTTCGTCCCTTTTTGAAGGTGTTCGAGGAGCGTCACGACCGTCTGGAGGGAGCGTTGGAGCGTGCGCGGAAGATGGTGGAGCGCTCGGAAGAACAGGCTCAGGCGTTCGCCGAGCAGATCCGGAAAGCCAACGCCGAAGGCATGGAGCGCCGTAACGCGATCCGGGACGAGACCCGAAAGCGGATGGATGCCAAGATCGACGAAGAGAAGGCCCGTCTTTCGGCCAAGATCGACGACGCAATGAAGAGCCTCGAAAACAGTCGCGAGCAGGCGATGGCTGAAGTCCAAGCCCGGGCCGCAACCCTCGCGCGGGGCACGGCGTCGAAGCTCCTCGGAAGGGAGCTGGCATGAGCGCACACACGACGGCGCTGATCGCAGCCGCCATCGGCGCGGGCGGCGGCCACGAGGGCGACGCTTCGATCAACTGGTTCGAGATAGGGTCCATGGCCCTGAATTTCATCCTGCTCTTCGGATTTTTGGCCTACCGGCTTCGGCCGGTCGTCCGGGATGGACTCGCCGACCGACGAAAGAAGCTCGAGGAGCGCATGCGGGAGGCTCAGCAGAAGCAAGCCGAGGCAGAAGCTCGACTCGAAGAATACAACCGCAAGATCGCGAACCTCGAGCAGGAATTCAAGGCGGTGGTCGAGTCCTATGAGGCTCAAGCGAAAGCGGACCAGGCCCGGATGGAGCAGGAAGCGGAGCGGGCCATCGAACGGCTGGCTCGAGAAAGCGACTTCACGATCCAGCAAGAGATGCGCAAGGTCGAGCGAGCCATCCGCACGGCTGCCGTCGAGGCGACGCTCCAGCAGGCTGAGGGTCTCATCCGCAGCGACATGACCGACGATGACCAGCGGCGCCTGACCGAGGAGTACATCGCGCAGCTCGACCGCACGAGCGCGAACTGAGCCATGGCCAACAACGAAGTCTCCCAGCGCTACGCCGAAGCTCTCATCGACACCTTGGAGTCGGCCAATGCCGATGCCGTGGTCGAGATTCGGGACGAGCTCGACGCCTTCGTGGCGGCGGTCAACGAATCGAGCGACCTCGCCAATGTCCTCCACAACCCTTCGGTTGAAGCGGCGGAGAGGGCGAGCGTCTTGAAGGCGGTGCTCGAGCGGATGCAGGTCCAGGACGTGACTTCGCGTTTTTTGCGGGTGCTGCTGGACAACGGCCGCATGCTCGAAGTCGACGACATCGTCGAGGCGTTCGGCCAGCTGGCCGACGAGCGGGCGGGCAGCCGCCGAGCACGCATCAGTACGGCCCGAGAGCTGAGCGCAGACGAGCTCGGCCGCGTTCGGCAGGCGCTGGAGAAGCGGACCGGCCTTCGGCTCGAAGTCGACGTTCGCGTTGACCCTGATCTGATCGGCGGCGTCCGAGCTCAGGTCGGGTCGATGGTTTTCGACGGCACGATCCGGACGGAGCTCGACCGGCTTCGCGAACGACTGGAAGCCGCCGGCTGAAACTCCGCCGGTAAGCACCTAGAATCACATCCGATTTCAGAAAATCGAGCTCCTCTTTTGGAGTTGGCACCCAGCCGACCCTCTGCTAGGTGCCGCGCTCACGATGCAGATTCGCGCCGACGAGATCTCGGAAATCATCCGCCAACAGATCGAGGACTACGACAAGAAAGTCGACATTGCGGAGACCGGATCGGTGGTCTCGGTCGGCGACGGCATCGCTCGAATCTACGGCCTGGAAAATGTTCAGGCCGGGGAGCTCGTCGAGTTTCCCGGCGGCCTCGAGGGGATGGTGCTCAACCTCGAGGAGAACAGCGTCGGCGTGGCCATCATGGGCGAGGCGGCCCACATTCGCGAGGGCGACATGGTGCGGCGCAGCGGCCGGATCGCCGACGTGCCGGTCGGCGACGCGCTCCTGGGCCGCGTCGTCGACGCTCTGGGCGAGCCGATCGACGGTAAGGGCCCCATCGAGAGCGAACACCGCCGACGCATCGAGCTGAAGGCGCCGGGGATCATCAGCCGCAAGCCGGTTCACGAACCGATGCAAACCGGCATCAAGGCCATCGACACGATGATTCCCATCGGGCGCGGTCAGCGTGAGCTGATCATCGGCGACCGTCAGACGGGTAAGACTGCGATCGCCATCGATACGATCATCAACCAAAAGGGCGGCGACCTACACTGCTTTTACGTCGCCATTGGTCAGAAGCAGTCCACCGTAGCCCAGGTGCACGCGCGACTGGAGCGGTCGGGAGCGATGGACTACACGACCATCATCGCCGCCAACGCCTCGGATCCCGCACCTCTCCAGTTCTTGGCTCCCTACTCTGGAGTCACGATGGCCGAGCACTATCGAGATAACGGCAAGCACGCGCTCATCATCTACGACGACTTGTCGAAGCAAGCCGTGGCTTATCGTCAGTTGGCCCTTCTGCTGCGCCGACCGCCGGGTCGCGAGGCGTACCCGGGCGACGTGTTCTATCTTCACAGTCGACTGCTGGAGCGGGCGGCCAAGATGTCGGACGTCGAAGGCGCCGGTTCGCTGACGGCTCTACCCATCATCGAAACACAGGCCGGCGACGTCTCGGCGTACATCCCGACGAACGTCATCTCCATCACCGACGGCCAG
>CAYYOT010000010.1:43309-100937 GCA_964473255.1 uncultured Myxococcales bacterium | reverse complement strand
TCTTGGCGGGCGCCTTCTTCTTGGCGACCGCCTTCTTCTTGGCGGGCGCCTTCTTTTTGGCGACCGCCTTCTTCTTGGCGGGCGCCTTCTTTTTGGCGACCGCCTTCTTCTTGGCGGGCGCCTTCTTCTTGGCGACCGCCTTCTTCTTGGTCGCTGACCTCTTCTTTTGGGGGGAGGTCTTCTTGGCCGCTCGCTGGACCTTGGCCTTGCTCGTTTTGGTCTTCTTCACACTGTCACTCGGTATCGCGTGGGTACAGAGCAGCTTCGAGACCTCGATGGTACGCCTCGTACAGCACTCCGACACCAACGTTCAGGTACGAGCCAACTTGGAGACGTTCCCCCGTCACTCGACCGATCCTCTGAATGGGAGCGCCGCGCTCTGTGCCTAGCGCGATCACTTTGTCGACGTCCTCGGAGGCCGCCGAGAGCACGATGACCGAAGGTCCCTCGCCAAACAAGTGTCGTTCGGCGTCGTGTGCGAGAACCAGGTCGATCTCCGCGCCGAGCGGAGCTCGTTCGGCTTCCGCCACACAGCACTCCGCGAGAGCTACCGCGAGGCCACCCTCGGCGGCGTCATGCGCCGACCGCACGAGGCCCTGGCGGATCGCATCGATGCATGTCGCATGGACCTTCCTCGCCAAATCGAAGTCCGGAAGCGGCGGCCGGCCCGCCAGCCGACCGGTCTCCATCAGGACGATTTCGCTCCCGGCCAGGCTGACGTCGCCCAAAGAACCCAGCAGGAGGATCTCATCGCCTTCCTGACGAAAACTCTGCCCGACCACCCGGGTGACATCTTCGACGAGCCCCACCATCGCAACGGTCGGTGTCGGTAGGATCGGACGCCCTTCCGTCTCGTTGTAGAGGCTCACGTTTCCGGATACGACCGGTGTGGAGAGCTGACGGCAGGCCTCTGCCATACCTTCGATGGCCTCGACGAACGACCACATGACGTCGGGCTTTTCGGGATTCCCGAAGTTCAGACAGTCGGTGAGCGCCTTCGCCTCCGCACCAACGCAAGCCAAGTTTCGAGCGCATTCGAGCACACCCAGCATCGCGCCTCGGCGCGGGTCGAGACGAACGTATCGGCCGTTCATGTCGGTGGCCAGACCCAGCCCGCGACGCTGAGCCGAGCTCGGGTCGAGACCGTGGTCCGGGAGCCGAACGACGGCGGCATCGGCCTGGCCCGGTCCAAGGACCGTAGAGGCTCGCACGCTCCAGTCATACTGCTCATAAACCCACCGCTTGCTCGTGACGGTCGGTCTTCGCAGCAGCCTCTCCAGACGCTCCGCAGGGTCGCGCGCCGGAAGCGGCGGGAGCTGCCAGTGCTCCTCCAGGTCAGGGGGCGGAGCATGAGGGCGGTCATAATTGGGGCACTCGTCGACCAGCAGCTCCACCGGAATCGAGGCCTGCTCGACCCCGGAATCGAGAACCACCACGCGGCGTGTGTCGGTGATCGTCCCGATGACCGCCACCGACAGATCCCAGCGCTCGAAGATCTCGGCAACCCGCGCTTCGGTGCCGGGGCGCACCACCATGAGCATTCGCTCCTGACTTTCGGACAGCATGATCTCGTAGGCGGTCATACCCGTTTCCCGACGAGGGACCTTGGCCACGTCGATCTCGATGCCGACGCCGCCTTTGGACGCCATCTCGCAGCTCGAGCTCGTGAGACCGGCCGCGCCCATGTCTTGGATGGCTACGATGGCATCCTCGCGCATGAGCTCGAGACACGCTTCGATGAGCTTCTTCTCCGTGAACGGGTCACCGACCTGCACCCGCGGTCGCTTGGCTTCGCTCTCCGCTCCGAATTCTTCGGAAGCCATCGTCGCGCCGTGGATCCCGTCGCGTCCGGTCTTGCTCCCCACGTAGACGACGGGACTGCCGATCCCAGCCGCCGCGCTGCGGAAGATCCGGTCGGCGTGCATCACGCCGACCGTGAACGCGTTGACCAGGATGTTGCCGTCATAGCTGTCGTCGAAGGCTACTTCGCCTCCGACCGTGGGGACGCCGACGCAGTTGCCGTAGCTTCCGATGCCGGCCACGACGCCTTCCACGAGGAACCGCATCCGCGGAACCTCCAGCCGACCGAAACGAAGACTATTGAGGTTGGCGACCGGGCGCGCACCCATGGTGAAGATGTCGCGGAGAATTCCGCCCACCCCGGTCGCCGCCCCCTGGACCGGCTCGATGAAGGACGGATGATTGTGCGACTCCATCTTGAAGCAGGCGGCGAGCCCTTCCCCGACATCGATCACACCTGCGTTTTCGCCGGGCCCTTGGAGCACCCAGGGGGCCTTCGTCGGGAGCTTCTTCAAGTGGCGCCGGGAAGACTTGTAGGAGCAGTGTTCGCTCCACATCACGCTAACGATTCCCAGCTCCGTCCAGCTTGGCGTTCGGCCCAGACGCGCGACGACGTGGTCGTACTCATCGTCGGTCAGCCCGTGCTCACGGGCAACATCACGGTCGACTGCGCTCATGCCGCCCCCCGTGCGTCCAGCGTGCGTGCGATCGATTCGAAGAGGCGACGGCCGTCTCGATTACCGAGAACGTCTTCTGCCGCCCGTTCGGGATGCGGCATCATGCCGAGCACGTTTCGGCCAGGATTGCAGAGCCCGGCAACGTCGCCGGTCGAGCCGTTGGGATTCTTCATGTAGCGAAAAACGATCTGCCCCTGCGACGCGAGCTCTTTCATGACGTCGTCGGGCGCATAATAGCAGCCTTCATGATGAGCGACGGGAAGGCGTATCTCGGCCCCTGCCTCGTAGTCGCTCGTGAACGGCGTTTCGGCGGTGACCACCTGCAGAGCCTCCTGCCGGCAGACGAACTTGCGGTCCGCGTTTTGGAGCATGGCCCCCGGCAGAAGACGCGATTCCAGTAGCACCTGGAATCCATTACAGATGCCGAGTACGAACCCGCCCCGGTCGGCAAACTCCTTCACCGCAGCCATGATGGGGGAATTCGTTGCGATGGAGCCAGAACGCAGAGCGTCGCCATAGCTGAAGCCGCCGGGCAATATGACGAGATTCGTTCCCTCGGGCAGCTGCCGGTCCTTGTGCCAGACCCGGGCCACGTCCCGACCCAATAAGTTTCGCATCACGTGAACCGCGTCTTGGTCACAGTTCGAACCGGGAAAAGTCACCACTGCTGTCTTCAAGGCTCGGTCCCCCGCGCGTCCGAACCGGGATTCGAACACGCCTGGTGGTTGATCGCTGGACCGGCCCGGCTTCGAGTCCGCGTCGAATCGACCGCGATGGCCCGACGCTTACGATAGCTCGATGCGGAAGTCTTCGATGACCGTGTTGGCCAACAGCTGCTCGCTCATGGCCCTGAGTCGCAGCTCGGCCTGCTCCCGCGGCATATCGTCGATTTCGAACTCGATGACCTTGCCGATCCGCACGCCCTGGACCTCTTCGAACCCGAGCTGCCGCAGACTCTGGCCGACGGCTTCACCCGCGGGGTCGAGGACCCCGCTCCGGAGCGTTACGAGGACGCGCGCGTGCACGGAGACGCGCTACCAGCTCCGCCGAATACCGTCAACGGGATGAAGCCGAGGCGCCGGAGGCTACGTCACGCCGACGGCGTGGCGTCCCGCGATGTCTCGGTCGCGGGCTTTCGACGCACTGCCTTCTTGGTGGAAGCCTTGGCCTTGCTAGTCCGCTTGGGAGCTTTCTTGGCGGCCTTCTTCTTTGCCGTAGCCTTGGACGTCGTCTTTTTCTTCGTGGCCGCCTTGGCCGCCGTCTTCTTCGCGGCTGAAACCTTCTTCTTGGCGCCGGTCTTCTTCTTCGTCGCGACCTTCTTCTTCTTCGACGTCTTCTTCTTGGCGGTGGTCTTCGTCTTCGAGGCTCTCTTCTTGGCGGCCGCCCCTTCGCCGCGCGGCGGGAACTCGAAGCCGTGCCGTCCGGTATCCCGCAAGAAGAGATGCGCCGAGAACGGTCGACCCTTACGGGAAATGAAGTCGTCGAAGACCGGCGTCTTACCCTCCTTCATGTAGGCCTCGGCCTCCGCCCGAGTGATCTCCCGCTTGCAAACGGTCCGCGGCAGCAAGAACTGGCAGTACTCCATGTCCTCGGGGACCTGCCGCGGCCGCACCGGCAGCAATGAGGCGTCGTCGCGCTCGAGTGCTTTGAGGACCGCGAGCCCCTTCGAGCAAATGAAGGTGCCCCGCGTCTCGACGACGTCCGACCCGCACCGCGGGCAAGCCCCCAGCGGGGTCTCGTCGACGTCGTATTCGGGCAGCTCCTGCGCGGTCCCCTCCGAGTCGCCGCCCTCGAGCCGCTGGAGTTCGACCTGACCGTCGACGAGCGTCAGCTCGCCGCGAAAGGACCGGAGGTCTCGGGTCATAAACCCGTCGAGAGGACGCGACTTCCCCTCTTCCAGGAGCTCGACGACGGTCCGTCGATCGATATAGCGGCCCGACTTGTCCTTCCAGACCCGGAAGTCGCAGTCCTCCACGACCGGCTCACCCGCGGCCTCGGCCTTCTTTCGACGCCGATGATTGGTATCCAGTCCCTCGGGCTCCTTGCACCGATAGAACCAGCTTCGCTCGTACACCGGACGCTTCTTCCCGCACGGACAGGTGCCCAACGGATCCTCGTCGGGGAAGAGATTCTCGAACTCGAAGTTCTTCGTGAGGTCGACGATCTCCTGCGCGTACTCGTAGACCTCGTCCATGAAGGCCGACGACTTCATCTGGCCGTGTTCCACGTCCGACAGATGATGCTCGAGCTCGCCGGTCAGAGCCGGACTCGCGAGCCGGTCCGCGTGCATCCGGCGCAGGATGTCGATGAGCCGCAGGCCTTTGACCGTCGGCTTCAGTGCACGACCGACCCGTAGGGCATAGCCTTTGGCGATCAGATTCTCGATGATGTCGGCGCGGGTCGCCGGCGTACCGATGCCGGAGTCTTTCATGGCCTCGGCGGCGTCTTCGTCTTCGACGACCTTGCCCGCGTTCTCCATCAGCGAAAGCAGTCGAGCCTCCGATATCCGCGGCGGAGGCTTGGTCTGGTCGGCGTCGAGTTCGATGGCTTCCGGCCCGACACCGATGCCTTCGACCCGATCCTTTCCCGGGACCAGGGGCGAGAGTTTTCCGTCCCCCTCGGTGTCCCCCATGACCTCGCGCCAGCCCGCTTCGACCAAGGTTCGAGCCGAGGACCGAAATCGCTCCCCCTCCACTTCGGTCGTGCGATTGATGCGAATCCAGTAGGCCGGAGGGTGAAACGCAGCGAGGAACCGTCGAGCAACCAGGTCGAACAGCCGCGCATCGTCGCCGGACAGGCCGGAAGCGAGCGTTCCCGTGGGAACGATCGCGAAGTGGTCGGTGACTCGGCTGTCGTCGAAGATCTTCCGAGTGTTCAGCAGACCCTCCTTCTTGAGTCGGGCCGCACCTCCGGTGAACCGAGCGTCGGCCGCCAGGCTGTCGATCACCTCGTCGACCACCGGGCGGTAGTCCTGGGGCAGCGCCTTCGTATCGGTTCGCGGATACGTCAAAACCTTGTGGCTTTCGTAGCAGCGCTGCGCCGCCCCCAAGGTGCGCTTGGCGGACCAGCCGAAGCGGCTGTTGGCTTCGCGCTGAAGACTGGTCAGGTCGAAGAGCGGAGGCGCCACCTCTTGGGAAGGCTTGTGCGTCTCCGCGGCAATTCCGGGCTTTCCGCGGAGTTTCGCGACGAGCGCTTCCGCTCGAGCCTTATCGAAGATCCGGTCGTCCTTCGCGCCATCGACATCGTCGTCCGTCGCCTTGAACTTCGGGTCGTACCACTGACCGTCGTACGTCCCGCTCTCGTGCTGAAAGGTACCCTTGATCCGCCAGAAAGCGCGCGGGGCGTGGGTCAGGATGGTGAGCTCGCGGTCGACGAGCATGGCCAACGTCGGCGTCTGCACCCGGCCCGCGCTCCAAGCCTGGTTTTCGCTCCGACTCTTGAGGCGTCGAGTGAGCGCTCGGGTCGCGTTCATTCCGATCACCCAGTCCGAGTAGTTGCGGCAGTGGGCCGCCTCGGAAAGACCCTCGAACTTGGCGCCATCCTCCAGGGTCGCAAACCCTCCAGTGATGGCCTTCTTCGTCATCGACTGCAGCCACAGCCGCTCGACCGGCTGCGCCGCACCGAAGTGTTCCGCGATCTCCCGGAAGATGAGCTCACCCTCGCGTCCGGCGTCGCAGGCGTTCACCAGACGTTCGACGTCCTTGCGCTGGATGAGCTTTTTGATGACGGAGAGCCGGTCGCGTGTCCCGGGCTTCGGGTTGAGCTTGGGGGTTTCACCCCGACAGCGGAACTCCTCCGGCAGGATCGGGAGGGTGTCGAGGGTCCACCGCTTGTAGTCTGGGTTGATGTCTTCCGGGGCCTTCAGTTCGAGCAGATGACCAACGGCGTACGTCACGACGTACGCATCGCTCTCCCAGTATCCATCTTCCTCCGTGAAACCACCTAGTGCCGCTACGATGTCGCGGGCCACGCTGGGTTTCTCGGTGATGACGAGCCCTTTGCCCATTGCGCGGCACACAATGCACAAAGTCTCGGGTCGCACAACCGAAGGGCGGCGCGTCGCCCGGGCGGCGGGGGTCGGAAAAGGCGATTAACCCTGTGCTTGGCGTCGGGAAACCGTGATGACTCGGTCGCGAGCATTGACGTCCGTCACGACGACGTCGACGGCATCACCGGGCTTCAGGACCGCGGTCAGGTCCGCGGGATCCGACGCCCACTCGTGGGCCTCCAAGGCCCCCTCGATGCCCGGCTCCAGCTCGATGTAGGCCCGCTCACGCGCGACCCGCAGAGCTCGTCCCTGGAGGAGCGAGTTCGGATTGAGGTGCTCGGGCAGCGCCCGCCACGGGTCGTCGGTGAGCTGCTTGATCCCGAGCGAGAACCGCTCGTTCTCGACGTCGACGTTCAGCACGACCGCCTCGACGTCCACGCCTTCGGGATACAGGTCGGAGGGGTGCTTGAAGTTGCCGGACCACGAGATGTCGGACACGTGCACCAAGCCGTCGATCCCCTCTTCCACGCCCACGAACAGCCCGAAGTCCGTGATGTTGCGGATCGGACCGTGAATGACGGTGCCCACCGGGTACCGCTTGGCCAGGAGCGCCCACGGATTGGGTTCGGTTTGCTTGATGCCGAGGGAGATGCGTTTTTGCGAGATGTCGATGTCGAGGACCAAGGCGTCGACCTCGTCGCCGATGCTGTAGAGTTTGGAGGGGTGCTTGACCCGCTTCGTCCACGACATCTCCGTCACGTGGACGAGGCCCTCGATGCCGGGCTCGAGCTCCACGAACGCGCCGTAGTCGGTCAAGCTGACGATCTGCCCGTGGACCTTGGTCCCCACGGTGTACTTGTTGTCGGCCTCGGTCCACGGGTCGTCCTGGATTTGCTTCAGACCGAGGGAGACGCGCTCGGTCGCAGCGTCGAACTTGAGCACTTTCACCCGCACGTCGTCGCCGACCTTGAAAAGGTCCGAGGGGTGGTTCAGTCTCCCCCACGACATGTCGGTGATGAGCAGAAGGCCGTCGATGCCGCCCAGGTCGATGAACGCGCCGTACTCGGTCGTGTTCTTCACGACGCCGTCGAGGATCGCACCCTCCTGAAGCCTTGCGAGGGTCTGCTCCTTGAGTGCCGCTCGCTCCTCCTCGAGTACGACCCGTCGCGAAAGGACGATGTTGTTGCGCCGCTTGTTGAACTTGATGACGCGAAAACGGTGTTTCTCACCGATCAGTTTTTCGAGGTTGCGGACCGGTCGGACGTCGACCTGGGAGCCAGGGAGGAAGGCCTTCACTCCGATATCGACCTGGAGGCCGCCCTTCACTCGCGAGGTGATCACCCCTTCGACCGCCTCGCCCGACTCGAAGGCCTTGGCGATGTCGTCCCACACCCGCATCCGGTCGGCCTTTTCCTTCGAGAGGACGCACAATCCGTCCGCGTTCTCTCGCTTGGATTCGACGAGGACCTGGATCGTGTCCCCCTCTTTGACGCTGGGCCGACCTTCGACATCGGGGAACTCGCGGGCCTGGACCGCACCTTCGGACTTGAAGCCGAAGTCGACGATCACCTGGTCTTTGCGGACGGCGACGACCGTGCCGTCGACGATGTCGCCTTCCCGAACCTCGTCTTCCGCGAGGCTCTGTTCGAGCATGTCGACGAACGACATTTCATCTGATTGGGGTGAGTTGTTACCGGACATGGGTTGTTAGGGTTGCACTACCGCCGACGGGACGAGCCTCGCTCGAGCCCTGCGACGAATGGTCCTCTGCCGGACTTCGGCCAGGACGAGCTCCGGTCAGGCGATTGCTCGAGAACGCGACGACGAGGCCCCGTCGACGGAGCGGACGCTATGGTTGTGCATGTGGGATGTCAAAGGGAATTCCAGAGCAGACCATCCCGAAGCGCCGTCGGCTGCCATGGATCGGGGCCGCCAGCAACCTGTTGGAATGACTGAAATCTCGGCTTTTTACGGCGCGCCCGGCGGTTTGACAGCCGATCCGACCGCAGCTAGAGTCCGACCTCGGAACGGAAGGGGTCCCTGGAGGCCCGGCCGGCTAAGTGGTTTTGCCACTAGGGGCTCTACCAAAAACCGATCCGAGCAACTCCGAGGGCGTTAAGACAGACATGGCAGAACTTGGACACATCATCTCCGAGGGCGGCGTGTTCATGATGATGAACATCGGCTTCCTGATCGGAGCGATCGCCATCATCATCGACCGTTCCATCGCGGTTTTCTTTCAACTTCACGTCGACGGGCCGCGCTTCATGGCGCAGGTCGAGAAACTCGTCGTCAGCAACAACATCGACAAGGCGGTCAAGCTCTGCAACGCCGCGCCGAAGGCCGCGCTCGCTCGAGTCTTGCGGGCCGGCCTGACCAAGGCCAACCGGGGCGTCCTCGAGATCGGCAACGCCATCGAAGAAGAAACGCTCTCCGTCATCCCCCAAGTCATGAAGCGCGTGCCGGCTCTGTGGTCGATCGCCAACATCGCGGTGCTCGTGGGTCTCCTGGGCACGGTGACCGGACTCATCCGAGCCTTCCAGTCGCTGGGATCGGCCGCCCCCGAGCAAAAGCAAGAACTGCTGGCCACCGGCATCTCCGAAGCCCTGAACAACACGGCCTTCGGCCTGTTCATCGCCGTGGTCTGCATCTTCGCTCACCTCCTCATCAGCTCGCGGGCTCGACACATCGTGGAAGAGATCGAGCTGAACAGCCTGAAACTCGAAAACATGCTCGCGCGGCGCGCCGTCGCTGAGCTCCCGGACGGCCGCTGAACGCGGCCGGGAACCGGTCCATGGCCAACGATACGGGGACAATCGATCCCTTCACCGCCGGTACGGGAACCTACTCGCACCAGGACGTCTCCTACGTCCGGAAAAAGAAGCGGGGAAAGCTCAACATCGAGGACCCGGCCGAGGAGGACGGCGAGCTCAACATCGTCCCCTATCTCGACATCATCGTGAACCTGATCATCTTCCTCTTGGTCATGCAGTCGGTGCTGATCTCGGTGGGGATGATCGACGTGACGGCGCCGAGCTATGCCCCGGTCGCGGCCGGCGATAGCGATTCTGAAAAGAGGAAAGACACGCTGAAGCTGACCTTGGGCGTGTCGCGCGACGGCTTCTACATCGCGGCTTCCGGCGGAGTCCTTCCTGGCGAGAACCCGGAAGACTCACCGACCGAAATCACCGCCGACGGCGTCAAGCGTCGGCCGCCCACCGTGCCCCTGCTCGCCGATGGGAGCTACGATTTCAAGACGCTGGCGCGGAAGCTCAGAACCATCAAGAACGCCTTCCCCGACACCCAGGCCGTCTATGTCGCCGCCGACAACGACATCAAGTACGAGATCCTCGTGCGCACGCTCGACACTTCGCGCGAGGACGCGAAGGGTGAGCTCTTCCCTGGCGTGGCGTTTACGCAAATCAACTGAGGACACGGACGATGGGCAGCAACACCGACTTATCAGGAGGCCCAACTTCGCAGGCGCTCTACGACGCCGTTCGCAAGCGACGGGCGACGAAGCGCCGAACGAAAAAAGACGAAAACGAGATCAGCTACCTGAACATCACGCCGATGCTCGACATGATGACCATCATCTTGGTCTTTCTACTGAAGAGCTTTTCGGCTTCGGCCACGAACGTGAACGTAGCCAACCTCGTGCTCCCTCATTCCACGACCAAGCTCGAGGTTGAAGAAGCGCTCCAGCTCATGATTTCTCCCGACGCGATCCTCGTCGACCAGAAAGTCGTCGCCCAACTCAAAGGGGGCAAGATCGACGAAGCGGACCTCCCCGAGGCCTACCTCGTCGAGCCGCTGTACGAGGTCCTTTCGAAGAAGGCGGAGTACTTCAAGAAGATCGAGGAGTTCGGAGGCGCACAGTTCAACGGCAAGATCGCCGTGGTCGCCGACCGCAACGCAACCTACGAGACGATATTCAAGATCCTCTACACCGCGGGCCGCGCCGAGTTCGGGATGTTCAAGCTCTTCGTGCAGAAGCCGCCATCCTGAGGGCAGGCTTGGGCTTCATCGTTGCCATCGATGGCCCCGCGGGCGCCGGCAAGTCGACGGTGGCCCGGGGCGTCGCGACTGGGCTGGGTCTGGTCCACCTGAACACGGGCTCCCTGTATCGAGCGGTCACGCTTTCGGTCATCGAAAGCGGGAGCGCGCCCGAGAGCTGGGGAGACTTGACCCGAAGTCTGTCCCTCGAGTTCCGCGCCGACCGGGTGTACCTCGATGGGCGCGACGTCACTGAGCGGATTCGTGAAGCGGACGTGACGGCTCGGGTCAGCGAAGTGGCTGCCCATCCCGACGTGCGGCAGAGCCTCCTCGGTCTTCAGCGCCGGATGGGCGAGGCGGCGGTCCCGGGGGCGGTGCTCGAGGGGCGAGACATCGGAACGGTCGTCTTTCCCCATGCCGACCTGAAGGTCTTCTTGACGGCTACCGCCGAAGAGCGGGCCCGCCGCCGCCACGCGGAGCTGACCCGCGAGCCGACGTCTTCGACGCTCGACCTCGTGCTCGACGAGCTGAAGGCTCGAGATCGTTACGATTCGGAGCGAGCGGTCGCCCCCCTCCGGGCCGCCGATGACGCCATCGAGATCGACAGCACTGGCCGCACGGTCGATGCCGTCGTCGACAGCGTCATCCGCCTCGCTCGAGCCCGCGGAGGGCCGACGCCGCCCTAGTCTTCCCAGTCGAGATCCGCGCCGAGCGAACGCATCGCAGTCACGAAGCCCGGAAAAGATACGTCGATGACGTCGGCGCCCAGCACGCGGGACGTACCTTCGAGCCCCAGCGCCATCACCGCCGCGGTCATCGCTACTCGATGGTCCCCTGCGGCATCGACCGTCGCTGGCCGGAGCCGCCCGCCCCGTACCCGAAGGCCGTCCGGTCGCGCCGCACACTCGGCGCCGAAGCAGGAGAGAACCGCCTCCATGGCCGCGATCCGGTCCGACTCCTTCACCCGCAGCTCGGCAGCGTCCGCCACCTCGGTCCAGCCGTCAGCGAAGGCCGCGAGTCCCAGGATGAGCGGCAGCTCGTCCAGACTGCGGAGCGCCAGCTCCCCCGAAACCCTCGTACCGACGAGACCCTCGGGTGCCCCCACGGAGAGCCAGGCTTCCGGCTCCGGCCCTGCCGAACGCAGTGGCTCCCGCTCCACGACGGCTCCCATCGCCGTCAGGACGTCCAGGACGCCCGTACGAGTGGGGTTCGTTCCCGCGCGAACCTGCACCTTTGCGCTTTCTGTGATCAGCGCCGCTGCCAGGATGAAGGCGGCCGAAGAGACATCCGCGACAACGACCAGCTCCCGACCCGACCAGACGTTGGCGGGTGGGGTCGACCGGACGCGATGTCGCCCGTCGACCGAACTCTCTTCGATCGAAGCCCCCAGCCACGCCAACCAGCGCTCCGTATGATCCCGGCTGCGCCGGGGCTCGGTGACGACCGTTGGCTCGTTCGCGAAGAGTCCGAGCAGAAGCAGCGCCGATTTCACTTGCGCGGAAGCGACGGGGAGATTGACTTCCGCGCCGCGCACGCTGTTGCCCCCGCCCACCGTGAACGGCGCCCGCAGAGGACTCGGGCCCGAGAACGTCGCGCCCATTTTCTCCAGGACCCGCAGGCGTTCCATCGGTCGCCGGCGGAGGGATGCGTCACCGTCGAGGACCACCGCTGCCGAACGAGCAGCCGCGAGGCCGGCCAGGAGCCGCATCGTGGTACCGCTGTTTCCGCAGTCGATGCGCGGGGGGCGGCCGGGCCAACCGTCGGGAGGCCCGGCCCCAAAGACCGTGCAAGCGTCTTCGGCTCGACTCACGCTCACGCCGAAAGACCGGATCGCATCTTCGGTAGCCGCCACGTCGGCACCAGGCCGGTAGGGTCGGATGTCGAACCGTCCCTGACCCAGCGCGGCGAGCAGGAGCGCCCGGTGGGCGACCGACTTGTCTGGCGGCGGCGTGATCGAACCCGACAGGCGCGCCGGTCCGTGAATCCTCAGTGTTCGAGTCACTTGAGCGCGTGGTCGAACGTCCCGCTGAAGCCGGGACGGTCACGAACCTGAAACTCGAACTCGCGGATCTCTTCCGGCTCGAGGTCGGGCCGACCGATCACGTCTTGCTGATCAACGGCCATCACCTCCCCATCCTCGTTCTTGGGGTAGATGGCCACCACCACCTTGTCGAGAGCGCGGTCACCCTCGTTGATGACCTTGCCCTTCACCCGCAAGAGCCCCGGCACGGGCTCGGTGGAGTCGGGCTTGGTGTCCGGCCCGATCTCGAGATCCACGGCGCGTACGAAGTTCTTCACGTACTCGAGTCGCTCGTCCTCGGTCATCAGCCCGCTCTTTCCCTCCGTCGAAGACGAAGGTGAGGGGGCCTCATCGGACGGAGCAAGCCACACGTAGGCCGCGCCACCGAGCCCGAGTACGACGACGACGATCAGCAGCCAGCGCATCATGTCTGGATCAGGGTCCAGCCGCAGCGGGCGGTCAAGCGGAGGCCGCGCGGACGAAGTCCTCCGTGCGCTCTACCAGTCGCTGATTATGGCGTCGAAGACCGATCGTGGTCCGCAGATGCTCGGGCAGGTCGTAGCCCGCCAGGCTGCGAACGAGACTTCCGTTTTGGCGTAAGTGTTCGATCAGCTCGGCGGCGTCGAAGGGACACCGCACACACATGAAGTTTGCCTGACTGTCGATGGGCTCGAGACCGCAGGCTCGGAGCGCCGAGCTCAAGTACTTCCGCTCGGTGCGGACCAAGCGCTGACACCGCTCCAGGTGGCCGACGTCGTCCAGCGCGGCGAGTGCGGCGGCCTGAGCCACCACCGAGGTGTTGAACGGCTGCCGCACCGAGTTGATGTGGCGGGCGAGCAGCGGATCCATCACGCCATAGCCGATCCGCAGCCCGGCGAGACCGAAGATCTTGGAGAAGGTTCGCAGGACCGCGACCCGCGGCCGAGACCGCAGTGCCGACACGCCGTCGGGAAAGTCACGAGCGGTCGCGTACTCGTAGTAGGCCTCATCGATCACGACGATGACGTGAGGAGGGATCCGGTCGAGGAAAGCGTTCAGCTCCCGCCGACGCACGTAGGTGCCGGTCGGATTGTTGGGGTTGGCGATGAAAACGACCTTGGTCCGTGTGTCGACCAGCGCCGCCATGGCCGCAAGGTCGTACCGATGACTGCGCAGCGGCGCGGTGAGCACCTCTCGATTCGCGGCTTGGGCGGCCAATCGGTACACGACGAAGGACGGCCAGGCGGTGACGACCGTTTCGTTCGGCTGGACGAATACCCGGATGATCAGCTCGATCAGCTCGTGGCTGCCGTTGCCGAGGACGATGTTGCTCGGATGCACATCGTGACGCTCGGCCAGCCGCTCGCGGAGGGCCTCCCCGTAGGCGTCGGGGTATCGGTGCGCGTCGACCAACGCGGCCTGGGCCGCGGCCATCGCCTTCTCCGAGGGCCCGAGGACGTTCTCGTTGGCACAAAGAACGTGAAAGTCGTCTCGGGAGAAGCCGAGATCCAATGCCTGCCGCTCCCAGGACGGACCGAAGTCCCATGGTTCGAGGGCGGCGACCCCCGGGCCCACCAGGGTCGAGTCCACCCGCCTGTCCGGCGCGGAGGACGAACCCCACGGGCGATTCACGGGGGACAGAGGCACGCTCCGGACTGTGCGACCCGTCCCGTTGCAGAGCAAGCTCAGACGCCTTTGCCGTAGAGGCGCTCAGCGGGGCGGATTCGCTTCGGCCTCTGCATCCCCGCCGTCATCGGACTCCGGAGTTGCGGCAGACCGTGCCGATTCTGCCGACTGGGCAGGCTCGGATTCTGCGGGTGCGTGGGCCATGAGCTGTTCGAACGCTTCGACGTTGCCTTCGACCGCGCCCAGAAAACGAAAGCGGCGGTAGCGGTCGTCGCGCAGGGCCTCTTCGCTCCACCGCGACAGCTCCCGGAGGTGACGAGCGAGGGCATCGCCCAGGTATCGGCTCGCGGCTTCGGGATCACGATGGGCTCCCCCGAGCGGCTCGGGGACGATCTGGTCGACCACGCCCAGCGCTTCGAGGTCCTTGGCCGTGAGTCGAAGTGCATCGGCTGCCCGTTCGGCGTGCGAGGCATCCTTGAAGAGGATCGAAGCGCAGCCTTCGG
Organism: uncultured Myxococcales bacterium; assembly: GCA_964473255.1. Taxonomy (GTDB): domain Bacteria; phylum Myxococcota; class Kuafuiibacteriia; order Kuafuiibacteriales; family Kuafuiibacteriaceae; genus Kuafuiihalomonas. Next base: position 86,348 of record CAYYOT010000010.1, on the reverse strand, counting down.
GCGAGATCACGGAGTACGTCGAGTACTCGAGCATCAAGATCCGGTTGGCGACGCCCACGGCCAGAGCGCCCCCGCTTCCGCCCTCACCGATCACGGTCGCAACGACGGGGACCGTGAGGTCGGCCATCGTCTCCAGGGCCTCGGCGATGGCCTGCGCCTGCCCGCGCTCTTCGGCGCCGATCCCGGGATAGGCGCCCGGGGTGTCGATCAGCGTCACGATGGGAATCCGAAACTGGTTCGCCAATCGGAACAAGCGGGTCGCCTTTCGGTAGCCCTCGGGCCGGGGCATCCCGAAGTTACGACGCATGTTCTCTTCGGTCGTGCGCCCCTTCTGATGACCGACGACCATTACCGTCTGTCCGCGAAACCTAGCGAGACCGGCGACGATCGCCTCGTCGTCGGCGAACCGCCGATCGCCGTGGAGCTCGGTGAAATCCGCGAACAGTGCCTTGATGTGGTCGAGCGTGTACGGCCGCGCGGGGTGACGAGCGACCTGCACGGTTTGCCATCGGGTGAGACGGTGGAAGATCTGGTCGGTGAGCTTTTTGGCTCGATCCTCCAGCTGCGCGATCTGCTTGTAGAGGCGCCGGCCGTCAGCCCCGGGCGCAGCGCGGGGCTCCGGGTCCAGCGCTACGACATTGGCCAGCTGGTCCCGACCCGCCGCCAGCCGGCGGAGCTCCTCGATCTGGCGCTCGATCTCGAGGATGGGACGTTCGAACTCGAGCTCACGGCTCATGTCGGGTGGGCTACACCGGCGTTTCTACCCGACGCAACCGTTCGAGCAAGTCCGCCGGCGCGACCTCGGCATCGACCCACTCCACGGTAGGTTCGGAGTTGAACCAATTGCGCTGGCGCTTGGCGAATTGACGCGTCGCAACAATGGTTCGCTCGCACGCCTCCGAGCGCCGGCAGGCGCCCTGAACGACCTGGACCGCGTCCCGATAGCCGATGATGCGAAGGCCGGGCGCAGCCGGAGCGACCCCGGACGCAATCTGCATTGCGGTCTCTTCCACGAGGCCCCCGGCGTACATGGCGCGCGTCCGCGTCTCGATCCGACGCCAGAGCTGCTCCTTGGGCCAGCTCAGCGCGACCGACACCGTACGGAGGCGGGTGTCCCGGAATCCGTGCCCCGCCTGAAGTTCAGAGATGCGCGAGCCGGTTTGCCGATACACCTCGAGCGCCCGACCGATCCGCTGTGGATCCCCGGGCTGGATCCTCTGGGCCGCCCTCGGGTCGACCCTCTCCAGCTCCGCGTGCATGGCCCGCGACCCGCGGTCGACGAGCTCTCGACGAACCTCGTCCCGGACCTCGGGGTCGATCGGTGGCGCGTGAAAGATGCCGTGGACCAGCGCGCGGTACCACAGACCGGTTCCTCCGCAGAGGATGGGCAGGCGACCGCGAGCGTGGATCTCGTTGACCACCCGCTCGGCCGCCTCAGCGAAGTCGGCCGCCGTCCACTGGCGACTCGGTGGGAGAACGTCGAGCAGGTGGTGCGGCACCTGCGCCCGTTCGTCCGCCGTCGGTTTTGCGGTGCCCACGTCGAGACCACTGAAGACCTGCGCCGAGTCGACGGTGACGATCTCCGCTGGCCGGCGCTCGGCAACGCCCAGCGCCAGCCGACTCTTGCCGCTCGCAGTGGGCCCCAAGATGGCCAGGACCGGCTTCAACCCAGATCCTCGAAGAAGGCGGCCAGCGTACGGGCCGAAAGGTCCACACAGGTCGCGCGACCGTCGAGGCTCCGGCGAAGGCGCGCGTCCCGCTCGATCGCGTCGAGGAGCTCGATCCAGCGCGCGGGATCTGTCGGGACCCGACCGACCCTCGCGCGAGCCGCCCTCCTGGCCCAGGCGCGGTGCCGCTCGGACCCCTCGCTCCCGTCGAGGTCTGACGTTATGAGATCCCGGAGCAGGCCCTCGGCGACTTCTTCGCTGGCACCCGCCGGTCGCGCGACGATCGCCACGGCGCCACCGCCGAAGTCTTCGACCTCGAAGCCGAGCTCGGCTAGCTCCGACGCGAGATCGAGCGCCGCGGCGGCCAAGGCCGTTCCGAGTTCCACCACCCGAGGAACGAGCAGACGCTGGCTGATGCCGACACCTCGATCTCTCTCCGAAAGTTCGATGAATGCCTGCTGCTCGAGGACCGCGCGCAGATCGATGAGGCGCAGCGCATCTTCCAGCTCCACCGCCAGGTACCGACCGCCGGCGAGGCCCAAGGGACGCGGACGAGCGCGCACCAGCCGCGGCGGTGGCGTCCCCTCCCCGACGAGACTCTCCGTGCCTCGCGGCAGAAACATCGAAACCTTGGGACCGGCATCCCCGTCCGGGCCCGGAGAGCGAGGCCCCGGGTCGAACGGCCCCTCGAGGGCCTCACGCCGGTCGGGTCGGACAGGCCCCTGACGTCGGTCAGGCGAGGCCTGCCCACCGGACCGAAGAGCCCAATCAGCCCCGAGGGTGCGGTCTGCCGCGAGGATCGCGCGGGCCCGCGCACCCGCGTGACCGGAAGGCGGTGGGCGGTGCGTGCCCGTCAGCGTTCGCCCCAGCGCTCCGACCACCGCGCGGTGAACCTCGCTCGGCGAGCGGAGACGGATCTCGGTCTTTTGGGGGTGAACGTTCACATCGAAGGTCCCCGAATCCATCGTAAGATGCAGAACCACGACCGGAAAACGACCGGGCTCGACGAGACCCCGATACGCTTCCAGCACGGCATGCTGGATCGTCCGGTCGCGAACGAACCGGCCATTCACGAAGGTGTACATGGAGCGCCGCGTGCGGTCGGACAAACCGGGCTCACCGGCGAAGCCCCGGACCTCGATGGCGTGCGGGCGGTCGTCCAAAGGGATGGCGTCGAGACGCTCGGCCACGCTGTTCCCCAAGACCCGACCGAGCCGGCCCCGAGGGTCTCGACCGTCGTTCGGCGGCGCTCGGAGCAGCACCCGTGACCCACTTCGAACCTCGAAGGCGACATCGGGTTGGCAGAGCGCGAGCCGGGCCAGCGCCTCGGTCACGTGGCCCGTTTCGGTCCCCGGACGCTTCAGGAACTTGCGGCGCGCTGGCACGTTGAAGAACAGGTCGTCGACGTCGACCGTCGTACCCGGCGGAGCCCCCACGGACTCTATTTCCGGAGCGCTGCCACCGAGCACCGTGATCCGCGTCCCCGCTTCGTCGTCGGACGAACGGGTGACGAGTCGAAAGCGCGAGACGGAGGCGATCGACGGTAGCGCTTCCCCCCGGAACCCAAGCGTAGCGATCCGGGCGAGGTCTTCGGCACAGCGGATTTTGCTCGTAGCGTGCCGCTCCAGGCTGGCCAGCGCGTCGTCGCGGCTCATGCCGAATCCGTCGTCGGTCACCCGAATCCGGCGCTGCCCGCCCTCCTCGACCTCGACCGATATCCGGCGCGCGCCAGCATCGAGAGCGTTCTCGACGAGCTCTTTGACGACCGACGCTGGGCGCTCGACGACCTCTCCGGCCGCAATCTGGTTGGCGACGTGTTCCGGTAAGCGAACGACCCGGCCCATGGGCGCCCGCGGCTCAGACTTTCTTGGGCGCCGTCCCGAAGACGTAGTCCCACAGCGGCGACGAGACGCCGTAGCGAACCGGCTCGTGCTTGAAGTGGTGCGCCATGTGGTAGCGCCGCAGATACTTGAAGACCGGGTTGTCCGAAGTGAAGTGGTGCGTCGCGTAGTGGATCATGTCGTAGGCGAGGTACCCGAAGACGAGACCCGCGAACGCGGAGTAGCGATGGACGTCGCCGAAGACCCAGGTAAACAGGAAGAAGAAAGCGATGGCCAACGGGATGGACAGACCCGGGGGGAAGACCAACCGCAGTCGATCGTTGGGCCAGTCGTGATGCACGCCGTGGAGGATCCAAACGAATCGCTTGAAGACGGGCTGCTCGGTCTCCCAGTGAAAGACGACACGGTGAAGCCAGTACTCCATGAAGGTCCAGAAGAGGAGACCAACGAGGAAGAGCCCCGCGACCGCCGGGATGCTCTCGCCCACGGCGAAAGCCCGATAGATGTTGTAGACGATCACCGGTCCAAAGATCACCGGCGGCTGCCAAGCAGGGATCCGCGAGAAGAACTCGACGAAGTCACTCTTGAACATCCGCTGGCTTTCGAAGTCCTGCGAGGCCTTCAAAGCACGCACGCGACGTGTGTAGGAGCTCTTCCCCGACTCCGCAAGACTTAGCCGCCTACGCGACGGCCACGTTTTCCCTCGCCGGACCTCGGCGGCTCAGAACATCTGAGAGCGGAGGCGGGCCTCCACGTCGGACTCGATGGTCTCGGCGGACGCGGCGATCTTCTTGGCGACCGGCTCCGCCCGCATCGCCATATCCTCCACCAGGCGAGCGCCCGTGCGGAGAGCGGCCGAAACCGCGGCCTGAATCATCTCGTCGGAGCGTCCTGGTCGGCGTCGCGCGCGCGCGATACCGGCCTCGATATGGTGCTCCACGCAGGCCTGATTGTCCGGGTGAACGAACTCGGCGACGACCACCGAGCTCGTGAGAAGCCCGCAGTAGCGACGCATCCCCGAACGCGGCTTGAGGTTCCGCAGGGTCCGGTGCGCGAGCCTTCCGGCGCGAATGTGGCGGAGGATGACGGCGTCGGAGACCGGTTCGCTACCGAGTGCGTGGAGCGCCGCCAGCCATCGCCCGAGAGCCATCGAGGCTACCAGCGACACGCTCGCCGAAACCCGACCCTGCAGGAGGATCTCGATGAGACTGGTTCGCTGAGCCAGTTCGGCCACGGCTTGAGCCTGCGCGTACGCCAGACCGACGCGTCCCGGATCGGCACCCCCCAGCTCCGGCGCGCCCCGCTCGGCGGCGGTCCGCGCGAGCCCGTCGGCGCGAGCCTCCAGGCTTCGCCGCAGCCCTCGGAGATGCTCCTCGACGCTATCCAGACGCACCGACGCCTGACGTAGGCGCTCGACATCGAATCGGAGGCGGAGCCGGACGTCGGTCGGAGAAAGCGAACGGTTCACGAACAGACCCTGCCAGAGCTGCCGCGAATGGGCACCTCGAACCGGCCTCCCGGCGCGAGGACCACCGCGCTAATCGCAGTTCTGCTCGGTGACCTGGATCAACGCGTCGCCGCTGCCTTCGGCGCCGCAGCTGTTCAGGCAGGTGGCCCGGATGAACCGTACGCCGGTGGGGAGCTCGGGGACGAAACTCGACTGCCACGGGCCTACCCGGCTCATCTCGGTCACGGGGTTCGGGTCGAACTCGAGAGCAGGCCCCTGCAAAACCCGGAGCGTACACTGGCTGAGCAGCGTGTTCGCGCCATCGACGCCGCCCGGCTGTTGAGCCACCAGGTCGAGGTCGACGACGTTGATCTGGTTGACGCAGACCGGGGATTCGAAGGCGTCGCTGAGGTCGACGTTCGGGGGAAAGCACGGGCTGTCGTTCGCGACGAGACTGACGGTCCGGACGCCCTCGGGCGCCGTCGGGTCGTTCGATAGGACGCGAAGATTCGCGGCGTCGACGAGCGAGGTGTCGTTGTTTTCGTAGCAGACCGCAACGGTCGTTTCATTTCCGGCAGCCACCGAGATCGGCGGGGCGAGGTCGCAGATCGGTTCATCCCGCGAGCAAGCGTCGAGGTCCACGAAGAAGTCGTCGCGGGAGGCCGGATCGCCATCGTCGATGGCGCGAACTTCGAGCTGCGTCACCTGAAGCTCGGCATCACCTTCGTTGCGAATCGTGACGTCTCGGCACTGCACGCTTCCGCCGGTGCTCTGGTATTGAACCGTGCCCGGGTTGAGTGCGAGGAGTGGCTGGTTGCCGCCGACCACCGGCAGCGTCCAAGGGCAGTTGCCCGGGTCGTCGCACTCGAGGAAGAAGTCGGTGCTGTCCGACTGGTCGTCGGTCGGGCAGTACTCGACCTTCAACACGCGCTCGTTATCGACGACGGTCATGGTCGTCGGCAGCGACACCGGGACGTCCGATGCGACGTCCATGGTGATGCGGAAGGTCAGCTCCGGGTCGACCGGATTGAAGGCAGCCGCGGTCAACTCGAGATCATCCGAACCGTTGTTCAGAAGACGGAACACTTCTTCGGCGCATTCGCCCTGGGTGACCCCGCGGAACTGCACCGGCGTGCCCGACGGCCAATCGAACGACCCGTTCCGGGTCACCCGGATGACGTCCAGACGCGGCCCCACCCCGGAGGCGTTGACGGTGATCGCACGCTCGGGCTCGGTGGGGTTGTTGTAGACCAGGCGGAAGCCGTTGTTCTCTTCCGAGCGGCCGATGTAGTTCGCGTTGGTCTGCGCGCCAAAGCGGATCTTGAACTCGAAGCCCGCTCCCGGCGCGTCGCAGTCCGGGACGCCGGACACCACGACCGGATCGGCAAACGAGGGACTCAGCGGCGTATCGTCGGCATTCAGGACCTCGAAGCCGGCGCTGGGCCCGTTCACGATGGGCCCGAACACGCCGTTGACGATCTCCTGCACGGTGATGCCGATGCTCTCCATTCGCAGGTCGCCGGTAGGGATGGCGTCGGCCGCGCCTTCGGTCACGAATTCGTTGCACACGATGACCGGAAGCTCGCAGCTCGAGCCAACGCTCTGCGCACCGAAGTTGACCGTCGTGCAGTCGCCCAGGTTCGAGTTGTCGTTGCAGGTGCGGCCGCACTCCACCTTCAGGTTCGGCGGCAGACCCGCCACGCCTTGAACTGCGACTTCGACCCCGCCCTCGACCGTGTTGTCGATGACGCTCAGCGTGGCCCGCCGCTCGTTGAACGGGCAGCCGTCGGTGTTGGTCGGGTCGGCGATGGCCGCTGGACACGGCCGAAAAGTCACGGAGACCGTCGCCGTCTGGCCGATGCTGAGGCCCGGCGGCGTCGTCAGCTCCGGGGGGATCGCTCCCAGCTCGAACAGCTCGGCATCGGAGCCCCCGGTCAGCAGCATCTGCGAAACGAGATAGGGCGAGCCTCCGTCGTTCGAAACCACGACGTCGATCGTCCGCTCCTCGGTGACGGAAACGAACTCGAAGTCGACCGGCGACGGCTGATAACGAGGCGCGGGCGGCGGCGTCTCCGAGGTGTCGTCATCGCAGGCCGACGCGAAAACGAGCACGGAGCCCGTCAGGAGCAGGGGGACAAGGAATCTGTTGCTGTGGTTCATCCGTTTCTCAGGGCGGCGAGCGAGTGCGGGTAGCAAACCCTCTGAAGGCCGTCAATCCGCCCGGCGCGCACCATCGCGATGATACCTGTCATGGGCAACGGTCTTCGATCACCCGTAGCCGTCGTCGGCGAAAGCATGACAAGCTGGTCGGGTGCGGGCGCCCGACCTGAGAGCCGGTGCACCACGGCCGAACGCGTTCCAGCGGGCGGCGTGGGTACTCATCGTCTCGCTGGCCTCAGCCGCGCTGTTCGTGGCGGTCGTCGCCGTGATGGTCATCGCATCCACGGACTGAGCTGACCGGGACTTCCCGGCCGCAAGGACGGTAACGCCGGCGTCAGCCCGTGCACGGAAGCGGGGGCCCTTCTTACCAATTTGACTATATGGACCCACATGGGTTTACGCTTAATTTTTTCGTGATTTCAGTAGGTTAGAACCCGATTCTCTGACTTGACCTTTTGTCAGCGGTCTCCGAGGTTGTGCGCTACGTGTCGCAGATCTCTGAGGGTTGCCTCCCCCGGGCAGTTCGAAGAGCTCCGAGCACGTGGATTGAGATGGAGCGCACATTCGTGACCACCGCCACGCGCGATGATCGTCCACCTTCGTTCCCCTCCGGGACGCAGGTCGTGCTCTCACCTTCTCGGCAAGTCTCGGACACCCACACGCCCTCGGAGGAGGACCATTCGCGCCTCCCTGCGGTCGACAGTTTTGAAACAACGATGAAAGCGAGTCGCCTCAAGATGAATGCACAAACCTCCCGACGCATGCTCGCCAGCTTCGCGGTCGGCGTCCTCGGCGCCAGCGCGGTCCCCGGGCTGGCTTCTGCTCAGGACAGCTTGCCGCCAGCGGCGTACTACCTCTCCACCAGCGAGACGATCACGTACGAGCCCCTATCGGATCGCTGCACCAGCACGGATTCGCGGTCGTTCTCCTCGACCGCCACACCTCTGCCCTTCGACTTCGAGTTTCTGGGCACGGACTTTTCCGAGGTCTGGCTGAACGAAGATGGCTACATCCTCTTCGAGCGCTTCAGCAACTTCTTCGGGTCGGACCCCTACAGCACCTTCTCCGACGAGCCGCCTCCGAGCACGATCGACCCGAACTTTTGGATCGGTGGTTTCTGGAACAGTCTCGGCGGCTCGAACAGCGGGTTCGGTCCCTTCTCGGTACGGAGCTGCATCGTCGACGAGACCCTCACCGGCGACCGCAAGTTCGTCATCGAGTACGACGGCTTCACCATCTCCTCGTCCGGGGCCGGCGGCTCCGCCGAAATGCAGTTCTGGCTCTTCGAAAAGGAAGGCACCTTCGAGGTCCACTACGGCGACGTGGCCATGACCGGGCCCTCCTTCGGCAACGGACCCCTGGGCGTCATGGGCTACGAAGGCAGCGGCGAGGACAACGACTTCTTCGCCAACTGGCGGCCCTGCAGTGAGACCGAGAGCTGCACCTACCTTGATTTCAACGACGTCAACGAGACCAAGTTCCGGGTGGAAAAGGGTTTCGATCCCGACATCGTCATCGAGTTCGGAGACTTCCTCCGCGGCGCCCTGCCCGGCCAGTCAGCCACCGGCACCGTTACCGTCATGAACCGCGGCATCAACCCCGCCACCGACGTCGACGTCGACATCTACCTGTCGACCGACGACGTGCTCGACGCCTCTGACGTCCTGATCGGCAGCGCCACACTGGCCAACGCGCCGAACGGCCGCACCGACGTGGGCGTGACCGTCGACGTTCCGGCGGCCACCGCCGTCGCCGACTACTTCCTCATCGCGGAAGGCGACCCGGCCGACACCATCGACGAGCCGTTCGAAGACAACAACATCACCGTCGCCGAGCAGCGCTTCGCCACCGCGTACGACGTGGCGGCCACCGACTGCGTCGTGACCAACGCCGGCGGCGTGAACCCCGGCCAGACGGCCGAGATCGACGTGGTCATCGAGAACGTCGGTGCTCCCTACGACGGCGCGCTCGAGGTGAACCTGTTCATCTCAACCGACAACCTGTTCGACGGGACCGACCCGGCGCTGGTGCCGGCCACGGTCACCATTCCCAGCCTCGAGAAGGCCAACGTCGTGACCGCGCGCGTCCAGGCCGACCTGCCCGCCACCGGCATCAATCCAGGGCTGTACTACGCGATCTGCCAGCTCGATCCGAACGCTCTCATCACCGAGCTGAACAGGAACAACAACCTCGTCGTCGGCAACAACACCTTCCAGTCCGGCGTCGACTTCGGCGTGGCGGGAATCGAGTTCAACAAGCAGGTGCCGGTCGGCACCACGCTGGACCTGACCACGACCATCGAGAGCCTCTCGGTGCCGTCTCAGGATACGGTGGAGTATCGCGTCTACGCCTCCCTCGACGATGTCCTCGACGATTCGTCGACGGGGGATGCTCTCATTGGCACCTACAGCGTCACTTTCGACGGCGAAGATCAGTTGACCGACGAGCAGTCGATCACGATCGACACGAACCAAGTGGGCCCCGGCCGCTACTACGTGTTCGTCTCCGTCGACCCCCGCAACCGAATCCGCGAGGTCGACGAGAACAACAACGTGGGCTTTTCCGGCGGCCTCGCGCCGGAGCCGCAGTTCGTGACCGCGGTCGACTTCTCGAGCGGTCCGGTGTCCCGGACCAGTGGTTCGGGCCCGGTGGAGCTGGGCGATACCATGGCTCTCGAGTTCGACGTCATTTCCGAAGGCCTGACCTTCAGCGGCTTCACCGAGTTCCAGGTGTTCTTCTCACCGGACCCCCTGTTCGACTTCGGTGACTTCTCGGCGGCCTCGGGCGCAGCATTCATCGCGGCCTCGGGCGCGGAGGTCGACTCGACTCGGGTCGCCTTTTCCTTCGAGGTGCCGGCGAGCATTCCTCCCGGCGCCTACAACATCTGCGTGCTGGTCGATTCGCCGAATGCCTTCCTCGAAGCCTCCGAGGCCAACAACGCCACCTGCACCACCGGCAGCATGACGACGGTGAACGGCGCCGATCTGATCGTCGTGGATGCCCTCGTCCCCGACTTCGCCTTCGCTGGCGGACGGATGCAGACCCGCCTCACCATCGAGAATCGCGGTGAGGTCGACGCCGAAGACTTTGAGTACGTGTACGTGCTCTCCGAGGATGACATCGTCCGCGCTTCCGACGAGATCATCTTCACGTCGGAGCTGGTCAGCGTTTCGGCGGGCGACACGGAGACGTTCATCGACGAGGTGACCATCCCCGGCACGTTCACGACCACGACCGCTCGCTTCGTCGGTGTCGTGGTGGACTTCAACAATGCGGTTCCCGACAAGAACCTGGCGAACAACATTCGGGTGGCCTCCGTCTGCGAGGGCGGCGACTTCCAGGTGTGTACCTCGCCGGGCGGCGTCGTGAAGCCGCGGACGCCGCTGAACATCGTGCTGCCGGCGCCGGACTTCGACGCGACCATCATCGCGACGGCGACCGCGGCTGCGGGTGGCGAGGAGATCGCGGTCACCCGCAGCATCGCCAACATCGGCAACTTCAACGCGGTGGGCGTGGAGTACTGCTACTACCTGTCCGTCAATCCGGTGCTCTCGCCGGACGACGACTTCCTGCTGCCCATCCAGGGTACGTCTTCCGGCTGCGCCGACGACCTCGACCTCGAAGTGGGTCAAGACGAAATCGGCGTGGACCGCATGACGGTTCCCTCCGGCATCGCTGGAGGAAACTACTACCTGGGCATCCTCGTTAACCCGAACGGCAGCATCCGTGAGGTCTTCCGGGACAACAACGCGGCGGTCACGGAGCAGCCCATCCCCGTCTTTGAAGCGGTGATTCAGTTCATCACCCGGTCCTTCCCGAGGGCCACGGCCGGCGTGCAGTACGAAGTGGGCGTGTTCGCCCGCGGCGGGGCCGAGCCGATCACCTGGGCGGTCGCCGACGGCGACCTCCCGGACGGCCTTGAGCTCGGCGGGGAGGACGGCATCATCAGCGGCATCCCCGCGGAAGAAGGGCGGTTCGACTTCACGATTCGAGCGAACTCGGGCACGGCCTTCGCCGAAGACGAGTTCTTCATCATCGTGACGCCTCCGACGGTGCAGCTACAGGTCGTCACACCTCTGCTCCCGTCGGGAATCGCGAACCGCGAGTACGACGCCCAGCTGCTGGCGGTCGGTGGCGCCCCCGATTACACCTGGGAGGTTTTGAACCCGGACAACATTCCCGAAGGCATGACCTTCAGCGAAACCGGCCGCCTATCGGGCATTCCCACGGCTCCGGGCTCGACGTCGCTCGTGTTCCGCGTGACGGACTCCCTCGGGGTCCCGTCCTCGCGCGAGCTTTCGCTGCGCATCCTGAATCCGAACCAGACGGTGCAGATTCAGCAGGTCGCGGTCCCATCGCCCATCGTGGCGGTGACGCTCCCCTGCGAGGAGGAAGACGAGCCCTTCGCGTTCACGGCGATCAACGGGACGCCGCCGTACTCCTGGAGTGTGGCCAGCGAAACCAGTGGGGTCCCGGGCCTCACGATCGAGGAAGACGGCCGTCTGTGCGGTACTCCGGAAATGGCCGGGGTGTTTCCGCTGCAGATTCGGGTCCAGGACCTGAGCGGTCTGTTCGACACGGCGCTCTTCATCATCGAAGTCGACGACGGCAACGACCTTGCCATCTCGACCTTCACGATTCCGAGCGCGCAGGAAGACGAGCCCTACACCCAGCGGTTCGACGCCATCCGCGGCACCGAGCCCTACACCTGGAGCATCGTCGAAGAGGTCAGCTCGCTGCCGGAAGGCTTGACGATGAGCAGCGACGGCGTCCTCGAGGGTTCGCCGGGCGATGGCGGGAACTTCGGCTTCTCCGTGCGGGTCGAGGACCAGCAAGGACGTGTCGACATTCAGCCGATCACGCTGATCGTCTCCCCGAAGAACTTCTGCGACCGCGAGGAGAACGCGGACGAAGACGTCTGTCGGTCGAGCGACAGCGGAGGCTGCACTTCGGTCCGGGTCGCCTCGGGTGATCTGGACGCCGGCAGCGCCTTCCTGCTGCTCCTCGGAACCCTGGGTTTGATGGCGGCTCGCCGGAGGCGCCGGTCCTGACTGACCGATTTTGCTTGGGACCACCTCCACGGAGGTGGTCCCAAGACTCAACAGTGAATGGAGAACACCTGAGATGAAGCGAAGCGACGCAATGAAGATGGTCGTGCCGGCCCTGACGATGGCCGTGTCGACGTCCGCCTTTGCGCAGTCTGGAACCCCCATCCAGCTGCCGGGCACTCCCTACGTAAAATTCGAAGAAAGCTTGGCGGACGTCGGCGGATACAAGCCGATCGCCAACCCGAACAACGAATTCACCATCCCGGCGACCTCGTCCCCCTTCGGACAGTGCGCGAACATCACGATGCCGTGGGACTTCAAGTTCTACGACGACGACGTGACGACGGTGAGCGCGTGCTCGCACGGCGCGATCGCCATGACGTCGGGCGCCCGTCTGACGACCGCCAACTGGGCCCCCGGGGGCTCCGACCAGTTCGCGGCCGATGTCGACGGTTGGATCGCGCCCTGGTGGGGCACCGTTTACCTAAACGGCTCCATCGGCGGCTCGTTCGGCTGGGAGATCGGAGGAACGGCCCCCTCCCGGTACCTGGCGATGGAGTACGTGAACATGACGGACCAGTCGTCCACGTTCTCCTGCTGCCGCTACGAGCTGCAGATGCAGGTGCGCCTGTTCGAAGGTCTGGCCGGAAAGATCGAGATCGACTGGTCGTTCGTCGACACGCAGTCACAGAGCGGCGGTTTCGCTAGCTCGACGTCGGGCATGGAGAGCCTCGGCGGTGATCAGGTCATCGAGTTCCTCGACCCGCCGAACAGCCCCAACCACAACTGGCCGGACCTCGCGCGGTTTGCCGGCGATGACGGAAAGCGCGTCACCCTGGTTCAGGATCCCGGGATCGATCTCGCCGCGCTCGCGGTGAACGCGCCCGACTTCGCTCCGCTGGGAGCGCCGTACAACGTCGCGGTGAGCATTGCGAACCTGAACGTGAACACCCTCGGACCGTTCGACGTGGCCATCGAGGTCTCGGAGAGCATCACCTTCGACGAGTCGATCGCCGCCGTGACCCAGATCGGATCCAACAGCGTCACCCTGCCCCAGTATCAGACCCGGACCATCACCGTGCCGGGTACGGCGCCGGTGGAGCTCGGGGAACGCCGATACTACACGCGCGCTTGCGTGGACGCGAACGACGACGTCGCCGAGGTCAACGAGGACAACAACTGTACGATCACCGAGACGCAGACCCGCTTTTTGCCGAGCCGTCCCGACGTGACCATCGATCGGGTCAGGATTCCGGTCCGGAACGCAACCCCGGGTCAGACCATCCCCGTAACCATCACCATCTCGAACATCGGCAGCGAACCGGTAACCGACATGCCCATCGCCGTCGTCCTCTCGGGCAACCCGGCGATCAGCCCGCAGGACAGCGTGCTGGGCACGACGCCCGCCATCACCATGACGCCGAACGAGATCGGCACCGTGGTCGAGGTCGACGTCGACATCCCGTCGATCATCAACAGCGGTAACTACTTCGTGGGCGCCTTCGCCGACATCGACAACACTTTCGAAGAGAGCGACGAGTCGAACAACGGACGCTCGGTCGACTTCGAGCTGTCGATCGCCGGTGGTGAGCTGAGCGTCATCACGCCGCGCCTGCCGAATCCGCTCGTGGGCGAGACCTACCGCGCGCTCCTGACCGCGGTCGGTGGCGACGGTACCTACCTCTGGAACATCCCCGGCAAGACGCAGGATCCGGTCTCCCTGACCTTCGACCTCGACAATCCGGGCCTGGAGCTTGCGCCGGGTGAAGGTGAGATCTTCGGCGTCTGCCAGACGCCGGGCCCGCAGACCCTGACCGTCGAGGTGGAGAGTCGCGATGCCTCGGGCAACACGATCAGCACCACGAAGACCTTCGATGCGCCCCTCGACTGCGTGGATCCGGACGAGCCGCTGACCATCGTGACCCGTTCGGTCCCCGAAGGCGTCATCGGTCAGGAGTACACCTTCGGCCTCATCGTGACCGGCGGCGCCTCGGCTACGCCCTCGAACCTGAGCTGGTCGGCCAACAACCTGCCGATGGGTCTCGAAGTCACTCCGACCGGCATCATCGCCGGCACTCCGGTCATGGCGGGCGAGCAGGTCGCGACGGTCAGCGTCGACGATGGAACCGGCACCGACGACGGGATGGACATGCGCCAGCTCTCGTTCACCATCCGGCCCAACCCGAACCTGCTGATCGTGGCCGAAGCGCTGGAGCCCGCGGTCCTGGGCGAGGCGTACAGTGACCAGATCGAGGCCGTGGGTGGCGTCGGTCAGATCGTGTTCAGCCAGGACGGCGGCACCATGCCTCGCGGACTGGTGCTGAACCCGGATGGGACCATCACCGGTATCCCCGACCAGATCGGGAGCTTCCGGTTCACGGTCCGTGCACAGGACAACCCGGGTACGGGCCTGCGCGCGGAGGACCGCAACCAGTTCACGATCAACGTCATCGACGCGCAGGATAACTTCAAGGTGGTGACCGAGACTCTGCCGCCAGTGGTCCTCGAACAGGGCTACACGCAGACCGTGTCCGCGGTCGGCGGGGTCGCGCCTTTGGTTTGGGAGCTGGTCGGCAACCTTCCCGACGGGCTGGACTGGGTCCAGACGGAGGGCAGCCAGGAGCTGACCATCTCGGGGAACGCCACGACGATCGACACGCGGAACATCGTGGTCCGCGCGACCGACGCCCTGAACCGGGTGGCGGAGAAGGTCCTCGTGGTCACGGTCGTGGAACCGGGCGACGAGATCCCGTCGTGCCCGAATCCCTTCTTCGAAGAGTGTGATGGGTTCGGAAGCTCAGGTGATTCCGGGTGCGCGAGCCTCCAGCCCAGCGACGCGGGTACGTTGGGTGGCCTGGTGCTCGTCTTCGGGCTGATGGCCGCCATACGCCGCCGCCGCCGCTGACTCGGCTTCGCGATGCTCGAGCGGGCGAGGTCGCCCTCGCCCGCTCCCCTTTCTCTCCACGTCCCCTTCCCACCGTGCCGACGCCGGCCGCCATGCGCGCATGCGCTCTCGCGCTCCTGGCGTCGTGCGGCGCGGATACGGTCTCGACCGGCGATGCGGGCTTCGAGCTCGACGCGGGGCCGTCCGCGAGGCCCGTCGGTGCATCCTGCGCGACCGCCGCGGACTGCGCATCCGGGCTCTGTTTGCTCGAGCCGGACCATCCAGGCGGCTCCTGCAGCCTCATGGCGTGCCGTGTCGACGAGGACTGTGGCGAGGGCAACTCGTGTTCGGTCGACCCGCGAAGTGGGCTCACGCTCTGCCTGAGCGGATGTGCGGCGGGATGTCGCTCTGGCTATGCCTGCCGGGGTCTGCGCGGACAGCGCGCGTGCCGGCCCGAGCCCGACGGACCGTCGATCGACGTCAGCGCCTCGATGGCCGTCGTCGGCGTGAACTGCGTGGCGGCGCTGCGAGGCTCCTTCGGGATCGACTTCGACGTCCCCTCGGGTTCCGCTCGGGCGCAACTCTTGGTCTTTACGGGCGATGGCGCCTCGGTCCACGTGCAGACCCTGCGACGCCCCAACGGTAGCCAGGTCGACCTGCTCGAAGGCGGCCTCGGTGTCGCGCCCCAGCTCTATGGGTCCGTCGTCGCGTTGGTGCTCCCGGATGACGTCGGGTCACCACTGATCGAGGGGTTGTATCGACTCGAACTGGAGGCGAGCAGCGACCGGCTATGCTGGAGTCTTCAGGCGTCGCCGGCGCCCGCGGGTCGGCTCGACGTCCTCATCTACTCGGCTCTCGAGGGCCTTAACGGCTCGGCCGTCCCCCAAGACCCCGACTATCAGGTCATGGTTCAAGAGCTGGTATCGCTCTTTCGACGCGCCGACCTCGAAATTCGCATCGTCGGGACCCGAGGGCTCGCGGTTCCGGAGCGGCAGCCGTCATCGCGGGCCGAGGCTTCGGCGCTCCTGGCTCGTACGGAGCCGCCTCCCCCATCCCAAGGCGGGAGCAACGTCTTGAACGTCGTCTTGGTGGACGAGCTCGCGATCGACGGGGCCGACGTCGACGGCTTTAGTCCTTCCATCCCGGGTTCGGCTGGCCTGCACGGGTCGGGAGCAAGTGGTGTGGTCGTCCGCGGCGACGTCATTCGCTTGAAGGTCGACGGAGACCCGGCCGGCGCGCGTCTGGTCGGAGTGCGGATCGCCCATCACGTGGGCCACTACTTGGGCCTCGCCCACACGACCGAGCCGAACGATGTCGAGCGGGACCCTCTAAGCGACACGCCCGGGTGTCCGGATCGGGACCGCGAGTGCCCCGACCAGACCAATCTGATGTTCCACGACGTGAATCTAGGGACGCGGGAACTCACCGCCGACCAGCGGGCCGTCCTGCGAGGGCATCCGCTGGTTCGCTGAGTCGAAGCCGCTAATCCTTGAGGCGAGAGATGATCTTTTTCTTGGTGGCTTCGGCGCTCTCGTCGTCGGCGACGCTCGCCCGAAGCTCGTCGATCCGCCCGCTCGCTTCGAAGGCCCGGAGCTCGAGCTCGCGAAGCTTCTTTTCAAGCGTGGCATGACCTGCGCCTTTTTTGGGAAGGGGCAGGTCATCGGGGATCCGCCATCCGTGGCGGGCACGCAGGGCGCGCTCTTCCTCGGCGGTCAATGCATCCCCGGTGTCAGTGGTCGTGACGGGACGATTTCGAGTCGGCCGGCGCTCCGTCATGCTTCGAGGAACGTAGCCAAGGCCCCGGGATGGGTCAATTTTCTGTCCCCGATCGCCCAGCGCAGCGGAAACCGAGCGTATTGTCCGTTTCGGTGGCAGATTTGCCGACCCTCGACGATACGCGCACCGCGTAGGCGCCGTCGACGTATGAGCCCCCACGCACGACCCGCACCCGACCGCTTGTCGGACCCGGGGGATCGATCGTGTGCGTGCTCGTCCGATAGTAGGTGGGGCTGAAGGTGTCGTTCACCCATTCGGCGGCGTTGCCGGAGAGGTCGTGGACACCGAACGGGCTTCGACCGTCGTCGAAGCTCCCCACCGGGGCAGTAAAATCGAAGGGATCGCCGTCGCGGGTGTTGGCCCGGCTCGCATCGAAGGCACCGGCCCAGGTCCATTTTCGCAGGTCGGTGCCGCGCGCCGCATACTCCCACTCCGCTTCGGTCGGCAGTCGCTTACCTACCCACGCGCAGAACTTTTCGGCGTCGTACCACGACACGCCCACGACGGGATGCTCGTCGATTCCGAGCTCGGGATCATCCGCGTAGGGTGTGGAGTCGCAGGCCTGCGCATCCACGCACGCCTGGTAGTCCCGGTTGGTCACCTCGAACCGGTCCAGGGCGAAAGCCGAGATCCGGATCACCCGCTCGGGATACTCGGCCGGATCGCCGTTCGAGTCGCCCATGGTGAAGGAACCGGCGGGAATGGCGACCATCTGGGCGATCTCACGCTCGGAGGCCGCCGCGGGAGAGTCGGGGCGAGTGTGGCGATAGCAGCCGAAAACGAAGGCCAGGCCCAGCGGGACCACCACGACGAGCCCATTTCGGATGCGCGGGCCGGTTCGACGATTCACGACTCCACCCTGACCTAGCTGCTTCCGCGCGTGTACCCCCGTCGGAACAACGTCTTCAGCGGCGTGGTCCGCAGGCGACTCGCAGCCGCCTCTTCGTCGGGCCCCAGGTCGCCGCTGACGCCACCGACCGCCTTGTCAACCGCGGCTGCAATCGCGTCCGGGTCGCTCCAGGCGGCCCGATCGGCCACGAGGATCGCGTTGACCAGCGGAACGAGCTCGCTCTCGACCCGTCGCACGACCGACGGCTCCTCGATGCGACGAACCGCGCGGACGAACATCGAGTCATCTTCGGCGGGCACGTACGGAGCCGCCAGCACCAGGGGACCCGGGGCCAGCGCCCCAAGAACCTCACCGTCCTCCGGCACCAGCGGTGCGTACAGCTCCAGCGCCCGACCGCGTGGCGGAAATCCGAGCTCCTCCAGTCGAGCATCGCGAAAGCGCAGGCCGAGCTCTTCCAGATCGAACCGGTCGTCGGTCATCGCCTGCCGTAGGAGCGTGACTGCGGCCTCCCAATCCTCACCCCGGTACAGGTCGTCGACCAGTCGGAGGATCGCATCCTGCTCCTCATCGGAGACCTCCTCCCCCGTGTCCGGGTCCTCGGTCCGCGCGGCCATGACGAACCGACCATCGGCCGAGGCAACAAGTCGGAGGTCATCGTCCGTGGCCTTGAGCCAGTCGGGGACGTCCTCCGGCGGCGTCTCATCATCCGGCTTGTCGGCGATGAGCAGCCGCCGACTCAAAAGCGCCACCGCCGACTCGCGATCCCAAGCCCGTACCGCGGCGACCAGCGGCTCGATCCCGGCCGAACGAAACGCTCCGAGCCACAGCAGCGCATCGGACGGCTGAAGCTGTCCGCCCGCCCACGCCTCGAAGTCGAGAAGGGCCCGGGCCTGCTCCGGTGTGGCGTGCGAGAGCAAGAGCGGCGCCTCGTCGACGCCCATCGCCTTGATGGCCAGGCTCGCCTCGAGGTCGGACAGCTCGGCCAAGGCTGCCGGCTTCCCCCGGAGCGTTTTCGCGTCCATGCGGCGGAGTGCCGCCCGCGCACGCTGATCCCACGGCCCGAGGGAAACGACCGCACCGCTCTCGTTGGACGCCATGGGCGGGTTCCTATGTGCGTCGTCGCGATCGACCAAGTCGATTCAACCCGACCGAAGATCCCGTCGTCGGACGGTCTTCCGAACCGGCCATCGCACAGGTATCCGCATGCCGTTGAGCGCTCCGCACCTGCGGTATCGGGACTTGACTCGACTCGCCGGCGAAGGCGACGCGTTCGCCAGGAAGGACTTGTAACCAACTGCGTTACACGTACGACTAGGATTCGAGCATGGGATACGCATCCATCCTTAAGAAGATCTTCATGGCCGTCTCGGGGCTTGTTTGGATCGGATTCGCCGTTGGGCACCTTGGAGGAAACCTGCTCCTGTTTCAGGGGCCCGAGCCCTTCAACGCCTACGCCGATTTCCTGGAAGGCACCGGGGAACTACTCATCTTGGTCGAGCTCGGACTGACCGCCTTCCTGGCGCTGCACGTCATCATGGGCATCAAGGTGAGCCTGGAAAACCGGCAAGCGCGGGCCGGCAGCTATGCGGTGGGCAAGACCAACGGACAAGCTTCGCTGGCGTCTCGCTCGATGCTGGCGGCCGGAATCCTCCTCCTGATTTTCCTGGTCGTCCATGTTCGCATGTTCAAGTTCGGCGTACGGCCGGACGAAGGGGGACTCTGGATGCTGGTCATTCAGACCTTTCAGGACCCGCTCTGGGTCGCCTTCTACGTGGTTTGCATGCTGGCTCTGGGGCTCCATCTGAGCCACGGCTTCGGCAGCGCGTTTCAGAGCCTCGGGGTCGCCCGACCGAGCCTTCGCGGCAAACTCAAGCTCACCGGCGCGGTTCTCGGCTGGGTGGTCGCCCTGGGATTCATCAGCCTCCCCCTCTACGCGTTTTTGCTCCGCCAGGCCTGAGGAGAACGAATGACGATTCTTGATTCAAAAGTCCCGTCGGGTCCCATCGCCGAAAAATGGGACAAGCATCGCTTCGACATCAAGCTGGTCAACCCGGCCAACAAGCGAAAGCACTCGGTGATCGTGGTCGGTACAGGGTTGGCGGGGGCGTCGGCCGCCGCCTCGCTCGCCGAGCTGGGCTATCGCGTCGACGCGTTCTGCTTTCACGACAGTCCTCGCCGTGCGCACAGCATCGCCGCTCAGGGCGGCATCAATGCGGCCAAGAACTACCAAAACGACGGCGACAGCGTCTATCGGCTCTTTTACGACACGGTCAAAGGCGGCGACTACCGCTCTCGCGAGGCCAACGTGTATCGGCTGGCCCAGGTCAGCGTGAACATCATCGACCAGTGCGTCGCGCAGGGCGTCCCATTCGCTCGCGAGTACGGCGGCGTATTGGCCAATCGGTCGTTCGGCGGAGCTCAGGTTTCGCGGACGTTCTACGCCAAGGGTCAGACTGGCCAGCAGCTTCTGCTCGGAGCCTACAGCGCGCTCAATCGGCAGGTCCAGTCGGGCAAAGTGACCATGCACACCAAGCACGAGATGCTGGACCTGGTCGTGGCCGACGGGAAAGCGGCCGGAATCATCACGCGAAACCTGATGACCGGGGCGCTCGAGCGATGGTCAGCCGACGCGGTGTGCATAGCGACGGGAGGCTACTCGACCGTTTTCTACCTCTCGACCAACGCCAAGGGCTGCAATGTCACCGCCGCCTTTCGGGCCTACAAGAAGGGCGCGTACTTCGCGAATCCCTGCTTCACGCAGATTCACCCCACCTGCATCCCGGTCGCCGGGGAGCACCAGTCCAAGCTCACACTGATGAGCGAGTCCCTGCGGAACGATGGTCGCGTCTGGGTTCCGAAGAAGGCCGGCGACGACCGACCGCCCAGCCAGATTCCGGAGGACGAGAGAGACTACTACCTCGAACGGAAATATCCGTCGTTCGGCAACCTCGCCCCGCGCGACATCGCCAGTCGTTCGGCCAAGGAAATGACGGATGAGGGCCGCGGCGTCGGGCCTACCGGCCTCGGGGTCTATCTCGACTTCCGCGACGCGATCGAGCGCGACGGACGGGACGTAATCGCCGCCAAATACGGAAACCTGTTCGACATCTATCATGAGATCACGAACGAAGATGCGTACGAAAAGCCCATGCGCATCTACCCGGCGCCGCACTACACGATGGGAGGTCTGTGGGTTGACTACGATCTCATGACCACGATCCCCGGCTTGTTCGCCTTGGGAGAAGCAAACTTCTCCGACCACGGGGCCAACCGCCTCGGCGCGAGCGCGCTCATGCAAGGCCTCGCCGACGGCTACTTCGTCGTCCCCTACACGATCGGGGGCTACGTGGCCGCGAACAAGACGAGCGCCCTCGACACCTCACACCCCGCGTTCGAAGAAAGCGAAAGGCAGGTTCGCGAGCGACAGGAGAAGCTGTTGGCGGTAAACGGCCGGCAGTCGTGCGATAGCTTCCATCGTCGGCTGGGGCGGATCACGTGGAACAACTGCGGGATGTCGCGCAACGCAGCCGGCCTCAAAAAGATGCTCGACGAGGTTCCCGCGCTACGGGAGGAGTTCTGGTCCGACGTCAAGGTCACCGGCACTCAGGATTCGTTCAATCAGAATCTCGAACGGGCCGGCCGGGTGGCCGACCTTCTCGAGTTCGCGGAAATCATGGCGCTCGATGCCCTCGAACGCGAGGAGTCGTGCGGCGGTCACTTTCGCGAGGAGCATCAGACCGACGACGGCGAGGCCAAACGAGACGACGAGAACCAGCGCCACGTCTCGGCCTGGGAATTTCGGGGCGTTGGCGAACGTCCTACGATGCACAAAGAGCCGCTGGAGTTCGAGTATGTGAAGCTCACCCAGCGCAGCTATAAGTGAGGCACGACTAGATGAAATTCACTCTCAAGGTGTGGCGCCAGCACGGCCCGAACGACAGTGGGAAGTTCGAGACCGTCGAGGTCGACGACGTTTCCGCGGACAGCTCCTTCCTGGAGATGCTGGACGGCGTCAACGACGGCCTCGAGGCTGCGGGAAAGGCGCCCATCGCTTTCGATTCAGACTGCCGAGAGGGCATCTGCGGCACCTGCGGAATGTTCATCGACGGTCTCGCTCACGGGCCCGGCCGAAATCGCGCGACGTGTCAGCTCTACATGCGCGAATTCAACGACGGTGCCACCATCACGCTCGAGCCCTTCCGAGCCAAAGGCTTCCCCATCGTGCAGGACCTGGTGGTCGACCGCAGCGCGTTCGACCGAATTCAGCACGCGGGAGGGTACATCTCCGTCAACACGGGGTCGGCACCCGACGGGAACGCCCTCCCCGTCGCCAAAGAGGCGGCCGATGAAGCGATGGACGCTGCGCAGTGCATCGGGTGCGGAGCCTGTGTCGCGACGTGTAAGAATGCGTCGGCGATGCTCTTCGTCGGGGCCAAAGTCGCCCACCTCGGTCTGCTTCCCCAAGGCCAGCCCGAGCGGCATCAGCGGGTCGTCAACATGGTCGCGGCGATGGACCACGAGGGATTCGGCAACTGCACCAACGAGTACGAGTGCGAGGCGGCCTGCCCCAAGGGCATCAGCGTTTCCAACATCGCCCGCATGAATCGCGATTTCCTGGTGGCGAAACTCCGCGGCTACCGACCCACGACCTGAGTCTCAAAACGTCTTGAGGCCTTCGGTGAAGAGCTGCATGGAGTCGGCTCGCGGAAACCGAACCTTCCTCGCTACCTCCGCCAGGCACCGGCCGAGTTCGGAGTCGGCGACGTCGCCGGGCGCCACCTGAACCGTTCGCACCCGTCCCGAGGGCTCGACTGCATAGTGAAACTGAATGACGGGCGCGCGCGGCCGGCCCTCGGCGGTTTCGAAGCAGCGGCGCAACTCCGGTTCTCGGGCCCGAAAGGCCGCGGTCCGCGGGCCGACGTCAGGGGCGGGGCTCACCGACGGAAAGGACTCCGCCGTCGACTCCAGGAGCCTTCGAACTTCCGTTGGCATGGCCACGTTCGGCGGGCGGAAGAACCAGAACGCCCCTCCCCCGGCCGCGATGGCCACCGCGATGGAGACCGCGACCCACGGCCGGCGACGTGGCGCCTCGGGCTGCGGCTCGGGCTGCGGCTCCGGCGCGACCCGGTCGAGGTCGAGCTCGAGGCCGGACTCCTCCATCGGCTCCATGGGCGGCCGCTCGGTACTGGGCTCGGCGTCCGCGCCCGTTTCGTCGGGCTCGTCGAGCTCCAGCTCGAAGCTCGTCAAGCCGCTCCCTGGTTCGCCCGGCGGAGAAAGGTCGACTGACGCGACCGTTGGGCCCAGGTCCAGAGAGGCCTCGTATGTCCGCCAGGTCTCGTCGAGCCGCGTCGGGTGGAGGTCGCCCAGGAGGATCTCGAGATCCGGGTGACCCAGATCGGTCCGCAGCTGGTCCTTCAGCTGGGCCGCCGCTGCCTCCGGCGGGACGGTCCGGACGGCGCGCAGGGCGGCCCGAAACGCATCGACCGACGGATACCGTTCATCGGGCTCCTTCGCCGTGGCCTTCGAGATGACCTCCGTCACGTCGGACCCGACGTCCGCGCGGAGGGCAGAGGGCGGCGTGAGCTCGTGGTTCAGAATTCGGGTCAGCGTGGCGGCGACTTCTCCCGCGGCGAACTCGTTCCTGCCTACGAGCATCTCGTGAAACATGACGCCGGTGGCGAAGATGTCGGAGGCGGGGGTGGGCGCTTCTCCCGTGAGCACTTCGGGCGAAAGGTAAGCCACCTTGCCTTTGATGCTGTGGGTCTTTGTCTCGTACTCGTCGGGCTCATGCTGCTGAAGCCGAGCGATTCCGAAGTCGGTCAGCTTAACGTGGCCCTCGCGATGGAGGAGGACGTTGGAGGGCGTGATGTCCCGATGGATGACCGGCGTCGGAGCTCCATCGGGGCCGATGAGGCCGTGGACGGCGCTCAGAGCGGTCAGGACTTGCTCCGTGACCTCGACGGCGACCGCCGTCGCGACGCTTCGTTCCGCCCGCCGGTGAAACCGGAGCCATGCGCTCAGGGCGAGGCCCGGAACGTACTCCATGACCATGACGTACGCCCCGCGCTCCCTCTGGAACTCGAGAACGCTGACGATGTGGGGATGACTGATGCGCGCGTTGATGCGGGCTTCCCGCTCGAACATGCGGACCGCGCTGGTGTCGTCGAGCAGCTCCGACCGGATCTGCTTGATCACGACCGGCCGGACGAAGCCAGCAGCCCCTTCGCTGCGCGCCAGATAGATGTTGCCCATGCCTCCGACCGCGATCCGCCGGACCAGTCGGTAGCGGCCGAGGACGAGCGTCCCGGCACAGGCGTCGGCGGGCTCCACGTTCGCACCGTACCGGAGGACGCTGAGGATTTCACAACAGCGGCCCAGTGAGTGGCGCGCCGGCCTCGGGATCCTTTCGAGGCGCGTCGGGGAGTCGAGCTAGGGGGAGAGGGCCAGGAGTGGCCAGCGGGGCCACTCCTAGCCATGTGGGTCAACAACGACCGGAAAGAAAGGCTGGCTCAGGGCTTGGGGGACGTCGAGGTGACGACCTCGATGCGGAACGGCGCCTGGGACTGGCGCTGCTCGCTGTCGAACACCGTGATGTCGAACTCGTAGGTTCCCGTCGCCGTCGGTACTCCGGTAATGAAAGTGGGCTCGCCCGTCGCGAAGATGGTCAGGCCCGGGGGCAGACCATCCACCGGCGTCACCCGCCAGCCGTATCCGATCCGGTCGTCCGGCACGCCACCTTCGGCCTCGATGGTCGCCTGGTAGTCCAGGCCTCCGCTCGGACCGACGGTCGAGGTGGAAATCGTGGCCGTGGGTAGCGTCGTGATCTGAGGGGCGTCGACCGCAGTTGGGATCGACACCGGGAACACCTCGTCGCGAACGTCGACGCAGAATTCACGGGAGTTCGACTCGCCGTCGGCATCTTCCACCCGCAGCGTGAAGCACCAGCTTCCCGACTCCATGGGCGTGCAGTCCAGCAGAGAGTTGGGCGTCGTGCTCGTGAACGCGCAGCCCGGCGGCAGCGACTCCGGCCCGGTCTGAACCTGCCAGGAGTACGGCGGGTTGCCGCCGATCGCGACGACCTCGACGCGGGTCCGTTTGTTCACTTCGAATCCGAAGAGGACGAAGGCCTCGGTGGGGTCACCCTCCGAGTCGGGAACGTCGGGATAGATGAGACGGCCGGTTACCCGGAGCGGGGGGTCCGGCTCGTCGACGAACATGAAGAAGGACTGGCGGTCGAGACCTCGGTCGACGTCGCGAGCGAGGATCTGGAAAGCGACCTGACCGGAGTCGAGAGGAACCCCCCGGATGAAGCCGGTGGCGGTCACGACCGAGGAGCCGTCGGCAGCACACTCCATACCCGTGGGTTCGGGCTGGACGAGCTCCAGGCCTGCGGGTAGCTCACTGCCCGCCCCAAGCTCGATGGTGATCGGGAATGCGTCGCCGCTCAGATCGATCGTGCACTCGTAGACCTCGCCCTCCTTGGCGTCGGGGCAGCTTCGCGTGAGGATCTCGATCTCGCATTCCGGCCCCTCGGAGATCTCGAGCGTGTAGGAGCGCGTCGCGCGGTCACCGGCGGAGTCAGCCACGGCAACGACGATGGGGAACGCCCCACCGCGGGTCGGCGTTCCGCTCAGGATCCCGGTCGCGTCCAGGAACATGCCCGGGGGAAGGGTGTTCACGTCGACCGAGAAGACGTAGTTCTCTTCGGTCCCACCCTCGGCCTCGAACTGAAAGTCACCGTACTCCGCGTCGACCGAACCCGAAGGAAGGCTCTCCGTCGTGATGCCGAGGGGCGGGGGACCGTCGACGATCGTCATCGTTACATCGACGTCGACGATGGCCTCGGTGCTATCCGTGACCCGGATCCGGAAGTTGAAGTCACCGGCGGTCCGGGGCCGACCGTTGATGCGCAAGGGGTTCAGCTGGGTGCTGATGTAGAGGCCAGGGGGGAACTGGTCCTCGTTCTGCAGCGACCAGCGGAGACCGCGCGACGATCCGCCGGATGCCATGATCTCGGCACTGTAGTCGCTTCCGACCGTGCCCTGCTCCAAGGCGATCGGCCCGTCTCCCGCCCCTTCGACCGTCAGCGGGTCGAAGGAGACTTGAACGCCGCCGTCGCCGTCATCACCACACGCCGTAGCCAGCGTGACGCTGCCCACAGCAAGTCCAAACATCAGTATTCGCTTCATCAATGGGATCCTCAGGTTGGGTGGCCGAACTCATAGTCAGTTCGGCGACATGCAGGCTTGCCTAGGAGACGGTGACTCGTAAAGCACGCTGACTCCGTGGGACCCCGATTTTTACCGTGGAATTAGGGTAAGTTTGGATGTGTTTTCCGTGCGCCAGGCCACATTTACTGGCGTTTACACTGATAGCTTGGTCAGGATTTGGCGGTTCGGGCCGTGATGCGAACCACGGCCGCCACTCCCCGCAAGGAACGGATCGTAAGGGTCAGATCGGCGCCCAAAGGGCACCTGTGACGTTCTGTCGGACGCATCCCGACAATCTGACTTGCGTTCGGGTTTCCGTACTCTTGCGCGCTTTGCGCGGGTGTCCGCCGAAGTGAAACTTCAACGCAGTTGGTCGGCGATGCGCCGGGCTTCATCGATCTGGGCTTCGGCTTCCTTCTTCTCCGCAAGGAGCCTCTCGATGGCGCGCGTGCGCTCCTGCTTCTTCAGCCAGAAGGTGTCGAGCACCCCAACCTCCGCTCGCATGGCGGCGCCGGCGAGGTGTTCCTCGACGTCTTCCAGCGAGGCACGAGCCACGGTGTCGGCGACGTCGTCTGCCTCGCGGCGGAGGGTCGACGCTGTCCGCCGAATGCGGGCCAGCTCGTCGTCGAGGGCCGTCAGCTCGGCGCGCGCGGCGCGGAGCTGGCGCTCGGCTTCGGCGAGCAGCGCGGTCAGCTCGGCCTGGGCCTCGGTGCGCGCCTGCCGAAGGCGCGTCATCAGCTCGCGGAGCTTGGCCTGCTCGGCGGGATGGCCCCCTGCATCGGTCAGCTCGAGGCTTGCGTGGGTCTTCAGCGAGAGGTCGCCGGCGTGCCCGATGAGATGGTCGATCTCGACCAGCAGTCGGTTGATGTTCTCCCGCCGAAATCGCACCTGAGGGAACGAGTCCACGTTCTGCAGTAGCGCGAGGTACTCGGCGACCTCGCGTTCCATGACCGTCGAGTCGCCGACCGCTCCGTCCAGCCCGCTGTCGATGCGGTAGGCCGAGTCGACCTCTTTGGTCCACGCATCGCCGAACAGCGTGGGTGCTCCCGGCGACAAATTCGGGTCGTCGTCGCTGGCGGAGCGCTCCATGGCGTCGAACAGAAAGCGAGCCGGGTCCTCGATGCGGTCCGCGAGCTCAGCGAACGCCGCATGCTCCCGCTCGAACTGACGGTGGAGCAGATCGTACCGCTCGAGCGACCGCTCATAGTGCCCGAGATGGGCGAGCAGGGAAGCCTCGAACAGGCGGGCATCGACGTGACGCTTTCCGCTCGCTCCCAGGTCCTGCACACACTTCAGGTGGTCCATGGTCCGGCGAGGCTGCTCGAGCTCGAGCGTCAGGAAGGCCTGTTCCCAGCACGCCTCCCGAAAGTGCACCGAGGTCTCCGGCACTCGGCCGTAGGCCTCCATCGCTTCTTCGAGTCGGCCACCCTCGTAGCGCAGTCGACCGGCGGACAGCGCTGCGAGCTCGCGAACCTCGCGCTCCAGCGCCCGCTGCGTGGGGCGCTCCTCGAACCGAGCTGGAATCGGCCATTCCATGACCGCCGAAAACCACCGCTCGGCGTTCCCGAGATCGCCCTGCCCCACGAAGACCACCGCGGCCAGATAGGCCGCGCGAGAACCGTGGGGACTGCCCGAAGGCACCTGTGCCAACAAGCGCTGGGCCTCAGCCGCCTGGCCCAGTGCCCGGGCCGCGAAAGCCGCCTCGTACAGGACGCCGGCAGCCTCATCGCCTGCGGCTGCCGCCTGTCCGCCGTTGCGGCGCCACAGCTCATAGACCTCACGTCGCGGCGCGAGACGCTGCCAGCGCCGAGCGAGCTTGAACCAACGGGCGCCCGCCTCCGCCATCGCCTCGGCATCACCGCCGTTTTCGAGGGCCTTTCGGGCATAGTGCATGGCACCGTAGTCGTCCCCGGACCGCTCGAGGATTTCGGAGATCAGGAGCAGGGTCGGGACGTACTCGCGAGCCTGTCGGAACTTCGGCTGCTGGGCCTGCGCCAAGAGAAGCCGCAGGGCTCGCGCCCCGTCCCCCAGGGCGAAGTCGATCTCCGCCGCTCCGAGAACCCGCCGATGGTCGGAGGTATGGGACACCATCGGCTCGAACACCGGCCGTTCTCTGTAATGGGCGATGGTGCGCTCGATGGCTCGCACGCTGCGGTCCAGCTCCGCCACGGGGAGCTCGATCTCGTGAGCCCGAACCGGTGGTCCATGGGCGAGGACCAGGGCGGCAACAGGCGCGATCAGGCTTCGGAGACCCATCCGGATGCTTTCCTAGGCAAGACCGAGACCAGTGCGGTCTTCAGCCCCTTTGTGCCGTAGCCGCGTACATCCGTTCGGTCTTCGCAAGCGAACCCCTCAGATTTTAACGACATGAACCGCGCCGACCGTGCAACCGCGAACGGCTCCGCGAACCGTCTTCGAGGGAGCCGCGGTTTGACGCCGATCTCGCGGCTCGCTAAACCGACCTGAACAAATGGACCCGCACATCCTCGAGGTGTCCCTGAGCGAGGAGGCCCGGCGCCTCTACATGAACTACGCGCTCAGCGTCATCACCTCCCGGGCGATCCCCGACGTCCGCGACGGCCTCAAACCCGTCCAGCGGCGCATCCTGTACGCGATGCATCATGAGCTTCGGGTCAACCCGGACGGCAAACCGGCCAAGTGCGCTCGCATCGTCGGCGACGTCATCGGCAAGTATCATCCGCACGGCGATGGCGCGGTCTACGACGCGCTGGTCCGGATGGCCCAAGATTGGGTCATGCGGGCGCCCCTCGTCGTGGGCCAGGGCAACTTCGGCTCGCAGGACGGCGACCCCCCGGCGGCGTACCGCTATACCGAGGCCAAGCTCGCGCCTCTCGCCGTCGAACTGCTCGCCGAGCTGAAGCAGAAGACCGTCCCGTTTCGTCCTACGTTCGATGCCGAGCGAGCCGAGCCCCAGGTCCTCCCCGCGCGGTATCCAAACCTGCTGGTCAATGGGGCCCAAGGCATCGCCGTCGGACTCGCCACGAGCATTCCCCCCCACAACCTCACCGAGGTCGTCGACGCCTGCATCGCCTTGGTGGACGACCCGGCGCTGACCACCGCGCGCCTTCAGCGGTTCATCAAGGGCCCGGACTTTCCGACCGGGGGCGAGCTCGTGAGCTCGAAGGCCGAGCTTCGACAGGTCTACGAGACCGGACAAGGCAGCCTGAAGCTCCGCGCCGAATGGAAGCTGGAGGGCCGCTCGGGCGCGCCGCGGGTCGTCCTGCGCTCCGTCCCGTACGGCCTGGAAAAGCGGGTGGTCATCGAGAAGATCGCGGAAGCGATCGTTTCTCGGAAGCTCCCTGCCCTGGTGGATGTGCGCGACGAGTCGACGACCGACGTGCGGGTCGTCCTCGAGCTGAAAAGGGACGCCAATCCCGAGCTGGTGATGGCCTACTTGTTCAAGCACACCCCGCTGCAGACCAACGTCGCCGTCAATCTCACCTGCCTCGTACCCTCCGACAATCCGACCCTCCCTACGCCGGACCGGTTGGACCTGGGCTCCATGCTCCGGCACTTCGTCGATTTTCGGAACGAGGTGCTTCAGAATCGCCTGCGTTTCGAGCTCGACCAGCTCGAGAAGCGCCTTCATGTCTTGGAGGGGTTCGAAAAAGTATTCGACGCCCTCGACGAAATCATCAAGCTCATCCGGGCCAGCAACGGGCGGGACGACGCCGCCAAGAAGCTGATGCGGCGCTTCGATCTCTCGGAGGAGCAGACCAACGCCATTCTCGAGCTGCGCCTGTACCGGCTGGCCAAGCTCGAGATCCTGCTCGTGCGGAAAGAAGCCGACGAAAAGCGAGCCGAAGTCCGACGACTCCGCGGCATCCTCAAGAGTCCCAGCAAGCTGCGCAACCTCC
Source organism: uncultured Myxococcales bacterium (assembly GCA_964473255.1). Lineage (GTDB taxonomy): Bacteria > Myxococcota > Kuafuiibacteriia > Kuafuiibacteriales > Kuafuiibacteriaceae > Kuafuiihalomonas. The sequence goes on along the minus strand of CAYYOT010000010.1, from coordinate 56,587 downwards.
TCAAGGCCGAGCTGGAGGAGGTGAAGAAGGCGTATGGCGACAAGCGACGAACGAGGATCGTCAGCCAGGAAGCCGAGCCCGAGTTCTCGGCCGCCGACTTCATCGTCGAGGAGGACGCCTATGTCATCGTGACCGAACGGGGCTGGGTTAAGCGCCAGCAGACCGTCCGCGACCTGTCCTCCACGCGCGTCAAGGACGGTGACCGGGTGCTCGCGTGTCTCGCCGGCTCCACCCGTTCGACCTGCGCTTTCTTCACGAACCGCGGCATCTGCTATGTCACGCGGATCGACGGAATACCCGCCTCGACCGGGTACGGCGACCCGCTGCAGAAGCTCTTCAAGTTCGATGACGGGGAGCGCGTCGTCGCCGCGCTATCGTTCGACCCGCGGATGGTGACCATCCCCGAAGGGGAGGAGGTGTACGAGGACGGCACGCCCTGCCCTCCGTACGGCGTTGCCGTAACGCGAGGCGGCCTGTCGTTTCGCTTTGCCTTGTGGCCGCATCGAGAACCGTCGACGCGGAGCGGGCGGAAGTTCGCTCGGCTACGCGAGTCCGATGAAGTGTGCACGGTGTTCCTGCAGGCAAACGAGGACGTCACGGGGTACGTCCTGGCCGCCACCACCGACGGGCACGGGATCGCCGTCGACCTGGAGGAGCTCACCGTCCTGTCGGGACCGGGTCGAGGGACGCAGCTGATCAAGCTCGCCGCCAACTCCGAGATCCTCGTCGCCCGGTACGTGCCCTCGGAACGCAAGGGATCGGTCGTGGTCAAGACGGAAAAGGGACGACGGTACGAGCTGTTCGCCGATAGTCTCGCCGCCACCCGCGCGGGACGAGGCAAGGCCCTCGTGAAGCGCTCCCGGTTTGCCGAATTCGAACCGCTCGAACCGGCAGTGCCGGAACTCGGCGAAACGGAGGAAGGCTGATGGCTCGGCGTACGTCTTCTTCCGCCAAACGCTACGACGCCGAGGACATCCGAGTCCTGGAGGGACTCGAGCCGGTCCGGCTGCGGCCCGGCATGTACATCGGCGGGACCGACCTTCATGGCTACCATCACCTCCTTCGCGAGATCCTGGACAACTCGGTCGACGAAGTGATCAACGGGCACGCCCGAACGATCGAAGTCGTGTTGGACGACGACCATCGCGGGGTGAGCATCCGGGATGACGGCCGCGGAATTCCCGTGGCCAAGATGAAGAAGTACGGCAGGCCTGCGGTCGAGCTGATCCTGACCACCCTCCATACGGGCGGCAAGTTCGAAGGCAGCAGCTACGAGGTCTCCGGAGGCCTGCACGGTGTCGGTTCGTCGGTGGTGAATGCGCTATCGGAGGAACTCACCGTCTGGGTCGAACGTGACGGCCACGAATGGACGCAGGCCTTCGGATTGGGAAAACCGAAGACCAAGCTGAAGAAGCTGAGGTCGACTCGTCGAACGGGAACTCGGATTCATTTTCGCCCCGATCCGACCATCTTCTCCATGACCTCACGCTTCGACCCGAAGCGCGTCAAAGAGCTTCTCGAAAGCAAAGCTTTCCTCCACCCCGAGGTCACGATTCGGTACCAGGACCCCAGGGCCGGCGAGGAGCTCGAGTTCCATCACCCGGGAGGCCTCGAGGAGTACTTGCCGCATCTGCTCGAAGGCCTCGGCCGGCGAAGCATCCACACCGAACCGTTCCTCTTGGAACGAGAGGAGTATCCGCGAACCCAGCTTATCTTGACCTGGACCGAAGGCACGTCCGAATCGCTGTACTCCTTCGCGAACGGTGTGCGTACCGCCGACGGCGGCAGTCACGAAAACGGGCTGAAGGCCGCGGTCGTCAAAGCGGTACGCGCCTACATGACGGCAAAGAAGCGCATTCCCAAGGGCCTCACGATCTCGGCCGAGGACATCCGCGAGGGTCTGGTCGGCATCCTTTCGACCTACATCAAGGAACCGCAGTTTCAAGGCCAGACGAAGGGTCGACTGAACAACTCCGAAGCCCAGGGGCTCCTGGAGAACATGGTCCGTCCGGCGCTCGAGCACTGGCTGCTCCACAACGGCACGATGGCCGACCAGATCTGCGACCGGGTGGAGCTCGCCGCCCGAGCCCGCCAGGCGTCGCGGGTAGCCGCGCAGCAGGTCACGCGCAAGTCGGCCGTATCCCACCGTTTGAATCTCCCGGGGAAGCTCGCCGACTGCGCGAGCACGAACCCGAGAAACAGCGAGCTCTTCATCGTGGAAGGTGACTCCGCGGGCGGCTCGGCAAAGATGGCTCGCGACCGAAAAACACAGGCCATCCTTCCGCTCCGCGGCAAAGTCTTGAATACGATGCAAGCTTCCTTGACCAAGGTCTTGGACAACAAGGAAATCGGAAACATCGTCTCTGCTCTCGGCTGCGGGATCGGCGCCAAACTCGACTTGAGCAAGCTTCGCTACGAACGAGTGTTCCTGTTGATGGACTCCGACTACGACGGGGCTCACATCGCCTCGCTGCTTCTGACGTTCTTCGTGATGCACATGCCGGAGCTGGTCCAGGGGGGGCACATCTTCCTGGCCCAGCCGCCTCTGTATCGGATCGACGCCGCCAAGGAGACGCACTGGGCGCTGGACGATGGAGAGCGGGATCGCATCCTGTCCGACCTGCCCAAGAACGTCTCTCCGCGGGTCAGCCGCTTCAAAGGGCTGGGCGAGATGCCGGCTCCGGACCTCAAGGCGACGACCTTGGACCCCAAGCACCGAAAAACTCTTCGGGTCGTCCTCGACGAAGCGTCATCGACGACGATGCAGGAGCTCATGGGAAAGGATCCCGCGCCGCGTTACCGATTCATCATGGAGTACGCCGAAGCGGCCGACGTGGACGAGCTGGACGTCTAACCATCAACCGGCCGGCCGTGGCCTCGGACTTGCTGTACACTCGCGGGGTGTTCGCGGGCGATCGGTTTCGAGCGGCAAGCATCCTTGCCCTCGCTACGACCCTCGGGTGCGGAGCCGAGGCCCCCCAGCTCTTTGAAGCCGGCCTTCCGGCGGGTTGGTTCGACAGCGACCGTGAGTGGTACCTGGGCGTGTCGGTGGTCGCCCCGCCGGGCGAGACGGGACCCGCGGCTTCCCTGAGCGGCCTTCATGCACCTCTCGAACGCGTCAGCTTCGAGGTCGCCGCCGACCGCCTTTTCGTGAGCAACGACGATGGTCGTCTCTTCGCCGCCTTGGCGACCGAGACCGGTTCGGGCGCGCTGGTCGTCGACTTCGGGAGCAACGACGTTCCCGTCGATGTCGGCCCGCTGTTCGACGTTCGACCCCTGCCCCACGTGGCTTCGCCCTTCGTCGAGTCCGCCGCTTTCGAAGGTCATCGCGCGGCACGGGATTATATCGAATGGACGACCCCCGCCGCGGTCCGATTGGGCCACGACGTCGCCGACGAGCTGGGTTTCGAACCCGACCTGACGGTATGGCTTCGCTACAGCATGCGACCGCTCGCCGCCGAGCCCGACTCGCGGCTGAGGTCGAAGTTCGACGAGCTCGACCGCTTCGGCTTCGACGCGGTCGGCGCCCTTCCGCGTTTGGCCTTTGTGGACGAGCGCGTACCTTGGTCCGACCGACAGGTCGAGCCCGTGGTCTTGGAGCTGGCCCCCGACGTTCCCGCCAACGCCGTCGTGGCCTTGGAGGAGGCCGTGCGCCGCATCTCGGCCGAGCTGGAGGGCGCCTTTGAAGAACGCGGCGCCGCGGTACCCGAGGATGCTCTTCAGATCCGCCCTAGCGGTTGCTCGGTCGCGGCGTTGGCCCCCCTTTTTCGAGACGATCCAGAGTTGGCGGCGCGCGTCGAGGCGCGGGCCTGCGCATCAGAGCCCTGTATCGGCCTCGAAGAGCCGGACCCGGTGACCCTCGAAGCCCTCTGCCGAGCCGCGGAGGCGGAGACATGGGACCACGAGACGGGACGGGGCTCGATTCACTGGGCGCGAACCGGCGACCTTCGCCACCACCGGGTCGGCATTCTCCCCGCGGGTGGCCCATTCGCGATCTCGGTGGGCTCGTTCGTCGAGCGCAGCTCGGGTCGAATCGTGCGGCTTCAGGTCGACGCTGACTTCACGACGCCGATCGCCCAAGCCGAGCGGACGGCCCACTGGACGGAGCGCCTGCTCGCCTCCCGCGGAAGTCCCTCTTCGACGTCGCTCCTGCGGGCCGTGCAGGCGGCGAACCAACGATTCGAGGTCGGACTGACGTCGTTCGCGTCGAACGCGTTCGCTTCCCGCCTCGAGACGCGTCTGGCGCGCGCGACGACGACGTTGCCATCCGCCGACGCCCAACGCATCCGTCTTTCGAGCGCCGGAGCTGCTTCCCGAGCCCTCGGTCGTCCCGTGTCGGCAACGATCGAGGAGCGTCGCGACTGGCACGATGGACGGCAGGTGCGAGCGAAGTTTCGGTCCGATTGGCTCGCCGCTGGCCGCTTGGTCGACGACCGAGGCACTGTCGGGGCCCTGACCTTGGCCACCCGGGTCGGGACCGCTGGTCCCGAGGAGGCCGAGCGCCGGACCCGAGAGCGCCTTTTTCGCCATCGTTGGCTAAAGGCGCTCCTGCTCGGCCTCGGCGTACGCCCCAACTATGCCGCCTCGACCGACCCTCTGAATCTCGACCCGACCCATCGTCTGACGGCGTCGGTCACCGACCCCCTTCCGCTGGCGCTGCGCACCGAGCAGGTCGATCTGGGCCCCTATGACCGCGCGGCCCTGCGGTTCGGCTATGCCGACCTGGTGCTCACCTTCGACCACGACGTCCCCGAGAGAGCGAAGGTAGCCGCGTTCATCGAAGCGCACGGGCCGGTCGGCCTTCTCGACTTCTTGTGCCGCGATACGTGTTCGACCCCTCAAGAGGCGCTCGAGCGGATCTCCCAGCGGAGCTACGTGGAAGCCGAGAGTGCCCTCCACACGCGGGAGGTGCCGTTCGTCCACTGCACACCGGAAGCGGCCTTCGGCGGACGCACCTGGGGATGCGAGGCCGGCGACTGGGGCGTGCTGCCGCACTGGTCCGCTGCCTACGACGTCTACTCCTTCCGAACCGAAGGCTGGCTGGATGACCCGCGTCCGCCGTGGGACCGAGCCCTCCTTCGTGGACGGCTCGCTTCGCAGACCCTTCACGCTCGCTCGCAGGAAGGCGAAGACTCGTCCCCCGACCGCATGCCCGATGCTTTCCGCGATCCGATCGGACGCTCGCTGGCTTCCGCCGCCGCCATCGTCCTCAACCTGGTCCTCGAAGTGGCCGTTCGACCCGATCCGGAGGGCTATTGCCGAGACTACGATGCGCTCACGCGCTGCGACCAGGAAGTCGACGTGTGGGTCGGCGAGCCGTTCGGCCGCTTCCGCGAACGTGATGAGCTTCTCCAGTCGGCGATCGTCGACCTCACCCTGGACGACGCCGCTCCCGGGCATCCCGCCGAGCTCTTCACCCCGGAGCTTCGGGAACTCGCTTCGTTGGCCGTTCGCGGCGTTCCGAGCCGAGCACCGGCTTGGTGCCCGGACGAGTTCGGCAGTCTGGCGCGAGGATGGCTGAGTGCCCCCGGATTGGTCGACCCCGTGACGGGCGATGCATCACCGCCCTCCGACTGCCTGCGACCCCTGACCATGCCCATGTCCGAGCGCTTCGGTGCGGTCGAGCCGCTGACGACGCTCCTGGCGACGGTCGGCGTCGAGCGCGAACCGAGTCTCGGCGTGTGGATGGGGGACGGCGACTGCGCCGTGCGACTGAACGGCGACACTTTCGCTTCCACCTTGGTCGACGATCCGTGGGTGAGTGGCGGTTGCCACGTGCTGGCCGCTTTGAGCGAGCAAACGGACGCTTCGCGCGCGCGGGCCGAGGCTGCGTTCGCCGCGGCCGTGACCACTTCGATCGATCCCTAGAGTGGAACCGACCGTGGTCCGGGCGCATTCTTGACACGATCTCTTGCCAGCCCCATCATGCCTCGCGGTCGGGGAATGTGCGGAAGTTCCGGGCCCCAACCCACCGAGGAGACCATGGCGAACACCGACAAGCGTAAGCAGTCTCTCTATTTCCCCGAGGAGATGCTCAAGGAAATACAAGAAGAGGCGAACCGACAGGACCGCTCACTATCGTGGATCGTGCAGCAGGCATGGCGCATCGCCCGCACCGAGATCATGCGGTTCCCATCCGTCAACGACGTGCTCGAATCGAGCAACCGTGAAGAGTAGCGGCTTGCGCCCGACGGACGGACAAACTCCATGAGCACCGGCGTCAAACAGAGCCTTTATTTTCCCGAGCAGATGCTGGAGGAGATTCAGAAAGAGGCCAAGCGCCAAGATCGCTCGGTTTCCTGGATCGTTCAGCAGGCCTGGCGGGTGGCGCGCACCGAGCTGCGACGGATCCCATCGACCACCGACGTGTTGTCCGAGGCGACCAACCGCCCCTCCGACTGAGGGGCGGTGCCGAAGCGTCGCCTCAATCGAACTCGATCGTGCCCCCGTGACTGTACGGGGTCGTGATGCCCTCGATGGTGAGCTCACCGCTCACCACGTAGTCGATGATCGAAGCCTTCAAGTACTTCTTGTAGTCGCTGCCAAAGGTGCTCTCGTCGATGTCGGCGTTCACTTCGTATTCTTGAGCGCCCCCTTGCACGAGACGGATTCCGATGCCGGCGGTTCCGTCGGTGACGGTCTTGCCTTCGAGCTCGATCGCGTAGGTCGCGGTTTCGACGACCGTGCCGAACGGGTTCTCGTTTACGAGTCGTAGATAGAAGATCACGTTGACGCCCTCACCCTCGTAGCGACCGGCCTGGGTCTGAAAGACGACCAGCTTCGGCAGCTTCGGCATGGCGACCGAACCCGCTCGAACGAAATCCGTGCTCGTTTCGTCGTCGAACGTGACCGAACCAGCGAGCTTCACCGGAACCGAGCGCTTGGCCAGCAAGTCGAGATACCCGTCACTCTTGATGGGGAGACGCATCTCTTCCTCGAGTTCGATGCTGACCGTCGTTCCCGCCTCGATCACGTGTTTCGCCTCGATCTTCTTTGAGACCGACTCGACCATCGGGTCCTCGGCCGTGAACGAATAGCTGAACCCGGTAACCGTGACCGGGGTCGCACGGACGTTCCGGATGGTCAGCTTGCACTTGGCTTTGACCCGGTCGAGCGCCTCGATGCTGGGAATGATCCGTTCGGCGTCGACGACCATCGGCGCCACCGGACCGCTACCCCCTTTGCCGGCACACGCCCCGAGCGCGACGACCGCGCTGACCGCGAAACGATTCAGAACTCTCATAACCTCCCCCTTCCCCTCCGGAGCCGCCCCTCGATCAGAGCGGCGTGCACTCCGACGGGTTACCTTCACACGAGCCGCTCTCCGAGCAGACTCGAGAATCGATCATACGGAACTCGGCGCCGGTGCCGCCGAAGTCCTCGCCAAAGTCATCGATGCGAACGAAACCGATGAATGGAACGAAGTTGTAGGCCGACGAATCCTGGTCGTTGTCACGCTCCAGCAAATACTGGAACGCGAAGGTCGACATGCCTTCGAAATCGACGTCGTCGTCGGTCAAGTCCCACGTATGGACCTCGACCGTGCCGTCGTCTTCCTCACCGTCCGGACCCACGACTCTCGTGGGCGTCGTCGTCACCGTGAACCGATTGCCCTGAAACTCGAGCTCGTCGGCGGTCTGCCGCTGAATGACCGCCCAGAGCGGGGGGGCGTCCTCGTAGTCGCGCCGAAATCGGTTGTCGGTCGTGGTGCCGACCTGGTCACGGATCATTCGTACCTCTCCGCCGACGACCTCGAACCACCGACGGATCGCCAGGTCGCTGCTCCCGATGGTGTTGAGCTCCCATTGACGGACGTCCCTGCCCGGAAACAGGTTTTCGGGCGGCAGCGTCACCTCGACCGACGCCTTGAGGACGTCGGAGAAGTTGCGGCTGTAGACGATGCACGTCCCTGGTGTGAGCCCGTAGTAGTCCCGGGCCTCGGCCGCCGTTACCGGGTTGCTGCCGCCGTCGGAATCATCTCCGCAGCCCACCCACATCAGGTTTCCCCACAGCGCCACGGCCAGAGCGGCGCATCCCCTTCGGTTCATCGCCGGGACCATAGCCACAGGGCTTCAAGCGAGTAAACTAGGCATCCAGGACACTTGGCGTGGTCCTTCGTTGACGGGCCCGGGCCCGATGAGTAGTTGGATGCGCCTCGGATCGCGCGAATGAGTGGCAACGATCGCGACAAGACTCGCCGACAGCAGCAGAGCGACGAATACAACAGCCGGGGCATCGAAGCCGCGGACCGCAAGTGGCTGGACGAAGCGATCGCAGCGTTCCGCAAGGCCATCGAGCTCGACCCGGAGTCGGCACATGCCCACGACAACCTCGCCACGGTGTACGGCGAAAAGGGCATGTTTCTCGAGGCTCTCGGCGAGTACTTGGAAGCCATCCGCCTCGAGCCCGACAGCCCGACCGCCCACTACAATCTCGCGTGCTTTTTATCGACCCATGGGCACGAAATGGCCGTAGAGCGATACCAGGAGGCGATCCGGCTCGAGTACGACTACGCGGACGCCCACGTGAACCTCGGGCTCTGCTACCTCGATGCGGGCGATCTCGACAAAGCTATCGAAGAGTTTCGGGTGGCCGTCGAGCTCGACCCCGCCGACTACGGTGCGCAGCTCGAGCTGGCCGGAGCCTTGATCGATGCCGGTCAACACGCTGAGGCCATCCGCATCCTGAAAGAGGTCGTCCGCGTCGAGCCCGAGAACGTCGACGCCCTGCTCGACCTGGGCGTGGCCTACTCGTTTCAAGGCTTCTACGCCGAGGCGGAAGCATCACTGGCCCGAGCTCGGGAGTTGCGATCGGGCGACGTCCTCATTCCTTACCATCTCGCGTCGCTCTATTCGGCCTGGGGCCGCAACGACGACGCGTTCGACGTGCTGGCGGAGGCTATGCGGATCGAGCCCCAGAACGTCCGCCTCTGGGTCGAATCGGATCGAAAGTTCGACGGAATCCGGACCGACCCGCGGTACACGGAAGCCCTCAGCGGCCCCGGGGAGGGTCGCGCCCCGTCCGCCTGACCATACCCAGATGTTGGGGTCCGGCGGTGCTAGACATCAAGGGGTTGCGTTCTGTCCGAGCGCGCAATAGACGAGGATAGGCTCGAATGAAGATCCGCCGCCTCGAAATCCACGGTTTCAAGAGCTTTGCCGATCGGACCGTCCTGCGCTTCGGCGATGGCGTCACCGGGATCGTCGGCCCCAACGGCTGCGGAAAGTCGAACATCGTCGATGCGATCCGCTGGGTCATGTGCGAGCAGGCCGCGAAGCAGCTGCGCGGGAGCGGTATGCAGGACGTCATCTTCGCCGGCTCCGAGCAGCGGGGCCCGATGGGAATGTCGGAGGTGACGATCACCTTCAAGAACGACGGCCAGCTCGTCCCGCCCGAGTACCAAAGCTACGAAGAGATCTCCGTGACCCGTCGATTGTTCCGGGACGGGACGTCCGAGTACGGGATCAACAAGGTCCAGTGTCGGCTGCGAGACATCCTCGACCTCTTCATGGGTACGGGGATCGGGAAGAACGCCTACTCCATCATCGAGCAGGGCCGGATCGGTCTCATCGTGACTTCGAAGCCCGAGGACCGGCGGGCCTTCATCGAGGACGCCGCCGGGGTCAGTCGCTACAAGGCGCGTCGCCGGCAGGCGGAACGCCGCATCGAAGCCACCGAGCAGAACCTCACGCGTGTTCGCGACCTGACCGAAGAGCTGAAGAAGCGGCTATCTACCTTGGAGGAGCAGGCGGAGAAGGCCCGCCAGTTCAAGAGCCTTCGGGCGGAACTGCGAGGCCTGGAGCTGCACCAGGGCGCACATCGATACCTGGAGCTCGCCGCGACCCAGGCGCACGAGGCGCGAGCGCTGGAGTCCACGAGGACCGAGATCGGACAGATGGAGGCCGACATCGCTTCCGACGAGGCCCAGATGCAGGCCGCCGAAGCCGACCTTGCCGAGCGCAAGGGCGCGTTTCGAACCCGCGAGCACGAGTTGATGGCCAAGCAGCAGGCCCAGGCGCTGGCCGAGAACAATGCCGAGTCGTTCGCGCGGGAGAAGGCCAAGCTCATCGAACGACACGCCGAGGCCCAGGCCGAGCTGGTGGAGCTCGAAGGCGAACTGGAAGGTTTGATGCGCGAGGCGGACTCGGCGGCCGAAATCTCGCGAACCCTCGGAGTCGAATCCCAGGGTGAAACCGACTCCGTCGATGCCAAGCAGGCCGAGCTCGATGATCTCGTGGCGCTGCACACCGAGGCGCGCCAGGTGCTGGAGGCCGACAAGCAGGAGCTCTTCGACGTCCTGACTCGGATCAGCGAGGCGAAGAACGCCGCGGCAGCGCTGGAGAGCTCGCTCGCCGAGCTGGCGACCCGCATCGAACGACTCCGGCAGGCCAGCCGCGAGGCCCACGAACGGGCAAAGGATGCCCGGAACCAGGCCCGGGACGCAGAAAACGCGCTCGCCGAGAGTCGACAGCTTCGACTCGACGTCGAGGCCCAGCATTCCGAGCGCGAAGCATCCCTCGCATCCCTCACGGAGGAGCTTCACGTAGCTTCGACCGACCTGACCCGTCTCAAGGATGACCTGGCCGACCGTCGGGCGCGGCTCACGTCGCTGACCGAGATCCAGAGGAGCTACGAAGGCTGCACGCAAGCCGTACGTGCCCTGATGCAGCGGCGGCAGACGCAGGCCGAGCCCGGAAGCGCGGTTCATGGGCTGGTCGCCGACGTGGTCTCCGCCGAGCCACGGTACGAGGCAGCGGTCGAGGCCGTCCTCGGGGATCGACTCCAGTACGTCATCGTCGACAACCAAGACGCCGGCGTCGAATCGATCGCGTTTCTCCAGTCCAAGAACGAGGGGCGTTCGACCTTCGTGCCGCTCGACCTGCGCGAAGATCACGTGAGCTGGGCTCCTCGCCGGCGCTCGTCGCGCCCACCCTTGTCCGACGGAGCCACCACCGCCGACCTCGATGCCGCTCCGCCGGCCCTCGGGGACGGCTCCCGTCTGCCGTCGAACGCCGGCCCGGCGTATCCTGCCCCTCTCAGTCCCGACCCCGACCCGAACCGACATCCGGATGGAGCCGCCGGACCGAGCCAGCTCGTTCGTGTCGAAGGCTCCAGCGAGCTTCCGGTGCCGGAGGCCGCCGATTCCTTCGTCTGGGTCGAATCGGAGGATGAGCTCTGGCCGGACCTGTCGACCCGAGGGGTCTGCGGGAAGATGGTCGATCTCGTGCGAGCTCAGCCCGGCTATGAGCACGTCGCCCGAGTGCTGCTGGGCGACGTCGTCGTCGTCGACGACCTGCAGAAGGCGAAGGAGCTGTGGCGGGAAAACGGCCACCGCAAGACTCTCGTGACCTTGCGCGGCGAGGTTCTGGACCCGGTGGGTCTGCTCACCGGGGGCGGTACGAACGATGGATCGGCGGGGATCCTGGCGCAGAAGCGCAAGATCAAGGAGCTGACCGAAGAGGTCCGCGCGCTCGACGCCAAGGTCGCACTGACTCACGAGCGCCAGGCGACGCTCAAGAAGCGGGTCTTGGATCTCGAGAGTGCCCTGAAGGACCTCGCACGCCGGGGCCACGAGGGTGAACTGTCGATCGTCAACCTCGAGCAGGATCTGGCTCGAAAACGTCAAGACGCCGAGCGCGACGAGGCGGCAAGCCGAGCCTTGAACGAGGAAGCCGCCGGGCTCGAGGCCGAGCGAGAGCAGCGCGTCAACTCTGTGTCGGAACGCCGGGACCACATCGACGACCTCTCGCGGCTGAAGGAGCAGGCCGAGCAGCGGGTCAGCGCATCGAGCGAGGAGCTCGCAAAGCTGGCCCAGCGGACCCAATCGCTCCAGGCCGAGCTGACCGAACTGCGGGTGGCGGCCGCCGCTCGCCGAGAAAAACGCGACTCGGCCGCGCAGAACGCCGAGCGCATCCAGCGGCGAATCGACGAAGTCCAGGCCCGCCAGGAGCGGATCCGCAGTGCTATGTCGAGCTCGTCTTCGGAGACCGAAGAGCTCGACGGACGCATCGCCGAGCATCGACGGGAGGCGGAGGCGCTCGCGACCGACCTATCCGAAGAGCGAGTCGAGCTTCAGACCATCTCGGAGGCACTGTTCGAAGAGGAAGCCAAGCTTCGAGCCGACAACGAGCAGACCCGGGCAAAGCGCGCCGAGATCGACGCCAAAAAGGAGGAGTCCGGGGAGCGAGCGATGCGCCTGCGGGAGTGCGAAATCGGACAGGCCAACCTCGAGGAGCAGCTGCACGAACGCTACCAGGTCGACATTCACGAACAGCTGTTGGAGTACCACGGGCTGGCGCCCCTCACCTCCGCCGAACGCAAGAACGTCCAGAAGCTTCGGCGCCGCATCGATGCCATGGGGCCCATCAATCTCACGGCCATCGAAGAGTGCCAGGAGGTTCGTGAGCGGTTCGATTTTCTCGATGGCCAGCGGAAAGACCTGGAAGATGCGGTGGAGTCGCTCCGCTCCGCCATCCGCAAGATCAACAAGACCAGCAAGGAACGCTACGTCGAGGCCTTTCATCTCGTGAACGAAAAGTTCCAGCAGGTCTTCCCGAAACTGTTCAACGGTGGCCGGTGCGCTCTGGTCATGACCGACGAATCGGATCCGCTGGAGTCGGGGGTCGAGATCATGGCCCAGCCTCCCGGGAAGAAGCTCCAGAACGTCACCCTCCTGTCCGGTGGGGAAAAGGCGCTCACCGCGGTCGCAATGATCTTCGCGATCTTCCTCATAAAGCCCACGCCGTTTTGTCTTCTCGACGAGGTCGACGCCCCGCTCGACGAAGCGAACGTCGGCCGCTACAACGAGATGCTCCGGGAGATGTCCGCCATCTCCCAGTTCATTCTCATCACCCACAACAAGCGAACCATGGAGCTTCCCGACCGCCTGTACGGAGTGACGATGGAAGATCCAGGCGTTTCCAAGCTCGTGCCGGTCGACGTCGTGGAGAGCGACAAGCCGGCCGCGTCGAACGGCTGAGTCCCCAGAAATCGGTTGAGTCCGCAGCCGGCGGGCTCTAAACCCCGCGCATGGTCGTCGACCCCCTCTGGGTAGCCCTGGGCCTCGTTGCCCTGGTGATCCTTGCCATCCTCGGCGCGAACCTCGCCCGCCGGGGACAAAAGGCCGTCGAGCCGCCTCCGAAAACCGAGGAGCTGACGGCGAAAAGCGCGCCGGATGCCCCGTCCGAGCCAGTGCCTCCGCCCGAGCCGGAATCCCAGCCCCTGCCGGAGGCCCAACCCGCGCTGGAGGCCCAACCCGCGCTGGAGGCCCAACCCGCG